>NZ_JADPIQ010000133.1:0-213390 GCF_023073015.1 Bradyrhizobium sp. 87
GCTGGTGATGATCACGGAATGCTCGATGGCCGACAATGTCCGCGCCGAGCTGCCCGATGTGGAGATGCTGCGCCCCTGCAACATCTGCCCGCACATGAAACGCATCACGCTCGCCAACATTCTGGAGAGCCTGCTGACGCTTCGCGAGGAAGTGACGATCGATCCCGCGCTCGCGGAACGCGCGAGGCGCTCGGTCGTGCGGATGATCAATTTGAAGAATTGAGATAAAGCCATGACAAACAATATCAACACGCTCCCCCGCTCCGACGACGTCATCATCGTCGGCGGCGGCCTTGCCGGATTGTTCTGCGCGCTAAAACTCGCGCCGCGGCCGGTGACATTGATCTCGGCTGCGCCGCTTGGACAGGGCGCGTCGTCCGCATGGGCGCAAGGCGGCATCGCCGCGGCCGTGGCCGACGGCGATACGCCGGAAGCGCATGCCGCGGATACGATTGCGGTCGGCGGCGGCATAGTCGACGAAGCCATCGCACTCGGGATCGCGCGCGAGGCGGCACCGCGAATTCACGACCTTCTCGCCTATGGCGTGCCGTTCGACCGCGATCTCGAAGGCAGGCTCGCAGTCGGGCGCGAGGCCGCACACTCGGCGCGGCGTATCGTACATGTGCGTGGCGATGGCGCGGGCGCCGCCATCATCGCGGCGCTGAGCGATGCCGTGCGGCGCACGCCGTCGATCCGGCTGATCGAAGGATTCGTCGCCGAAGCGCTGTTGACCGAGGACGGCGCCGTCACCGGCCTTCAGTTGAGCGAAGCCGACAATTTCGCCGCACGGCCGATCCTACTCGCCGCGCGGACGGTGGTGCTGGCCACGGGCGGCATTGGCCATCTCTATGCTGTCACCACCAATCCGCGCGAGGCCAGCGGATCCGGCCTTGCGATCGCCGCACGCGCGGGCGCGGTGATCGCAGATCCCGAGTTCGTGCAATTTCACCCGACCGCCATCATGGTCGGTCGCGATCCCGCGCCGCTCGCCACCGAAGCGCTGCGCGGTGAAGGCGCGACGCTGATCAACGGCCGTGGCGAGCATTTCATGGCGGCGCGACATCCGCTCGCCGAGCTCGCTCCGCGCGACATCGTGGCCCGCGGCGTGTTCGCGGAGATCTCGGCCGGGCGCGGCGCCTTTCTCGATGCGCGGCAAGCGCTGGGCGCACGTTTTGGCGACAGATTCCCGACGGTTCATGCAAGCTGCATGGCCGCTGGCATCGATCCCGCCACGCAGGCCATCCCGATCGCACCGGCGGCGCACTACCACATGGGCGGCATCGCGGTCGACCATCGCGGCCGCAGCTCGATCGACGGGCTGTGGGCCGGCGGCGAGGTGTCGTCCACCGGCGCGCATGGCGCGAACCGGCTTGCGTCGAATTCGCTGCTCGAGGCCGTGGTCTACGCCGCACGCGTCGCCGATGACATCGCCGGCCGCACCAGCCCCTCGCCCGCCCGCCTTGCGGACGCGGCGACGCCGCGCGGCGGCGCACCGGATGCTGCGGCCGTGAAGCGGCTGCGGATGCTGATGAGCGCGCATGTCGGCGTGATCCGCGACGGTTACGGGCTTGCGGACGCGGTTCGCAGCTTCGCCGCGCTCGAACGAGAGGCCACGAGCATCGCGGTCCGCAACATGGCAACGGCAGCCCTGCTCGTGGCGGTGTCGGCCTGGAACCGGCGCGAGAGCCGCGGCGCGCATTTCCGCTCCGACCATGCCGCGGACGTACCCGCCCTCGCGCAGCGCACGATGACGACGCTCGCAGCAGTACGCGAGGTCGCGGACAGCCTGAGCGAACGCCCGACACCGCGCACCGCACAACCCATGATCGCCTGACGGAGTCTGCCATGATCACCCCGACCTCTCTGCTCTATCCCGACGCCTTTCTCTCCCCGCTCGCGATCGACGAGGCCGTGCTCCGCGCGCTCGATGAGGATCTCGGCCGCGTCGGCGACATTACCTCGCTTGCGACGATCCCCGAGGCAACGAAGGCGCAAGCGATCCTGGTCGCACGGCAGTCCGGCGTGATCGCCGGCTTGCCGCTGGCGCTCGCCACCTTGCAAAAGCTTTCGCCCGACATCGAGGTACGCGCACATGTTCGCGACGCCGCGCGCGTCGCCCGCGGGCAGCAGGTGCTGACGATCTCGGGGCCGGCACGCGCCATCCTCACGGCGGAGCGGACCGCGCTGAATTTCGTCGGCCGGCTGTCGGGCGTCGCGACGCTCACGGCGGACTACGTTGCGCGCGCCGAGGGCACCCGGATGAGAATCTGCTGCACGCGAAAGACCACGCCCGGGCTGCGCGCCTTGGAGAAATACGCGGTACGCTGCGGCGGCGGCTTCAATCACCGCTTCGGGCTCGACGACGCGATCCTGATCAAGGACAACCACATCGCGGTCGCCGGCGGCATCCGTCCCGTGCTGGAGCGCGCCCGCGCCCAGGCCGGCCATCTCGTCAAGATCGAGATCGAGGTCGACACGCTTCCGCAGTTGCGCGAGGTGCTCGACACCGGCCTTGCCGACGCCGTGCTGCTCGACAACATGGATATTGCGACGCTGCGCGAAGCCGTCAGGCTCAACGAGGGACGCCTCAAGCTGGAGGCATCCGGCGGTGTCACCCTGGACTCGATCCCAGCCATCGCTGCGACCGGCGTCGACTACGCCTCATCCGGCGCGCTGACGCATTCGGCGCCAAATTTCGACTGCGCGCTGGATATCGAGGCGTGAGGCGCTACCGCCGCTCGGTCGCGCCCATCTCGGCGGAGCTCTTGGCTTGCTGAGTGAGCTCGGCGGAGAGCGCGGCGGTCTGCGCCGGGGTGCCCCAGCTCGGCTCTTCGCTGCCATCGCCCCAGGCGCGTGGGCGATAGAAGGTGTGGACGCCGGTCTTGTACATCTTCTTCATCTCGGCGACCCAGGACGGGCGCACCCAATAGGCGTGGTAGTGCGTGGACTTGCCGACCTCGGGCAGCCAGATCTGGCCGTCGAGCATGGCCTTCGAGATCTTTTTCGCACGGTCCCACATCTCGGGCTCGCGGATCACGTCGGCATTGTTGTCGCAGGCAAAGGTGAACTGGCAAGCGAGATGGCGGTGCTTGTTCTGATAGACGGCGCCGCACACAGTGTCCGGGTATTTGCCGGAGAACACGCGGTTCATCACCACCTGCGCAACCGCCATCTGACCGCGCACGGCCTCGCCGCGGGACTCGAAATAGACGGCCTCCGCGAGGCATTTTTCGGACTTCGCGCGCGACTTGTCGTCGAGCGCGAGCCGTTCCGCCGGCGATCTGGCGCGCTGATTGTCGACGTTGACCTCACCCTTCGGCGCGACGCTCTCGCCGCTTTCGATATCCTTCGCAATATCCTCCGACGGCGGCGATAGCGACGCCGTCACCTTCATGTCGGGGTCGGGCATCACGATCAGCGGCTCCGCACCGGGTTGCCAGCTCTCGATGCTCTCGACGTTGCCTCCGAGCGAGGAGCTGCCGAAGAACAGGCTCGAGGTCTTGACCCGGAACGGATCGCGCGGCGGTGCAGCCGGAATGGTGGCCTGCTTCAGCGCTTCGAGCGGCTGGAGCGCGAGCGAGCGCGCAGCGTCGCTGGCTTGTGGCGCATTGGTGTATTGCGGCAGCGGCGGCGCACGCAGCGCCTCCGCGAGTTCGGGATCCAGCGCGGCCGCGGATTCCGGCGACATCGCCTGCGGCAGCGCGACGGTCTTGGCGCCGAACACCGAGCTGTTCGACGTCGCGGGATCCTCCTGCGTCGGCGCTGCCGTCGGCGCGCCCGCTTCGGGAGCCTGCGTCGGTGTGACCGTTGCGAGGCGGTCACCCTTCATGGAGCGATCGACCTTGGGAAAATCGGCGGCCTGGTAGCGGGGCGGCGCCTGCAGCGCCGGATTGCGGCTGATCGCGCCGGTGACGTCGCGGCCGTCGAGGCTCGCGAGACGAACCATCGCGCTCTGCGGAGCCGAAGTGCCGATCGGCCGGGAAAAACTGTAAGTGGCCAGTTGTATGGAGGACGCAGCAGAGAAAACCTGCTTCTGCCAACGCTCCGCGACGCCGGGTTGGCGCGCCAGCAGCGAGGCAATGTCCTGATAGCCGGTCTCTCTCGGCATCAATGCGAAGATGCAGAGACCGATGCCGAAGGACGCGAACCGCGCGCCCTTCGGATGGGTACGCAACAAAAACATCGATACGCTCACGCTACGCTTACGCTAGAAAAATCGAGCCGCAGTACATCCGTGCAATTCGATCTTTATCGTGAGTATCTAATTTAGGTTGCTGGGGCGTTAATCGGCGTTGAGCATGCGGCACACGCAAGCAATCGCAGGTGTTTTCACGGGGCGATGATGCGCCTTGGTAAATGCGCCCTCACGCGAAGGGGTAAACAACTGGTCAACGCGAATGGTGAAGGAACTCTTGCGCGCACGTGTCATTACGGGACGCGCACGGTTCCATCGCCACTTCGACCACAGCCGCCATGCCCGCGAAGGCGGGCCATCCAGTACGCCGCGGCTCCTTCCCTATCACGTCACCGCCTCTGGAATACTGGATCGCCCGCTTACGCGGGCGATGACACTGAATGTGTGGCAAGAACGTCGCCTCAAAAGAAAGAGGCGGGGTTTTGGCCCCGCCTCTTTCGCTCTCAACATTCAACTCGCCGCTTACCTTACGCTTGGCTCGCGATCGCCTTGCCGAGCGCGGCTTGCGCGGCGGCGAGGCGGGCGATCGGGACGCGGTAGGGCGAGCAGGAGACGTAGTCGAGGCCGATCGCGTGACAGAAGGCGACGGAGGCGGGATCGCCGCCGTGCTCGCCGCAGATGCCGACCTTGAGCGAGGGGCGCGTCTTGCGACCGCGTGCGACGCCGATCTTGACGAGCTCGCCGACGCCTTCCTGGTCGAGCGCGACAAAGGGATCGATCGGCAGGATGCCCTTGGACACGTAGGTGCCGAGGAAGCTTGCGGCATCGTCACGGCTGATGCCGTACGTCGTCTGCGTGAGGTCGTTGGTACCGAATGAGAAGAACTCGGCGCTCTCCGCGATCTCGGCCGCGAGCAGGCAGGCGCGCGGCAGCTCGATCATTGTGCCGACCTGATAGGTCAGCTTGGTGTTGGTGTCGCGCATCACCGCCTTCGCGGTGGAATCGATGCGCGCCTTGACGAGGTCGAGCTCCATCTTGGTGGCGATCAGCGGCACCATCACCTCGAGGCCGACGGCCTTGCCGGTGCGCTTCTCGGCCTCGACCGCCGCTTCGAAGATCGCACGTGCCTGCATCTCGGCGATCTCGGGATAGGCTATCGCGATACGGCAGCCGCGGAAGCCGAGCATCGGATTGAACTCCGACAGCTCCCGCGCGCGGTCGGCCAGGCGCCGCGGGTCGGTGTTCATGGCGCGCGCCACTTCCTCGACCTCGGCATGGGTGTGCGGCAGGAACTCGTGCAGCGGCGGATCAAGCAAGCGGATCGTGACGGGCAGGCCCTTCATGATCTCGAACAACTCGACGAAGTCGGCGCGCTGCATCGGCAGCAGTTTTGCCAGCGCAGCGCGGCGCGACTGCTCGTCCTCGGAGAGGATCATCTCGCGCACCGTGCGGATGCGCGTCTCCTCGAAGAACATGTGCTCGGTACGGCAGAGGCCGATGCCTTCCGCGCCGAACTTGATCGCAGTGTGCGCGTCCTCCGGCGTGTCGGCGTTGACGCGCACGCCGATCTTGCGGACCTGGTCGGCCCATTTCATCAGCGTGCCGAACTCGCCGGACAGCTCGGGCTCGATCATCGGCATGCGGCCGGCGAGCACCTGGCCGAGCGAGCCGTCGATGGTGATGACGTCGCCGGTCTTGAAGGTGCGTGAGCCGATGCTCATGGTGCCGCGGCCGTAATCGACGCGGATGGTGCCGCAGCCGGAGACGCAGGGCTTGCCCATGCCGCGCGCGACCACCGCAGCATGCGAGGTCATGCCACCGCGGGTGGTCAAAATGCCTTCGGCGGCGTGCATGCCGTGGATGTCTTCGGGGCTGGTCTCGATCCGGACCAGAATCACCTTGCGTCCGTCGGCCTGAAGCTTGGCCGCTTCGTCCGAGGAGAACACGATCTCGCCGGAGGCCGCACCCGGCGAGGCCGGCAGGCCGGTCGCGATCACGTCGCGCTTGGCGTTGGGGTCGATGGTCGGATGCAGCAGCTGGTCGAGCGAGGCGGGGTCGATCCGCGTCACCGCTTCCTTCTTGGTGATCAGGCCTTCATTGGCGAGTTCGACCGCGATGCGCAGCGCCGCCTTGGCAGTACGCTTGCCGCCGCGGGTCTGGAGCATCCAGAGCTTGCCCTGCTCGACCGTGAACTCCATGTCCTGCATGTCGCGGTAGTGCTTCTCGAGCAGCGTGTAGATCCGCGTCAGCTCCTTGAACGCCTCCGGCATCGCCGATTCCATCGACGCCTTGTCGGAGCCGGAGTCCTTGCGCGCTTCCTCGGTGATGTCCTGGGGCGTGCGGATGCCCGCGACCACGTCCTCGCCTTGCGCGTTGATCAGGAACTCGCCGTAGAGCTTGCTCTCGCCGGTCGAGGGATTGCGCGTGAAGGCAACGCCGGTCGCCGAGGTCTCGCCCATGTTGCCGAACACCATGGCCTGCACGTTGACCGCGGTGCCCCAGGATTCCGGAATGTCGTGCAGCCTGCGGTAGGTCACCGCGCGGGCGTTCATCCAGGATGAAAACACCGCGCCAATCGCGCCCCAGAGCTGGTCGTGCGGATCCTGCGGAAAATCCTTGCCGGTTTCGCGCGCGACCGCGTCCTTGTACTTGCCGACCAGATCGACCCAGTCGTCGGCGGTGAGATCCGTGTCGAGCGTGTAGCCCTGGCTGTCCTTGAAGGTGTCGAGGATTTCCTCGAAATGATGATGCTCGAACCCGAGCACCACGTCCGAATACATGGTGATGAAGCGGCGATAGCTGTCATAAGCGAAGCGGCGATCGCCTGACAGTTCCGACAGCGCTTCCACGGTCTCGTCATTGAGGCCGAGATTGAGCACGGTATCCATCATGCCCGGCATCGAGGCGCGGCCGCCGGAGCGCACGGAAACGAGCAGCGGATTCCTGGAATCGCCGAAGATCTTGCCGGTCAACTTGCCGACATGGTCGAGCGCCTTCTCAACCTGCGACTTCAATTCCTTCGGGTAGGATTTGTCATGCGCGTAGAAATAGGTGCAGACCGAGGTCGGGATGGTGAAGCCCGGAGGCACCGGCAGGCCGAGATTGGCCATCTCGGCGAGGTTGGCGCCCTTGCCGCCGAGCAAATCGCGCATCTCCGCTTTGCCCTCGGCCTTGCCGTCCCCAAAGGTGAACACCCACTTGCCGGCCTTGGCCGCAACAGGCGCAGCCTTGGTTGAAGCAGTCTTGCTCGGTACCGGCTTCGCGGCGACCTTCGGCGCAACCGGCTTCGTCGCTGCCTTTGCAACAGCCTTGGAAACCGACTTGGCGGCAGGCTTCACAGCCGGCTTGGCAGCGGCCTTGGCCACGGGCTTCGGGGCGCGCTTGGCAAGTGCCTTGCGGGCCGCCGGCGCGGCTTTCGCCTTGGCGGAGGACTTTGATTTCGCTGGAATTTTCGCTGGAGTTTTCGAGGCGGCTTTGGCCATAGCTTGCACACAACCTGCGAGAGGAATGGGTAATTGCGCGCCTTACACCACTTTGGGCAGGTCCGCGCAAGTCGAAGAGTTCCCTAGAATGAAGGCCTAGAGATGGAGCCACTTCAACAATCCGAGCCCGATCGCACCATTTATGATGAGAAAAATCGCGACGATCAGGTTCAGGAGGCGCGGCATGATCAGGATGAGCACACCCGCAAGCAGCGACAGGATCGGCGAGATGTGGGCGACGGTGATGTGCATGAATTTTCTTCCGTGGGTGGGGCGAATCGCGGCGGGATCATAGCGGACTGGGTTCCGCGGGTAGAGACGCACCGGGGGCGCGCGAGTTCCCGGCTTCGCGAAAACTGCCCGAAAATGCCGCGAATGCGGCGGGCGTTTTCCGGAACATCGCGGAGACGCATGCATTGGCAACCGGTCGCGCCAGTGGCGCTTCCCGAAAACCTTCTCGAAGGAGTTGCCCATGCGGAACAGGATTCTTGCTCTTGCAGCGCTCGCGGCCTCGATCGGCTCGCCCCTTGCGGTGCAGGCGCAAAGCAGCGTCACCGTGGGACGCGCGCCCGTCGTCGTCGAGAGCGGCCCGACCATTGCGGTCGAGCAGCGGCCGGCTTTCCGCGACTATGTCCTCGAACAACGTGTGCCGGCTTTCCGCATCCCGGATCGCGTGGTGGTCGGTGCCACCTTACCTGAAAGCGGCGTCACCTATTATGACGTGCCGCAACGTTTCGGCGCCACCACCTATCGCTACACCGTCGTAAACGGCGAGACCGTGCTGGTTGAGCCGCGCTCGCGGCGCATCGTCGAGGTGATGGACTAACGTTTCCGGTATCAACTAGGTGTCCGGCGCGTCACATCAATCAGGCTGACGCGAGCAGTATAGTCGGACATCAGGCCCCGCCCGGTCCTCCCCCCGCCGGGCGGGGCTTTTTGTGTGGGCACTCTTCGCGCACAGCAATTGCGGCCACCAACTCCGTCGTCATGGCCCGGGCTTGTCCCGGCCATCCATGCCTCTCCGCGAGCGAAGAAGGACGTGGATGCCCGGGACAAGCCCGGGCATGACGGTGTCCAGTTGCGCCAAGACGCGCTCAATCCTGGATCTTCGAGAAATCCGCCACCGCACGCGTGGCGCTGCGGATCTCGTTAAGCAGTTTTAGCCGGTTCTCACGCACCTTCGCATCCTCGTCGTTGACGCGAACTTTCTCGAAGAACGCATCGACCGGCGGACGCAGCTTGGCCATCGCACTCATCGCGGCAGCGAAGTCTTCCCCGGCGACGGCGGCACGGGCTTCGGCCGTCACTTCATCGATCGCGCGGGCCAGCGCCTTCTCCTCGCTGAGAGCGTAGAGCGAGGCATCGGGTGCGCTGTCGAATAAGCGCTTATCCTTCTTCTCCTCGATCGAGAGAATGTTGCTGGCGCGCTTGGTGCCTGCCAGCAGATTCTTGCCGTCGTCGGTATCGAGGAATTTTCCGAGTGCTTCGACGCGGCGGACGACCGCCACTATTGGATGCCCTTGCACCAACGAACCAGCGTTGAGAACCGCATCGACGAGATCGTAACGCGCCTTCTGATCTCGCAATTGGACCTTAAGCCGGTCTTCGAAAAAGACCATCAGATCATCAAGCTTTTCTGCAACTTCCAAGTATTGTTTGTCGTACGAGCGCTCTAAGTGCCCCCAAGCGAGTTCTCGCAAACTAATCTTAGTCTGATTTTCGAGCACAATCCTGATCACGCCCAGCGCCGCGCGGCGCAGCGCATACGGATCCTTCGATCCCGTCGGCTTTTCGTCGATCGCCCAGAAGCCGACAAGCGTGTCGAGCTTGTCCGCGAGCGCGACTGCGACGCTGACCGGATCGGTCGGCACGCGATCGGCAGGCCCTTGCGGCTTATAGTGCTCCTCGCAGGCGGCAGCGACGGAGGCGTCCTCGCCCTGGGCCAGCGCGTAGTACTTGCCCATCAGGCCCTGCACCTCGGGGAATTCGCCGACGACTTCGGTCAGCAAATCCGCCTTCGCCAGATGCGCGGCGCGCGTCGCCTTGGCGACATCGGCGCCGACGAGCGGCGCGATCTCTGCGGCGAGACGCTCGATGCGCTTGATGCGCGCAGCCTGGGTGCCGAGCTTCTCGTGGAACACGATCTGCTCGAACTTCGGCAGCCGGTCTTCCAGCTTCGTCTTCAGGTCCGTCTCGTAGAAGAATTTCGCATCCGACAAGCGCGGACGGATCACACGCTCGTTGCCGGCGACGATGGTCTTGCCGCCGTCAGGCGCCTCGATGTTGGCGGTGAGCACGAACTTGTTGGTCAGCTTGCCCGTCTCGGGATCTTTGACGACGAAGCACTTCTGGTTGTTGCGGATGGTGGCGCGGATCACCTCGTCGGGGATCGCGAGATACTCCGCTTCGAACGATCCCATCATGACGACGGGCCATTCGACGAGACCCGAAACCTCATCGAGCAGCACCTGGTCCTCGACCAGTTCGAACCCTTGCGCAAAGGTCAGCTCCTTGGCGTCGGCAAAGATGATGTCCTTGCGCGCCTGCGGATCGAGGATGACTTTTGCGGCCTTCAGCTTCGCTTCGTAGTCCTCGAAGCGGCGGACGGAAATCGCGCTAGGAGCCATGAAGCGGTGACCGTAAGTGGTCTGGCCGGCCTCGATGCCGTCCACCGAGAATTTGACGACATCGGGCTCTTCGGTCTCGAGCCCGAACGTCGCGGTGATCGCGTGCAGCGGACGCACCCAGCTCAGCGAGCCCGGCTTGCCGGAGCGCGCGCCCCAGCGCATCGATTTCGGCCAAGGGAAAGTGCGGATGATCACGGGGAGGATTTCCGCGAGCACGTCGATGGCGTCGCGGCCGGGCTTCTCGATCAGCGCGATGTAGAAGTCGCCCTTCGGATCGCGCTGGATCTTGGCCTCGTCCAGCGACGTCAAACCCGTCGCTTTCAGAAAACCCTGCACGGCCGCGTCGGCCGCACCGATCTTCGGTCCGCGGCGTTCGGTCTTCAGGTCAGGCTGGCGCGCAGGGATGCCGTGCACGGTAAGCGCAAGGCGGCGCGGCGTCGCGAACGCCTTCGCGCCTTCGTAGACGAGACCCTCGGCGACGAGCTTGTCGGTGACCATGCGGCGCAGATCGTCCGCCGCCTTGGCCTGCATGCGCGCGGGGATTTCTTCCGAGAAAAGTTCAAGCAAAAGATCGGGCATCAGGTCGCTCCGCCCGCTTCAGTATGTATCCAGGCCTCGCCGCAAGCTTTTGCCAGTTCGCGCACGCGAAGAATGTAGCTCTGCCGCTCCGTCACGGAGATCACGCCGCGCGCGTCGAGCAGGTTGAACACATGGCTTGCCTTGATGCACTGGTCATAGGCCGGAAGCGACATCAGATGCGCCTCGCGCTTGCCATCTTTCCAACCCGCATCGAGGTATTTCCGGCAGACGGCTTCCGCCATCTTGAACTGCTCGAACAGCATCGCGGTGTCGGCCACTTCGAAATTGTGCTTCGAATATTCCCGCTCGGCCTGCAGGAAGACGTCGCCATAGGTGACCTTGGCGTCGCCGTCGCGGCCGTTGAAGTTGAGGTCGTAGACCCGGTCGACGCCCTGCACGTACATCGCGAGGCGCTCGAGCCCGTAGGTGAGCTCGCCGGCGACCGGCGCGCATTCGACACCCGCGACCTGCTGGAAATAGGTGAACTGGCTGACTTCCATGCCGTCGCACCAGCACTCCCAGCCGAGGCCCCAGGCGCCTAGCGTCGGGCTCTCCCAATCGTCCTCGACGAAGCGAATGTCGTGCACGGCGGAATCGATGCCGATCGCGGCGAGCGACTGCAGGTACAGCTCCTGAAGGTTCGGCGGCGACGGCTTCATGATCACCTGGAACTGGTAGTAGTGCTGCAGCCGGTTCGGATTCTCGCCGTAGCGGCCGTCCTTGGGCCGCCGCGAGGGCTGCACATAGGCCGCATTCCAGGGCTTTGGCCCGAGCGCGCGCAGCGTGGTCGCCGGATGGAAGGTGCCCGCACCCATCTCCATGTCGTAGGGCTGCAGGATCACGCAGCCCTGCTCGGCCCAGAACCGCTGGAGCGCGAGGATAAAGCCCTGGAACGAGCGTTCCGGGCGCATATGGGCGGGCAAGGAGGCGTCCATCGTCAGATCGGGCTCTCGCGGGGGGTTGAATCGCGCGGGACCGTATCGACGGCAAGGGTGGGAATCAAGGTGAAGGGGGTGGATTCGGGCCTAGTTCTCCGTCATGCCCGGGCTTGTCCCGGGCATCCACGTTCTTCGTGCGGTGAGACAAGGCGTGGATGGCCGGGACAAGTCCGGCCATGACGACTGCAGCAGCTAACCCGGCCGATAGGCTCCGGTGACGGGATCCTGCTTCAGCGTCTGGACGGCCCCCATATGGGCGGCCTCGGCGACGCGCGAGAGGCGCATCTCCTCCAGCTCCTGGTTGATCCTGACGGCGGTCTTGTAGGCCCAGCGGACCACGGCAAGCCCGCCCAGGACGCCCGCGAATGCGACGAACGGCGGCATCGGTCATTCCTTGTTCACAATGCTCAGCCCCCACGCGCATTCTTGCGCAGACCGGGCCGCGCGGCAATTGGCACGGCTTCAAGTCACCTTGGGGCCAAATGGCGCGGAGGGGCGCCGTCTAGAACCCGAATTTCGCCCAGATCGCGCGGGTCTCGACCGCCGAGATCAGGTCGTCCGGCAGGCTGGCCATTGATTCCATGGCCGAAAGCTGCCCCGCGCCGGGCGATTTCCGGCCCAAAAGGCCGGAGAGCAGACCGGTCGGCTGGGCTATCACGGGGGTGAGAACCTTCTCGCCATAGCGGGCACGAAGAGTTGAGCGGAGATCGCCGATGCTGTCGGCGAGCCCCAGCGTGATCGAACTCTCGCCGGCCCAGTATTCGCCCGTGAACAGGGTGTCGTCGGAGCCCTTCAACCGCGCGCCGCGGCTCTCCTTCACCAGCGCGATGAAGATCTGGTGGATCTCGCGCTGGAGCGCCTTGAGCTTGGCGACGTCGTCGGGGTTTTCAGGGAGAAACGGATCGAGCATCGCCTTGTGCGCGCCGGCGGTGTAGAGGCGCCGCTCGATGCCGAGCCGCTTGATCGCCTCCTGGAAACCAAAACTGCCGCCGACGACGCCGATCGAGCCGAGGATCGAGGACGGATCGCAGATGATCTCGTCGCCGGCGCACGCGATCATGTAGCCGCCGGAGGCCGCGACGTCCTCGACGAACACCAGCACCGGCAGCTTCTTCTCCGCCGCGAGCTGCTTGATGCGCAGGTAGATCTGGCGCGACTGCACCGGCGAGCCGCCGGGCGAATTGATCACCAGCGCCACCGCCTTGGCGTTGCGCGTCGAAAACGCCCGCTCCAGAACCCGCGAAACCGTCGCGAGCGTCATGCCGGGGCGCAGCGGCGTCACTGCGCCGATCACACCGGACAGCCGGACCACCGGCACCACGGCCGTGCCGGGACGGAAGCGCGCCGGCAGATATTGCATGAGCTTGTCGGCCAGGCCGGAACTCTCACGATCGTTCAATTTTTCGGCCATGCCATTACCTCTGATTAACCGTTTCTTATCACGCGACTGTCATTGGAAGGGCCCGGAACGTGTTTTGCAGAAAACCCGTTGAGAGGCTGCAATGGGCCAGCGGAGAACACCGTGAAAATCTATCTGCTGATGCTGCTGATCGGTGCGCTGTTCATGGCGATCCGCCTGACGACTCCGCAAGAGCAGCAGTCGGAATCGCTTCCGCAATAGCTCAGCACGGTTCCACCAGGGGTAGAACCGCCCTTCCCTCCAGAATATCCATCATCTCTTTTTTCGACACGCGTGACTCCTCGTTGAGCATGAGGCCCGGCAACAATCGCGCCGGGGCCCTGCCGCCCTTGACCGCGCGCACCAGCACGCGGATCGCGGGCCGCCCGGCTTCACCGTGAACCGGCAGAATCGCGAGACTGCCGAAGCCGCGCGACAGCGCCGCCAAAACCTCAGCGATCCCATCTGCGCGCCAAATCAATGTCAGCGCGCCATGCGATCGGAGGATGCGCCGCGCCGCATGCACCCAGGCATTCAGCGTCTGATCCGTCGCCACATGCGCGATCTGGCGCGCCTGATCGGGCGAACCGCGATGGCGAGCGGGATCGTTGAAGGGCGGGTTCATCAGCACGACGTCGACGCTGTCGGGCGCGAGCCCGCTCGCTGCGAAGGCCTGCGCGTCCGCGGTGACGTCGAGCACGATCGTCTCGGCGGCAATCGCATTCGCGGCCGCATTGGCGCGCGCAAGCTCCGCCAGCTCCGGATCGATCTCGAGCAGGCCGAGCCTGATCCCGGCGACGCGCCGAGCCAACGCAAGGCCCGCCGTGCCGATGCCGGCGCCGAGATCGACGACACGGTCGCCCGCCCTCGCCTCCGTCGCCGCCGCGAGCAGAATGGCGTCGTGCCCGGCGCGATGGCCAGACCGCTTCTGCTTCAGCCGCAATTGCCCGCCGAGAAAGGCGTCCTCGGTGAGGTCTGTCAGGGCTTCACTCATCGCCGCGCAGTTCGTGGCTGAGGCCGGCCTCGGTCAGAAGCTGCCGGGCCTCGATGGCGTCGTCCTCGTGGACCAGGATCCGCCGCGGCAAAATGCCGAGCGAGCCCTCAATGATGCTCATGTTCTGGTCCAGCACCAGATGATGGATGTTGGCGCCGTCGAGCAGCGCGCCGATCGCCGACACCAGCACCATATCGTTGGTCCGAACCAGTTCTCGCAAAACACAGCCTCCTGCCTGACGGGGATTAAGCGCCAAATGTCAATGGTTCCACGGCCCTTGCCGCATCCCCGTCCAGTTTCTATTGTCTTTCCATCAGAATAGCCCTTCCGGGGCAAATATTGGAGACCGGCGTGGCCGTCATCGTACCTTTCGAAACCCCCGGCGCGTCGATCGAAGAGCTGGTTGCCCTTGTCGCCGGTGACATGGAGCGCGTCAACGCCACGATCCTGTCGCGGACCGGTTCGGACGTGACCATGATCCCGGAGGTCGCCAACCATTTGATCTCCTCCGGGGGCAAGCGCCTGCGTCCGATGCTGACGTTGGCCATGGCCAACCTCGCCGGCTACACCGGCGACGGCCATATCAAACTCGCCGCCAGCGTCGAGTTCATGCATACCGCCACGCTGCTCCATGACGACGTCGTCGACGAGAGCGAGATGCGCCGCGGCAAGCTGTCGGCGCGCATGCTCTGGGGCAATGAGGCGAGCGTGCTGGTCGGCGACTTCCTGCTCGGCCAGGCCTTCCGCATGATGGTCGAGGTCGGCTCGCTCCGCGCGCTCGACATTCTCTCCGCGGCCGCCGCCACCATCGCCGAGGGCGAGGTGATGCAGCTTGCCGCCGCCAAGAACACCGCGACCACCGAAGACGAATATCTCGCCGTAATCCGCGGCAAGACCGCGGAGCTGTTCGCGGCCGCCTGCGAGGTCGGGCCCGTGATCGCCAACCGCCCGAAGGCGGAGCAGACCGCCTGCCGCTCGGTCGGCATGAATCTCGGCATCGCCTTCCAGCTCGTCGACGACGTGCTCGACTATGGCGGCAAGAGCGCCAAGCTCGGCAAGAACACCGGCGACGATTTCCGCGAGGGCAAGATCACGCTGCCCGTCGTGCTCGCCTTCCGCCGCGGCAACGACACCGAGCGCGCCTTCTGGATCCGCGCGCTGGAGCGCGGTGAGATCGGCGACACCGACCTCGACCACGCCATCGGGTTGATGAACAAGCATCGCGCGCTCGAAGACACGCGCAGCCGCGCCCAGCACTACGGCGCCATGGCCGTGGACGCGCTGGCGCTGTTCCCGTCCTCGCCGATGAAGAGCGCGCTGGAGCAGGTCGTGGCGTTCTGCCTGGCTCGGTCGCATTAGCTACCTGCATCCTTAGCGCTTGCTGGTAGCCACACCCTCAGTGTCGTCCCGGCGAAGGCCGGGACCCATTACCTCGGTCAGCGTTGTCTTAGCGCCTGTAGCAACCATCGTGCACCACAACAACAGTCGTGGCTATTGGGTCCCGGCCTTCGCCGGGACGACATCGTTGAGATACGCGCCACCACCGCATTAACAGCGTCATTGCGAGCGCAGCGAAGCAATCCAGAATCTTCCCGCAAAGGGACTCTAGATTGTTTCGCTTCGCTCGCAATGACGAGCTAGGTGTGCGAGGGCCGCCTTCCAACTTGCATTCAAATCCTGTGCGCCCTCTTGCGGCACACCTCCGTCGGAGTGTTCTAACGGTTCGCCTACTAACTTGCATTTTGCAAGCTACTCACCTACCTTCCCCTCATGCAGCCCAAATCCCCCTCCATTCAGGAATGTCCGGTCGGCCGCGCCGTGGAGACGGTCGGCGAATGGTGGAGCATTTTGATCCTGCGGGATGCATTCCAGGGCGCAACGAGGTTCGACGAATTTTCGCAAAGCCTTGGGATCGCGCCGAACATCCTGTCGCGGCGGTTGGCCCATCTCACCGAAAGCGGCATGTTCGTCCGCCGCCGCTACAATGAACGGCCGCCGCGCTACGAATATGTGCTGACGGACAAGGCCCGGGACTTCTTCCCCGTGGTCGCAACCCTGCTCGCTTGGGGCAACAAGCATCTCGCACCGATGGGCGAAGCGATCCTGCTCGCGAACCGGCACGATTGTCGTCCGTTCAATCCAGTCGTGGTCGATGCCGCCGACATGCAGCCGATCACGCTCACCAATGCGGTCGTCGTCGCAGGCCCCCGCGCCAGCCGTGTCATGCGTAAACGGCTGACCTCGCTCAAAGCCATGAACCCGGCCGTCGCGCCGGCTGGAGACTGACATGCGTCGTATCGTCGTGACGGGAATGGGCGCGGTGTCGCCGCTTGGCTGCGGTGTCGAACTTTCGTGGCGCCGGCTGCTGGCCGGCCAAAGCGGGCTGCGCCCGCTGCCGGAATGGTCGCAGGCGCTGCCCGCACGTATTGCCGGCCTCGTGCCCGACAAGGCCGATGACGCGGAGGGCGGCTTCGATCCCGCGCAGGCCGCCGCGCCGAAAGACCAGCGCAAGATGGACCGCTTCATCCTGTTCGCGCTGCTCGCCACCGCGGAAGCGGTTGCGCAGGCCGGTTGGACGCCGCAGGACGCGGCGGCGCAGGAACGAACTGCGACGATCATCGCCTCCGGCGTCGGCGGTTTTCCGGCAATGGCGGAGGCGGTGCGCATCACCGAACAGCGCGGCCCGCGCCGGCTGTCGCCGTTCACGATCCCCTCCTTCCTCGCCAATCTCGCCGCCGGCCACGTCTCGATCAAATACGGCTACAAGGGAGCGCTGGGCACACCGGTCACGGCCTGCGCTGCCGGCGTTCAGGCGATCGGCGATGCCGCGCGCATGATCCGCGCGGGCGAGACTGATGTGGCGATCTGCGGCGGCGCGGAAGCCTGCATCGACATCGTCAGCCTCGGCGGCTTTGCCGCGGCCCGCGCACTGTCGAGCGGATTCAATGACGCCCGCGCCTCGCGCCCGTTCGATCGCGACCGCGACGGTTTTGTCATGGGCGAAGGCGCCGGCATCCTGGTGATCGAGGAGCTGGAGCATGCGTTGGCGCGCGGCGCGACGCCGATCGCCGAGATCGTCGGATACGGTACGACCGCGGACGCCTATCACATGACATCGGGTCCGCCTGACGGCGACGGCGCCCGGCGCGCGATGGAGATCGCGCTCCGGCAGGCCGAGCTTGCGCCTGCGGATTTGCAGCATCTGAACGCGCATGCGACGTCGACGCCGGCCGGCGACGAGAGTGAGCTTGGCGCGATCGCGGCGCTGTTCGGCCGCCACCGCGGCATCGCGGTGAGCGCGACCAAATCGGCCACCGGGCATCTGCTCGGCGCCGCCGGTGGCCTCGAAGCGGTCTTCACCGTGCTCGCCCTGCGCGACCAGATCGCGCCGCCGACGCTCAATCTCGAAAACCCTGATCCCGCCGCTGGCGGCATCGACATCGTCGCCGGTGTGGCGCGACCGATGCCGATGCAGCACGCGATCTCGAACGGGTTCGGCTTCGGCGGGGTGAATGCCAGCGTGATCTTCCGCCGGATGGGCTGAACGACGGGCCTTAGTCGACGGGCCTTGCAATCGCGGCAAGCATCGCTACCAAAGCAGGATGATCAACACGAATTTCTGGCTGTTCCTGGCCGCCGCTTGTCTCATCGCCGCCGTTCCCGGCCCCGGCATTTTCTACGTCGCGGCACGGACCCTATCGGAAGGGCGCGGCAGCGGTTTTGCATCGACCGCGGGCACCGCGCTCGGCGGGCTGGTTCATGTGGTCGCGGGCAGCTTCGGCATCTCCGCGATCATTCTTGCCAGCGCCGAGCTGTTTGCCGCCGTGAAATTCGTCGGCGCACTTTATCTCGTCTGGCTCGGCATCAGGACTTTTCGCAGCGCCAGCCGCGCGCCGTCATTCGACAGCAAGCCCGTCGGCGACAAGCGCGCTTTTCGCGACGGCGTGCTGGTCGAGGCGCTGAACCCGAAGACCGCCGCCTTCTTCCTCGCCTTCATTCCGCAGTTCCTTGACCCGGCGGGATCGAACCCGACACTGCAATTCATCACGTTGGGCGCGCTCTCGGTGACGCTGAACACGCTCGCCGATATCGTGGTGGTGCTGATGGCCTCCGCGACACGTACGCAGTTGATCGGACGCCCGCATTTGATGCGACGTCTCACCCAGGGCTCCGGCGTCTTCATCGCAGGGCTCGGCCTGTCGCTCGCACTGGCGCGGCGGCCCGTGAATGGATAGCGCCACCATGCCCGCCCCGCAAAGCCGCATTTACGAGTCTCACGGCCTGCGGCTGCACTATGCCGACTGGGGCAACGACGGCGCGCCGGTCGCCATCCTGGTTCACGGCGGCCGCGATCACTGCCGGAGCTGGGACGTCATCGCCCGGTCGCTGCAGCCGCATTTTCACGTGCTCGCACCGGACCTGCGCGGTCACGGCGATTCCGACTGGACCAGGGGCGGCAGCTACGCGCTGACGGAGTATGTGTACGATCTGGCCCAGCTCGTCCGTGCCATCGCGGCGCCTCAAGTCACTCTCATCGGCCATTCTATGGGCGGCATGGTCAGCCTGATCTTTACAGGGGCATTCCCCGAACAGGTCTCGAAGCTGGTCGTGCTCGACGGCGTGACGATGTTGCCGGATACACCAAAACCGCCGGTGCATGAGCGGATCGGCAAGTGGATCGGTCAGCTCGACAAGTTGCACGACCGCGCACCGCGCCGCTATTCGACCCTCGAAGACGCGGCGGCGCAGATGGTCCTTCACAACAAGCGGCTGTCTCGCGAGCTCGCGCTGCACCTCGCCACCCACGGCGCGCGGCAGAACGAGGACGGCACCTATAGCTGGAAGTTCGATCCCTACCAGCGCGCCTCTGCGCCGCACCGGCTCTGGCCGGACGATCACATCGCGCTGTGGTCGCGCATCACCTGTCCGACGCTGCTCTTGAATGCCGGCGAAAGCTTTCTGGCTGGCGCGAGGGCCGCGGGGCTGGAGCGCTACTTTCCGCAGGCGCGCGTCGAGACCATTGCAGGGGCCGGACACTGGCTGCAGCATGACAAGCCGCAGGAGGTGTTGGGTGAGATCCGGCGGTTTCTCGGGCTTGGCGAGGACGCTGCGGGCTAGCTCCGCAACATCCGCGTCATTGCAGATCTAGCTCAGCGTTCCCGAGTGCACCCACCAGCCGGAATGATCCCTGCGGATATTCTCGGCGGCGGCATGCGCCTCGGCAGATGCGCCATAGATCGCAAAGCACGTCGCCCCCGAGCCGGACATGCGGGCGAGCTTGACGCCGGCGGAGCCACGCAAGGCTTCCAGCACGTCGCCAATCACCGGCTTGATGCGCATCGCAGGCGCTTCGAGATCATTGGCGACGGTCTCGAGAGTATCGATCCAGTCGGCGATGGAGGCGCCCTCGCCTGGCCAGGCCGGGCCGTCGAAGACGGACGTGGCGCCGACCAGGAGTTCGCCGTTGCGCAGGCCCAGCTCCTGGAACACGTCCTTTGTCGCGACCGGCACGCGTGGATTGACCATCACGCAGGGCATGCTCGGCAGCATCAAGGGCAGCAGCTGCTCGCCGACACCGGTCATGTCGCAGGCGCGCGAGAACAGACACACCGGCACGTCGGCGCCGGTCGCAAGCGCAACCTTCTGGAGGCGGGCGTCGTCGAGCGACAGATCGTTGAGGCGCGCCAGCAACCGCAGCGCCGCCGCGGCGTCGGCCGAGCCGCCGCCGATGCCGGCGGCGACCGGGAGCACCTTGTCGAGCGCGAAGGCGCCCAGCTTCAGGTTCGGGACGGCTTCGGCCAGGAGCTTGGCCGCCTTGAACACGAGGTTGTCGGCCATATTGCCGCAGGCCGCGGCGAGCGGCCCCGTCGTGGTGAGCTTCAGCTCGCCGCCGGGCTCCAGCGTGAGCCGGTCGGCGCAGTCGGCAAAGGCGACCACGCTTTCGAGATCATGATAGCCGTCGGCACGACGGCCCACCACGCGAAGGCTCAGATTGACCTTCGCGCGCCCTTCTTCAATCAACGCCGGCATTGACGACACGCCCCCAACTTCAACTCACTCAGCCGCCCTTGCCGTCGTCCTTCTTCTTCTCCTTCTCCGCCTGCGCAGCCGAGGAGTTCGAATTGTCGTCGGTCATACCGTTTGCAATCTTGGCCTCGATCTTCGGAAGCTCATCCGCTTCGGGCTTGAGATCGCGGGCGTGGGCCCACTGGAACTTGGCTTCCAGCGTGCGGCCGACGCGCCAATAGGCGTCGCCAAGGTGATCGTTGATAGTGGGATCCTCGGGCTTGAGATCAATGGCGCGCTCGAGGTTCTTCACCGCGTCCTCGTAATTGCCGATGCGGTAATAGGCCCAGCCAAGGGAGTCGACGATGTAGCCGTCATCCGGGCGCTGCTCGACTGCCCGCTTGATCATCTTCATGCCTTCGTCGAGATTGATGCCCTGGTCGATCCAGGAATAGCCGAGATAGTTGAGGACGTGCGGCTGGTCGGGTTGCAGCTCGAGCGCCTTCTTCATGTCGGCTTCGGCCTTGCCCCACTGCTTGGAGCGCTCCTCGCAGATGCCGCGATAATAATACCAGACGCTGTTGGCCTTATCGTTGCCGGCCGGCAGCACGTCGACGCCTTGCGAATAGGTCGCGCCGCATTCGCCGAACTTCTTGCGGCCGCGCTCGATGTTGCCGAGCGCCATGATGGCTTCGAGATCCTTGGGATCCTCAGTGGTGACGCCCTTGAGGATCTTGATCGCCTCGTCGGTGCGGTCGGCGGAATCCAGATCGATGGCGAGCTGGATTTGGGCGTTGCGCTTGAGTGGAGAGGACGACGGCACCCGCTCGTAGACCTTGATCGCCATCTGCGGCCGCTTCACCGATTCATAGAGATCGGCGAGCGAGAGCAGCGCCAGGGGATGGGTGGGCTGCAGGTAGAGCGAGAGCTGGAGGTAGACCAGCGCCAGATCCTCGCCGCCGCGGCGGGTCAGTGTGGCGCCGATGCCGTAGAGTGCTTCTGCGGCGCCGGCTTGCGCGCTATCGACCAGCGGCGGCATCTTCTTGCCGGCCTTGGTGTCGCGCAACCCTTCCACGATCAGCGGATGGCGGGCGAGCTTCTTGTCGAAAGCCTGGTAGACCGTGGTCGCGGCGGCCGAGTCCTTGTTGCGAGATAGCCAGCGCGCATAGGCCTCGGTGACACGCAACATGGAATCGTCGAGCTTGTAGGCACGCTCGAACCGGGTGCCAGCGTCTTTCTCCTTGCCGGCGAGTTCGAGGATCATGCCGGCATGGAGATCCTTGAACAGCGGATACCATTCAGGACCGGCCAGCTTGTCGATGGTGGCGACGCCGCCCTTGGCATCCCCCGCACCATAGGCGGCCCAGCCCGACAGCAGCGTGGCGACGAGATCGGTGATCGGACCGCGGATCGACTGGTTGATGTTGGTCTGCGCGGTCGCGTACTTCTTGAACTTGAGATCGTGCACGCCAACGACGAGCCGTGCAACGCGGTTGGTCTTGTCGATGGTCAGGATGCGCTCGGCGAGCTTGACAGCCTCGTCGATGTCACCGTCGGCGACCGAGGAGATGAAGGCGCGGTCGAGCAGCTCGTTGTTCTTGGGGTCGGTGCGCAGGGCCGAGCGATAGAATGCGGCGGCGGAGGCCGCGTCGCGCTCGACGCTGGCGTGGCGGGCGGCGAGATAGCTGCCGGAGGTGGTCAGCGCCTTCAGATCGTTTCGGGTCGGAAACTGCGCCGCCGTGTCGGACGGATGGTCCGGCGTCTGCGCCCGGACCGCGCCGGGGACCGTCGCCATCGCTGAGCCCATGAGGGCAATGGCGGCAACAGTCCAACGGTTGAAACGATTTGAAAGCATCGGGGCTCGCCTTGAGTTGGTAGTGCCTGGGTTTGCAGAAGGCCGTATCGCAAGCGAACGCGGCCGGTGGCATGGGGACCCGGAACCGTCAGGCCGACAATGCCGCTTTTGGCGCTTCACCGCAAGGATTCGGGCCGGGCGATCCCCTCCGCACGGCACAAATCGGCCAAGTGACCCGTCAAGAGCGCCCCAAGACGCCGCCAGTATGGCCTTATCGTGACCACGGGGACCGCGGCCGGGTTCTCACGCGAACGTGCGTCACAGGGCGAAGATCACGCAACTCTGGTCACATTGGCCTCGGTCACATGGATCGTGACTTGCTGACCCCAGCCTACATGGCCTCGTAGTTCGGACCGCCGCCGCCCTCCGGGGGAACCCAGGTGATGTTGCCGTTGGGGTCCTTCACGTCGCAGGTTTTGCAGTGAACGCAGTTCTGGGCATTGATCTGGAAGCGCGGGCCCGAACCTTCCTCGATCCACTCATAGACGCCGGCCGGGCAATAGCGATTCGAGGGACCGGCAAACACGTCGTGCTCGGAGGTCTTCTGGAGGTTCATGTCCGTGACCTTGAGATGGACCGGCTGGTCCTCCTCATGATTGGTATTGGACAGGAACACCGACGAGAGCTTGTCGAAGGAAATCTTGCCGTCCGGCTTCGGGTAGGTTCTCGGCGCGTGGGTCTTGGCCGGATCGAGCGTCGCGCGATCGGGCTTCGCGTGCGACTGGGTGCCAAATAGCGAGCCGCCGAACAGCGTGTTGCACCACATGTCGAAGATGCCGAGCCCGGCGCCGATGAAGGTGCCGAACTTCGACAACAACGGCTTGGCATTGCGGACAGGATAGAGGTCCTTACCGACGACGGAATCGCGCCAACCGTTCTCGTATTCGACCAGCTCATCATTGGCGCGGCCCGCAGCGAGAGCCACGTTAACATGTTCGGCCGCGAGCATGCCGGTGCCCATGGCATTGTGCACGCCCTTGATCCGGGGCACGTTGACGAAGCCGGCCGCGCAGCCGATTAGCGCACCGCCCGGGAAGCTCAGCCGCGGCACCGACTGGTACCCGCCTTCGGTGATGGCGCGCGCGCCGTAAGCCAGCCGCTTGCCGCCTTCAAGCGTCGCGCGGACGGCCGGATGGTTCTTGACGCGCTGGAATTCGTCGAATGGCGACAAATAGGGGTCGTTGTAGTTGAGATGAACGACGAAACCGATCGACACCAGGTTCTCGTCATAATGGTAGAAGAACAGGCCGCCGCCGGTGTTGTTGTTCAAGGGCCAGCCAACCGCGTGCTGCACGAGGCCCTTCTGATGCTTGGCCGGATCGATCTGCCAGACTTCCTTGAGCCCGATGCCAAATTTCGGCGGCTCACTTTTGGTGTCGAGCGCGTATTTCGAGATCAGCTGCTTGGTCAGGCTGCCGCGCGCACCTTCGGCGAACAGCGTGTACTTGCCGAGCAATTCCATGCCACGGGTAAAGGAGTCCTTCGGCTTGCCGTCCCGGCCGATCCCCATGTCGCCGGTGGCGATGCCGCGCACCGCGCCATTGTCGTCATAGAGCACTTCGGCCGCGGCAAAACCGGGATAGATCTCGACGCCTAGCGCTTCCGCTTTGCGCGCCAGCCAGCGGCAGACATTGCCGAGCGAGCCGATATAGCAGTGATGATTGTCCATCAGCGGCGGCATGATGAAGTTCGGCAGCTTGATCGCGCTGGTCTCGGTGAACCAGAAGAAGCGGTCGTCCTTGACCTGCGTCTTGAGCGGACAATCGGAATCCTCGCGCCAGTCCGGGATCAGCTTGTCGAGCCCGGCCGGATCGATCACGGCGCCGGAGAGAATATGCGCACCGACCTCGGAGCCCTTCTCCACCACCACGACATTGAGATCGGCATTGATCTGCTTCAGCCGGATCGCCGCAGCCAGGCCCGAGGGACCGGCGCCGACGATGACGACGTCGAATTCCATGGATTCGCGCGGGGGAAGTTCTTCGGTGCTCATCTGATCTCAGCCCTTGAGACGGTCCTTGGTCGATTGCGCCCTCTTGTTTCCGATTTTTCCGGGTAGGACAACCTCGGAAATGCGTTTCGCCGGGGTGCAAGGCGCCCCAAACTGGACTAATAGTCAGACTTTCCGATGATCCCAGAACCCGCACCCACGGTCCGAGAGCTGCTCGCCTTCTATCTGGAGGCCGGAGTCGATTGCACGCTCGCGGAGGAACCGATCGACCGCCTGGCGGAATTGGATGTTCCACCTCCGGCCCCGCGCGCGCCACCTCCAGTCGAGGCCCCACGGCCGGTCGCCGCGCCCGCGGTGATGCGCGGCGAGGCGGCACCTGCGCCCGACATCGCGATCGCCTCGGCGCGCGAGGCCGCACGCACCGCGCCAAGCTTGGAGGCGCTGCGCGAGCTGATGCAGAGCTTTGACGGCTGCGCGCTGAAGCACACGGCGACACGTTTGGTTTTCGCCGACGGCAATCCGCAGGCACGCATCATGTTCGTCGGCGAGGCACCGGGCCGCGACGAGGACATCGACGGGCTGCCCTTCGTCGGGCGCAGCGGCAAGCTGCTCGATTTGATGATAGGAGCCATAGGCCTCAACCGCACCACGGCCTACATCGCCAACGTGATTCCCTGGCGGCCGCCCGGCAACCGCACGCCGACGCCGCAGGAGACGCAAATCTGCCTGCCGTTCATCCAGCGCCAGATCGAGCTGGTGAATCCGGAGGTGCTGGTGACACTCGGCAATCCCTCGACGCAGACGCTGCTGTCGACCCGCGAAGGCATCATGCGTACCCGCGGCCGCTGGTTCGACTACGAGACGGGCGGGCGCACCATTCGCGCGCTGCCGACCTTCCATCCCGCCTATCTGTTGCGCTCGCCGTCGTACAAGCGGCTGGCCTGGCAGGATCTGCGCGCGATCGCGAAGGTGCTGGCGGAGGCGTGAGGGGCCGTACAGCCTTTCGCCGTCATTGCAGGCGCAGCGAAGCAATCCAGAATCTTTCCGCGGAGGGGCTGTGGATTGCTTCGTCGCAAGGGCTCCTCGCAATGACCACCGAAAGAGCGAGCAACTAAGTCCCCTTCGGCCGCACGATGGCCCAGCCGATGCGCAGGAGTTGCTGGCGTCCGGTCACCAGCCATTCGAAGGCGCGCGGGACTTCCGGCACGATGCCGGGAAAGCGCGCGAGGATGTCCGGCGGCGGCGTGCCGGCGGTATCGGAAGCGCGCCAGACCACGACGCCGCCGGTCTCGCTGAATTTGGCCTGATTGATCCAGGGTGTACGCGCGGGCTCGGCATCGATGAAGAGATGCGGCCGGCCGGAATGCAGCGTGATCAAGCTCGCAAGCTGGGTCTCGCCGGCGACCGCGCGCAGGCGATGATTGGTGCGGCGGGCAAAGCTCTCGTCGAAGAAGTCCGAAATCGCGCGGGCCGGCATCGAGGTCGCGATCTCGTTGGCACCGGTCCACGGCAGCAGCAGGACGGCGACCACGACGCCGATTGCGGGCGCCACGACGGCAGCCGCCCAGACCATCCGCAGCATCCTCGCGCGGCGCATCGCGATGAGATCGCCGGCCCCCACGACCACGGCAAGCCCCGACAACACCAGCACGACGCCGGCGCCGCCGACGACGGCGTCGAGGCCCAGCAGGCCGGAGATCAGCACCGCGCCGAGCGCCGGCGCCAGCGCGAAGAAATAGACGAAATTACGTGCGAGCGGCTCGACCGGCGGGCGGTAGATGATCGGCGCCTCCTCGCTCTTGGGCACGAACAGGCCGGTGTTGAGGACGGTCAGCGCCGGGATCGCCGCCGCACCGAGCAGGAGCCCCCCGAGCAGCCAGGCCGCGTGCAGCGCACGGGCATTGAGCTGGGCGACCTCAGGCAGGGCCGGCAGGACGAGCGCCTCGGCGCGCGTCAGCCAGACGGCATAGGGCAATGCCAGCACGGCGACGACCACCAGCGCAAACAGCGGGTCGAAGGCACGCAACGTGCGGCGGCCGTCCGCGGTTGCGAGCGCGAAGACGACGATCAGCAGCAGCAGGAAGATCGCAGCCGGCGTCGTCAACAGCAAGAGGCCGGCCTCGATCGACCAGGCAAACCAGGCGTTGCCGCGGCGCTGTCCGATGATCTGCCAGGAATGCAGCAGCAGCAGCGCCCAGAGCGGTCGCGCCAGCACCAGAGGGCCGAAGTCGAGTGTGGGCGAGGAGAAGGCCAGCAGCGTCATGGTCAGCAGCACGGCCAGCACTGCCTGCTGGGGGCCGACCACCGCGCGGGACAGATGATAGAGCGTGATCAACGTCGCGATCCCGCAGAGCTCGGCCAGCACGTAGACACCGAACAGGTGGCCGCCGGCAGCGCGATAGGCGATGTCGGCGAGCCAGACCGGCAAGGGCGGCCCGAGATCGGTGCCGACCTGGTATTCGCGGCCGAAGGCCAGCAGGGTCGCGAGACTGCCGGGCGGGCTGCGATAAAACACGAGCGCCACGAACAGCCACATCGCGGCCTGGAGCAGCACGGCGATCCAGACGATCAGCCGCGGCCGCGCGCGAATGAGCTCGATGACCAGGGAGGTAAACCGCATGTAACGTCCGAAAGATGCAGCCAACCCGTGAAGCCGGCCCTATTCGCTCACGACTGTTTTGATAAAGGGCGTGACGCGTCGTGGCAACTGAGTCTCGTCTAGAGATTTGCCGACGCGTCGACTTCCAGGCTCGCGTCCACCTGCAGCTGGATCTCGGTCACCGCAAACAGATCCTGCGCCGGCTCGACCGTCCAGGGCATGTGCTTGGCGCGTGCGGCGGCGACGGGGGCGAAGAAGCTGCGGTGGTGGACGGTGGGACCGAGGCGGTTAAGCGCGTCGAGGTGCTCGGGCACGGCGTAGCCCTTATGCTGCTCGAAACCGTAGCCGGGACAGTCCTGCGCCAACGCGCACATCAGGCGGTCCCGCGTTACCTTGGCGATGATCGAGGCCGCTGCGATCGACAGGACGATGCCGTCGCCGCCGATCACGGCCTCGCAATCGCATTCCGTGTCGAGCCGGTCGCGGCCGTCGACGAAGACGTGCCGCGGCTGCTGGGGCAGCGCCACCACGGCGCGCTTCAGCGCCCACAGCGAGGCGCGCAGGATGTTGTCGCGGTCGATGCGGGAGCGCGAGGCGACGGCCACCGAGACCTGGGCGGTCGCGCAGATCTTGCCGAACAGCCTTTCGCGCTCCTCGGCCGTCAGGCGCTTGGAATCGTCGATGCCGCGCGGGATGCGGTCGGGATCGAGAATCACCGCCGCCGCCACCACCGGACCGGCCAGTGGCCCCCGGCCCGCCTCATCGCAGCCCGCTACCGGCCAAACGCCGCGCTTGATCAGCGCGCGCTCACGGCGGAAGCTTGGGGCAACGATGATGGCGCTCTTTGTGCCGGCCAGCGCCTTGGCGATTTTTTTGGGCGCAGCTTTCTTGTTCTCAGGCGCAGCCTTCTCGTTCTTAGGCGCAGCCTTTTTGGGCGCGCCTTTGGCCGGCTTCTTGGCGGATTGATCCCGAATCATGGCCGGGATCGTGCGCAAGCGGCATGGCCTGCGCAATCGGGAACCTCGAACAATTCCCGTTATTCAAGCCAGCCGCCCTATTCCGCCAGATGCACCCGCCGGTCCTCGCCGACGTCGATGCCGGGCGCGACCACGACCTCCCAGGGATGGCCGTCAGGATCGGCGAAATAGCCGGAATAGCCGCCGTAGTCGGTCTCATGTGCTGCCTTCAGCAACGCGGCTCCCTTGCTGACGGCGAAGACCAGCACCGCATCCACCTCCTCACGCGCGCGGCAATTCCAGGCGAGCGTCATGCCGCGGAACGTCGATGGCCTCGGATGATCAGGCATTTTGGCGTCGACCGCGAGTTGATCCCAGGGAAACAACGCGAGCACCGGACCGCCGGTGTCATAGAACGCAACGGTCTCGCCGGTTACATTGAGCCGGCGCGAGAAACCGAGCGCGTCGTAAAAGGCAATGCTGGCGCGGATGTCGTTCACGCCCAGCGTGATGACGGTCAGCCGCGGGATAGGAGCTGGCGGTTCCTTACTCATAGACGCCTCTCTCACTTCGTCCCTCAGAACAGGCTGAGCTGATCGCCGTTCCGCTTCGGCTTGGCAAAATGATCCGTCGTCAGCTTGGCGCGCCGTTTGTTCAGCCCGAGCCTGTCGCAAGCGATCTCGAAGCGGCGGCCGATGGTCCAGGCCATCGGGCCGGTGCCCTTCATGCGCTCGCCCCATTTCGCATCGTAGTCACGGCCGCCGCGCATGTCGCGGATCAGCGTGAAGACGTGGCGATACCGGTCCGGATAGTTCGCCATCAGCCATTCCCGAAAGAGATCGCGCACCTCGAGCGGCAACCGCAGCAACACGTAGGAGGCCTCCTTGACGCCGGCATGGGCGGCGGCATCCAGGATGCGCTCGATCTCGGAATCGTTCAGCGCGGGGATCACGGGCGCGACCATGACGGTGGTCGGAATGCCAGCCTCGGAAAGCTGCTTCAGTGCCTCCAGCCGCTTCGGCGGCGTGGACGCCCGCGGCTCCATGGTGCGCGCTAGTTTCGGATCGAGCGAGGTCACGGAGATCCCGACCTTGGCGAGGTTGCGTTTGGCCATTCGCGCGAGAATGTCGATGTCGCGCACGACCAGCGCCGACTTGGTGACGATCCCGACGGGATGGCCGGCGCGCTCCAGCACCTCCAGAATGCCGCGCATGATTTTGCGCTCGCGCTCGATCGGCTGATAGGGATCGGTGTTGGTGCCGATCGCGATCATCCGCGGCTCGTAGCCCGGCGCCGCAAGCTCCTTCTCGAGCAACGCCGGCGCCTCGGGCTTCACGAACAGCTTCGACTCGAAGTCGAGCCCCGGCGACAGGCCGAGATAAGCATGCGTCGGCCGCGCGAAGCAATAGACGCAGCCGTGCTCGCAACCGCGGTAGGGATTGATCGAACGATCGAAGCCGATGTCGGGAGATTCGTTGCGGGTGATCACCTTGCGCGAGGTGTCGATCCCGACCGTGGTCTTGAACGGGGGCAGTTCTTCAAGGCTCTGCCAGCCATCGTCGAATGCGACGCGCGCCTCGGCCTCAAACCGGCCGCTGGCGTTGGACTGCGCGCCCCGGCCTCGCCTGCGCTGGCGGTCGATGGCGACCGCCAGCTCAGGGAAGTCAGAAGGCGCACCCGCCGGCTCGGAGGGCGCCGTGACCGGCGGGTGCTTGAGAGCATGAGAGGATGCTGGGCTCATGAAGCCAAGATAGCATGTCAAAGGAACAAATCAAGAACACAAACAAAAAACGTGAAAACAACCCCATGCACAGTAGAGCTGCCCAAATTTCGGGCGGGGGTTTTTGACTTCACGCAACACCAGCGTGACCACGATTCCGTTTGATCACGGGAGGGATCGATCGTCGCGGAACATGGTTGATGACGATCGTTGGGTGAAGGTCGGCAAGAACATGACAAATCAACAACAATTGGCCGCAGCGAGCAGCAACCTCGATCTGCTCGACCGCTATTGGCGCGCCGCGAACTATCTCTCCGTCGGGCAAATCTATCTCCTCGACAATCCGCTGTTGCGCGAGCCCTTACGGCCCGAGCACATCAAGCCGCGTTTGCTCGGCCATTGGGGCACGACGCCCGGTTTGAACTTCATTTATGCCCATCTCAACCGCGTCATCCGCGCGCTGGACCTGAACGTGATCTATGTCTGCGGTCCCGGGCACGGCGGCCCCGGCATGGTCGCCAACACCTATCTCGAAGGCAGCTACAGCGAGCTCTATCCCGACATCGCGCGCGATACCGCCGGGCTGCGCAAGCTGTTCAGGCAGTTCTCCTTCCCCGGCGGCATCCCGAGCCACGCGGCGCCGGAAACGCCGGGCTCGATCCACGAAGGCGGTGAGCTCGGTTACGCGCTGGTGCATGCCTATGGCGCGGCCTTCGACAATCCCGACCTGATCGTCGCCTGTGTCGTCGGTGACGGCGAGGCCGAGACCGGCCCGCTCGCCGCGTCCTGGCACTCCAACAAATTCCTCAATCCTGCGCATGACGGCGCGGTGCTGCCGATCCTGCATCTCAACGGCTACAAGATTGCCAATCCGACCGTGCTCGGCCGGATGCGCGACGACGAGATCCGCGATCTCTTCCGCGGGCTCGGCCACGAGCCGCTGTTCGTCGAGGGCGACGATCCCAGATTGATGCACCGGGCCATGGCAGACGCGCTCGACGTCGCGCTCGTCAGCATCCGGTCGATCCAGCAGCACGCCCGCGACGGCCGCAAGAGCGTCGAACGCCCGCGCTGGCCGATGATCGTGCTGCGCAGCCCGAAGGGCTGGACCGGCCCCAAGGAAGTCGACGGCAAGAAGGTGGAGGGCTTTTGGCGGGCGCATCAGGTGCCCGTCGCGAACTGTCGCGAGAACCCGGCGCATCTGAAGATTCTCGAAGACTGGATGCGCAGCTACGAGCCGGAAAAGCTGTTCGACGCGAACGGCGCGCTCATTGCCGAGCTCCAGGCGCTCGCGCCCGAAGGCAATCGCCGCATGGGCGCCAATCCGCACGCCAATGGCGGCCTTCTGAAGAAGGAGCTGAAGCTGCCGGACTTCCGCAGTTTCGCCGTCGAAGTAGCGCAGCCGGGCGGCGTCGTGGCGGAGGCAACCCGCGAGCTCGGGAAATTCCTGCGCGACGTCATCCGCCTCAACGCCGAGGCCCGCAACTTCCGCATCATGGGCCCGGACGAGACTGCGTCGAACCGGCTCGATGCGGTGTTCGAGGCCACCGAACGCGTCTGGATGGAGCCGACAAAACCTTACGACGTGCATCTCGCCCAGGACGGACGCGTGATGGAAGTCCTGAGCGAGCATCTCTGCCAGGGCTGGTTAGAGGGTTACCTGCTCACGGGCCGGCACGGCTTCTTCTCCTGCTACGAGGCGTTCATCCACATCGTGGATTCCATGTTCAACCAGCACGCCAAATGGCTGAAGGTGACCCGGCATCTGCCGTGGCGGCGACCGATCGCCTCGCTCAACTATCTGCTCACCTCGCATGTCTGGCGTCAGGACCACAACGGCTTCAGCCATCAGGATCCCGGTTTCGTCGATCTCGTCGCCAACAAGAAGGCCGACATCGTCCGCATCTACTTCCCGCCGGATGCCAACACGCTGCTGTGGATCGCCGATCACTGCCTGCGCACCTATGACCGCATCAACGTCATCGTCGCCGGCAAGCAGCCGGCGCCGCAATGGCTGTCGATGCAGGAGGCAGCCACGCATTGCGCCGCCGGCATCGGCATCTGGAGCTGGGCCGGCACGGAAGATGCGAATGGCGAGCCCGATGTCGTGATGGCCTGCGCCGGCGACGTGCCGACACTGGAAACGCTCGCTGCCGTCGACCTGCTGCGCAAGGCGCTGCCCGAGCTGAAGATCCGCGTCGTCAACGTCGTCGACCTCATGACGCTGCAACCCAGGGAGCAGCACCCGCACGGCTTGTCCGACCGCGACTTCGACGGCCTGTTCACGCGCGACAAGCCGGTGATCTTCGCCTATCACGGCTATCCTTATCTGATCCACCGGTTGACCTATAACCGCACCAACCACGCCGGCATGCACGTCCGCGGCTTTGCCGAGGAAGGCACCACGACGACGCCGTTCGACATGGTCGTGCTCAACGAGCTCGACCGCTATCACCTCGCGATCGAGGCGATCGAGCGCGTGCCGGGGCTCGCGACCAGGGCGGCGCAGGTGAAGCAGCAATTCCGCGACAAGCTGATCGAGCATTCGCGCTATGTGCGCGAACACGGCGAGGACATGCCGGAAATCCAGGAATGGGTCTGGCAGAACAGCGCCGGCGGCAACACGCCGGCAGAGGCAGGCGACTGAGGAGAGCCATGTCGAACACGGTTCTCGTTCTCAACTCGGGATCGTCGAGCATCAAATTCGGCCTGTTCGATATCTCGGCGGCCGAGCCCGCCCTGCTCTGCAAGGGCCTGCTTGACGAGCACGAGACGAAGCCGCGGCTCGTCGTGAAGAGTCCCGCGGGCGAAGACCTGTTCGAGAAACGGAGGGAAGCATCGGATGCGGCCAGCGATCATCTGTTCGCCGACGTGCTCGGCTTCATCGAGGATCGTTTCGGCGACCATCGCTTGCGCGCCGTCGGCCATCGCGTCGTCCATGGCGGTCCGGACTATTCCGCTCCGGTCGAGCTGACGGAGGATGTCACCGCAAAGCTGCAAGCGCTGACGCCGCTGGCGCCCCTGCACCAGCCGCGCTGCCTGGCTCCGGTCCGCACTATCACGGCGATCAGGCCCGACCTGACGCAGATCGCCTGCTTCGATACCGCTTTCCACCACGGCATTGCGCCGCCCGCCAGCCGCTTCGCCATTCCGCGACGTTATGAAGAGCGCGGCATCCGGCGCTACGGATTTCATGGCCTCTCGTTCGAATATGTCGCGGGACGGCTCGCCCGAATCGCGCCGCAGCTCGTGGCGAAGCGCACTGTGATCGCGCATCTCGGCAACGGCGCGAGCCTGTGCGGCTTGCGCGACGGCCGCAGCATCGACACCACGATGGGACTGACGCCGCTCGACGGGCTGGTGATGGGCACGCGCTGCGGCAGGCTCGACCCGGGCGTGCTGCTCTATCTGCAACAGCACGAGAAGATGTCGGTCGAAGATGTCCAGCACCTGCTCTACCACGAATCGGGCCTGCTCGGCGTCTCCGGCATCGCGTCGGATATGCGCATGCTGCTTGCGAGCCGCGAAGCTGCGGCGCGGGAGGCGGTCGAGCTCTTCACCTTCCGCGCCGCGCAGGAGGTGGCGGCGATGGCGACAACGCTTGCAGGGCTAGACTGCCTGGTCTTCACCGGCGGCATCGGCGAGCATGCCAGCGAAATCCGCAGCGCGATCGGTGAGCGTCTCGACTGGCTCGGCGTGCGCATCGATGCCGCTGCGAATGATGCGGCGCGCGAGCGCATCAACGATGGCGATAGCGCAGTCGATGTCTTCGTCATTCCAACGAATGAGGAACTGATGATTGCACGACATTGTGCGGCGGTGCTGCGAACAGCGAGTTGACCGGCGTTCATTCGAAGCCCTCGTCAGCAGCGTGGTTGCACGTTTTCCCGTCCTCGCGCTCGTCCGCTATCGCATCCTCCTCTTGCATGATTGCGAACGGCCGGCGCGCCGCGCAATATTGCGGCTCACCTCCGGATTAATACGGACAGGACAGGCTGGGGCGACACATTCGGCAATATCGCCGCCCCGTACGGGACATATTTGGATGCGAGGGCTGCAGCGGTTTACCATCGTCTGCCGAGGCGCGGCCGGAAAGTTGCACTCGGCAGCGCCATGTTTTATGACGCCCTCATAATGAGCTACGCTTCTCCCGAAGTGTGGACAGTGAAGCTTCCATCATGCTGAGCGTCATCATTCCGACCGAAGGCGTCGAGCAGACGGCCGTCGCAACTCTGGCCGCGCTGGTACCCGGTGCCGCCGCAGGCGTCATCCGGGAAGTGCTCCTGGTCGACGGCACCCGCAATGGCGTCATCGAGCGCGTTGCCGACGTCGCGGGCTGCCGTTTCATCGGCTTCGAAGGATCCACTCAAGGCGCCGCGCTCGCCGCCGGCGCACTCCAGGCCCGTTCGTCCTGGCTGATGTTCCTGCCCGCGGGCGCCGTGCTGGAAACCGGCTGGATCGAGGAAACCACCCAGTTCATCCAGTCCGTCTCGACCAGCGGCCGGGATCGTGCGGCCGTCTTCCGCTATGCGCGCTCGCCCTACGCCGATGCCGGCTTCCGCCACATCCTCCGGGCCCTGATGCGCAAGCTCGTCGGTCCCTTCGGCGATCAGGGACTTTTGATCGCGCGTGATCACTACGACCGCATTGGCGGCTACCCGCCCCAAGCCCGCCACTCCGAGGCACGGCTGCTCCGGCGGCTCGGCCGCTCGTCGCGGATCTTGCTGCGCAGCCGGATCGTCATGGTCGGCTGAGGCACGTCGATACTTGCCAAGGTCAAATAATTATTTGACAATGGCAAATATCGGAGGTGACCCATGTCGTTCAATCCTACCGACGACCACATCGCAGCGGTCCGCGCCTTCAACCGCTTCTACACCCGCAAGCTTGGCGTGCTCGACCAGCACCTTGGCAAGAGCCCGTTCTCGCTCAGCGAGGCCCGCGTGCTCTACGAGCTCGCGCAACGGGACGACCTTGCCGCCAAGGAGATCGGCAACGAGCTTGGCCTCGACCCCGGCTATCTCAGCCGGATCGTGCAAAGCTTCGACGAAAAGGGCCTGATCACCCGCAGGGCCCTGCCCGCGGATCGCAGGCAATACCAGCTCAGCCTCACCGCCAAGGGGCGCCAGGCCTTTGCCAAGCTGAACCTGGGCTCGCAAAATGAGGTCGCCGCAATGCTGGCTCAGCTTTCGACCAGCGATGCAACGCGGCTCACGCAGGCTATGGCGACCATCGAGGCCGTGCTGGAGCATCGAAGCCACCCCGCGGCTTTCATGCTGCGGAGCCATCGCGTCGGCGACATGGGCTGGGTCATCTCCCGGCAGGCCGCCGCCTATGCGGCCGACTACAACTGGGATATCAGCTACGAGGCCCTGGTCGCCGAGATCTGCGCACAGTTCATCAAGAACTATGACGCCGCCCGCGAGCACTGCTGGATTGCGGAAGTGGGCGGAGAGCCGGTCGGCTCTATCTTTCTGGTCAAGGCCACGGACCAGATCGCCAAGCTGCGCCTGTTGCAGGTGGAAAAGAAAGCGCGGGGACTCGGTGTCGGCCGCGCGCTGGTCGACCAATGCATCCAGGGTGCGCGCGAGAGGGGCTACAGCAAGATGACGCTGTGGACGCAAAGCATCCTGGTCGCCGCGCGTGGCATCTATCAAAGCGCAGGCTTCAAGCTCGTGAAGAGCGAGCCGCATCACAGCTTCGGGCAGGATCTGCTTGGGGAAACGTGGGAGCGGGATCTGTAGAACTCTCGCAACGAGCGAGAGGCGCATGTATGCGCCCTCGCCCCTTGTGGGAGAGGGCAGCGATGCTGCCAGACGCACACTCACTAGGGCGAGGGGTATGTCTCCGAGCACTCCGTGCCGATAGATACCCAAGCTTCGCTTCGGCATTCTTTAAGGACGGGCGGCCGAAGGCGGCCTATGCCACCTTCCCCGCATCCGCCTTCGCTAAAGCTTCGGCCGACATGAGCGGAGAAGAAATGTCCAACTACACCGTCGCGCCCTGGGCCTTCGGCCGGCGCAGATGCTCGTCCAGCCGTGGCATGATCTCGACGAAATTGCAGGGGCGGGTGCGGTAGTCGAGCTGGGCTTTGAGAATGCCGTCCCAGCCGTCGCGGCAGGCACCGGGCGAACCTGGGAGGCAGAAGATGTAGGTTGCGCCCGCGACGCCGGCCGTGGCGCGGCTCTGGATCGTCGACGTTCCGATCTTGGCGTGGCTCAGCATGTGGAATGAGATCGAGAAACCGTCCATGCGCTTCTCGAACAAGGGCTCGATCGCCTCCGGCGTGACGTCGCGCCCGGTGAAACCGGTGCCGCCGGTGGTGATGACGACGTCGACACCTGCGTCCGCAATCCAGCGGCGGATGACGGTGCGGATCGCCTCGACGTCATCGGTGACGATCTCGCGCGCGGCGAGATGATGGCCGGCAGCGGTGAGACGGTCGGCCAGGGTCTGGCCGGATTTATCATCCGCCAGCGCGCGCGTGTCCGACACGGTGAGCACCGCGATGTTGAGCGGGACGAACTGTTTTGTTTCGTCGATGGAGGTCATTGCAACGCACCTTCTTCACAGACCACTGACGTCATCCTGAGGTGCGCGCTCTTGCGCCCTCGAAGGATGGGCCACGGGCTCGCCATCCTTCGAGGCTCGCCAATTGGCGAGCACCTCAGGATGACGGATAACCCCTACTGTCCGCCCCCAAACGTGTTGCAGGCCTGGACGGTGCCCTGCTGGTAGCCGGTCATGAACCATTGTTTGCGTTGCGCCGCCGAGCCGTGGGTGAAGGAATCGGGCACGACGCGGCCTGTGGACTGGCGCTGCAGCGTGTCGTCGCCGATCGCGCTCGCCGTGGTGAGTGCGGCGTCGATGTCGCCCGGCTCCAGGAAGTTCGGCCGCTTCTTCGCCTCGCGATTGACCCAGACACCGGACAGGCAGTCGGCCTGCAATTCGACCTTCACCTGCAGCGCATTGGCCTCCGCCTTGCTGCCGGCCTGCTGCTGCAGCCGCGTCACGCGCGGAATGATGCCGAGCAGGTTCTGGATGTGATGGCCGGCCTCATGGGCGATGATGTAGGCGGTGGTGAAGTTACAGGCCGACTTGCCGGAGCAGCCGCGAAAACGCGTCTCGACCTCTCGGAAGAAACCGGTGTCGAGGAAGATGGTCCTGTCGGGCGGACAATAGAACGGTCCCATCGCCGACTCCGCCCGGCCGCAGCGCCCGCCATTGGTGACGTTGCGGAACAGCACGACCTTTGGACCGGTAAAGGACTGGCCGGAGGCCTGGAAGATCTCGCTCCAGCGATCGTCGATCTCGCCGAGGATGCCGGAGATCATGCTGCCCATCTCGTCTGTCGGCGCGCCGCGCTTGCCGTTGGACGACGATTGGCGATCGGTCTGGTAGGACGGCGCCTGGCCGCCGCCGGTGAGTATCTCGGCGCCGCCGATCAGGATGCGCGGATCGATGCCGAAGGCGTAGCCGACCAGGCCGAGCACGATGATGGTACCGATCCCAAGCCCGCCGCCGCCCATGGGGAGGCCGAACCCGCCTCCTCCACCGCCGCCGCCACCATCGTCGCGACGATCCTCGATGTCGTCGCTGCGGCGGAAATCATCGTAGCGCATGGCGGCTTCCCTCGGTCCTAGCTCAATTCGGCGCGAAAGCTCAACGCGCCACATACGTTTCCGTTGCGTTAATCAATATCCCGCTCGGCAATTATTGCCTAGTGCGACAGCATGGCAATGCCAGCAATTTTTTCCGGGCATCGAGCAATTTTTTCCGAGAGGAATTTTGAGTCTTTTTGCGCTCCGATCACAGCCGCAACGCGAAGAAACGCGAAATACACTGCAAAACATGGAGAATGCGCGGAGCGAGCCGCGTGCAAGGCGCGATGTGAGGGCTGTTCACGAAAGCCACGGGTTAAGTCGATTTTTACTTTGCCGCTTCAATGTAACGGTCAGTCGGTTGTTTGGTCCCGCGTCGCCGACAGCGTCGCCTGAGTCAGAGTTCTTGAGTCATGGTAGAGTCGCGTCGCGGGGCGTCTGCAAGGGCGCCCCGCACAAATTTTGAGTCTCCTTCGCACAGCATCGTCCTCGGCGATTGCGTCGCCGAGATGTCGAAGCTTCAGGCTGGTTCGGTCGACCTGGTGTTCGCCGATCCACCCTACAATCTCCAGCTTAAGGGCGATCTCAAGCGCCCCGACGAATCTCATGTCGATGCGGTCGACGACGACTGGGACAAGTTCGATTCGTTCTCCGCCTATGACGATTTCACCCGCGCCTGGCTGCTCGCCGCCCGCCGCGCGATGAAGCCGTCGGCGACGATCTGGGTGATCGGCTCCTATCACAACATCTTCCGCGTCGGCGCGATCATGCAGGACCTCGGCTTCTGGCTGCTGAACGACATCGTCTGGCGCAAGACCAACCCGATGCCGAATTTCCGCGGCCGCCGCTTCACCAATGCGCACGAGACCATGATCTGGGCCGCGCGGGACGAGAAGGCCAAGGGCTACACGTTCAACTACGAGGCGCTGAAGGCCGCCAACGAGGACGTGCAGGCACGGTCCGACTGGCTGATCCCGCTTTGCACCGGCGAGGAGCGCCTCAAGGGCGCCGACGGCAAGAAAGTGCACCCGACGCAGAAACCGGAAGGCCTGCTGGCGCGCGTGCTGCTGTCGTCCTCCAAACCCGGCGATCTCGTGATCGATCCCTTCAATGGCACCGGCACCACCGGCGCGGTCGCAAAGCGCCTCGGCCGCTCCTATATCGGCTTCGAGCGCGACAAGACCTATGCGAAAGCGGCCGAAGCGCGCATCGCCGCGATCGAGCCGCTTCCGGAGGCAAGCCTCGCCCCGTTCATGACGGCGCGCGAAGCGCCGCGTGTGGCGTTCTCCGAGCTGATCGAGCGTGGCATGATCATGCCCGGCACCAAGCTGTTCGACGCGAAGAAGAAACTCGGCGCGCTGGTGCGTGCCGACGGCGCCATCATGTTCGGCGACAAGGTCGGCTCCATCCACCGCATGGGCGCAGTGGCGCAGGGCGCGCAAGCCTGCAACGGCTGGACCTTCTGGCACATCGAGACCAAGAAGGGTCTTAAGCTGATCGACGAGCTGCGCGCCGAGATCCGCGCCGGCATGGCGGCGGGGTAGCCTTCCTTTCGTCGTCCCGGAGCGCGCCTCCTGGCGCGGCCCCGGAATGACGAGACTGGTTGAATACAGCGGCCGGCGGGACTAGATTGACCGCCTACGCCCCGTCTTGACCGGTCGAGCCATGCGACGACAGTCCGAGACATTGCTGCTGGTGCCGCTGCTGCCGATCTTTCTGGTCGGCATGTTTCCGATGTTCCTGATCGCGCTGCTGGGATTTTTCGGCCTCGCCTTGTTCGGCGTGCTCGTGGTCTGTGTCGGGCTCGCCAGCAGCAACGAGGCCCACGACAGCTTCAATCACGACGTCATCGTTCACGGCTACGCGCGCGGATCGGAGCGCGCGGCGCGGGCCTCCGACATGCATATCGCTACCCGGCTCGGGTTGCGCCTGGAGGTCGTGGGCGCGGCCATGGTCATTACGGCGGCGATCGGCCTTTGTTACGCCGGCTGATCTGCGTGACGCGCAGACGCCGCCCGGCAAACTCGCCGGTTGCCCTCCCCGATAAGGTTCAGGCAAGACAAGGCCGCTTGCGGACATGTTGCTGACTCCACTCTCAGCCAACAAACACAGGGGAGATGCCCGATGCTCAAATTCTATTTCAACGGTTCGCCGAACCCGACCAAGGTCGCGCTTTATCTCGAAGAGGCCGGCCTGCCCTTCGAGCCGGTGAAGATCGACACCCGCACGGGCGAGCAGTTCACGCCGGACTACCTGAAGATCAATCCGAACGGCAAGGTGCCGGCGATCGACGACAACGGCACCATCGTGTTCGATTCCAACGCCATCCTGCTGTATCTCGCCGAGAAGACCGGCAAATTCCTGCCGGCCGCCAATGTTCGCGGCGAGATGCTGTCATGGCTGATGTTCGTCGCCACCGGCGTCGGGCCGTATTCGGGCCAGGCCGTGCACTTCAAGCATTTTGCGCCGAAAGACCAGAACCACGACTACGCGCATAACCGCTATCAGTTCGAGACCGATCGCCATTACAAGATTCTCGACGGCCACCTCAAACGCCGCCGCTACATGGTCGGCGACAGCTATTCGATCGTCGACATGGCGCTGTGGGGTTGGGCGCGGATGGTGCCGTTCAAGCTCGGCGACGATGCCTTCGCGCGATACCCGAACGTCAAGCGGCTGGTGGACGAGGTCACGGCGCGGCCTGCGGCGACGCGCGCGATCGCGCTGAAGGACAAGTTCACCTTCAAGGCGGAAATGGACGACGAGGCGCGCAGCAACATGTTCAAGCACATGACGACGAAAGTCGCCTGATCGTCTCAGGTCACAATGCGAGGCCACGCGCATGCGCGTGGCCTTTTGCTTCTTGAGGCTCAGGCGGCGTGGACCGAGCTCAGGAAGTTGGCGACTTCCTGCTTCAAGCGATTGCTGTCGGCCGACAGCGAGCGTGCCGCCGAGAGCACCTGCGAAGACGCCGAGCCGGTCTCGGACGCCCCGCGCTGCACGTCGCCGATGTTGGACGACACGAGTTGCGTGCCTTGGGCCGCCTGCTGGACGTTGCGGGAGATCTCCTGCGTCGCCGCACCCTGCTCCTCCACGGCGGCGGCGACCGTCGACGAGATCTCCGACAGCCGCTCGATGGTGCCGCTGATTTCCCTGATCGAGCCGACCGACTCCTCCGTCGCAGCCTGGATGCCCGAGACCTGCTGGGCGATCTCACCGGTGGCCCTCGCGGTCTGCTCGGCGAGCGCCTTGACCTCCGAGGCGACCACGGCGAAGCCGCGGCCGGCTTCACCCGCGCGCGCCGCCTCGATGGTGGCGTTCAGCGCCAGGAGGTTGGTCTGGCCGGCGATGGTGCTGATCAGCTCGACCACGTCGCCGATGCGGGCTGCAGCCTTGGAGAGCTCGCTGACGCGCGCGTTGGTCTTGCTCACCTGACCGACGGCTTCGCCCGCTATGCGCGCCGATTCCTGCACCTGGCGCGCGATCTCCGTCACCGAGGAGGACAACTCCTCGGTCGCGGAGGCGACCGCCTGCACATTGGCCGAGGCTTCCTGGGAGGCGGATTGCACTTCGGTGGAGAGATCCTGAGCGCGCCTCGCGGTCGCGGTCAGGGTGCCGGCCGAGCCCTCGAGCTCGTGCGATGCCGAGGATACGGTATCGACGATCTCGCCCACCGCCTGCTCGAACCGGCTGGCGAGCCGGGCCATGTCGGCCTTGCGGCTCTCGGCCTGCCGGGCCTCGGTTGCGGTCTGCTCTTGGCGCAGCCGTTCGGTCTCGATCATGTTTGTCTTGAAGACGTCGATCGCCTTGGCCATGTCGCCGATCTCGTCGACCTTGCCGCGCGAGGGGATCTCGACGGCGAGATTGCCGCCGGCAAGCAGCCCCATTGCGCGCGTCATCGAGGTCAGCGGCCGCACGATGCTGCGGGCGGTCAGGAAGGCGACGATCAGTCCGAACAGGACGGCGAGGCCGCCCGCGATCTCCTGCAGCGAGGTCGTGCCGTCGATCACAGCATCGGCCGCGGTGCGCGAAGCCTTGTAATCCGTCTTCAAGGCGGTTTCCGCGACCTTGAGCTTGGCTATGCTCGCGGAGATGAGCGGTGCGAGATCCTTGTGGTAGATCTCGTCGGACCGCAGCATCGCCGCAGAGGTGGTTTCGAACGCGGATTTGTAGATACCGAGAGCGGTCTTCACTGGCGTCAAAGACGAGCGAAGGTCCGCCGCCTGCGGGCTCCTTTCGACGGCCGCCAGCCGCTGCACCGCCCTGTCGACATTGGTTCTGAAGGCGGTGGGCCCGTTGGCGTCGCGCAGGGCGAGGAAGCGCCAGTTCGCGATTCGAACCAGCAGGACCCGGGACTCGAGGTCCGCGACGAGCGACACCGTGTCGTCGTCGGCGGCGGCACGGGCCACATCGACCAGCTTGGCCATCTTGACGGTCAGCTCTTCGCCACTCGGCAACAGCGTCGCCTTGCCGGTCCGCGCCTCGTTGACGGCGTCGCCGAGACTGTCACGCAGGCTTTTCATTTTGGCGATGTCGGCGATCAGATCGTCGTAGAGCTTCCGCCGCTCCTCCGAGAGGGGGCCCTTTGCTCCCAGCTGCAACAGCCCGGTCGCCGCGGCCTCTCGCTCGGCAGCCTCCCGCATCGCAGGCTCGTTGGCGTCGTAAATGTAGCGCAGATTGGCCCGCTGGATGGCCTGAAGATGGGTCGATATCTCCAGGACGCGCGCCGTGCTGTCCGACAACGCGGAGAGTTTTGCGACCTGATCCTGGACGGATCGCAAATTCCAGATGGCGACCACCGCCATCACAAGACCAACCGCCACCAAGGCCATGAAACCTGCGTACAGGCGTCCCCTGATCCGCAAACGAAAACTCGGCATTCCCACTGTCCACCCAGATGCATGTCAATTCGAGCGGCCGGCCTAATCCGGCGATCGTCACCGGCCACTCTGGCAGCCGCGCGTCGCGTTGTTCGCGACCCACGCTGCACCGCGACACAATGGGGGACACTCGTTAATTGAACCTTCAAATTTTTCGCGCGCGCATCCGTCGGATGGTACAACATCTGCTGATTTTATCGGCAGGTGAGCAAGGTTTTAGCGAGAAGCCCGCAGCGGCATGCAGGCCGCTGCAGCTGGTCCGGCCTGCGCCAGACCAACACGCCCCTCGCCGACCGCGGCGGACGGCACCGGTCGACGGAGGCGACGCTGCTCGATCCGCTCAGCTCGCGGCCCTCACGGCCGTTTGTGGAAACGGACCAAGGGCCTTCTCGGTCAGCACCGAGTCGCAATATTCCCGGATCTCCTTGATCTTGCCGTCCTCGAGACGAAACACGAGACAATAGTCGTTGTCGTAGCGCACGCCTTCTGGCGTGACATTGTCGCCCTTTGCTTCGATGACGACGATATCGCCGTCGGCGATGAAGCGATGAGCGACCGTCCGCGTCCGGTCGACAAGGCGGGTCCGCACATAGCCGTGCAGATCGTTGAGGATCGCCTGTTTGCCCGAAAAGGTGCGCGACCAGGAATACTGGCCGGTCACGATCCATTTGGCGTCGTCGGCAAGACTTTCGGTGAACAAGCCACGGTCGCGCGCAGCCGGATCGGGGCTGGCGGCGGCTGCAAAGATATCCTGCATCAGTTTCTTGTTGGCGCTCGCGCTCATGGCGGCATCTCCTTTGGTGAGAACACGGAAATCATCGCCGCCGGTGCTAAATTCTTCAAATCGATAGTGGATATGATATCTATTCGCCTCATGAATTTGAATTCGCTCGACCTCAATCTCCTGACCGCGCTTGACGCGCTGCTGCGCGAGGCCAGCGTCAGCCGCGCCGCATTGCGGATCGGGCTGTCGCAGCCGGCGGCGAGTCATGCGCTCCAGCGTCTGCGCGACATCCTTGGCGATCCGCTCTTGGTACGCACAGGCGCGCGGATGGAGTTGACGCCGCGGGCGCAAGCCTTGCGCGCGCCGCTGGCGCAGGCGCTCGACCAGGTGCGCGGGCTGTTCGTATCGGATGAATTCGATGCGGCGCGCAGCGAGCGGCAATTCCGACTGATGATGCCGGACCTCGCGGTCGAGCTGTTGATGCCGCCCTTGATGGAAAAGGTGACGCAGGCCGCCCCCAACGTCCGCATCGACGTGGTGCCGTGGCGAGGACCGGCTATTTTCCACGCCGAGTTCGCCCGCACCATCGATCTCGTGATCTCGATCGGCAACGCCTTCAAGGGATTTCACCGCCAGTTGCTTTACACCGACAGCGACGCGCTGGCGGTGCGGCGCGGCCACCCCGTGGCTGCGAAGCTGAAGCGGCGCGAGACGTTCCTGGCTGCACGCCATGTCGGCGTAATCATCCGCGGCCAGCCGGAGGACCTCATCGACACTTGGCTGGGCACCAAGGGCATAGACCGGCATATCGCTCTCGTCGTCCCGGGTTATCTCGAAGCGCTGCACGTCGCCGCCCGTACCGACCTCGTCGCCTTCGTGCCGCGCCGGTTGATCGCGGCGCTGTCCAAGCAGCTCGGCCTCGTCACGGTGACGCCGCCGCTCGACCCCGGCATCGATGAGCAGTTCATGTTCTACCCGACCCGCGCGCAGATGGATCCAGGCTCGATCTGGCTCAGGCGGCTGATGCTGGAGACGGGACGGGATTTGGAGAAGAAAGGGCGCGCTGGATAGGACGCAACTTCAAAGCAAATGGTGTCGTCCCGGACAAGCGCAGCGAAGCGGAGCGCCGATCCGGGACCCATAACCACAGGACGTGGTTTGGCGAAGACTCGTGATTGTCAGCTTGCGTCACAACTTCTCCCTGTGGTTATGGGTCCCGGGTCTGCGCTGACGCTTGCCCGGCACGACAGGGGAATATATTGCCGCGCTCCTACGCCTTCTGCGCGTCCATCACCTTGCGCACGGCGGGGCGGTCGGACATGCGCTTGAAATGATCGGCGATCTTCGGCGTCGCGTTGATGTCGACGCTGTCGCCTTCGAGCCAGGTCGACAGGGTGTAGAGATAAGGATCGCAGATCGTGAACTGCTCGCCCATCACCCAGGGCCCCTTGTACATCTTCTGCTCGATCAGGGCGAAGCAGGCCCCCATGGTCTTCGGGATCATCGCCTTCATGTCGGCGAACGAGCTTTCTTCGCTCGCCCAGCGTGCGCCGCGCATTTTGTGGGCATGATTGATGTGCACGGTCGAGCAGAGGTAGGAGTTGAACGACTGCACTTGGGCGAAGTCGAAGGGATCGTCGAGCGGCGCGAGCTTGGCCTTGGGGAAGGTCTGCGCGAGATAAGCCAGCATCGCCGGGGTCTCGGTCAGGACGCCGCGATCGGTCACCAGCGCGGGGACGCGGCCTTTCGGGTTGATCGCGAGGTACTCCACGCTGTTCTGCTGGTTGTCCTTGAAGCTCAGCCGCTCCGCCGCGTAGTCGGCGCCGGCTTCTTCCAGGGTGATGTAGGTGGCGAGCGCGCAGGTGCCGGTGGCGTAGTAGAGCTTGAGCATGTCGGACCTCATGGGAAAGCCGGAAGGTAACGGCTGCGGGCCCCGAGGTCCATAGCACGAACCTCTCTTCGCAGTTGCCCACCGGCGCCCGGCTGTGCCAAGACGCCCCGAGTTGGAGGGGCTTTCCCATGACCGTACTCATCGCCGGTGGCGGCATCGGCGGGCTGACGCTTGCACTCAGCCTGCACGGAATCGGCATTCCCGTAAAAGTGTTCGAGAGCGTCGCCGAACTGCGGCCGCTCGGCGTCGGCATCAACGTGCTGCCGCATGCGGTGCGCGAGCTGATCGAGCTCGGGTTGATGGACAAGCTCGATGCCAGCGGCGTGCGCACCCGCGAGCTTGCCTATTTCTCCAAGCACGGCAAGCCGATCTGGAGCGAGCCGCGCGGGCTGGAGGCCGGCTATAAATGGCCGCAGTTTTCGATCCATCGCGGCACGCTCCAGCAATTGCTGCTCGACACCGCCATCGAGCGCCTCGGCCGCGACAACATCCTCACCAGCCATCATCTTACCGGCTGGAGCGAAACCGCCGACGGCGTGCGCGCCGATTTCGTCGACAAGGCCACCGGCAAGGCCGCGGGGACTTACGACGGCACGATCCTGATCGCCGCGGACGGCATCCATTCCGCCGCGCGAGAAAAACTCTATCCCGACGAAGGCCCGCCGATCTGGAACGGCCGCATCCTCTGGCGCGGCGTCACGCCCGCAAAAGCCTTCCTCAGCGGCCGCACCATGATCATGGCCGGTCACGAGATCCTGAAATTCGTCTGCTATCCGATCTCGAAGGAACCGGACGCCGCGGGCAACCATCTGATCAACTGGGTTGCCGAGCGCCACATGCCGCCGACCTATCAATGGCGGCGCGAGGACTATAACCGCACCGCGCGGCTGGAGGAGTTCTTACCCTGGTTCGAGAGCTGGCAGTTCGACTGGCTCGACGTGCCCGGCCTGATCAAGAACTGCCCGCACGCCTATGAATATCCGCTGGTCGATCGCGATCCGGTGTCGCAATGGACTTTCGGCCGCGTCACGCTGATGGGCGACGCCGCACATCCAATGTATCCGATCGGATCCAACGGCGCCTCGCAGGCGATCCTCGATGCGCGCACCATCACGCGCGAGATCCTGGCGCACGGCCCGACGCAAGCGGCCCTGCTCGCCTATGAGGCCGAGCGGCGGCCTGCAACCACCAGTCTCGTCCTGCTCAACCGCAAGAACGGCCCCGAGCAGGTGATGCAGCTGGTCGAGGAGCGCGCGCCCGACGGCTACAAGGTCGTCACTGACGTGCTGTCGCAACAGGAGCTCGAGGATGTTGCCGCCAACTACAAGCGCGTCGCCGGCTTCCAGGTGGAAGCGCTGAATGCGAAGCCGCCGATCGTGAGCAAGGACGCGCGCGCGACGAAATGAGTATTCGCACGAAGCGAGACGCACGTTGATGCGCCCTCGCCCCTTGCGGGAGAGGGCAGCGACGCCGGTAGACGCAAGCTCACTCGGGTGAGGGGTCTGTCTCCGCGAGTCTAACTCTCATTTGAACTCGCCGAGACAAACCCCTCATCCGGCGCTTCGCGCCACCTTCTCCCGCAAGGGGAGAAGGAAAAAAGACTGCGCGGCAGCTATTTGCCCACCACCCTCGCCGCCTCCAGCAGCCGCTCGCTCGCCGTCGCCGTCGCCAGCAGCGTTCCGTCCTCTGCCATCAGCTTTGCCTCGACGAACGCAATCGTCCTGCCGAGCTGCGTCACCTTGGCCTCGCCGATGATCGGTCCGGGCTTTGCGGGCGCCAGGAAATTCACGGTCATGCTGATGGTGGTGGTGTAGAGCCTGCCCTCGCTCATCACCAGCACGGCGGGGCCCATCGTGTCGTCGAGCATGGCCGAGAGCATGCCGCCCTGGATGAAGCCGGCCGGATTGCAGAACTCCGGCTTGCCGTCGAAGGCGAGCTTGATCCAGCCTTCCCCGGGGTCGGGCATCGAGCAGGCGCCACCCCAATAGCTCGGCACAGGGCGGCCTGGGAAAGTTGTCGAGCGCGGTCTTGATCATGCGAGCCTCCGTTGCCTACCACAGCTAACGCAGGCCTGCTGCCAGCATCTTGTCAGCAGGATGGGCTGCTAGGGTCCAATCCATGCGCAATCACCTTACGCATGACGTTGGGCAATGCTTCATCGGCGAGCGTGGCGATCGGCACCCAGCGCATGCTGGCGGGTGCCCGCGTCCGCGCTTCCACCCTCGCCGTGTAGACCACCAGTTCCAGCGGAAAATGCGTGAAGACGTGGGTGACCACGCCGACCTTGCGCTGCCAGCGCGACAGCCCCTTCAACTCGGGCGCCTGCCGTTTTGCCTTGGCGTCGTCCTGCCCGGCCAGCCAGTCCGACCCCGGTACTTCGGTCATGCCGCCGAGCAACCCCTTTTCGGGACGGGTGCGGACGAGAAGCTCGTCGCCGCGCGTGACAACGAAAGCGGCGCCGCGCCGTAGCGCGCCGCTCTTCTTCGCGGCCTTGCGCGGAAACGTGTCCTGCGTTCCCAGCGCGCGCGCCGTGCAGCCCTCGTTCAGCGGGCATAGCGAGCAGGCCGGCTTTTTCGGCGTGCAGATCGAGGCGCCCAGATCCATCAGCGCCTGCGCGCTATCACCGGCGCGAGAATCGGCAAGCAGCGTCGCAGCCAACTCCTGAATCAGCGGCTTGGCCTGCGGGAGCTCTTCCTCAACTGCAAAGAGCCGCGAGACCACGCGCTCGATATTGCCGTCGACCGGCATGGTGCGTCGATCGAACGCTATCGCCGCGATCGCTGCCGCCGTATAGGGCCCGACGCCCGGCAGCGCGCGCAGACGCACTTCGGTGTCGGGAAAGGTGCCGCCATGCTCGCGCGTCACCGCGACCGCGCAGGCATGGAGATTACGGGCGCGAGAATAATAGCCCAGCCCGGCCCACATCCGCAGCACGTCCTCCTGCGAGGCCCGTCCGAGCGCGGTGACATCAGGCCAGCGCGAGACGAATTTTTCGAAATAGGGCCCGACCGCCTTCACTGTGGTCTGCTGCAGCATGATCTCGGACAGCCAGACGCGGTAAGGGTCGGATGCTTCGCCGGGCGGAGCCCGCCAGGGTAATCGGCGGCGGTGGCGGTCATACCATTGGAGCAGCGCGAGCGGACGCGATGGGGTCTCCGGCGGAACTGGTTCCGATTTCGCCTTGAGGGCGGATTTGGGGCTCATGTCCGCACTGTAACGGCAATGCGTCGATCTCTCCACGTCGTGCCCACGCTTGTCGCGGGCATCCACGTTTTTCTTCGCGGTGAAGAGCCTGCGGCCGACGCCCCGGAGTGCTATAAGGTCCCATGTCCAAGCTTCGACCCATCAAACCCGGTCCCATCAGCGCCAAGCCGCTATCGCTCCTGCTCAACGACGTCTTTGCCGAGGCCTATGCCAAGCAGGGATTTGCCGCGCGCGAGCTGGTGACGCGATGGGCGCAGATTGCCGGGCCGGAGATCGCGGCGCACGCCGAGCCGCTCAAGATGCAATGGCCGCGGCCGGTCGAGGGTCAGCCGCAGGAGCCGGCGACGCTGGTGCTGCGGGTCGAGGGGCCGATGGCGCTCGAGATCCAGCACTCCGCCGATGTGATCCTGCAGCGGGTCAACCGCTTCTTCGGCTGGAGCGCGGTCGGCAAGCTGGCCTTTCGCCAGGCTCCGCTATCACGCGCCCGCCGGCCGACCCGGCCCGGCCCGCCGGACGCCAAATCGGTGGCCGAGGTGGCTGAGCGCCTGGGCGATATCGAAGATGAACAATTGAAGTCGGCGCTGGCGCGCCTCGGGGCCGCCATCAAGCGAAATTGAGCCTTATTCTGCGGCCAAACTGGACCTGTCCTTGCCGCTCGCCATTGCCTCAAACGACGTTTCAAGCTAGCGACAGGCCGTCTGAATGGGAATTCGGGCGAGACCACGCCAATCCGGGAGCCGACCTTGATCATCACCCGCCGCGCCTTCACCTCGATGCTGTCGCTGACCGGGCTTGCCGCGCTCGCCGGGTTCTCTCCGCTGCGATTCATCTCCGATGCCATGATCCCTGAAGCCATGGCGCAGGCAGCGGCTGGTGACGTGGCCAAACCGGTGTCGCTGCCCGACATGGCGCTGGGCCCGAAGGACGCCGCCGTCACCATCACCGAATACGCCTCGATGACCTGCCCGCATTGCGCGGCCTTCAATGAGCAAGTGTTTCCCAAGATCAAGTCGGAATACATCGACACCGGCAAGGTGCGTTACGTCTTCCGCGAGTTCCCGCTCGACATCAAAGCCGCCGCCGGTTCGATGCTGTCGCGCTGCATCGCCAATGGCGACGCGCCGAAATACTTTGCCGTCACCGACATGCTGTTCCGCCAGCAGAACGATTGGGTGGTGAAGAACACCACGGAGACCCTGACCCGGATCGGCAAGCAGGCCGGTCTCACGCAGCAGCAGGTCGAGGCCTGCCTGAAGGACCAGGCCCTGCTCGACAAGATCGCCGCCGACCAGAAATATGCCAGCGACGTTCTGAAGGTCGATTCGACGCCGACGTTCTTCGTCAACGGCGAGAAGATCAAGGGCGAGACCTCGTTCGAGGAATTCGCCAAGAAGATCAATCCGCTGCTGAAGAGCTGATTCGCACGGCACAATCCTGATTCGCATCTCGATAGCCGTATCTTTCCCGGCACAAATCCCTTGGGAAAAGAGGCTTTCGCCGGTTGCCCTCGCAGCGCACCGCGGCCATTGTCCAGCCGCATGAGGCGCTTCGCGCGACTCGCCCGGATACCGACATTGCCTTCCATGGTATTGTCCCGGCAGGGGGATTCGCGCCTGCCAACAGAGATGCGTGCTTATGAAAATCACCCGCCTGCGCCTTCACGGCTTCAAGTCCTTCGTTGAGGCCACCGACTTCGTCATCGAGCCCGGCCTGACCGGCGTGGTCGGGCCCAACGGCTGCGGCAAGTCGAATCTGGTCGAGGCGCTGCGCTGGGCGATGGGCGAGACCTCCTACAAGTCGCTGCGCGCCGCCGACATGGACGCGGTGATCTTCGCCGGCTCCGGCAATCGCCCCGCGCGCAACCACGCCGAAGTGACGATGACGATCGACAATTCCGATCGCACAGCGCCGGCGGCGATGAACGACAGCCAGCTTCTGGAAATTTCCCGCCGCATCGAGCGCGAAGCCGGTTCGGTCTACCGCATCAACGGCCGCGACGTGCGCGCCCGCGACGTGCAGATTCTGTTCGCCGACGCCGCCACCGGCGCGCGCTCGCCGGCCCTGGTCCACCAGGGCAAGATCGGCGAGATCATTCAGGCCAAGCCCGAGCAGCGCCGCCGCGTGCTGGAAGACGCCGCCGGCGTCGCCGGCCTGCACGCCCGCCGCCACGAAGCCGAGCTGCGGCTCAAGGCGGCCGAAACCAATCTCACCCGCGTCGAGGACGTGATCGGCCAGCTCGCGGGGCAAATGGAAGGCCTCAAGAAGCAGGCCCGCCAGGCCGTGCGCTATCGCGAAGTTGCGGCCAAGGTCCGCAAGGCCGAAGCAACCCTGTTCCATCTGCGCTGGATCGGCGCCCATGCCGACGTCGACGAATCCGGCCAGACCCACGATCTCGCGGTCCGCGAGATGGCCGAGCGGACCCAGCACCAGGCCGAGGCCGCCCGCATCCAGGCGATTCGCGCCGCCGAAATGCCGGCGCTGCGCGATGCCGAAGCGCGCGCCGCAGCGGGGCTGCAGCGCCTGACCAACGCCCGCGAGCTGCTCGATCGCGAGGAAGAGCGCGCCAAGGAGCGCGTCGCGGAACTCGAGCGGCGCCTCGCGCAGTTCGAAGGCGACATCTCGCGCGCCCAGCAGCAGACCATGGACGCCGATATCGCGCTGCAGCGCCTCGACGCCGAAGATGCCGAGCTGAAGGAAGAGATCAAGTCGCGCGTTGAGAAGCGCTCCGGCGTCGACGAGCGTGTCGCCGAAGCCGAGGCGGTGCTGACCGAAACCGAGCAGCAGTTCGCCGAGCTCACCACCGCGCTCGCAGACCTCACCGCCAAGCGCAACCAACTCGAAGCCAACGTTCGCACCCACCGCGACAAGCTCGCCCGGCTCGACCAGGAGATTTCGAACGTCGCGGCGGAAGAGCAGAAGCTCACCGAGGAGACCGGCGGCTTCGGCGATCTCGACGAGCTGACCGCGACGGTCGAGAGCGCCGAGCAGACGCTGGCGGCCTCGGAAGCCGCCGCTCAGGCCAGCGAAGCCGCGCACGTCGCCGCGCGGCAGACGCTGGAATCCTCGCGCTCGCCGCTGGTCGAAGCCGACAAGCGCGTGCAGCGGCTCGATACCGAGGCGCGCACGATCTCCAAGATCCTCAACGGCGAGACCAAGAATTTGTGGCCGCCGATCATCGACGGCATCACCGTCGACAAGGGATTTGAAAAGGCGATCGGCGCAGCCCTTGGGGACGATCTGGACGCCCCGGTCGATCCGTCCGCGCCGATGCGCTGGACCAATGCCGGCGTCACCGACGGCGATCCGGAACTGCCCGAAGGCGTCGTGCCTCTCGCCAGCCACGTGCAGGCCCCGGCCGAGCTGACCCGCCGCCTGGCGCAGATCGGCGTGGTGCCGCGCGAGCGCGGCGCCGAGCTGGTCTCGCAGCTCAAGACCGGCCAGCGGCTGGTCTCGCCCGAAGGCGACGTCTGGCGCTGGGACGGTTTTGTCGCAGCCGCCCACGCGCCGACCGGCGCAGCAAGGCGGCTTGCCGAGCGCGCCCGCCTCATCGACATCGAGAACGAGCTGGAGCAGGCCCGCATCGACGCGCAGATCAAGCGTCAGGCGCTGGAGAACGCCGAGGCCGAGCTGCAGATGGCCGCCAGCACCGAAGGTGCGAGCCGCGGAGCCTGGCGCGCTGCGCAGCGCGAACTCAACGTCGCGCGCGAGCGCCATGCCACGGTCGAGCGCGAGATCAGCCGCCACGCTGCACGCAAGGCGACGCTGTCGGAAGCGCACAGCCGTCTGGCCGCCGACCGCGCCGAGGCCGAAGCCGCCTACGAATACGCCGAAGCCGGGATCTTCGAGCTGCCGTCGAGCGAGGACACCGAAACCCGTCTCGCCGCTGTCCGCAGCGACATCGAAGGTCATCGTCGCATGGCCGCCCAGGTCCGGGCCGAGGCACAGGCGCTGGCGCGCGAAGCCGAGCTGGCCGACCGCCGCGTGCAGGCGATCCTCGCCGAACGCACCGAGTGGCAGAACCGCAAGGAGAGCGCGGCCTCCCACATCGACACCATCCAGGCGCGCATCGCCGAAGTCTCAATCGAGCGCAGCGATCTCGAGAACGCGCCGGCCGTGTTCGCGGAGAAGCGCAGCGCGCTGATCACCGAGATCGAATATGCCGAAAACGACCGCCGCATGGCCGCCGACGCGCTCGCCAGCGCGGAAACCGCGATGGCCGAAACCGATCGCGTCGCCAAGCTGACGCTCGAGGCGCTGTCGAGCTCGCGCGAGGCCACCGCCCGCGCCGAGGAGCGCATGGAAAGCGCGCGGCGCAGGCTCGATGACATCGAGCGCGAGATCCGCGACATGCTCGAAGTCGAGCCGCAGGCCGTTGCCGGGCTCGCCGAGATCGAGCCCGGCGCCGAGCTGCCGCCGCTGCACGACATCGAGGAAGACCTCGAAAAGATGCGCCGCGATCGCGAGCGCCTGGGCGCGGTCAATTTGCGCGCCGAGGAAGAGCTGCGCGAGGTCGAGACCCAGCATAATGGTCTGGTCACCGAGCGCGACGACCTCGTCGAGGCCATCAAGCGGTTGCGCCAGGGTATCCAGAGCCTCAACAAGGAAGCTCGCGAGCGGCTCCTGACCTCGTTCGAGGTCGTCAACAACCACTTCAAGCGCCTGTTCGTCGAGCTGTTCGGTGGCGGCGAAGCCGCGTTGCATTTGATCGAGAGCGATGACCCTCTTGAAGCCGGCCTCGAAATCATCGCCAAGCCGCCGGGCAAGAAGCCGCAGACGCTATCGCTGCTCTCCGGCGGTGAGCAGGCGCTGACCGCGATGGCGCTGATCTTCGCGGTGTTCCTCACCAATCCCTCGCCGATCTGCGTGCTGGACGAAGTCGACGCGCCGCTCGACGACCACAACGTCGAGCGCTATTGCAACCTGTTGCACGAGATGACCGCCTCGACCGACACGCGCTTCATCATCATCACCCACAACCCGATCACGATGGCGAGGATGAACCGCCTGTTCGGCGTCACCATGGCCGAACGCGGGGTCTCGCAACTGGTGTCGGTGAACCTGCAAGAGGCGGTGGACATTCTCGACCAGAACGTGGCGTGAGTCCGCTCCCGTCACGCACCCATTGACGTCGTCATCCGCGCAAGCGGATGATGACCACGAATGATGATCTCACCCACCCTCCCCGCCGAACTGAAAGCGGCCCTCGACGGCAAGCTCCAGGGGTTCTCGCGCACCGACGCTGCGCAGCGATCGCAGAAAATCTCGACCACCTATCGTGCAGGGGGCGGCTCCGGCACGATCAAGTCCGAGGCCGATGCGCTCGCCTATGCGCTCGCGAGGATGCCGGCGACCTACGCTGCGGTGGCGGCAAGTCTGAATGCGCTGACCGAGGTCGCACCGGACCTCGGTCCGGAAACGCTGCTCGACGTCGGCGCAGGTCCGGGCACCGCGAGCTGGGCCGCTGCGGAAGCTTTTCCGTCGCTGCAATCCTTCACCCTGCTCGATGCCAACGCCACGCTGAGCCGTCTCGCGCTCGAACTGGCGCGCGACAGCACGCGTCTGGCGAATTGCCGCTATCTGCCGGGCGATGCCGGCGCGAACCTCGCTGAGGTTTCGCAAGCCGATCTCGTCGTCGCGAGCTATGTCATCGGCGAGCTCAGCGAGGGCGATCAACGCAAGCTCGCGGAAGCGATGTGGGCGAAAGCGCGCCACGTGCTGGTCGTGATCGAGCCCGGCACGCCCGCCGGCTACGCCCGCATCCTCACCTTGCGCCAGCAACTGATCGCGGCGGGCGCCTATGTCGCCGCACCCTGCCCGCACGAAAAGCCGTGTCCGCTGACGGCGCCCGACTGGTGCCATTTCTCCCAGCGCTTGCCGCGCTCGCAGGCTCACCGCCAAATCAAGGGCGCCGAGGTGCCGTTCGAGGACGAGCGATTCATCTACGTGGCGCTAACCCGTAGGCCTCCCGCCACCCGCGCCGCGCGCGTGTTGGCGCCGCCGGATCTCGGCAAGGCCGAGATCACGGCAAAGCTCTGCACCGAGCAAGGCGTCGAACTCGCCAAGGTCCCACGGCGGGACAAGGTCGCCTATGCAAGCGCCCGCCGCTGGCGCTGGGGTGATGCCATCCTGTCCGAAAGTTAACCTGCTCCGGCGCTTTCGCCTTGAACTCGGATAGTCCCTCATCCGACCAAGGCTTACCTCTCTTCTGTACCGGGCTCTCGCTCGGCGCCAATTTGGTCTACCCTAGCGCCCGCCTTCTTCCCCCTTCAGGAGTTCTCCATGTCGACCGGCTGGATCGTTCTCGGCGTTATCGTCGTCCTCGTGTTCTTTGCCTTCGCCGCCTACAATCGGCTGGTGGCGCTGGGCCAGCGCGTCGGCCAGGCCTTTGCCGACGTCGACGTGCAGCTCAAGCAGCGCCACGATCTGATCCCGAACCTGGTCGAGACGGTGAAGGGCTATGCCTCGCATGAGCGCGGCACGCTCGACGACGTCATCAAGGCGCGCAATTCGGCGATGTCGGCGCAGGGACCGGCGCAGGTGTCCGCGGCCGAGACCCAGCTCTCCGGCGCGCTCGGCCGACTGATCGCGCTGTCGGAGGCCTATCCCGACCTCAAGGCCAACGCCAATTTCCAGCAGCTCGCCAGCGAGCTGTCCGATCTCGAGAACAAGATCGCGGCCAGCCGACGCTTCTTCAACAGCGCGGTCCAGGAATACAACACCGGCATCCAGCAGATGCCGGCAGCCTTGTTCGCCGGCATGTTCGGCTTCACCAAAAAGGACTTCTTCGATCTCGGCGCCAGCCGCACCGAGGTCGAGGCCACGCCGCAGGTGAAATTCTGAGTTGAGCCGATAGGCCGGCAGGGCATCGCGTCATGGCCGCGTATGGTCTCTACACGCACATCGCCTCGAACAAGTTTCGTTCGATGCTCCTGCTCGCCGGTCTGTTCGCGCTGGTCTACGTGCTGGTCTATGCCGGCGCGCTGATCGCCGAAGTCGTCATCAATGGCGACGAGACCGTCCTCCATTATCTGAGACGCGCCTTCTATGATCTGAAAGTCGCCGCACCGGTTGCGACCGTCGTGGCAGCGACCTGGATCGTGATCGCCTATTTCTTCCACCAGTCGATGATCGATGCGGTGACCGGCGGCCACGACGTCACCCGGCAGGAGCAGCCGCGGCTCTATAATCTGCTTGAAAATCTCTGCATCTCGCGCGGCATCACGATGCCGAAGCTGAAGATCATGGAAAGCCCGGCGCTGAACGCGTTCGCGACCGGCCTCAACCCGCGGCAATATTCGGTCACCGTCACCACCGGTCTCCTCAATGCGCTGGACGACCAGGAAATCGAGGCGGTGCTGGGTCACGAGCTGACCCATATCAAGAACGGCGACGTGCAGCTCATGGTGGTCGCCGTCATCATCGCGGGCGTGGTCGGATTCTTCGGCGAACTGTTCTTCCGCCTGTTCACGAATTTCAGCTGGAGCTCCGGCTCCGGCGGCTCGTGGTCGTCGGGCTCCTCCTCGTCACGATCGTCCTCGTCGTCGAGCGACAGCAAGAGTTCGGGCGGCGGCGCGGTGATCGTCATCATCATCGCGGTCGTGCTGATCGTGGTGGCCTGGCTGTTGTCTCAGGTGGTGAAGCTCGCGCTGTCACGCTCGCGCGAATATCTCGCGGACGCAGGCTCCGTCGAGCTGACGAAAAACCCGGACGCCATGATCTCGGCATTGCGCAAGATCGAGAACCGCGGCGAGCTGCCGGGCGCAACCTCGGCAGTGATGGAGCTCTGCGTCGACAATCCGCGCGAGGGTTTTGCCGATTTGTTCGCGACCCACCCCTCGGTGCAGTCGCGAGTCGACGCGTTGGTCAAGTTCGCCGGCGGCCATGATCCCGGCCCGCAGCCGCTTTCCGCCGACGAGGCCGAGGAGCCAGACACGCAAGCCGACCAGCAGGGCGTCCGACCGCCACCGCGCCGGGGGCCCTGGAACGACGTAGGCGGCGCGGCCAGTCCGCCGCCCCTGCCCGCACCCAGCTCCGCCGGAACCGCCAGCAGCAACCCGATAGGCAATTGAGTAAGCAATCCCTTGGGCAATTCCTTGGGTCCTTGGGGCCGCCATTGAGCGTGATTTGACGCCATGCCCGGAAGGATTCGTCGTGCTTGGGAAAAACCTCGGGAATTGCCGTAACTGGGCCCTGCGGAATTGAATTCTCCCTTGTTTCTGCCATGTTCGCGCCCAACAGCAGACTTGGGACATGTCTGCGACATCGATTTGGGGCCCGTCCGATTGCAACCTCGCGATCGGGGGCGCGCGTTAGGGGACAGCAATGGCAAAGCCGGCAGTGGTTGTGGTGGGCGCGGACAAGGGTGGGGTCGGCAAGACCACGGTGTCGCGCACCCTGCTCGATTATTTTTCCGCCAACAACGTGCCGACGCGCGCCTTCGACACCGAATCGCCGCGCGGAACCCTGAAGCGCTTCCATCCTGACATCACCGAGATCGTCGACATGACGACGACGTCGGATCAGATGAAGATATTCGATACGCTCAACGCGACGAGCCCGTCGGTCACCGTGATCGATGTCCGGGCCGGCCTGCTCTCGCCGGCGCTCGCCTCCTTGCGCGACATCGGATTCCTCGACGCCGCCAAGGCCGGCCAGATCACCTTTGCCGTGTTCCACATCCTCGGACCCTCGATCGCCTCGCTGGACGAGATCGCCGAGACCGCGGGCTTCATGGGCGGCGCGAAATATTTCCTGGTGAAGAACTTCATCAACGATACCCAGTTCTTCCAGTGGGATCAGTCGACTTACCAATCGTATTTCAACCGCATCAAGGACGCGACCGAGCTGACCATCCCCAAGCTCAACGAAATGGCCTATGAGCAGGTCGAGGTGTCCTCCGTCCCATTCCTGAAATTCGTCGCCAACAAGGGCGTCAACGACGAGGCCGCCAACTACTCCTTCGTGCTGCGTGGTTATGTCCGACACTGGCTGGCGAACGTCTGGAGTGAGTTCGATCGGATCCGGCTGACCGATATCGTCGGCTCGACGAAATCCGGGGCCCGCAACAGCGAAAAATAGTTGCGCAAGCCGGGCGGATACGGCTGGATTGGTCGCCAAGTTCGACTGATATAGCTATCGATGCCCGCAACGCCCCTCTACATCATTTGCTCGCCCCGCCCGCAGGTCGGCAAGACCCTGCTGGCGCGGCTTTTGAGCGAATTTTTGCTGCTCAAGAACGGCAACGTCGTGGCCTTCGACGTCAACCTGAAGGAGCCGTCGCTGCTCGACTATCTGCCAACGATCACCGAGACCGCCGACGTGATCGACACCTACGGCAAGATGCAGCTGATGGATCGTGTCATCGTCGATGACGGGCTTGCCAAGGTGATCGACCTCGGCTTCCACGCCTTTGACGAGTTCTTCAAGATGACGGAGGAGATCGGCCTGTTGAAAGAGGCTGCGCGCCGCCACGTCGCGCCGATGATCCTGTTCGTCGCCGACACCGACCGCGTCTCGGCCCGCGCCCACGAGATGCTGCGCGAACAGATCCCGCGGATCAACCTGATCACGGTGGACAACGAGCACATCGTGCGCGGCGAGCTGCCGGAAGCGATGGCCGGCGGCCGGCTGCTGCGCCTGCCGGCGCTGCCCGGATTCCTGAAGACCTATATCAGCCGCCTGAATTTCTCCTTCACCGGCTATCTTCGCCAGGAGAAGGATGCCTCGACCGAGCTGCACCAATGGACCCGGCGCAATTACCTCGCCTTCCGCGAACTCGAGCTCAGCCTGATCCTGCAACGGTCCTGAATATTTTACCCGGATAATATTGACGCCGAGCAACGTTGCGGTTACTGAGTGTACGCACCATCGTTCCTCAGCAAGGCCTCTTCACCGTGAGCATCGACCGTAAAGCAGCAATCGCCGCCTATAAGGAGCGGAAGACCGTTGCCGGCATCTACGTCGTCCGCTGCGCGGCCTCGGGCGAGGCCTGGGTCGGCCAAGCCTCGAACCTCGAGACAATCCAGAATCGCATCTGGTTCTCGCTGCGCCAGGGTAGCCACACCTGCCGTAGACTCCAGACTGCGTGGAACATGCACGGTGAGGCAGGCCTGACACTCGGCGAATGCGAGCGGCTGAAAGATGAGGCGAGCGACTATGTCAGGAATGCGCTCCTCAAAGAGCGCATGCTGCATTGGCTGTCGGAGCTAAAGGCCGAGCCGATCTGAACGTCGCCAGCCGTGCCGTGCCCTCAGTGCCCCTCGAACGTCATCAGCGTGCGCACCGGCACGTCCATCGCGCGCAGCTTGGCGGCGCCGCCGAGATCGGGCAGATCAATGATGAAGCAGGCGGCGACCACATTGGCGCCGATCTGGCGCAGCAGCTTCACCGCACCTTCCGCGGTGCCGCCGGTGGCGATGAGGTCGTCGACCAGGATCACACGCTCACCCGGCTGGATGGCGTCGACGTGCATCTCCATCTCGTCGATGCCGTATTCGAGAGAGTAAGCGATCCGCACGGTGGTGTGCGGCAGCTTGCCTTTTTTCCGGATCGGCACGAAGCCGGCCGAAACCTGGTGCGCCACCGCGCCACCGATGATGAAGCCGCGCGCTTCCATGCCAGCGACCTTGTCGATCTTGTTGCCGGCCCAGGGATTGACGAGTTCGTCGACCGCACGGCGGAACGCACGCGCATCTGCGAGCAACGTGGTGATGTCGCGGAACAAGATCCCGGGTTTCGGATAGTCCGGGATGGTGCGGACGCTCGCCTTCAGATCATGGTCAAAAGTCATGGTGCCTCTCAATCAGCGCGACGCATCCAGGCGGAACGCGTTCTCGACAATTCGTAAGCCCACCTCGCCGCTCAGCGACATCAGCGATTCCGGATGGAATTGCACGCCGGCGACCGGCAGGGTCTTGTGCTCGAGCGCCATGGCGACGCCGTCCTCGGTGCTGGCGGTGACGGATAGCACCTCCGGCATGCTGTCGCGCTCGACATACAGCGAGTGATAGCGGCCGATGACGATCTCGTTCGGCAGATTGCGCATCAGCCGCCCGCCACGTACCTGAACCCGCGAGGGCCGGCCATGGGCGGGATGCGTGAGCTGCCCGAGCTCGCCGCCGAAATACTCGCCGATCGCCTGGACGCCGAGGCAGACGCCGAACACCGGCAGCTTGTCCTCCAGCGCCGCGTCGATGGTCTTCTTGATCCCAAAATCCTCGGGCCTGCCCGGCCCTGGCGACAGCACCAGCAAATCCCACCGCTTCTGCTTGAGCATGTCGAGCGCATGCACATGGCGGACCACGGTGACGTCGGCGCCGACCTGGCGGAAGTAATCGGCCAGCATATGGACGAAGCTGTCGTCATGGTCGATCAGCAGTACCCGCTTGCCGCTTCCGGTGGCGTCGGGCGCAAAGGCCGACAGCGGCTTCGGCGGATCGCCGCGCAGCGCCTGGAACAGGGCCGCGGCCTTGACCTGGCATTCGCGGTCCTCGGCGGCGGGATCGGAGTCGAACAAACAGGTGGCGCCGACGCGCACTTCCGCGAGGCCCTCCTTCATCCGGATGGTGCGAATGGTGAGGCCGGTGTTGATGCTGCCGTCGAAATTCACCGCTCCGATCGCGCCGGCATACCAGCGGCGCGGCGAGCGCTCGTGATCCTCGACGAACTGCATCGCCCAGAGTTTTGGTGCGCCGGTGACGGTGACGGCCCAGGCATGCGTGAGGAACGCATCGAGCGCATCGAAGCCGGGACGCAGCATGCCTTCGACATGGTCGACGGTGTGGAAGAGCTTTGAATAGGTCTCGATCTGCCGGCGCGCCAGCACCTTGATCGTGCCCGGGACGCAGACGCGCGCCTTGTCGTTACGGTCGACGTCGGTGCACATGTTGAGCTCGAACTCGTCCTTCTCGGAGTTCAGGAGCTGGCGGATCTGCTCGGCATCGCCGATCGCATCGGTACCGCGCGCGATCGTCCCCGAGATCGGGCAGGTCTCGACCCGGCGTCCGTCCGAGCGCACGAACATTTCCGGAGAGGCCGAGACGAGAAATTCGCCCTCGCCGAGATTCATCAGCGCGCCGTAGGGCGACGGATTGATGACACAGAGCCGCTGGAACACTTCCGCCGGCGAGCGGTCGCAGGGCTCGGCGAAGAGCTGCCCCGGCACCGCCTCGAACAGATCGCCACGCGCAAAGGCAGCGCGCGCGGTCTCGACAGTGGCCTGATATTCGCCGGGGGCGTGATCGGCAAAACCCTGGCGCGGTGTCTTGAGGTAGGGGCTCTCGGCGGTCTCGTGCGGCAGGCCCGCGGTGGACTTGCCCTTCCACGCGAAATCGTAAGTGAGCACGACGCCGCGGCCGGTGGCGCGGTCATAGGCGAGCAGGCGATCGGGGACGTAGAGCACGATGTCGCGCTGGTCGCTCTCGCGCGCGCGCTTCTGCACGAGGTCCTCGATCTGGAACACGAGATCGTAGGCGAAGGCGCCGAACAGGCCGAGCACGCCGTCGTCATTGGCGGAGAAAGCGGCGACGAGATCGCGCACCAGCGACATCACGCTGGCGCGCCGCGTGCGCTGGTCTTCGTCGATCGGGGCTTCGCCGCGGATGATATGACCGGCAAGGCGCGTCGGCGTCGTCTCGGAGATCACGACGCAGGGTTCGCGCAAGACGTCGGCGAGGAAGGCGATCAGCACCTCCCCGCGCGCGTTCAGCGCTTCCAGCTTGAAATTGACGCCGGTGGTCTCGAGCTTGAGCGGCGGATCGGAGAAGCCGAGGTCAAAACTCTCGTAGCGGCCGGGCACGGTCGTGCCCGACGACAGCACCACGCCGCGGCGGCGGTCGAGCAGGCTGACGAGATCGTCGAGCCGGTTGGCGCCGCCGGAAAACTGTTCCGCCACGCGCGTGATCGCAAGCCCCGCGCGGGTCACGTAGTCGCTTCGAGCCGGAAGGGCAAAGACGGTCCTGTTCATGGGGTCCTCTTACGAAACTTGTCGAGGGAACGCCACACAGGACAAACGATCAGGCCGCCGCACTGCGTGGGCGACCTCAGACGATTTTGGGAGAATAAATCGCACCGGCCACCTCTCAGGAGGTGCGCCACCAAAGACGGGATGGGCGGACGGCGGTGCTCATGGGCGGATACTCACCATGGCGCGGGGACGACGTCAAGGCTGGCTGGGCTGGCTGCTCAACGCCGATCACCACAGTCGTCCCGGCGAAGGCCGGGCAATTGCGCACCAGGCCGGGGCGACACTGAAATGGTAGCGCGACTGGCGCAGCACACCTACCCCAGATGCTTCCTGAAAAACTCCGTCGCCCTGCCCCAGGCGAGCTCGGCGGCTTCCCGGTCGTGCACGGCCTGGCGCTGCTCGTTGACGAAAGCGTGCTCGGCGTCATAGCGGAACAGCTCCAGCGACTTGCCGGCGGCCTTCATGGCCTTTTCGAAACCGTTGACCAGCTCCGGCGTGCACCAATCGTCCTTGTTGGCGAAATGGGCCTGAAGCGGGATCTTGACGTCGGCGGGCTTGGCCGCCTGCTCTGGCGGGATGCCGTAGAACACCACGCCGGCGGCGAGCTCCGGCACATGCACCGCGCCGATGATGGTGACGGCGCCGCCGAGGCAGAAGCCGGTCAGGCCCACCTTGGCGCCGTTGCGCGACAGATATTGCGTGGCGCCGCGCACCGTCTGCGTGGTGGCGTCCATGAAGTCGAGCGAGTTCATCTCTTTGCCGGCGGCGTCGGTGTCGTGATACGGCACCACCTTGCCCTTGTAGAGATCTGGCGCCAGCGCATCGAACCCGGCCAGCGCGAAGCGGTCGCAGAGGCCCTTGATCTGGTCCGAAAGGCCCCACCATTCTTGGATCACCACCACGCCCGGCGCGTTGCCGCGCGCGGCATTGGCGAGATAGCCCGATGCGTCCTTGCCGTCCGGGCGCTTGAAGGTGATGGTGGTTCCCATGGTGTCCTCCGACGAGTTTTTGGGGAGCGGTTGGCGGCATTTTGGCGTTTGAGCGGGCGATAGGCAATCGCGCCTGACAACACACTCTCGTGCCCAACAAAAAAGCCCCCTTGCGGGGGCCTCTTCATTCTCGCCTCGGGCCCCTCAGTGCGAGTCTGCCCAGACCTTCTTCTTGGTGAAGTACATCAGGCCGGCGAAGATGATCAGGAAGATGAACACCTGGAAACCGAGGCGCTTGCGCGCTTCCATATGCGGTTCGGCGGTCCACATCAGGAACGTGGTGACGTCCTTGGAATACTGCGCGACCGTGGTCGGCGAGCCGTCGTCATAGGTGACCTGGCCGTCGCTGAGCGGCTTCGGCATCTTGATGGCGTGGCCCGGGAAGTACTTGTTGTAGTAGGAGCCCTCCGGGATGGTCACACCTTCGGGCGCCTTGTCCTCAAAGCCCTGGAGCAGCGCCGAGACGTAGTCCGGACCCTGCTCCTGATACTGGGTGAAGAAGTCGACGATGAACATCGGGAAGCCGCGGCCGTAGGAACGCGCCTTGGTGATCAGCGACAGATCCGGCGGCGCCGCGCCGCCGTTCGCCGCACGCGCCGCCTGCTCGTTCGGGAATGGCGAGGGGAAATAATCCGCCGGCCGGCCCGCGCGTTCGAACATGTCGCCGGCGTCGTTCGGACCATCCTTGACCTTGTAGTCGGAGGCGAAGGCTGCAGCCTGCGCGACCGAATAGCCGGGACCGCCGGCTTCCGCGAGATTGCGGAAGGCGACGTAGGACAGGCCGTGACAGTTGGCGCAGACTTCCTTGTAGACCTTCAGGCCGCGTTGCAATGCGCCGCGATCGTACTTGCCGAACGGACCGGCGAACGACCATTTGTTGCCCGGCGGCTTGTCGCTGCCTTCGGAGGCGCGCGCGCTGTCGGCTGAGCCCGCAAACAACGCGCCCGCCAGTGCAAGCACGATCGCGCTCGACACCATCGGCGTCGACCTGCTCCCGGTTTTGGCCAGGACGGCATCCGAGATCGAGTTCGGCACCGGACGCGGCTTCTCGGTCCGCGAGAGCAGCGGCAGCACGATCAGGAAGTAGGCGAAATAGCAGAACGTCAGGACCCGGCCGGCGATCACATAGATGCCTTCCGGCGGCTGCGCGCCGAGATAGCCGAGCAGGATGCAGACCGCGACGAAGATCCAGAAGAACTGCTTGGCCAGCGGACGGTACTTCGACGACTTCGTCCTGGCGGCGTCGAGCCAGGGCAGGAAGCACAGGATGATGATCGCCGAGAACATCCCGATCACGCCCGCGAGCTTGTTCGGGATCGAGCGCAGGATCGCGTAGAAAGGCAGGTAATACCATTCCGGCACGATGTGCGGCGGCGTCACGCCCGGGTTCGCCGGAATGTAATTGTCGGCGTCGCCGAGATAATTCGGCATGTAGAAGATGAACCAGGCGTAGAGCAGCATGAAGCAGGAGACGCCGAACATATCCTTGATGGTTGCATGCGGCGTGAACGGAACAGTGTCCTTTTCCGTCTTGGGCTCGACGCCATCAGGGTTGTTCTGGCCGGAGACATGCAGCGCCCAGACGTGGAGCACGACGACGCCCGCGATCAGGAACGGCAGTAGATAGTGCAGCGAGAAGAAGCGGTTCAGCGTCGGGTTGCCGACCGAATAGCCGCCCCACAAGAGCGTCACGATGCTCTCGCCGACATAGGGGATGGCGGAGAACAGATTGGTGATGACGGTGGCGCCCCAGAAGCTCATCTGGCCCCACGGCAGCACGTAGCCCATGAAGCCCGTCGCCATCATCAGGAGGTAGATGATGACGCCAAGGATCCACAGCACCTCGCGCGGCTCCTTGTAGGAGCCGTAATAGAGGCCGCGCAGCATGTGGACGTAGACAGCGACGAAGAACATCGAGGCGCCGACGGCATGCATGTTGCGCAGCAGCCAGCCGTAATTGACGTCACGGACGAGCAGCTCGACCGACTTGAAGGCGAGGTCGGCATGCGGCGTGTAGTGCATCGCCAGGATCACGCCGGTCAGGATCTGGATCCCCAGCATGAAGGAGAGGATGGCGCCGAAGGTCCACCAATAGTTCAGGTTGCGCGGGGTGGGATAGACCACGAAGGAGGAGTGCATGAGGCCGAGGATCGGCAGACGTCGCTCGATCCATTGCAGGGCCGGATTGCTCGGCTGGTAGTCGGATGGTCCGCTCATGATGCGATCCTGAGGAAATAATACGACGAGACGGCGCGAAGCTTCGGACGAGGGCCCGAAGCTCAGCCGATCTGGATTTTGGTGTCGGAAACGAACTGGTACGGCGGCACCGGCAGGTTCGCGGGCGCGGGCCCCTGGCGGATGCGGCCGGACGAATCGTACTGCGAACCATGGCAGGGGCAGAAGAACCCGTCGTAATTGCCTTCATGGGCGATCGGGATGCAGCCGAGATGGGTGCAGATGCCGATCACGACCAGCCACTGCTCATGGCCGGACTTGACCCGGGCCTCGTCGGACTGCGGATCGGGCAGGCTCGCCACGTTGACGGCGCGCGCCTCGTCGATCTGCTTCTTGGTGCGGTGGCTGATATAGATCGGCTTGCCGCGCCAGAACACCTTGATGTCCTGCCCCTCGGCAACCGGGCTGAGATCGACCTCGATCGGCGCACCAGCGGCGATGGTCGACGCATCAGGATTCATTTGGGAGATAAAGGGCCAGAGCGCGGCTGCGCCCCCTACTGCTGCAGCTGCCCCCGTTGCAACGAATAAGAAATCACGGCGTGTCGGATGGTCCGCCGAAGACGCTGTCGTCACGATTCCAACCCTTTCTTCTTATGCAGCCGGCGGAACCGCTCCGGGAGCCCCCAAGGTCCCCGGAACAGCCTGCCGGCGCCCGCGGCCCCCCGCGGCGGCAGAACTTCGCGTGCCCCCACCAAAACAAGGCGAAAACAGCAGTCCAGAATCGTTCTATTGGCACCCTTGCCGGGCGAGCGCAAGCCCGCTATCGGCGCGGGAGCGTGCAATGCACGAATTCCGCGGCCAGCGATGTTTTATTGAGACATTTCCGGCCCGCACCGAACCCGGCACCGCCCATGCAGATAGCGCTTTTCCAACCCGACATCCCCCAGAACACCGGCACGATTCTCAGGCTCTGCGCCTGTCTGGGCATGGCCGCCCATATCATCGAACCGGCGGGCTTCCCGGTCTCCGACCGGCATTTCCGCAGGGCGGGAATGGACTACCTCGATCAGGTCAGCATCGTCAGGCATGACTCCTGGTCAAAGTTCGAGCAATGGCGGGCGGCGCAAGGCGCTCGCCTGCTGCTGTTCACCACCAAGGGGGCGACCGACTACCGCGATTTCCGTTACCAGACGGCGGACATCCTGCTATTCGGGCGCGAGAGCGCCGGCGTCACCGAGGCGGTGGTCGAGGCGGCGGACGCGCGGCTGGTGATCCCGATCGCTCCGGGGCTGAGGTCGCTCAATGTCGCCATGACCGCGGCGATGGCCGCAGGCGAAGCGCTAAGGCAGCTCCGGAACCCGCAAGTTTGAGATGTTGAGGAGAGACGGTTGAGTTACGCGGTCAAGGAAATCTTCCTGACCTTGCAAGGCGAAGGCGCCCATGCCGGGCGCGCGTCCGTGTTTTGCCGTTTTGCCGGCTGCAACCTCTGGAGCGGGCGCGAGGCCGACCGTCAGGAGGCCACTTGCAAATTCTGCGACACCGATTTCGTCGGCACCAACGGCACCCTCGGCGGTCGCTATGGCTCGGCCGCGGAACTCGCAGACACCATCGCCGCGCAATGGACAGCCTCCACCGCCAACCGCTATGTGGTGCTCACCGGCGGCGAGCCACTGCTCCAGGTCGATACCGCGCTGGTCGACGCGCTCCATGCCCGCGGCTTCGAGATCGGCGTCGAGACCAACGGCACCATCGCCCCGCCCGAGGGGCTCGACTGGATCTGCGTCAGCCCAAAGGGCGGCAGCGATCTGGTGGTCCGGCGTGGCCACGAACTGAAGCTGGTCTATCCGCAGCCGCTCGCCATGCCGGACGCCTTCGCGGATCTCGCCTTCGAGCGCTTCTCGTTGCAGCCGATGGACGGGCCCGAGGTCGCCCAAAACACCGCGGGCGCCATCGACTATTGCCTCAATCATCCGCAATGGCGGCTCAGCGTGCAGACGCATAAGTCGCTTGGTATCAGATAGGATTGGTTTTCGAACAGATGTGGGAATTGACGAAATCGTTTCGCTTCGAGGCGGCGCACTCATTGTCGGGAACGACATTCGGCGCGGCCAGCGAAGAGATCCACGGCCACTCCTTCCGCGCCGAGGTGACGCTGCGCGGCACGCCCGATCCCAAAACCGGCATGGTGGTCGATCTCGGCCTGGTCCAGCGCGCCATCGACGACGTGCGGATGACGCTTGATCACAAGTACCTCAACAAGATCGAGGCGCTGGGCACACCGACGCTGGAAAACCTCTCGCGCTTCGTCTGGGAGCGGCTGGCCCCTATCGGCAAGCTCACCCGCGTCAGCATCCATCGCGACAGTTGCAACGAGAGCTGCACCTATTACGGTCCGCAGGGCTGACGGAATGACATCCACATTGGACCCGAGCTTGATCGAAGACCGCAAGACGCGCGCACGCGCCTGGTTCGAAGCCTTGCGCGACGAGATCTGCGCGAGCTTCGAGCGGCTGGAGGACGATGCCCCCGAGAGCCTTTATCCCGGTGAGGCCGGCCGCTTCAAACGCACACCCTGGCAGCGCACCGATCATACCGGCGCGGCCGGCGGCGGCGGCGTGATGTCGATGATGTCCGGCCGCCTGTTCGAGAAGGTCGGCGTGCATTGCTCCACCGTGCACGGCGAATTCGCACCAGAGTTTCGCGCGCAAATTCCGGGCGCGGCGGACGACCCGAAGTTCTGGGCCTCCGGCATCTCGCTGATTGCGCATCTGCGCAATCCGCACGTGCCGGCGGTGCACATGAACACGCGCTTCGTCGTCACCACCAAAGCCTGGTTCGGCGGCGGCGCCGATCTTACGCCGGTGCTCGACCGCCGGCGCACGCAGGACGATGCCGATAGCATCGCCTTCCACGCCGCAATGAAACAGGCCTGCACGCAGCCGAACGGCATCGCCGATTACGACAAGTACAAGAAGTGGTGCGACGAGTATTTCCACCTGCCGCACCGCAAAGAGGCGCGCGGCATCGGCGGCATCTTCTACGACTGGCACGACAGCGGCGACTGGGACGCCGACCTCGCCTTCACCCGGGACGTCGGTCGCGCTTTCCTGAAGGTCTATCCCGACATCGTGCGGCGCAATTTCGCGACAAGCTGGACCGCGGAGGATCGCGAGGAGCAATTGATCCGGCGCGGCCGCTATGTCGAGTTCAACCTGCTCTACGACCGCGGCACCATCTTCGGTCTCAAGACCGGCGGCAATGTGGATTCGATCCTGTCGTCGCTACCACCGGTGGTGAAGTGGCCATGACGACGATGAAGCCCGCGATGAGACCGCTCCCGCGCGCCATGCTAATCGACATGGACGACACCATCCTGTCGGCCTATGCGCGGCCCGAGATCGCCTGGAACACGATCACAGCGGAGTTCGCCGAGGAACTCGCGCCGCTGCCGCCGCAACTGGTCGCGAGCACCGTCCTGGCCTTCGCGAAGAATTTCTGGGCCAATGCGGACGCTTCGTGGCGGCTCAAGCTCGCCGAAGCCCGGCACCTCACCGTCAAGGGCGGTTTCACCGCGCTCGCGGCCGCCGGTCATCGCGCCCTGCCCGACGACCTCGCCATTCGCCTGGCCGACCGCTTCACCGCCTATCGCGAGGAGGAGATGTTCGTCTTCCCCGGCGCGCATGACGCTATCGACAGGCTCAAGGCGCTCGGCATCAAGCTCGCATTGGTGACCAACGGCGCCGCGGACACCCAGCGCGCCAAGGTGGAGCGCTTCGAGCTGGCGCATCGCTTCCACCACATCCAGATCGAGGGCGAGCACGGTTTCGGCAAGCCTGAGGAGCGTGCCTATCTGCACGCGATGGACGCGCTCGGCGTCACCGCTGAGGATACCTGGATGATCGGCGACAATCTGGAATGGGAAGTCGTGACGCCGCAGCGGCTCGGCATCTATTCGATCTGGATCGACGTGCATGGCGACGGCCTGCCCGAAGGCTCGATCGTCAAGCCCGACCGCATCATCCGCTCGCTGACAGAACTGGTGCCGGGCTGACCGCAATCAGGGTGCGCAAACAAAAACATCGAAAACAACCCCATGCACAGTAGACGGCCGCAGCAAAATCAATGACTTGCGGCAAGCGCAAATTGCGGATCCGACAAAATCGGTTGCTCCGTCGGGCAAAACAGGCGCATGGTGTCATGGTCGCGACGCACGGGACGGAAGAGCCCCTGCGCCATCCATCGAGCAGGCGCCATTGCCTCTCGTGATGGGATCGCTCCGGCCTAAAGCTCTCTGATCGACATTTCAGCAGCCCGGCCGGCGGATGCGCGCACCCGCAACACATCCACTGACCGAGTAGCCCGTGATCGGCACGTCATGCCGGTTTGCTAGCTTCTCCGTCAATCAACCCGAAAGGACCATCCATGGAACTAAAAGCCGGCGATATCGTCATGCTGAAATCCGGCGGGCAGCCGCTCACCGTCGCGGACGTGAAAGGCGACGACGTGACCTGTGTTTGGATGGGCGCGGAAGGCGATCTGTTTCGCGAGACGCTTCCGTTCGCGGTGCTCGAGCATCTGGAAGAGCTCGACGACGAAGACGAGGATGATGACGAAGACGAGGAGTAAGCGCGGCTCAGGCCGCGCCATGCGCGGGCGGGCACCGCACCAGCGCCTGCGCCTGCGCCTGGAAGCCCATGATCGCCATTCTATCGGAGTTCATGGGCGGCTGGGCTAGCACAGGGGTCTCCTGGTGACCGAATTTGATTTTTTCGGTTCTGCAACCGGAAGACGTGCGTCTTCTGAGACTATTGCCAACATATGTTAATCGTCCTAGCCTACCGCCTCGCAGACATTGCAACGTCGGCGTGTTCCTTCGCAAGCGGCTTGCCGTAGAGAGAAGGTGATGATGCAGAATATGCCGATAGGTGCGCTCGAACGGCGACCAATCCGAATGCGCTGATCAACGAGCGGCTAGACTGACCTTCGCTCCGAAAACCGACTAGAAATCTGTCGCCACCTCATGGGTGGCGCGATGACGACGGCGCGGAAGCGTCGGCGGACGGATTCGGTCGACCAAAGAAAAAAACATACGTCGCTCACGACGGGAGGACCGAATGCCGAAGATCGCAACGCATCAAGTTTCCACGATTTCTGCCCCCTCCATTCCTCTCGCAGGCCGGGCCGAGGGCTTCTGGGATTACTGTCAGTAGCGGCTAGGGACGGTGCGATGACGATCCGGTTGACCGATCATCCTCCGATAGTATCCGCGGGCATGCTCTGGCTCGCCGGCGGCACCTACCGCATGGGCTCGGACCATCATTATCCCGAAGAGGCGCCCAGCCATCGGGTGACCGTCGACGGTTTCTGGATCGACCGCACGCCTGTCACCAATCGCCAGTTCAAGGAGTTCGTCAACGCGACTGGGCATGTCACCATCGCGCAGATCGTGCCGGACCCCAGGAATTACCCAGGCGCGCTACCCGGCATGATCTTCGCCGGATCGCTGGTGTTCTCGCCACCTAAGCGCGTCACGAATTTGCACGACTGGAGCCAGTGGTGGAGCTTCCTGAAGGGTGCCAACTGGCGCCGTCCGTACGGACCGAACAGCAACATCAAGGACCTCGACGATCATCCCGTCGTACACGTGTCGTACGCCGACGCGCTGGCCTACGCGCGATGGGCCGGCAAGGATCTGCCGACCGAAGCGGAATGGGAGTTCGCTGCGCGGGGCGGCCTCGATGGGGCCGAGTTCGCTTGGGGCGACGAGCTTGCCCCGGGCGGCGTGCACATGGCCAACACCTGGCAGGGCGAATTTCCGCGGCAGAACCTCAACGCCGATGGGTTCGAACGCACCTCGCCGGTGACGGCATTTCCCCCGAACGGGTACGGCGTGCAAGACATGATCGGGAACGTCTGGGAGTGGACATCGGACTGGTATTCGCAAAAACACGAAGCCGATGCGCCGAAGGCCTGCTGCATTCCGGAGAATCCGCGCGGCGGTCGTGAGGAAGCGAGCCTCGACCCGAACCAGCCGACAATCCGGATCCCGCGCAAGGTCATCAAGGGCGGCTCGCATCTGTGCGCGCCCAACTACTGCCGGCGCTACCGGCCGGCGGCGCGTCACGCGGAGCCCATCGACACCTCGACAAGCCACCTCGGATTCCGCTGCGTGAAGAGGACGGCAGCCGCGGAATAATCGTCAGTCCTCACAGTGGAGAAGGAGCCCAAGATGCCCGACGACACCACGGAGCAGGACAAGAACGAAGCGCAGTTGCAGGCGAGGGAAGATCGCGCCCATACACGTCGCAACATCTTGCTGGGCTCGTCGGCTCTGGTCGCGGCGGCGACAATGACTTCCGGCGCGTTGGCGCAGGCGCAGAAGGCGGCGCCGAGTCCCACGCCATCACCTGCTTCCAGCAACCGCAAGCCGAATATCGTCATGATCATGGCCGACGATGTCGGCATCTGGAACATCAGCGCCTACCACCGCGGCATGATGGGCGGCAGCACGCCGAACATCGACCGACTCGCACGCGACGGCGCGCTGTTCACCGACTACTACGGACAACAATCCTGCACCGCGGGACGCGCCGCCTTCATCACCGGGCAGACGCCGTTCCGCACGGGCCTGCTGAAAGTCGGCCTTCCCGCCGCGAAACAGGGCTTGCAGGATTCCGATGCGACGATCGCGGATTTCCTCAAGCCGCTCGGGTATGCGACGGCGCAGATCGGCAAGAACCATCTCGGGGATCGCAACGAATACCTGCCCACGGTTCATGGCTTCGATGAATTCCACGGGATCCTCTACCACCTCAACGCGCTGGAGGAACCCTACGACCCGCAATATCCGAGGGACGCGAAATTCCGCCAAAGGTTCGGCCCGCGCAACATCATCAGCAGCGTCGCTACCGATGTCGATGATCCGGCGGAGGATCCGCGCTGGGGCCCCGTCGGCAAGCAGAAGATCACGGACGCGGGTCCGCTGCCGCCGCACCCGGGCATGGATCCCGCCGCCAAGGTGAGCATGGAGGACATCGAGCCGGACCTGGTGAGGCGTTCCTGCGACTTCATGGACCGCTCGGTGAAGGCCAACAAGCCGTTCTTCCTCTGGCACAACGCCACACGCTGTCACTCCTTTACGCACCTCTCCAAGCAGTGGGACGGCAAGACGGGCTTCGGCCTGTTCGCCGATGCGATGGCCGAACTGGACTGGGTCGTGGGCGAGCTGCTCGCCAAGCTGGACGCACTTGGGGTGGCCGACAACACGATCGTCATGTTCACCAGCGACAATGGTGCCGAAATCTTCAGTTGGCCCGATGGCGGCAATCATCCGTTCCGTGGCGAAAAAGGCACCGTGTACGAAGGAGGCTTTCGGGTACCGATGCTGGCCACGTGGCCCGGCGTCATCAAGCCGGGCACCATCATCAACAACGTCATGTCGGCCGAAGACTGGATGCCGACCCTCGTTGCGGCGGCCGGCGGCGATCCGGATCTGAAGCAGAAGCTGCTCACCGGCTACCAGGCGGGCGAGAAGACCTTCAAAAACCATCTCGACGGCTACAACTTCATGCCGTTCTTCGAAGGCAAGGTCACCGAAAGTCCGCGCCGGGAGTTCTTCTATTTCAGCGACAACGCCGATCTGATGGCGGTGCGCTACGACGAATGGAAGATCACCTTCAAGACCATCGTCGGAAACCTGTTCTCCGGCAAGGAGGATTCCACCAACGTCCCGATCGTGACCAACCTGCGCGTCGACCCGTGGGAGCGCTATCAGACCGAGTCAACCTCCTACGGCGAATGGTGGGGAAAGAAGCTCTGGGTAATGATGCCCGCAACGACGGTGATGGGGCAGTTCCTCGCAACCTTCAAGGACTACCCACCGAGCCAGGTCTCCGGGTCGCTGAGCGTCGAGAAGGCGTTGCAGGCGCTGCAGCAGGGAGCCACAAAAAACTGACGTCCGACGCGACTTGTCGTGATCAATCAAGTGATGGAGGTGGTGCTTTAGGCCCACCTCCTGATCTGGGGCAGCGAAGGTGGCACAATGAGTTGGAAGAGCGTCTCAAGCTTTCTGTTAGGGGGGATGCTCTGCTTCGTTGCGGGCGTTGCGTGGGCGCAGACCGATCCGCTGCCGTCCTGGAACGACGGCCAGGTCAAGAACTCGATCAACGATTTCGTCGCGCGCGTCACGGCCGAGGGCGGGTCGGACTTCGTGCCGGCGCCCGAGCGCGTGGCCGTGTTCGACAACGACGGCACGCTCTGGACCGAGCAGCCGTTCTATTCCAGGGCTTCTTCGCTCTCGACCGCGTCAAGGCGATGGCCCCGCAGCATCCGGAATGGAAGACGACGCAACCCTTCAAGGCGGTGCTCGACGGCGACATGAAGGCACTGGCCGGCGCGGGCGAGAAGGGCCTGATGCAGATCGTCGGCGTCGCGCACAGCGGCATGACCACCGACGAGTTCTCGAAGTCGGTGGTCGACTGGCTCGCGACGGCGCGGCATCCACGTTTCAAGCGCCCCTACACCGAACTGACCTACCAGCCGATGCTGGAGCTGCTGAGGCTTCTCCGGAGCAAAGGCTTCCAGACCTTCATCGTGTCGGCCGGCGGCGCCGAATTCATGCGGCCTTGGGCGGAAAGGGTCTACGGCATTCCGCCCGAACAGGTGGTCGGCTCGTCCGGCGTCGTGACGTTCCGGACGGACCCTGGTGGCAAGCCATTCCTGCTCAAGATGTCCAAGATCGAGTTCGTGGATGAGGGGCCCGGCAAGCCCGTCGGCATCAACCGTTTCATCGGACGGCGGCCGATCTTCGCCTTCGGCAACTCCGACGGCGACCTGCAGATGCTACAGTGGACGACGGCCGGCGCGGGTGCGCGCTTTGCCGGCATCGTCCATCATACCGATGCCGAACGGGAATACGCCTACGACCGGGGATCGAAGGTCGGCAAGCTGGATAAGGCGCTGGATGAAGGCCGGGCAAGAGGGTGGACAGTCGTCGACATGAAGCGGGACTGGAGAGCGGTTTTTAAGCCCGGGAAGTAAATGCGACCAATACAGCGAGTGACACTGCAATTGATGCTCTGCCAACCTGAGGAGTAACCGATGTACAGACTGATGCTGGCTGCTGCCGTGTGTTTTGTCTCCTTTGCCGCGACGGCTGAAGAAGATTCCAAAACCGCCATCAAAAAATGGCGGGCCTGTGCCGACGCTGCGGCGACCCGATTCGCCAAAACCAATGAAGCTGCTCAAGTGGTCTCTCGCCTGGCGATATTGTCGTGCCGCGCCGAGAAGCAAGCCGCCTGGCAGGCGATGTCCCAGGAAAGCGGCCCGCACTTTGCCGACGACTACGTCGAAACGATGGAGCGTCGCTACACCGATCTGCTTGCGATCGACGTCATAGAGATGCGGTTGAAAAAGTAGACTGTATGGGACGGACGTCCTCTGGGGATGCATCCCGTGATGAAAATCATGAACAGCATTGCGGCTCTATTCGCCTGCCTGGCGATGCTCTCTGCGGACGCCTGCCATGCCCAGGAACCGCGGCTGGATGAGCGCCTTCTTGTTCTGCCGCTTCCGATCCCGGTCCTCGCCTATGTGGTGAGACCGCTCGTCGATGCGCCGCTCCCTCTGGTCGTCATGAACCACGGCGAAACGTTGGACCCGAGGGAGCGCAGCTTTTATCCGATGGTTGAATTCCGCGACGCCGCCTTCTGGTTCGCCAGGCGCGGACATCTCGTCGTCGTGCCGATCCGGCCGGGCTTCGGCAGTTCGGCTATCGATCTGCCGGACCAGGGCGTATTCAGCACCTATTTCGGCACCGTCGGTAAATGCACCGACGCAAGCTTTCGAACGGCCGGTATCGCAATTGCCAGGCTCAATCAGTGGGTGATCGATTATGTCGTCGGTCAAAAGCTTGCCAGTGGGTCCGGAACGATCGTCGTCGGCCAGTCCGGCGGCGGCTGGGGCGCTTTGGCATTCTCGTCTTTGAATCCGTCCGGTGTGCGAGCCGTCATCACCTTCGAGGCCGGCCGGGGCGGCCGGGTGGAAGGCAAGCCCAACAACAACTGCAATCCCGAAAAGCTGATCGAAGCAGCGCGTGAATTCGGCAGTTCTGCACGCGTGCCCACCCTGTCGATATACACGGAGAACGATACTTATTTTGGTCCGGCGCTCTCGGGAAAATTGCTCGAAGCTTACAATGCCGCAGGCGGACAAGGCGAATATCACTTGGTTCCGCCGTTCGGGAATGAGGGCCACTTCCTGATAGATGACCCGAAGGCCATTCCGATCTGGTCACCCATCGTGAGCCGGTTTCTGGAGGCCCATCCATGAGAGGGATCAAGAAATTTACGCTGCGTTCATTGACGGTTGTTGCGACGTGGCTGTGCACGATCTTGGTCGCCGGCATGCAATTTACCGGGTCCTCGGCCCAACAGGCATCCGACACCAAACCCGACATGTCCATCAACTCGGGCGTCAAGCCGCTGGGAAAGCGGGATATCCGGGACATTCGATTGAGTGGCTGGCGTAAACTGTGCTTCGAAGTGTCCCCTGCGGAAAAAGTGTGCCGGACAACAAACGTCGGCGTGATGAATACCGGGCAGGAAATGATCCGGTTCGATCTCATCGACGCGGGGGCGGCCGAGGGCCGCATTCAGATGCTGCTGCCGCCCGGAATGTATCTGCGATCCGGTATCACCTTGACGGTGGACCAGAACGAGCCGCTCCACCTTTCATACAGCTGGTGTCTTGCAAACGCGTGCGTGGCCGCGGGCCCCGCCACCCCTCGCTTTGTCAGCGATCTTCGGTCCGGTCGCGTCTTGACGATAGAAGTCGTCGACCCAAGCCTGCTGACGGTTTCGGTGGCCGTTCCGCTCGATCAGTTCGTGTCAGTCCATAGCGGGCCGCCAGCTCAGCTATTCGACGAATCGTTGAGCCTCAGGAAGTAGAACCAGACGTGGGTGCTCAACGATCGAGGAGACGAATTAGCAGATTGCGCAACGGCGAGCCGAGCAACGCCTAGAATCCGGGACTTCAATGGTCATCATCGCACTGCTGTACTTGTTCCTCGTCTGGCTGGTCTTCGCCAAGCTGAGATGGCTTTCATGGGGATGGGGCGCCGGCACAGCAACCGTCCTGGTCGGCCTCTTCATCGCAGCGCTGTTTGCAGGGGCCCTGAACTACCTGGCGCCCACCGGTCGCGTCGTCGTGATCAGCCGCGTGGTCGAAGTGACGCCGAACGTCTCCGGCCAGATCAACGAGATATCGGTGAAGGCGAACGCGCCGGTCAAGGCGGGTACGGTGCTTTTCACGATCGACCCCGCTCCCTACGACGCCCAGGTCCGCATCATCGAGGCGCAACTAGGCTTTCAGGAGCTCCGGCTTTCGCAGATGAAGGAGCTCCAGGCCAGCAGTTCGGGCCGGGCCTTTGATGTGCAGGAGCGCCAGTCCGAGGTCGACCAACTCAAGGCCCGGAGGGCGCTCGCGCTCTACCTCTAGGGACTGCAGCGCCGAGTTGCGGCCTCGACGTGGAGGGTTGCCCAGAGGTAAAGCCCTACGGACAATTGGCTAGGCCAATCGGTCCGTGGGCAGGCTGACGGGGGTGCTCGGCTCCGCCCAACTTGGTGTCCGCTCCTCTGTCCATATCGGCACGAGAGCGGACATCGCTGGATGCTCGAACGTCAATCCAACGGAACGTTCAAACTGGTCCCTTTGGTGATGATGCCGCCACGGTTACCGATCTCGATCGAGCCATAGCGCTGCTTGAAGCAATCGGGCAACGGCCGGTCGCCTTCCATGCTGAGCCAAAGGCGCAATAAATGACGCTTCTGGCCTGCATCGGGCCAATCGCGGAATCCGGTCCGGTCATGCAGCAAGGCATGATTGTAAACGAACTGCATGTCGCCCGGCTGAAGCCGCATGCCGAAATGCAGCGCGGGATCATTTGCGAGCGCGTCAAAAAGATCGAGCGCCTCGACGTGAGCCGGCGTCAGTCTCGGCGCATCGGGAAAGCGCTGCGCACTATCGATATATTGGCGCTGATAAAACCCGGTCAGGAACCCCGCATGCCAATTCAGCACCGGGATTTCAAGATATGGCTTTTCGTTCTCCGGCACCTCGCCTCGTCGGTCCGTCGCGATCGGATCAAACAAGAGAGCGGCAAGGTCGGGACGTCTGTCAAACATCTCGTTGTAGATTGTCGTCGTACTGACAAGGAGAGAATCCCCTCCCTCCCTCGCCTCGCGAATGCATAACAATCCAACCACGTCGGACGAATCCGTGTGGAATGTTTGCCGTTCCGAGGTTTGATAAATTCGGGTGTTCGGATCCTTAGCATCGGCGCCGGTGTCACGGACGTGACCGAGAATGTGGCCCGCTGCATTCTGAGACCGCGCCGATCCAAGATGGGCGCCCACTCCGCAAAAGATCGTAGCGGCAAACTCCTGACTGTATTTTGCCACCGGGAGGCCGCGGATCACTTCGAAGCCAATGCCTACCAGGAGCTTCTTCTTGAGATCTTCCAGGTGCGCGCCGAGATGGGGAAGCGGAAAGCTTTCCTTCGTGATCTCGGCGATTTTTTTGTTTCCACCAAGATATGTTTCAGCCGCGCCCTCGAGTTCGGCGATTTCGCCGGCAGCAAGCGATATCAACCATCGATCGGGATTGGCTTTCATCTCAGCCCCCTCCCAGGCGGACGGGATATCGACCTTCCCTGAAGGGCGATGGATCCCGCTGGGCACTGAGACCACATTCATAGGGTTGGTTCCTGAGGGAGATTGAACGTCAGACATCGGCGCGGACGATCGACGATATTGTGCCGACCGCTTGTTTGCAACTTGGCTGAGGCGCAGCCCTGAGACCGAGTGCATCGCCGCCGACAACGGGTGCGCTCGCTTGACGAGATCCGTTCCGGGCAGTTGGCGATCCGCTTCCGCCAAGGGGATCGGTTAACAACATGGCCTCTCGTGCGATCGATCAAAGCCCGGGAAAAAATGGCATCAGCCGGAACGTTCGCGAAGCTGGCTGAGTTAAAAGCCATACGCGTCGCGCTGTGGTCATAGCCGCACCGCGCGCCCGATAAAGGCCCTGCACGAAGCGAAACCTACTCTGCGGCGTGCTTCGCAGCACGGCCGCGCGAGGATCGCGATGTACACGACGGCGATATACGATGAGCTGAGGCAGATCGAGCGCGACGTCGTCGAAGGAGAACGCCGGCTCGCCGAGCAGGAGGCGCTGATCATCGAAATGAAGCGCCAGAACGAGGACACAACCAATGCTGAAGGCGAACTTGAACGGATGCGCATGGAGCAGCGAGGTCGCGATCAGGATCGGCAACGTCTGCTCTCACGGCTGCAACCCTGAACAACTGCTCCCCATCAGGCTGATCCGCCAAAGGCGTCGCGTTCCTGAGCCGTGGCTACGGTGACAGTTGCCATTTTCGGTCAATGACGATGCAGCGGTTCAGATCAGCAAATCATGATGCGCAGGTAGAATCGCTTGGTGCGGGCTGTTGGTGCCGTGATCGTCCGCGTGTCCGTTCAGTGCATGAGGGACGAGCTTGACGTTGAACCCGAGGCCTTCTTCCTGACCGGGCGGAACGTGCGCATCCAGCGGATGATTGAACTCTTTCAGTCCGACTATCTCGACGAAAGCAGAAGGAGCTACGCCGCTATCGAACCGGAATACCGGTCCCTGGTCTGCGCCGCCGGTTTCGAACGCAGCCTTGGCCGTGTGTGCGTCGTCTGCGATTGCTGCAGATTGCGCAGCGTGCTGCGAGTTACCGTGGTCCACGGTGGCTGGTTCTGCTGTCTTCACGGTCCCCGCAGCCTGCGAAGCCGAAGAGGGATGCTCGGCGCCATCGCCGGCGCCGTTGCCCGGTTTGCCTCCATGTTCCGTCGATTCCGTGCTTGCCGCCTTTGCAGATCCTGGCTCCGAAGCGCGTTGCGAGTTGCCGTGGCCCGCGCTGGCGGGCGTTGCGGCGGCCGGATCGATCGCTGCTCCGTCCGGCGGGCTTGCAGCGGCTGAGTGCCCGGATTTTCCGTGTTCCGCGCCGTCTGGTTCTGCCTTCTGCGCTGACCCTCCCGGAGCTTCCGAAGCCGAAGCGTGATGCTCGGCGCCATCGCCGGCGCCGTTGCCCGGTTTGCCCCCATCTTCCGTCGATCCCGTGCTTGCCGCCTTTGCGGATCCTGGCTCCGATGCGTGCTGCGGGTTGTCGTGGCCCGCGCCGGCGACCGTTGCGGCGCCCTGATCGATCTCGGCTGCGGCCGGTGCGTTTGGAGCGGCTGAGTGTCCGGATTTGCCGTGTTCCGCGCCGCCTGGTTCTGCCGTCTTCGCTGGTCCGTGCGCAGCGTCAGAAGCCGAAGCGTGATGCTCGGCGTCATTGCCGACGCCGTGGCCTGGTTTGGAGCCAGCTTCAGTCGATTCGGTGGCTGCGGCCTTTGCGGACCCTGGCTCCGATGCGTGCTGCGGGTTGCCGTGGCCTGCACCGGCGGCTATCGCGGCGCCCGGATCGATCTCGCCTGCGTCTGGTGCGTTTGGGGCGGCGGAGTGCCCGGATTTGCCGTGTTCGGCGCCGACTGGGTCGGCCTTCTTCGCTGGCCCTCCCGGAGCTTCCGAAGCCGAAGCGTGATGCTCGGCGCCATTGCCGACGCCGTGGCCCGCTTTGGAGCCAGCTTCAGTCGATTCGTCGGCTGCCGCCTTTGCAGACCCCGGCTCCGAAGCGTGCTTCGAGTTGCCGTGACCCGCGTCGGCGGCCGTTGCGACGTCCGGATCGGTCTCGGCTGCGTCCGGTGCTTTTGCAGCATTTGAGTGCCCGGCTTTGCCGTGTTCCGCGCCGTCTGGTTCTGCGTTCTTCGCTGACCCTCCTGGAGCGTCCGCAGCCTTATCGTGATGCTCGGCGTCATGGCCGACGCCGTTGTCCGGTTTGGAGCCAGCTTCAGTCGATGGGTCCGAAGCGTGCTGCGAGTTGCCGTGCCCCGCGCTGTCGGCGGTTACGACGCTGGGTTGGCCGATCTCGTTGGGCCCCGTCGGCGAAACGCCGTTGCCCGCATTGATCGGACCACTGTTCGATGCGACATTTGCGACTGTCGGCGCCGTCGCGCTATGAGCAAGCTCGATGGATGATGCGTGAGCCGACGCGGCAGATGCAGCATCGCTCTCTTCCGTTGCATCCGCCGACGCGTCGCTGGAGCTTCTGAGCCTCGTCGGCGCTCCCAAGCCGGTCCGGGTCTGCCCGAAATGGAAACCCGAGCCGTTGTTGGCCAGAAGGGCCCAGGCTCCGGCCGTCCCGAGCGAGCTCTCGCTCCCCTCGATACTGGTTTGGACATGATCCTTCGTCAGAGCGGCCTCATCGGTTGCGATCGCCGGTATCAGCGCGGCTTCGAGCTGCTCCAAGGTGGTCGCAACAGCCGCGCCATCTGGCTCGGAGCCGACATCCGCCTCCGCAACGGCCACGATCCCCTCGAGATGGATTTCCAGCAGGCCGCGATCGCCGATATCAAGGATATGATCGGTCGCATTCACATAGACGATCGTCTCGTTGCTTGCGGAGTCGTAGACCCAGGCCAGTGTATGTGGCGGTATAGACTTGGTTGCCGCCGTCATGTGCAGCCAGGCAAGCGCTCCGAAAGCCGCAAGATTGATCCTGCCCGGCCCAGATGCGAAATCGAACACGGCGTCGGAAGAGGTCGACTTGAACTGGTTAGACTCGGAGTCAATCGGGGAGCGATAAACAATTTTTTCAACGTCGCCGCCCCCGCCGACACCGGCATCGTGACCAGGGTCCGCGCCAACAAATTTATGGAGATTGTCACCCGCATCGCCCGGGCCCTTTTCGCCCAGAGCGCCTTCAGCGAGGTTGCCGTTTCCAGTGGTCACAGCGGCGAAAGACAGGCGGACATCGTGCGAAAGGGAACCCGGGGCTGAATTGTCGGCATGATTGGCGGCAGCATGGGTGATCGCGGCCAGTTTTGTGGTCGCACTCTCTTCAGTGACGGCCAGGATGCTGTCGATCGACGCTTGACGAAGGTCATGCGCGTGGGCGGCGAGATGGGGATCCTCCAGTGCGTAGATCAACGCACCGGTGAGAATAGCAAAGTTGCCATACCCTCCATGCATCGACATCGCATTGGAAAGAAGCCGCGGGAATTGATGTTCCGGGGCCGGGTCAACTCCGACCTGTATGTCGTTTGCTCCTCGCAGTAAGGGCACGGGAAGATCGGGCGCGCCCGATCCAGCAGGAGCGTGGTGCGTCCACGCTTTCGCGCCCCCGGATTGCTCGGCCGCGCGTAGCGCTTCCATTGCCGCCGCCGGGTTGGTGATTTGGGCGGCCTTGGCGAACAAGTCTCTCTGGGCCTGCGTGGGCGGCTCGCCGGATTCCCAGACAACGAGGTGCCGGAGAATCCCTTTTTTCCAGGGCTCGTACCCCGCGTGCTCGTCCACGTGGCCGACGCCGTTCTCATCCGGGAAGATGTCGTTCGCTTCCGACGCCTTGAGTTCGTCCGCAATTGCGAGCGCCAGAAATGCCAGGGAGAGCGCGGCCAGGCCGGAGGGCCGTTGCAGCAATGCGATGGTCGCGAGCACAGTTCTGTTGGTGATCTCAAGCTTCTGGAAAATATTGTACAGGTGGACCTTGACCGTCCCGTCGGAAACGTTGAGCTGACGCGCGATCTCCTTGTTCGACATTCCTTCCGCCACGAGTCGTGCGATTTGACGTTCCCGTTGCGTCAACAGCTCCAGCATCCCTTCGACTTTGCTATCGCCGTCCGCCTCCTTGCCGGGTGCGGAGAGATCGGACTTCTCCAGTGCCACGCCGCTCTTCGTCATCAGCCGCAGCGATCGCAGCATCGTGGCGGGAGAGGCATACTTCGAAATTGCGCTGCAGGCGCCGGCTGCGATGGCTGAAGTCAGATCGTGGTCGGTATCGGACTCGGTGAAGAACACCAGGCGCGTGGAGAGCTTCTCCGCCTTCACAATCGCGAGGATCTCGCAGACCGTCAGATCCGGCACCTTGTCGGCAAGAAGCGCGACGTCAGGTGTCAGCTTCCGAATTGCTTCGAGGCAGCTTGTCCGATCGCTGGACGATGCGACAACGTCGAAGTCCGGCTGCGTCCCGAGGACCGACCTCAGTCCCTGCAGAACGATCGGCTGTGGATCGACGATCACGAGCCGGATGGGCTTGAGTATCCCCTGCCTGGCGGACGTGTCCAACATCGACTTTGGCCCTCGGCCCGGTCCCCTATGTCGTTCGCCATATGGCCGTGCCCGGGTGGGATATTAAAATCAAAAAAGGCCTGGCGGTTCCAGAGCCTGACCCAGATTTGGACGCGATGCGAGTGAAAAATATGTCCTTTGACCCGATGGCCGTTGCGGTCGACTGGCTTGATGCCTATCGCGCGGGCGATATCGAAGCGATTTTGGAACTTCATGCCGAGGACGCCGTGGTCCACTGCGGCTGCGCCGGCAGCCAAACCATCACCGGCCGCGAAGCACTTCGTGCCTATTGGGTCGATCACCTCCGGAAATATCCGGCAGGCACGTTGGATGATCTCAATCCCTGGCGCAACGACGGCACCATTATCTCGTACCTCACCAGTGCTGGCGTCATGAGTGCACTTTTGGCATTTGACGCCGCCGGCAGGATCAAGGAACTGGACTGCAGTCCCTCACACTAGACCCGCGGCGTGAACCAAACTGGCAGCGGGACAGCGCCACATCCGATTGATTAGATGAGCTGCCTCGCCGCAGCCGAGATCATCACTACGCCGCCGGTGATCACCGCGACGTCGAGGATCGCGGTGTGGATGTGCACCGGCATCCGCTCGACGAAGGCTTTTGCCAGGAACGCGCCGGGGATTGCGATTGCTCCGATCAGCAGCGCAAAGGCGAGCACCTGTGCGGTCACGGCGCCGGCGAGGCCGAACACCGAGATCTTGATGAGGCCGGTGCCGAGCGAGATCATGGCATCGGTCGCGATCACGGCCGCGCCTTCCAGGCCCGCGGCCATCAGCAGCGACAGCAGGATCACGCCGGAGCCGGAGGTGCCGCCGACCAGCACGCCATAGCCGACGGAGCCGGCCGCAAGCCCAGTGTCGCCGATCTTGACCTGGCGGCGGCGGAGCACACGGCGCGGCGGCACGCTCAGGATCAGCATGGAGCCGATCACCAGCGCCGCGCCCGCATTGGTCAGCCGTGTGTAGCCGTAGGCACCAAGCGCTGTCGTCAGTGCCGCACAGGCCAGCACGATCAGCGCGCGGCGGCGATCGGCATAGCGGAGATAGGCGAGCGCGCGGCTGGAATTGGTGAAGATCGCGGAGATCGCGATGATCGGCACCACCGGTTCGGCGCCGACGAGAGGCACCAGCACCAGCGGCATCAAGGCGCCGGTGCCGTAGCCGGCGAGACCACCGATAATCGAAGCAAACAACGCCATCAACGCGACCAGCAGGAGCTGAAAGATCGAGATGTCGGCGAAGCCTGAGACGATGGTCACGTTCTCTCATCGCGGCTGACGCGTGCCGCAGCTTGATCGGCGATGGAAGCGAGTGCGGCTTCCTCTAGGGGAAAATCCGCCGCAAGCCAAGCGTCCTCCGCGAGCGTCAACACATGTCCGAGCGAGGGTCCTTCCGCCATGCCGCGCGCGATGAAGTCGGCGGCGCGAAGCGGAAATTTCGGCGCAGTCCAGCGCTGCGGCAGCTCGGCGAGCGCACGCCATCGCGACGAGCCGACGTCACCGCCGGCTCTCGCCCAGCCCAGCAACACGCGATCGTGATAGCGATCCGCACCGAGCCGGTAGAGCAGCCGCCGCGCATCGGCTTCGTCCTTGGTGGCCAAGCGCCACCAGCGGTGCCCCATCGAATCCAGCGCCTTGGTTTCCGCATTGGAGAGCCTCAGGCGCGTGGCGACGCGCTTGGCGTCTTCAGTCACCGCGATCGCCAGCGCGGCGAGGCGCCGCGTGCTGCTTGCGGTGAGGCCGAGCTCGCGCTCGATCACGATCATCGCCGCGAGCGGTCCGGTGTAGACCACGCCGCCGGTCAGCGCCTGCAGCAATCCGCCATCGGCCATCGCAAGCGCGGCGGCGGACGCGCCGGGAGCGACCAGAAGCTTCAGCGTCTCCATGCGCAGCCGCTCGGCCGAGAGGCTCGCGAGGCCGGCGCGTCCCCGGATGCAGGCGAGATAGCCGTCGCGGTCGGGATCGCCGGCGCCGAAGGCGGCGTGGATGCGGAAGAAGCGCAGGATGCGCAGGAAATCCTCGGCGATGCGCTGGTCGGGATCACCGATGAAGCGCACGCGCCGCGCGGCCGCATCCGCGATGCCTCCGACGTAATCGTGGACGACGCCGTCGGCATCGACCGAGAGCCCGTTCATCGTGAAGTCGCGGCGCTCGGCGTCCTTCACCCAGTCGCGGCCGAACGCGACCTTGGCCTTGCGGCCGAAGGTCTCGGTATCCTCGCGCAACGTCGTGACTTCGTAAGGTTGCCCGTCGATGACGAGGGTGACGGTGCCGTGGTCGATGCCGGTCGGCACAGCCTTGATGCCGGCAGCTTTGGCGCGCCGCATCACCTCGTGCGGGAGCGCCGTGGTCGCGATGTCGATGTCGCCGGGGACGAGGCCGAGCAGCGCGTTGCGCACGGCGCCGCCGACAACCCGCGCCTCCTCGCCATCCGCATTGAGCAATTGCAGGACGCGCGCGGTGCCACCCGAAATCAGCCAGGGCGCATCGGCGAGCATGGGCACCGCGCTCATCGGCCGGCCCTATCTTTCCACGCCCGGCACGAGCTTGCCGTTCTCGACATGGGCGGGGACATAGGTCGAATCCGGTGCGGCGCCGGAGAAATGCGCAAAGCCGATCAGCCCGGCGATCACCAGCACGAGCGCCGCCAGCATGAGACGCGCGACGATGGTGATCGGCCAGGACGATTGCACGAACAGGCCGGAACGCGTGGCGGCCAGGAACAGCGCATAGACGGCAAAGGGAACGAGGAAGATTCCGATCTCGGTCAGGATCGGCCGAATCATGACGAATAGATCCGCTCATAGAGCACACGGAGCATGCCGGCCGTCGCGCCCCAGATGTAGCGTTCGGCAAACGGCATCGCGTAGTAGGACCGCTCCATGCCGCGGAATTCCTTGCTGTGCACCTGGTGGTTGGCCGGGTTCATCAGGAAGGATAGCGGCACTTCGAACGCATCATCAACCTCGGAATGGTTGATCGTCAGCTCAAAGCCCGGGCGCACCCTGGCCACCGTCGGCAGGATGCGGAAGCCGAAGCCGGTGCCGTAGAGATCGAGATAGCCGATCGGCTCGACGAAGTCGCGCGACAGCCCGACCTCCTCCTCGGCCTCGCGCAGCGCCGCATCGAGCGGCGAGCGGTCGGTTGCGTCGATCTTGCCGCCGGGGAATGCGATCTGGCCGGCATGGTCGTTCAGATGCGCCGAACGCTGCGTCAGCAGAATTGTCGGCTCGGGATGATCGACCACCGCGATCAAGACCGCCGCCGGCCGCACCGGCTGCTCGCGCGCGATGATCTCGAGCATCTTGTCGGTGCCGGGATCGCCCGAGGCCGGAATGATGTTGGGATCGTAGAGGCCGGGCGGAACGTCGAAGCCGAGCCGCGCGGCGGAGCGGGCGAAGAAATCCGCCGCACCGATCACGGCGGGATCGTTCCTGGAGATAGGCTTGTTCAAAGCGCGGCCCTCACCTGCTCCGCATCGGCCATGGCGAAGAACTCGCCGGCCGACTCGACACCGAACATCGGCTGGCCATCGACCATCCGCTCCTCACCCATGTCAACCAGATCGTAATAGAGCGCGCGGGTGACCTTGGCCCAGAGCTCGGCGCGGATATGCAGATAGGGCGTCAGCCCGCCGTCCTTGGCCTGCTCGAAGCGCAGCCGGTGCGCCGCATCGCAGGTGACCCAGTCGTCGACATTGGTGCGGAAGCGGAGCACGCGATGGTTGGCATCGCCGTCCTTCTGCATCTCGACCGCCATGAACGGCGCGTCGTCGACGCGAATGCCGACCTTCTCCACCGGCGTGACGAGGAAATGCTTGTCGCCTTCGCGCTTGAGGATGGTCGAGAACAGGCGAACCAAGGCATGACGGCCGATTGGCGTCCCCAAATAGAACCAAGTACCATCTGACGCGATTCGAATGTCGAGATCGCCGCAAAACGGCGGATTCCACAAATGCACCGGAGGCAGGCCCTTTTTGGCGCCTTCGGCATCGGCAGCAGTTTTGGCAGCGGCAGTCAGCCCCTCAAGACCGCGATCGGCGCTCTGCCCTTGGTTCGCCATGGTTTGCCCTGACTTTGTCATTTGGCACGATCGGTCATTTGGCACGATTGGTGCAGGTTTACGTTGTATCCGGGTACTCGGTTCCACCCCGCATTCGTCCGGTGTGGAGGTCGCCACTTCGTGATGCCCTACATATCCCTAAGCCGATAAGGTGGGGATAGGTTAATTCAACGAATACATGGCCTTCCTGCAAGTCTAGCATAGGGCCCACGTCTTGAGTTGAGGACGTGATGACATGACGACGCAAGCGAGCTGCATGGCAGGCTGAAGGAGCTAACGGATGGCGGAGAGTGTCGAGAAGCTCGAAGACGGAATCGTCCGTTCGGCCGAGCAGGTGTCGAGCCAGATTCGCGCGGCAAAGGATGCGATCGCGTCCGTCATCTTCGGCCAGGATCGCGTGATCGAGAACACGCTGGTCACCATCCTCTCCGGCGGCCATGCGCTGTTGATCGGTGTCCCCGGTCTGGCCAAGACCAAGCTGGTCGAGACGCTCGGCATCACGCTCGGCCTCGATGCCAAGCGCATCCAGTTCACGCCCGATCTGATGCCGTCGGACATTCTCGGCGCCGAAGTGCTGGACGAGAGCACCTCCGGCAAGCGTGCCTTCCGCTTCATCTCCGGCCCCGTGTTCGCGCAACTGCTGATGGCCGACGAGATCAACCGCGCCAGCCCGCGCACGCAGTCGGCGCTGCTGCAGGCGATGCAGGAGCAGCACATCACCGTTGCCGGCGCGCGTCACGATCTGCCGAAGCCGTTCCACGTGCTCGCCACGCAAAACCCGCTGGAGCAGGAAGGCACCTATCCGCTGCCTGAAGCCCAGCTCGACCGTTTCCTGATGGAGATCGACGTCGACTATCCCGACCGCGACGCCGAGCGCCGCATCCTGTTCGAGACCACCGGCGCCGACGAGACGCTGGCGAAGGGCTCGATGACACCTGATGCACTCATCACCGCGCAGCGACTGATCCGGCGCCTGCCGGTCGGCGATTCCGTGGTCGAGGCGATCCTGTCGCTGGTGCGCTCGGCCCGTCCGGGTCCGGACGGCGGCGACACCAGCAAGTTCATCGCCTGGGGACCGGGCCCGCGCGCCAGCCAATCGCTGATGCTCGCGGTGCGCGCTCGCGCGCTGATCGACGGCCGCCTCGCGCCCTCAATCGACGACGTGCTCGACCTCGCCGAGCCCGTGCTGAAGCACCGCATGGCGCTGACGTTCCAGGCGCGCGCCGAAGGCCGCACGATTCCGGACGTGATCCGGCAATTGAAGACACGGATCGGTTGATGGCGACGGAGAACGGGCACACAGCAAAGGAGGTCATCGCGATCCGACGTGCCGATGGCGAAAGCCGTACGCTCGCCGCTTCGCTGCCGCGCCTGGTGCTCGAGGCCCGCCGTATCGCCGCCAACGTCATCCACGGCCTGCACGGCCGCCGCCGCGCCGGGTCTGGCGAAAATTTCTGGCAATACCGCCGCTTCGTCTCCGGCGAACCGTCGCAGAATGTCGACTGGCGGCGCTCGGCGCGCGACGATCTCCTCTATGTCCGCGAGCTCGAATGGGAAGCCTCGCATACGGTCTGGATCTGGCCCGATCGTTCGCCCTCGATGGCGTTCGCGTCAAAGCAGGCGCGTGAATCCAAGCTCGAGCGGACGCTGATCGTCGCCTTCGCGCTGGCCGAGCTGCTGGTCTCCGGCGGTGAACGCGTCGGCATTCCCGGGCTGATGGCACCGACCGCGAGCCGCAGCGTCATCGACAAGATGGCGCAGGCGATGCTGCATGACGATGCCGACCGCTTGAGCCTGCCGCCCTCCTTCGTGCCCGCGGCGCTGGCCGAGACGATCGTGCTGTCGGACTTCTGGTCGCCGCTCTCCGAGATCAGGACCACGCTCGCCGGCCTGTCCGGCTCCGGCGCGCATGGCACGCTGGTGCAGGTCGTCGATCCCGCCGAGGAATCATTTCCCTATTCCGGCCGCGTCGAGTTCGTCGAGCCCGAGGGGTTCGGCGTGATCACCGCCGGCCGCGCCGAGAGCTGGGCGCAGGATTACACCGCGCGGCTCGCGCTGCACCGCGACCAGATCCGCGCCGAGACCAACAAGCTCGACTGGCTGTTCACGACGCATGCGACCGACCGCTCGGCCGCCGAGCTCTTGCTGTTCCTGCATGCCGGCATGCAGGTGAGCAAATCGGGCGCGCGCACCACAACGATCAAGGCGGGGCCGGCAGCATGATGGGACTGCCGCTCGCCTTCACCGAACCGCTGCTCCTGATCGGCCTCGTCAGCCTGCCGGTGCTGTGGTGGCTGTTGCGCGTGATGCCGCCGCGGCCGCGCCGGATCGAGTTTCCGCCGACGCGCCTGCTGTTCGACATCGCACCGCGCGAAGAGACCCCGTCGCGAACGCCGTGGTGGTTGACCGCATTGCGGCTGCTGGCTGCGGCACTGGTCATTTTCGCCGCCGCCGGTCCGATCTGGAATCCGCAAACAGGCGCGGCCGCCAGCAAGGCGCCGCTGATGATCATGTTCGACGACGGCTGGAGCGCGGCCTCGAACTGGGACATCCGGATCAGGGCCGCCGACGAATTGATCGCCAGTGCCGAGAACGACCGCCGTGCGATCGCGCTGGTGCCGCTGTCCGAGCCGAACCGCGATATCACCCTGATGCCGGCGGGCGCCGCGCGCGTCGCGCTGCGGCAGCTGACGCCAAAGCCGTATTCGATCGAGCGCGTCGAGACCCTGACCGCAATCGATCGCTTCCTGAAAGCAACCGGCGACTGCGAGATCGTCTGGCTCTCCGACAGCGTCGATACCGGTCGCGGCGAGGAATTCGTGGCGGGCCTCGGCAAGACCGTCGGCGATCGCAGCCTGACCGTGTTCGAAGGCGGCACCTCCGCGGCTCTGGCGCTGGTCGCGGCCGAGAACGCCGCCGCCAGGATGACGGTGAAGGTGCTGCGCACCGACGGCGGCATCGCCATCGGCACCGTGCGCGCGCTGGACCAGAAGGCCTCGCCGATCGGCGAAGCGCGTTATTCGTTCGGCCCGCAGGACAAGGAAACCGAAGCGTCGTTCGACCTGCCGGTCGAGCTGCGCAACGACATCACGCGGCTGGAAATTGCCGGTGAGCGCTCCGCCGGCGCAGTGCAGCTGCTCGACAAGCGCTGGCGCCGCCGCGCCATCGGCATCGTCTCGGGCTCGACCAGCGAGACCGCGCAGCCGCTGCTGGCGCCGACCTTCTATCTCACCCGTGCGCTGGCGCCGTTCGCCGACGTGCGGCTTGCCGACAAGGGCTCGCCGCAGCAGGGCATCACGCAGTTCCTCGATCAGAAGCTGCCGATGATCATCCTTGCCGATGTCGGCACCATCGCCCCTGAAATCCGCGAGCGTCTCAATGCCTGGATCGACCAGGGCGGCGTGCTGGTGCGGTTCGCCGGTCCGCGGCTGGCGCAGGCCGAGGACGATCTCGTCCCGGTCAAGCTGCGCAAGGGCGGCCGGACGCTCGGCGGCAGCCTGACCTGGGAAAAGCCGCAACATCTGGCCTCCTTTGCCGCCGACGGTCCGTTTGCCGGCGTCGTGGTCCCCAAGGACGTCACCATAAGCCGCCAGGTGCTGGCCGAGCCCGACGCCGTGCTCGCCACCAAAAGCTGGGCGTCGCTGGAAGACGGCACGCCGCTGGTAACAGGCGAGCATCGCGGCAAGGGCGTCGTCAGCCTGTTCCACGTCAGCGCCGACATGCGCTGGTCGGATCTGCCGATGTCGGGCACCTTCGTCGAAATCCTGCGGCGTGTCGTCGACCTGTCCGGCTATACCGCGAAGCCGGGTCCAGGCGTTGCCACCGAGGCGACCGCCGAAACGGTGGCGCCGTTGCACATCCTCGATGGCTTTGGCGCGTTCGGTCCGCCGCCGGCTGCCGCAAAGCCGCTGCCCGCGGATTATCGCGACCGCGCCACACCCGATCATCCGCCGGGCTTCTATGGTCCGGCAGAAGGACCGCTCGCCGTGAACACGCTTGCCAGCGCCGACCGTATCGCAGCCCTGAACACCACCAGCCTGCGCGCCCGGCATGCCACCTACACCAACGCCGAGCCGCAGGACTTGCGCGGTTGGCTGCTATCGACGGCGCTCGCGCTGTTCCTGATCGACGCCATCATCGTCGCGGTACTCGGCGGCGGCCTTGCCGCGCTGGTGCGCCGCCGCGCCGCGCCCGCGATGATCGTCTTTGGGCTGGTGCTCGCAGGTCTCGCCTCGTTCGTGCCGACGCCGTCGCATGCGGACAGCGCGTCCGACGAGTTCGCGATGAAGGCGGTGTCGCAGACCCGCCTCGCCTATGTCGTGACCGGCAATGCCGACGTCGATTCCATCGTCAGGGCCGGGCTATCCGGACTGACGCTGTTCCTGGCGCAGCGCACCGCGCTCGAGGCCGGCGATCCCGTCGGCATCGACCCGGCGCGCGACGAACTCGCTTTCTTCCCGCTGATCTACTGGCCGATCGTGCCGGGCGCGCCCAAGCCGTCGCGGGACGCCATCAACAAGATCGACGCCTATATGAAGCAGGGCGGCACCGTGCTGTTCGACACCCGCGACGCGGTCGAAGCCCCGCCCGGCGCGAACGGCGCCGCGCAGACCCCGGCCATGCAGACGCTCCGCGAGATCCTGTCCTCGCTCGACGTGCCCGAGCTGGAGCCGGTGCCGCGGGAGCACGTGCTGACCAAGACCTTCTATCTGTTGCGCGACTTCCCCGGCCGCTTCAGCACCGGCCAGACCTGGGTCGAGACCTTGCCGCGCGAAGACGACGAGGACAGCGCGCAGCGGCCGGCACGCGGCGGCGACGGCGTCTCGCCGATCATCATCACCTCGAACGACCTGGCCGGCGCCTGGGCCGTGCGGCCCGACGGCCAGTCCATGCTGCCGGTGATCGGCGGCGACCCCCGCCAGCGCGAATTCGCCTACCGCGCCGGCGCCAACATCGTGATGTACACGCTGACCGGCAACTACAAGGCCGACCAGGTGCACGCACCGGCCCTGATCGAACGGCTGGGGCAGTAGGATCGATATGAATTACGGCATCGCATTCACGCCGCTTGTTCCCACGATCGTGCTGTGGCTCGCGCTGGCCGCGATCGCCGTCATCGCGCTGGTGCTGCTGCTGGCGCGGGCGCGCGGCGCTGCCGTGCGCGTGGCCGCGCTGGCGCTGTTCCTGCTGGCGCTCGCCAATCCCTCCTTTACCCGCGAGGACCGCGATCCCCTCACCTCGGTCGCCGCAATCGTCGTCGACAAGAGCCCGAGCCAGAATTTCGGCAACCGCAATCGCGAGGCAGCGACGGCGCAGGAAGCGCTGGTCGACAGCCTGAAGAAGATCAAGGGACTCGAGGTCCGCGTCGTCGATGCCGGACAGGCCGACGGCGAGACCGACGGCACCAAGCTTTTCGGGGCGCTGGCTTCGGCCTTGTCGGACGTGCCGGTCGACCGCGTCGCCGGTGCGTTCCTGATCACCGACGGCCGCGTTCACGACATTCCGGCCAACGCCGCCGGGCTCGGCTTCCAGGCGCCGGTGCACGCGCTGATCACGGGGCAGAAGGACGAGCGCGACCGCCGTATTGCGGTCATCGCCGCGCCGCGCTTCGGCATCGTCGGGCAGCCCCAGACCATCACCTACCGCCTCGACGACCAGGGCGTCAGCGGCGAGCGCGCCAAGGTCACCGTCCGCAGGGACGGCGAGGTCATCAACGAGCGCACGCTTTCGAGCGGCCAGGCCGCAAGCGTCGACGTCGACATCAAGCATTCCGGGCCGAACATCGTCGAGATCGAGGCCTCGCCGCTCGAGCGGGAATTGACGCCGGTGAACAACCGCGCCGTCGTCGCCATCGACGGTGTGCGCGACAAGCTGCGCGTGCTGCTGGTCTCAGGCGAGCCGCATTCCGGCGAGCGCACCTGGCGCAATCTGCTCAAGTCCGATGCCAGCGTCGATCTCGTCCACTTCACCATTCTGCGGCCGCCGGAGAAGCAGGACGGCACACCGATCAATGAATTGTCGCTGATCGCGTTTCCGACCCGCGAGCTGTTCCAGCAGAAGATCAACGAATTCCAGCTGATCATCTTTGACCGCTATGCCCGCCAAGGCGTGCTGCCGATCGCTTATTTCGACAACATCGCACGCTACGTGCGTTCCGGCGGCGCGGTGCTGGTCTCGGCCGGCCCCGACTACGCCTCCAACACCAGCATCTGGCGCACGCCGCTGGATTCGGTGCTGCCCGCCGAACCGGTCGGGGTGACGGAAAAGCCGTTCTACGCGCATCTGTCCGACGTCGGCAAACGCCATCCCGTCACGCGTGGCCTCGAGGGCTCCGCCTCCGAGCCGCCGCGCTGGAGCAGGTTCTTCCGCACCGTCGATACCCGCAATGCGGTCAACCCGCCCGTCATGACGGGCGTCGACGGCAAGCCGCTGCTGTTCCTGTCGCGTTTCGGCGAGGGCCGCGTCGCGCTGCTGCTCTCCGACCACATCTGGCTGTGGGCGCGCGGCTATGAAGGCGGCGGTCCGCATCTCGACCTCTTGCGGCGGATGTCGCACTGGCTGATGAAGCAGCCTGATCTGGACGAGGAAGCGTTGCGCCTGCAGGTGCAGGGCAAGAATCTCGTGGTGGTGCGCCAGACCATGGCGGACAGCGTCCAGCCGGTGAGTGTGACCTCGCCGTCGGGCGTGTCGCGCGACCTGACGCTTGCAGCCGGAGATCCCGGCGAATGGCGCGCCAGCCTGCCGGCGAGCGAGCTCGGGCTGTGGCAGGCCACCGACGGCACGCTGAAGGCGCTGATCAATGTCGGCCCGACCAATCCGAAGGAGTTTTCGGAAGTCACCTCCACCACCGAAACGTTGAAGCCGCTGACCCAGGCGACCGGCGGTGACGCCGTGCGCGTGGTCGACGGCGCCAGCGTCGAGCTGCCGCGCATCCTGCCGGTCCGCTCGGCGAGCGTCTTCCATGGCGACGGCTGGATGGGCGTGCGGATGCGCGACGCCAGCGTGGTGAAGGGCGTCGGCGTGCTGCCGATCTTCGCCGGCCTGATCGGGCTGTTGCTGCTGCTCGGCGCGTTTGCTGCGACGTGGATGCGCGAGGGGCGCTAGGCGGCTTACGCGCGTCCCTTCGCTTCCCGTTAGTCGGATAAATCCCATCGTCACTTCTTCGCCGGAAGCTCCATAACGCCTTCGACCCCGAACTCGGTCGCATGTAGCACGTTGTGAAATCTGGAGGCGGTTCTTCCTCGACCCTGGGCAGGCGTGTCCCTGTCCAGGCATCGCCCGCAGCGGACAAGAGCAGTTCTGAACGCAGCCCTTCGCAGCACTTAAACAGTGCGAGCGTTCGATGAGAAGCGGAGTTACTCGACCATGACAGACCCACTTCACCAGCGCACGTTCAGCTCGCCTCGTCAGACAACGCGCTATATCGAGTGCGGGCCGGTCGACAGACCGTTGATGATTTTCGTCCATGGCTGGCCGAGCATCAGTTTGATGTGGCGCGCGCAGATGGAAGCGTTTGCCGCCGACGGTTGGCACTGCGTCGCTCCCGATCTGCGCGGCTACGGCGGCTCTTCCACGCCTGCAGCCAACGACGCCTATACCATCGAGGAAATCGTGACGGACATGGCCGAACTCCATGATCACCTGGGCGGCAAGCCTGCGATCTGGGTTGGCCACGACTGGGGCTGTGTTGTGGTCGGTGAGTTGGTCGCGCATCAGCCAAAGCGCAGCCGCGGAGTCGTGCTGACCTCGCTGGCATATCAACCCGACGGGCACGCCCTGCGCACAGTCGTCCCGCTGGTCGACCGGACGATTTATCCGGTCGACCAATATCCGGATGGCCAATGGGATTACTACCGTTACTACAACACGCACTTCGAGGCGGCAGTCGCCGACCTCGATGCAGACTTGGCAGCATCGCTGGCGTCGATCTTTCGGCCAGGCGACCCCGCCGGCATCGGCAAGGTTTCGCCGAATGCGATGGTCACGCGCAATGGAGGGCGCTTTGGCGCCGCGCACCGCGCTCCGCCGACTGAGCCCGATTCGGCTCTCTGGCCGCCGGCGGACTTCGACGTGCTGGTGCAGACGTTCAAGGCTCATGGCTTCCGCCCATCCTGCGCGTGGTACATGAACGACGACGCCAACATCGCCTATGCGCGCAAGGCACTCAATGGCGGCCGCCTGTCGCAGCCGGTGCTGTTCGTTAACGGCGACTTTGATCAGATCTGCAGCATCACCGGGAATCGCCAAGGTGACCCGATGCGCGCCACCTGCCCGGACCTGACCGTAACGAGCATGCCCGCAGGGCATTGGCTGCCGCTGGAGCGCAAGGCAGAACACATCGAGGCCATCCGCACCTGGCTCCGGAGCAAAAAGCTCTGATGCCACCTGCTCGCGCTGACACTGAGTCCAATCGCCGTCCGCGTAAGCCGTTTGACAGGTCCTCAGCCTAGGCTTTCAGTTGCCTGCACGACACGGCAAGGAGCCGGCCCGCTCGGGTCGGCTCGACAGCGGTTGACATCCGCTGACGGATTGCGCGATGTTACATTATAACATCGCGGGATCAGGGGATGATACCTCGCGATGTGGGGTGGCGTTTCCAGATGAAGTGGTTCCGGTCGAATATCAGGCACGGCGCCCGGCTCGCGATCTTCGCGATGCTGGTGCAGTTCGCGCTGACGTTCGGCCACAGCCATTGGTTCGCCCAGGCGGCTCCCCTCGCCCAGTCCTCGCTGCAGCAGACCGACGGCGCCCAAGCTCCCGCTTCGATCGACCGTTCCGCGGTCGAGAGGCAATCGCCATTGGCTCCCGACAGGGAGCAACCGGGCGAGGACAATTGCGCGATCTGCGCATTGGTCGCGATGGCGGGCACCGTCTTGTTCGCGGCGCCGCCTGTGTTGCTGCTGCCGCAGGCGATCGACCTGCTCTACCGCACCACCGACGCCGAATTCGTCCACCTGAAATCGGCCGGTACGGCATTCCAGCCCCGCGCCCCTCCCGCGTCCTGACTTCCACAACGCTTGATCACGCCCGGGCTCGCCGCTTTCAGGCGCATTCCCGGGAGCAGCTGAAGTCGAATTCCGTCGCGCAGCGACGGCAGGCCGCCTCCGATCAGCAGACGAACATGCGGACGGCGCCTGACTGGAATCAGGACCATGTCATTCAAATTGCGGCGCGCGCGGCGCCTTGGCGGAGCAAGCCTGCTCCTGCTCGGCGCCGCCACCTCGGCGCTGGCCGAGGATAAGTCATCGACCGAGATCCCCGCCGTCACCGTGACGGCTCCGAGCCCCATCGTGCGCAGGGCGGTGGTGCCGACCCGCAACCCCGGTCGTCCCACCCGAACCGCGCGGGCACGCAGCCACCAACGCGCTGCGGACGCCACGCCGGCAACCTCCACGCCGGCCGCACCTCAGCAGGGCGTGCTGCCCATCGTGACCAACCAGTTCGCGACGGTCACGGTGGTGCCGAACGAAGAGATCCGCCGCGAGGGCGGCGGCCAGCTCGGCGACCTCCTGTTCTCGAAACCCGGCATCACCGGATCGAGCTTCGCGCCCGGCGCCTCCAGCCGGCCGATCATCCGGGGACTTGACGTCAACCGCGTCGGCATCGTCGAGAACGGCACCAATGCCGGCGGCGCCTCCGATCTCGGCGAGGATCACTTCGTTCCAATCGATCCGCTCGCGACCAACCAGGTCGAGGTGGTACGCGGGCCGGCTGCGCTGCGCTATGGCTCGACCTCGATCGGCGGCGTCGTCAGCGCCACCAACAACCGGATTCCGGATGCGCTGCCGAACTGCGGTGCCCAGCCGTTCCAGAGCTTCGGCCTGCCGGTCAAGGCGCCGCTCGCAGCGGCCGCGACTTCGCCTTGCGTCAGCGCCGAGACGCGCAGCGCGTTCAGTTCGGTCGACCGCGGCGTCGAAAGCGGCGTGCTGCTCGACACCGGCGGCGGCAATTTTGCCTTCCATGCCGACGTCTACGGCCGCAACACCACCGACTATAGCATCCCGAGCTACCCGTACCTGAATGACCAGACCCGGTCCGTCGCCAACGGACGCCAGCCCAACTCGGCGACGCGCTCGGACGGCGCCTCGATCGGCGGCTCCTACTTCTTCCAGGGCGGCTATATCGGTGCGGCGATCACGCAGAACGACGCGCTCTACCACATCCCCGGCGTCGACGGCGCCGACCACAACACGCGGATCGACGGCCATCAGACCAAGATCAACGTCAAGGGCGAGTACCATCCCGACGCTACGGCCATCGATGTCGTTCGCTTCTGGGCCGGCGCGACCGATTACCGGCACAACGAGATCGGGCTTGCCGATCCCGCCGATCCCAACACCGACGGCGTGCGGCAAACCTTCACCAACAAGGAGCAGGAGATCCGCACCGAGGTGCAGCTGATGCCGTTCAACGCGCGCTTCGCCGAGGTAACGACGGCGCTGGGCTTCCAGGTCGGCCATCAGGAATTGAGCGCGCCGAGCCCGGACAATCCGGGCACGCTGTTTAACGGCCTGTGGGACCCGAACAACAGCACGCGCGTTGCGGGCTATGCTTTCAACGAGTTCAAGTTCACGGAAGCGACGCGGGCGCAGATCGCCGGCCGCATCGAGCATGTCGAGCTGCACGGCACGACGCCGGATTTTCCCGCGGACTTCCTGCCCGACGGCACGCCGCAGGCGGGTATCGGTCGCAATCCGTCCTTCACGCCGAAGAGCGGCAGCATCGGCTTGTTGCAGGACCTGCCGGGCGGCCTGGTCGGCAGCATCACCGCGCAATATGTCGAGCGCGCGCCGAAGGCGGCGGAGCTGTTCTCGCGCGGTGCGCATGATGCGACCGCGACCTTCGACATCGGCAATCCCAACCTCGGCATCGAGACCGCGAAGTCCGTCGAGGTCGGCCTGCGCAAGGCAACGGGGCCGTTCCGCTTCGAGGCGACCGTCTACTACACGCACTTCAACAACTTCATCTATCGCCGTCTCACTGGCGTGATGTGCGACGACGACTTTGCCTCGTGCGGCACGCCCGGCGCCGAGGTGAACCAGGCGGTCTATTCGCAGCGGGACGCGAACTTCCGCGGTGGCGAATTTCAGTCGCAGCTCGATGTCGGCGCGTTCCAGGGCGGCATCTGGGGCATCGAGAACCAGTTCGACGTGGTCCGTGCCACCTTCACCGACGGCACCAACGTGCCACGCATTCCGCCGGTGAGACTGGGCGGCGGCGTGTTCTGGCGCGACGACAACTGGCTGATGCGCGTTAATCTGTTGCACGCCTTCGCTCAGAACAACGTCGCGGTGATCGCGGAGACGCCGACACCGGGCTACAATCTCTTGAAGGCCGAGGTGAGCTACAAGACCAAGCTCAACCCGAATGCATTCGGCGCGCGCGAGATGCTGCTCGGCCTCGTCGGCAACAATCTGTTGAACGAAAACATCCGCAACTCGGTGTCCTACACCAACGACGAGGTGTTGATGCCCGGCATCGGGGTACGGGCGTTCGCGAACTTCAAGTTCTGAAAGCGCGATTGCTAGCCGGACTTCATCGTGCTGTGGCTGAGGCGGCCGCTTCGGGGGCCCCCTCTGATGCCTCCTGAAACAGCACGGCAAACAGCAGGGTCCATAATGTCAGGAGAGAAATAGGGATCGTGTAGTACGGTGTCGCGATCGGATAGGTGAAGAAGAAGGCGAGGTTGAGCGCCAGATTGGCGATCGTGAGCAGCGCGACGCGGCGAATGCCGTTCGCCTGCCGCAACAGCCAGATCGAGCCTGCGATTCCGATGACGATCAGCAAGGTCTGGAGCGGATCGGCCAGATAGTCCCGGACCACCGCGAACGAAAAATCCAGTGGCCTGACATCGGGATTGTTGCCGTAGGTCGATGCGAACGGACTGCCGGCGTTGACGGCGTAAGAGACGATGGTCGGGATCACGCCGGCCAGCAACGCGACGCCGAACACAAGCCCCTGCAAGAACCGGGACATCGTCCGCTTCGCAAGAAACGCGACGAGGAGAAAGAGACCATAGCCCGACGCCAGGAAAAGGTTGGCCAATCGAAAGTCGACGGTCAATCCGAGCAGGAAACCGATTGGCGCCAGCAGCCAGATATTCGGTTGAGATCGCGGGCCCGCCAGCCATCGCGCCGTGAGACATCCTACGAGCGCGCACACGACGACCGTCGGGGCCATCGAATAGCTCGCCTTGACCGGATTGACCATCAGGTAGATCGCAAGACAGCCGAACGTCCCGGCCATCAGGACCAACCTCATGCTGCGCGCGAGAGAAAGCGCAAACAGCGCAAAGCCCAGGACGACAATGGTCGCCAGCATGTACATGGGCGCGACCTGGTGCCCTGGCGGAAACAACGCCAACACGAGGCCGACGCCCGGCGGGTATTGAATGACGACCTTCCCCGTGGCCGGCATCAGATTGTGACATGGCGCCGCGGTCGTATCGTTCCAGTCGGGGTAGCCGATCTCCTTCAGCTTTGCTTTCTGATAGCCATCGTCGTCGCGGGTGAGGCTGGTGTCGAATCCCTCCACCAGCCCGAATCTCTGGAACAGATGCGCCTGCCGCAGGTAGCAGATGTCGTCATAGACGCCGCGCGCCTCGTTCCATCGCATCATGGTCCAGAAATGGCCGACCAGCACCGCGAGAAACAACACGACGAAGAAGGCTTTGCTGGTGTGGATCTTCTTCATCGGGATCATGCTGGGGCGGGAGGCGGCTGCTTCAGCGGAATGCGAGATAGAGATTGGACGATAGCAGGCCGAGCGACAAACCGGTGTAGCCCACGGCCGCGGACTTGGGGTTGGAGGACTTAGCACTCGCAGACTTGGCAACCAGCGCGGCGAGCCCCAGCAGCCGTTTTCGCGTCATCAGGATCAGATTCTGCTCGTCGGTCCATTCCGACTTGCCGGCGATCATGCAGGCGATCCTGAAGGTGCCGTCCAGATAGTGCGCCAGCGGGATGGCCGTGTGGTGCTCAACCGGAAAGAACCTGTTGGGCACCGTGATGAAGACCCGTCGCGCGACGCGGCCAAGCTCCTCGACCAGGAACACCTGGTTTTCATGGCTGCCGGCATGCTCGAGCACGGCATTGGACGTCGCGACGTCGAACGCATTGTCGTCAAACGGCAGCCGTGTATTCGGTTCGATCTGCACGTAACGGCAAAGCGGAAAAGCCGCCTTGAACCCGATACCTTCGCCGAGCCCGCAAGCCGTGATCTTGTGCTGATCCGGGTAGCTTCGCTCGAGCACGTTGGCGCCGTCGTTGATCACGTCGGACACGCCGACATCCAGGATCTCGTCCGCCGAGGACGGCTGCATCTGGGCGATGAAATCCTGGTAGATGCGGTCGCGCGCCGCGATCAGCAGCTTTTCCGCCGTGCTCCCGGACGCCACTTCCCGGTAATATTGCTGATCGACCGGCACTGCCCTACCTTCATGTGAGCTTCGAAGCGAGGGCGCGTCAGGTTCGCGTCTTGCTCCAGTCGGGACCGACCGGCCCCGATACGCCTTCGAACGCGCCCTCGACCAACTCGATGACGAGGAGCCGGCTGTAATCGACCGGGCCCGGCATGGTGACGCGTCCCTTGGGGACTTGCTTGAAGCCGACGCGGCTGTAATAGGGTTCGTCGCCGACCAGCAGCACCAGGCGATGGCCCTGCGCCTTGGCATCCTTCAGCGCGCGCTCGAGCAGCAGCCGGCCGACGCCGCGGCTGCGGAACGGAGGCTCGACCGTCAGGGGCCCGAGCAGCAACGCCGGCGTGTCGCCGACGCAAATCGGCAATTGCCGGACGGATCCGACCAGCAACGTACCGACGCGGGCGGTGAAGGATAGATCGAGCACATGGTCCACGTGCTCGCGGATGCGGTACGCGCTGAGCACGAAGCGGCCCGGTCCGAAGGTGCGTTCGTGCAGCCGCTCGATCGCCTGAGCATCGCCGACGGCTTCCGACCGGATGGTGAGGGAAAGATCGTTCATCGCGTCGGCGGGATATCACCTTGGAGGGCAGCGGTCCATACGATTGCGCCCGGCCCCCGGGGCAATTTCAGCTCCGCCCGAGCGGTGGTTGGGACAGGTAGGCGAGCATCTTCATTTCCCGCCGCCCGCGCGTCACGGTGTCGAGCACGAGCCCCGACGAAGCCGAAAGCAGCGCCATGATCATCAGACCCATGGAAAGCACGGCGGTCGGCAGGCGCGGTACCAGGCCGGTTTCGAGGAAGGTGATCACCACGGGCAATCCGAAAGCGATCGACAGCAGCGCGAAGACGATGCCGATCGCCGAAAAGAAGCGCAGCGGCCGCTCCAACCGGTTGAGCTTCAGCATCGTGTTGAAGATGCGCAACCCATCCTGCCAACTATTGAGCTTGGAGAAGGAGCCTTCCGGGCGCGCATAATAGGGCGTCCCGACCTCGGCGACCGGCAGCGACAATTCCAGCGCATAGACCGAGAACTCGGTCTCGATCTCGAAACCGCCGGACAGGACGGGAAAGGATTTGACGAAGCGGCGGGAGAACACGCGGTAACCGGACAAGATGTCCTTGAAGGTGTGGCCGAAAGTCGATGCCAGGAAACCGGTGAACAGCCGATTGCCGATGCGATGACCGCGCCGGTAGGCCGCTTGCGATTGATCGACACGCAGGCCGACAACCATATCCAGATGCTCGTCGAGGAGCTGGTCGATCATGCGCGACGCGCTCGGCGCGTCGTAGGTCGCATCGCCATCGACGAGCACGTAGATGTCGGCTTCGATGTCTGCGAACATGCGGCGAACGACGTGGCCTTTGCCCTGGCGCCGTTCGCTGCGCACGATCGCTCCCGCCTCGCGCGCGACCGCCGCGGTACGGTCGGTCGAATTGTTGTCGTACACGTAGACCTCGGCCGCAGGCAGGGCCTTGCGGAAATCGGCGACGACCGTCGCGACGGCGGCTTCCTCATTGTAACAGGGCACCAGCACGGCGACCCGAAATGGCCATGACGTCGTCGATTCAGACAATCTTCATCCCTCGTCCATGCGCCGACACCGCAGGCGCGGCGATCTACTAGCACGGGCAGCCATCATCGCCACGTCGCAATCCGCGGCCTGTCGTGCAGGACTTCGGCGATCCGCAACCGCGTGCCCGGCGTGGTCCCCTCGGGCAGCGCAGTGACCGCGAAGAATCCGCACTCCGCGATCTCGCGGTTGGGCGCGGGCAGGCGATCCTGCTTGAACTGCCTGACGACGTAGACCGCGACATGGTCGCGGCGGGAGACGTGGCTGTTGAGGAAGATGCCGTGCAGCACGGCGTCGCCGGTGAGATCGATATCCCCCTCCTCCTTGAGCTCGCGGCGCATCGCGTGCTCCATGGTCTCGCCGAGATCGACGCCGCCGCCGGGCAGATACCAGCCCGTGACGTAGCTGTGCCTGACCAGGAACACCCTGGTGTCGGCATCCACCACCACGGCGCGGACGCCGAGCGTCATCCCGCGGACCAGCAGGAAATAGGCGTGGAAGATTCGCCGCAGCAGCGGCTCGAATTTCCGTCGGACGCTGTTCAGACGTTCCCCCATCGGGCTCCCTTGATGCCCCGCTTGCACCTAGCCTGCGACCTTGCCATTACAGCGGACGAATAGCGAGGCAATCGCCCCCCATGGCTCCCTTCACGCTCGCCCATCTGTCCGACCCGCATCTGCCGCCGCCGCCGAAGCCGCGGCTGATCGAGCTCGCCGGCAAGCGCGCGTTCGGCTATGTCAACTGGACGCGCAACCGTCACAAATACCAGCGCCGCGAGGTGCTCGACGCCCTTGTCGCCGACGTGAAGGCGCAAGGTCCCGACCACATCGCGGTCACAGGCGATCTCGTCAATCTGGCGCTGGAGGCGGAGTTCGCGCCGGCGCGCGCCTGGCTCGACGGCGTCGGTCCGCCCGACCGCGTCACCACGATTCCCGGCAATCACGACGCTTATGTCCGCGCTACGTTTCATCGCTTCGGCGAAACCTTCGCGCCCTATCTTGCGGGCGACGATGGCCGTATCGGCTTTCCGAGCCTGCGCCGGCGCGGGCCGCTCGCACTGATCAGCCTGTCCACGGCGGTGCCCACCTTGCCGTTGATGGCGACAGGCGCGCTCGGACGCGAACAGCTCGCGGCGCTCGAAGAGGTGCTCGAGCGGCTCGCAACCGAGGACGTCTTTCGCGTGCTGCTGGTGCATCATCCCCTGAAGTCCGGCGCGCGCCACAAGCGCATGACTGACTCCGCCGGGCTGCTGACGCTTTTGAAACGCCACGGCGTCGAGTTGATCCTGCATGGACACGACCACATTCATTCGACGATGTGGTTCGAGGGACCCAACGGCAATATTCCGGCCCTCGGCGTGCCGTCGGCCTCCGCGCTCGCGCACGGCCGCACCCCGGCTGCGGCCTACAATCTGTTCACGATCGAGAAGGACAACGCCGGCTGGCGTTGCGAGCAGACGGTGCGGAGCCTGGGGGCTGGACTTCAGATCGGACAGATCAAGCATGTGAGATTGATTTGAGGCCGCCCGTCATTGCTCGCAATGACGACGGCGAACGTCTCACCAGCTCCGCAGGGCCGCGAGCACGGCAACACCGAACAGCGCGGCGGCGCCGAGCACAAATCCGAACACGAACGGCCAGACGCGCGAGCGGCGCCGCGGCGGCGCTAGCTCGGGCTTCGGCTCGGGCGGGACCACCATCGCATGCTCGCGTTCGATCATGCGGCGGGCGACATAATCAGTCACGGCCTCGACGATGACAGCGGTGTCGTGCGATTCGGCGAGCACGATGCGGCCGAAGCGGGTGTCCTGCACGAAGCGGTACATTCGCTTGTCACGCCCCATCAAGATATGCGCGACGACGTCGATCCAGAGCCTGGGCGTGTCGCCCTGGCTGATGCCACGGTCGAACAGGTCGATCTGATCGGGCACCTGCGCGAACAGGGGATCGAGCGAATCGTTGAGGATCTCGAGCCGCGCCACCTCGGCATCGCGCAAATCGACGACGACGCCGGTCCGGTCGGCGGCCTCGATCCGCGCGCGCAACAGCGCATCGCGCAGCCGCACCGGGCGCGGCTGGCTGGGATGGATCCCGCTGGTCTCGGGCTCTGACATTGGCGGCCTCGTCCTCACTTGGCGGGATTAACCTATCAGCAACCAAAGTGTCCGCAAAGGGCCTACAATTCCAGTGACTTACGACGCCCACAAATCTTTCACCTGTGCCAAAAACAGACGGTCCCACCCGGCTTGCGCCGGATGGGACCCTCCGTCCTTGGACGTCTTCTTATTCAGATTGGCATGCAAGTTCAGATTGTCACGCCGAGACCCGCGACGGCTCTTCCACGATCGAGAAGCGGACGCCCGCCTTGTGGCGGTTCTCTTCCGAGACCGAGCGCCAGGCGTCCTCGGCCTCCTTGCGGGTCTTGAACGGACCCTGCACCTGGGCCGAACCTTCCACGAGCTTGTGGAAGTTCATCGAACCGAACTCGCCGCCGATCACCCAGAAATTGCTGTTGGTCATTGTCGTCTCCTGTCGATTAGCGTGATGCGTTAGCCGAACTGGTTCATCGTGTTGTGGGCACCGCCCGCCTTCAGGGCAGCCTCGCCGGCGAAGTATTCCTTGTGGTCGTCGCCGATGTCGGAGCCGGCCATGTTCTGATGCTTGGCGCAGGCGATACCCTGACGGATCTCGGCGCGCTGGACGTTCTTGACATAGCCGAGCATTCCCTGGTCGCCGAAATATTCCTTCGCCAGATTGTCCGTCGATAGCGCCGCCGTGTGATAGGTCGGCAACGTGATCAGGTGGTGGAAGATGCCGGCACGCTTGGCCGAATCCGCCTGGAAGGTACGGATGCGCTCGTCGGCTTCCTTCCCCAGCGGCGTATCGTCGTATTCCGGCTTCATCAGCTCGGCACGATTGTACTTGCTGACGTCCTTCCCGGCTTCCTTCATGGCGTCGTAGACCTGCCAACGGAAGTTGAGGGTCCAGTTGAACGAGGGCGAGTTGTTGTAGGCCAGCTTCGCGTTCGGAACCACCTTGCGGATCCGGTCGACCATCTTGGCGATCTGCTCGATATGCGGCTTCTCGGTTTCGATCCAGAGCAGGTCGGCGCCGTTCTGCAGCGAGGTGATGCAATCCAGCACGCAGCGGTCTTCGCCGGTGCCCGGGCGGAACTGATAGAGATTGGAGGGCAGGCGCTTCGGACGCATCATCTTGCCGTTACGGTTGATGATGACGTCGCCGTTGCGGGCGTTCTCCGCGGTCACTTCCTCGCAATCCAGGAAGCTGTTGTACTGGTCGCCGAGGTCGCCGGGCTTGTGGCTGACCGCGATCTGCTGGGTCAGGCCGGCACCGAGCGAGTCGGTGCGGGTCACGACGATGCCGTCTTCAACGCCGAGTTCGAGGAAGGCGTGGCGGCAGGCCCGGATCTTGGCCAGGAACACCTCGTGCGGCACGGTGACCTTGCCGTCCTGGTGGCCGCACTGCTTTTCGTCCGAGACCTGGTTCTCGATCTGGAGCGCGCAGGCACCCGCCTCGATCATCTTCTTGGCGAGCAGATAGGTGGCCTCCGCATTGCCGAAGCCGGCGTCGATGTCGGCGATGACGGGCACGACATGGGTCTGGAAGTTATCGATCTTCTCGATCAGCTCCTTCTCTCTGGTCTTGTCGCCTTCCTTGCGGGCCTTATCGAGGTTGCGGAAGATATCGTTCAGCTCGCGCGAATCGGCCTGACGCAGGAAGGTGTAGAGCTCTTCGATCAGCGCCGGCACCGAGGTCTTCTCGTGCATCGACTGGTCCGGCAGCGGGCCGAACTCGGAGCGCAGCGCCGCGATCATCCAGCCGGACAGGTACAGATAGGTGCGATCGGTCTTGCCAAAGTGCTTCTTGACCGAGATCAGCTTCTGCTGGGCGATGAAGCCGTGCCAGCAGCCCAACGACTGCGTGTACTTGGTGGGGTCGCCGTCGTAGGCGGCCATGTCGGCCCGCATCAGCGCCGCGGTGTAGCGAGCGACGTCGAGGCCGGTCTTGAAGCGATTCTGCAGGCGCATGCGGGCGACGGCCTCGGCCGACACCCCGTTCCAGGTCGGCTGGGTCTCCAGGAGCGACCGGGCCGCCTCGACCTCACTCTGATACGAGGCAGGGGCCTGGAAGGTGCTGATGCCGCGGGGCTGGTAATTCATGTGCCTGATCCTTTCACGACGATGGCACCGCCATCGACATTCTTGACAATGCATTGCGAGATGCGTGTCAGAAGCTAAACGCGAGAAAGACTAGCTCGTATAGTAGTCTTGTATTTGAATGGTGATGTCATGTAACATAGGTGATTGTAATAAATGTCACTTTGTAAAACTTGTGAAGAATATAGGTCAGTAAGACTGCCTTACGACTTTGGAGACCTAGAATGCCCGCCGGATCCGGTAAGAAGCTCTTCGTCGGCCCGCGCTTCCGGCGGATCCGGCAGCAATTGGGGCTGTCGCAGACTCAGATCGCCGAGGGGCTCGGGATCTCGCCGAGCTATGTCAACTTGATCGAGCGCAACCAGCGTCCGGTGACTGCGCAGATCCTGCTACGGCTGGCCGAAACCTACGACCTCGACCTGCGCGACCTCGCGACCGCCGACGAGGACCGCTTCTTCGCCGAACTCAACGAGATCTTCTCCGACCCGCTGTTCCGCCAGATCGACGTTCCCAAGCAGGAACTGCGCGATCTGGCCGAGCTTTGCCCCGGCGTCACCCATGCGCTGCAACGGCTCTATGCCGCCTATACCGAGGCCCGCCAGGGCGAGACGCTGGCCGCGGCGCAAATGGCCGACCGCGACGTCGGCACCCGCTATGAGGCCAATCCGGTCGAGCGCGTCCGCGAGCTGATCGAGGCCAACCGCAACTACTTTCCGGAACTCGAGCAGGCCGCGGAGACTCTGCGCGACGGACTGAACGTGCCGGCCGAAGAGCTTTATGCGGCACTGGCGGCACGGCTGCGCGAAAAGCATTCGATCCAGACTCGCATCATGCCGGTGGACGTGATGCGCGAGACGCTGAGGCGCTTCGACCGCCATCGGCGCCAGCTCCTGATCTCCGAACTGGTCGACCCGCCCGGCCGCGCGTTCCAGCTCGCCTTTCAGCTCGGCCTCGTTGAATGCGCGCAGCATCTGGAGACCATCATCGGCCGCGCCGGCGCGCTCGACGACACACCGCGCCGCCTATTCCGGATCACGCTCGGCAACTACTTTGCGGCCGCGGTGATGATGCCCTACCCGGCCTTCCTGGCCGCGGCAGAAGCGTTGAACTACGACATCCATCTGCTGGCGCAGCGCTTCAATTCCGGCTTCGAGCAGGTCTGCCATCGGCTCACCACCCTGCAGCGGCCGAACGCGCGCGGCATCCCGTTCTTCCTCTTGCGCGTCGACAATGCAGGCAATGTCTCGAAGCGATTTTCGTCGGGCACGTTCCCGTTCTCGAAATTCGGCGGCACGTGTCCGTTGTGGAACGTGCACTCGACCTTCGACACGCCTGACCGCCTGCTGAAGCAGGTGATCGAGCTGCCGGACGGTACGCGCTATTTCTCGATCGCGCAGATGGTGCGCCGCCCCGTCGCGCCGCACCCGCTGCCACAGCCGCGCTTCGCCATTGGCCTCGGCTGCGAGATCCGTCACGCCGCGCGCCTCGTCTACGCTGCCGGCATCGATCTGGAGAAAACGGAGGGCACGCCGATCGGCGTCAACTGCCGTCTCTGCGAGCGCGAAAACTGCGCCCAGCGCGCCGAGCCGCCGATCACGCGCACCCTGATCCTGGACGAGACGACGCGGCGGGTGTCGAGCTTTGCATTCTCGAATGCGAGGGAGCTGTAAAGCACACCGCTGTCATGCCCCGCGAAGGCGGGCATCCAGTACGCCGCGGCCTATCGGTTCAATCCCTGCCGTCTCGGAGTACTGGACGCCCGGTCAAGCCGGGCGATGACAATTGAATGTGCGGCTGCACCCAATCCCTACGCCAGCGTATGCACGATCACCGGCCCGGCGGCGGCGCGGGCGTCGCCTGCAAGCAGCGCGCCCAGATCCTTCTCGATCCAGGCGATCGCACGCCTGTTCGCCTCCTCCGCCTGCTCGAATTTGTCGAAGATCGAAATCGCCGTGACCGTGTCGTCACCGGCATAGACGACGTAATAGGCGCGGAAGCCGTCGACGTCGCTGATGATCGGAACGGCGCCTTCCTTGATACGGCGCGCCAGCTCTTCGGCGCTCCCGCTTTTTGCCTTGGCCTGACGGATGGCGGCATACATGGCATCCTCGCTTCGGGCTATCTGGTTTGAGGGCTTGGTGCCCGGACCGCATGCTACGCCGAAGCGCGCGGGCAATCCACGCTTGGTTAACTCGGCGCTAATTCAGTTCCGCGATCCGCAACGATCGATTAAGCACGCCTCAACATCGCTGCCTTAGTCTCGCCCCACTCACTTTTCGCAAACAACGGCGGCTTATTCTGCCGCGTGAAGTGACATCAGGGGGTTCATCATGCGCATTGCGTTGCTGCTGACCGCGACCATTGTCGGCGCGCTCTTTGCCAATCCATCCCATGCCGGACCGCTGGATCCGTCCTCCGGCGCAGCGCAGGCGTTACCGCCGGGCTTCCAGAGCTACCGCGGCTACATGTTCGACCTGTCGGAGAATTCCGACCGCAAGGATGTCGACAAGCTCACCGACAATGTGAAGAGCCAGATCGACGTGGTCGAGGCTGCCGGCCTCTCGCCGCGCGTGCTGCGCTTCTTCCGCACCGTCCCGATCATCGCCAGCGAGCTGGCCTGCCTCGACGAAGGCGCCGCGACCGCGTGCTACGGCCGGGTCACGCCTGACATCCAGCGCACCGCTCCCCGCACGCTGACGGTCTGGGACCCCAACAAGCAGCGCTGGAGCAATCCGAACGCCGTCGACCTCGCGGTCGATTCCGGCCTCGGCGTGATCATGCTGCGGCCGGACATGATGCGTTACGAAAAGGAAGCGGTGCTGCTGCACGAACTGCTGCACGCCTACCATGCGCGGCTGTTGCCGGACGGCTACGCCAACAAGGGCGTGATCGGCTATTACGCCTACGCCAAGTCCAAGGATCTCCTGCCCAAGGAATCCTATGCGCTGAAGAATCACATGGAATTCTTTGCGGTGACCGCCAGCATCTTCCTGGCCGGGAAGAGCGAATTCCACGACCCGAAGTCGCGCGAGGCGCTCAAGGAGAAGTTGCCGGACTATTACAAGTATCTGGTGGGGGTGTTCGGCTTCGACCCCGATCCGGCAGCTGCGAGCGGCCCGGTCGCCTCGCTGAAGTAAGACAGACAGCGCAAAACCAAGGCAGAGAGCCGCGCGCACAGCGCGGCTTTTTTGTTTTGGTCACCGGAAGCTGCGGATGACGCGCGGCCGGGAATTGCCAAGGTGGGGCCCGATCTGCATAGTCCCGCCCGCATCGATACCGTTTTCGAAGAGGATAGAACAACATGGCGGACGCCGACCTGGATGTCGTGATCCGGCAACTGGCCAGACAGCTGCATACGGGCCTGATGACCCGCGCCAAGGAGCGCCGGGATCGATTCAACGGCCTTGCGGCCAAGGCCAAGGGCAAGGAGACCGGCGACCGCTTCAAGATGATGGCCAAGGCCACCATGGAGCAGGCCGTTGCCGCCGCCAAGCGCCTGCAGATGTCCGCCGACAACGTCGCCGACAGCTACGCGCGGTCGATGCGGATCGCCGCCAGCACACCGGTCGCGGTGAAGGTGGAGAAGAAGGCGCCCACGGAAAAGCCGGTGAAGAAGGCGAAGAAGGCCAAAACCAAGAAGTAGGAGCGCACTTTCTTCCTTCTCCCCTTGTGGGAGAAGGTGGCGTGAAGCGCCGGATGAGGGGTTGTTTCCGCGAATTCAACTGCAGCAGACTCACGCGCGGAGAGATACCCCTCACCCGTCTCGCCGCTTCGCGGCGAGCCACCCTCTCCCACAAGGGGAGAGGGTTGCAGCGGCGCACGCAGCTCTAGATATCTCTACCGCCCTGGCGCGGCGAGCCGGGTCGGCTCGGCACTCGCGAGGTCAGCGAGTTTTGCGCGTGCCGCATCGCGGGTGCGGGCATCCTTGCCGGCGGGCAGCGCCAGCGCGGCTTCGAAATCGGCGCGCGCTTCATTCGCCTGGCCACGCGCCAGGAAGGCGAGGCCGCGATCGAGCCGAGGCTGCGCATCGGAGGGGTCGAGGCGGACCGCGGTGTTGTAGCTCAGGATCGCGCGATCGAGATCGCCGGCGGCCGCGAGCGCGAGACCGCGCTGGTGGTAGGGCGCGGCGTGCCTGGGATCATGCGCGATCGCCTCGTCGTAATCCTCGATGGCAAGTTCGAGGTCACCGTTCTGCCGGCGCGCCAACGCCCGATCGCGATAGAGCGAGGCACGGTTGGGATTGAGATGGATGGCCTCGTCGAAATCCGCGATCGCCCGCCGCCAGTCGCCGTGGCGCAGCGCGATCCGTCCGCGCCCCTCATAGGCGAACGCGATCAGCGAGCCGCGCAGCGGCGAGAAGCCGATCACCGCCGAACAGATGTCGGGCTCGTCCTCGTCTCCGCAATTGACGACGGTGTGCGTGGACAGGCCAATCAGCACGCCCACGACGACCAACAATGGTACTGCAGCTTTGGTCATCTTCGACGGTGGCAGGCAGAGGGCCGGCCACGCATCCCCTTTCGCAGGAACTGTCACGGCAGGGTGTTAACACCGGCCGGGACCGTCCTGTGTGCGACAGGTCACAAAGCGCGCAAATTAGAGCCGCTGCTGCGTCAGCCCCAAGGCCCGCGCGAGGAGGAGCGGCCCCACGGGCTCCGCGGCGGATAGTTCTCATTGGCGCCGACCGACGGCGACGCCTGCGCACCGAGCTCGGCTGCGAGCTCCTGAAGCGCCGCGATGCGATTCTGCGTCGAGGGATGGGTGGCAAACAGATTGTCCACGCCGTGGCCCGACAGCGGATTGATGATGAACATGTGCGCGGTGGCTGGATTTCGTTCCGCCTCGAAATTCGGGACCTGATGCGCCGCGCCTTCGATCTTCACCAGCGCCGATGCCAGCCACATCGGCTGACCGGCGATGCGTGCGCCGAGATTGTCCGCGGCGTATTCACGGGTGCGGCTGATCGCCATCTGCACCAGCATGGCGCCGATCGGGGCGAGGATCATCATCAGGATCGAGCCGACGATGCCCGGGCCGTTGTTGTCGCGGTTGCCGCCGAAGAACATGCCGAACTGCGCCAGCATCGAGATCGCACCGGCAATGGTCGCGGTCACAGTCATCAGCAGCGTGTCGTGGTGCTTGATATGAGCGAGCTCGTGCGCGATCACGCCCGCAAGCTCCTCGCGGCTGAGCTGGTGCATCAACCCGGTGGTGACCGCAACCGCGGCATTCTCGGGATTGCGCCCGGTGGCAAACGCGTTGGGCTGCGGCTCCTCCATCAGGAACACGCGCGGCATCGGCAAGCCGGCGCGGGCCGCTAGCTCGGCCACGAGCCCGACCAGCTCCGGTGCGCTGCTGCGGTCGACCTCATGGGCGCCATACATGGACAGCACCATCCGGTCGGAGTTCCAGTAGGTGAAGAGATTGGTCGCCGCGGCAATGACGAGCGCAATCATGGCGCCGCCGGCACCGCCGATCAGATAGCCGACGCCCATGAACAGGGCGGTGAGGCCTGCGAGCAGCATTGCGGTACGAAGATAATTCATGGCCGTCTCCCGAGGCCGGCCGTAGCCGCTGGAGGCGTTGCGGGCCGGCGAGCATGAGGTAGGGATGACCCCGGCCCGCCCGCAAGGTTTCAAGGTGCGTCGCGGAGCCGCGGCACTGGTTTGAGGTCAATCGTTCCATTAAGCTTGGCCGAGAATCCAAGCGTCTCCTCCCCTTGCGGAAACCTCATGCTCCAGACCCGATTTGCGATCGCGGCCGCCGCCCTGCTCACGCTCGCCCTTCCCGCCTCTGCCCAGTTCGCGCCGCCGCCGGCAAAGCCCGCGGCTCCCAGGGCCACTGGGCCCTCGCCGCGCGCGGCGTCGTGCCATAACGGGGCGAACTTCGATCGCTTCCTGGTCGACGTGAAACAGCAGGCCGTTGCCGCCGGCGTGTCGCAGCGGACGATCGCGGCGGCCTCGCCTTACCTCGTCTACGACCAGGGCATCGTCAATCGCGACCGCGGCCAGCGCGTGTTCGGCCAGCTCTTCACCGAATTTGCCGGCCGCATGGCCGCGCCCTATCGCATGCAGAACGGCCAGCAGCATATCAAGCAACATGCGGCCGCGTTCGCGCGCGCGGAAAAGGAATACGGTGTGCCGCCGGCAGTGATCGCCGCGTTCTGGGGACTGGAGAGCGATTTCGGCGTCAACATGGGTAATCTGCCGACACTGAAATCGCTGGTGTCGCTGGCCTATGATTGCCGCCGCTCGGAGATGTTCGTGAACGAGACCATCGCCGCGCTGAAGATCATCGAGCGGGGCGACCTGCATCCGGACGAGATGGTCGGCTCCTGGGCCGGCGAGCTCGGTCAGACCCAGTTCCTGCCCGTGCATTACGTCAACTATGCCGTCGACTATGACGGCGACGGCCGACGCGATCTCCTCCGCAGCGAGGACGACGTGATCGGCTCGACCGCGAACTACATCGCCAACGGCTTGAAGTGGCGGCGCGGCGAGCCGTGGCTGGAGGAGATCAAGGTGCCGCAGAACCTGCCGTGGGATCAGACCGACCTCACGGTGCAGCTGCCGCGCTCAAAATGGGCGCAGCTCGGGGTTACCTATCCCGACGGCCGGCCGCTGCCGAACGACAATCTCGCGGCCTCCGTGCTGCTGCCGATGGGACGCTTCGGTCCGGCCTTCATGGCGTACCCGAATTTCGCGGCCTACACCGAGTGGAATAACTCGCTGATCTATTCGACTACCGCGGGCTATCTCGCCACCCGCATCGCGGGCGCGGCTCCGATGCGAAAGCCGTCCACGCCGGTCGCGCAGCTGCCGTTCAACGAGCTCAAGCAATTGCAGCAGCTTCTGGTCCAGGCCGGCTTCAATGTCGGCAAGGTCGACGGCGTGCTGGGCCAGCAAAGCCGCGCCGCGGTGAAGGCGATGCAGATCAAATACGGTCTGCCGGCCGATTCCTGGCCTACGGCCGAACTGCTCGCTCGCATGCGCGGGGGCACGGCACAGGCGCAGCCAGTGGGGACGATCCGGTAAGCACCAGGATCGCTGTCATGCCCCGCGAAAGCGGGGCATCCAGTACGCTGCGGCCTATCGATTCAATCACAGCTGCCTCGGAGTACTGGATCGCCCGGTCAACCGGGCGATGACACGAGGGTATGACGCCGATAGCACCACAAGCCCGCTCGGTAGAATTTTCGCACTGCACAAGCCCCTCCGGCGATTGTATTTTTCCATGACGTTCCCATGTGAGTAGCTCAGGTTTCTCCTGAGATTTCCCACCACAAGAGCGAGCATCACATGTCTTTCCACGACGCCGTCGTTCCCGCCTATTTGCAAATGCTGAACAGCCTGACTGGCCTGCTCACGAAAGCCGAGGCGCATTGTGCGGCCAAGAAGGTCGATCCCGCCGTCCTGCTCGGCTCCCGCCTGTTTCCGGACATGCTGCCGCTCTCGAAGCAGATCCAGCTGGTCAGCGATTTCGCAGCCAAAGGTTGCGCCCGGCTGACCCATAGCGACGTGCCCTCCACACCGGACACCGAGACCAGCTTTGCGGAGTTGAAGCAGCGCCTGGCGAAGACCATCGACTACGTGAAATCGTTCAAGCCCGAGCAGTTCGAGGGCGCCGACACCAAGGACGTCACCTTCCCGGCCGGCCCCGACAAGTCCATCACCATGAAGGGCCAGCAATTCCTGAGCGCGTTCTCGCTGCCGAACTTCTATTTCCACGCCGCAACCGCCCACGGCCTTCTGCGCCACGCCGGCGTCGAGATCGGCAAGCGCGATTTCCTCGGCGCGAACTGAAAGGCGATTATTCAGACGGCCGCGGCGGGAGATCGAATCTGCTGCTGCGGCTGAAATTGCACATGCTCTATGCTGCGCGGCTCGGCTGCGCATCTCGCCTGCAGTTTCTGTATGGCTCCTCCCTTGCGCTGATTGCCGCAATGCACAAGTGTTCCGGATCTCTCACCGCCTGGAAGCATTCTCATGAGCCGTTCGACCAAATTGTTTGAGACCTACAAGCTCGGCCCGATCACGCTGGCGAACCGTTTCGTGATGGCGCCGCTGACGCGCAACCGCGCCGTTCCCGGCACCTTCGTACCGGGCGCGCTCGCCGCTGACTATTACGCCCAGCGTGCCTCGGCGGGGCTTCTGATTACCGAAGCGAGCCAGGTCTCACAGCAGGGCCAAGGCTACCAGGACACCCCCGGCATCTACTCAAAGGACCAGGTCGCCGGCTGGCGCAAGGTCACCGATCAGGTGCATCAGCGCGGCGGCAAGGTCTTCATCCAGCTCTGGCATGTCGGCCGCATCTCGCATGTGGACCTTCAGGCCAATGGCGCAGCGCCGGTGGCGCCGAGCGCGATCCGCGCCAAGGGCAAGACCTTCGTCAACGGCACTTTCGCCGACGTCTCCGAGCCCCGTGCGCTCGAACTCTCCGAAATTCCAGGGATCATCGACGATTTCAGGCGCGCCACGAAGAATGCGCTCGAAGCCGGCTTCGATGGCGTCGAGATCCACGGCGCCAACGGCTATCTGCTCGAACAATTCGCCAAGGACGGCACCAACAAGCGTACCGACGCCTATGGCGGCTCCATTGAAAACCGCGCGCGGCTGATGCTGGAAATCTCCAGGGCCGTCGTAGCGGAGGCTGGCGCCGATCGCACCGGCATCCGCATCTCGCCGGTGACGCCGGCCAACGACATCTCGGATTCGAACCCGCAGGCCCTCTACGACCATATCGTCGACGGCCTCGCCGCGCTGAAGCTCGTCTATCTCCACGTCGTCGAAGGCGCCACCGGCGGTCCGCGCGACATCGCGCCGTTCGACTATGCGGGCCTGCGCAAGCGCTTCCCCGGCGCCTACATCGCCAACAACGGCTATGATTTCGAGCTCGCTGCCAAGGTGCTCGAGGCGAACGCGGCCGATCTCATCGCCTTCGGCAAGCCGTTCATCTCCAATCCCGATCTGGTCGAGCGGCTGAAGCAGGGCGCGGCGCTGAACGACTGGGACAAGAACACGTTCTACGGCGGCGGCGCGAAGGGATACACGGATTACCCGACGCTGGCCGCTGAACCCGCGGAATAGCCTCTTCTCCACGCATGCGCTGTCATGCCCCGCGAAGGCGGGGCATCCAGTAATCTGTGGCTTCCGGGTTCGACCACGCCCGTCTCTGGAATACTGGATCGTCCGCCTTCGCGGACGATGACACCGAGAATGTTGAAAGTGTGTGCCACAAAGAAAAAAGGCCGGGATTGCTCCCGGCCTTTCGTCGTTATGCTGATGTGCCTTACTGCAGCGAAGCGCGCTTCGGGGGCTGTGCCGGCCACGACTTGATCAGAGTGTCGTAGTCGACCGTCTCACCCTTCGGCTTCTCGTTGGCGAGCTTGCGCTGCGGGGCAATCGTGCCGTCCTTCTGGGCCTTGGCGAACCAGAACTCGGCCGACTCCTTCTTGTGCAGCTTCGGACCGCAGGCGCCCTGCACGCCCGACTTCTCCAGACGCTCCATGACGGAGTCCTGGGCCGCGGCAAGCGAGTCCATCGCGGCCTGCGGCGTCTTGGCACCGGACGACGCATCGCCGATGTTCTGCCACCACAGCTGCGCCAGCTTCGGATAGTCGGGCACGTTGTTGCCGGTCGGGGTCCACTGCACGCGCGCGGGCGAGCGGTAGAACTCGATCAGGCCGCCGAGCTTCGGCGCACGCTCGGTGAACGACTTGTCCCAGATGTCGGATTCACGGATGAACGTGAGACCGACATGGCTCTTCTTCAGCGACACCGTCTTGGAGACGATGAACTGGAGATAGAGCCAGGCCGCCTTGCGGCGATCCGGGGGAGTCGATTTCAGCAGCGTCGCCGAACCCGCATCCTGGTAGCCGAGCTTCATGCCTTCCTTCCAGTACGAACCGTGCGGCGACGGAGCCATACGCCACTTCGGCGTACCGTCCGCGTTCATCACGGCGATGCCCGGCTTCACCATGTCGGCGGTGAAGGCGGTGTACCAGAACATCTGCTGGGCGATGTTGCCCTGCGCCGGCACCGGACCCGACTCGGAGAAGGTCATGCCCTGGGCCTGCGGCGGAGCATACTTCTTCATCCACTCGAGGTACTTGGTGATCGAGTAGACCGCGGCCGGACCGTTGGTGTCGCCGCCACGCTCGACCGAGGAGCCGACCGGACGGCAGCCTTCCATGCGGATGCCCCATTCGTCGACCGGCAGACCGTTCGGGATGCCCTTGTCGCCGTTACCGGCCATCGACAGCCAGGCGTCGGTGAAACGCCAGCCGAGCGAGGGGTCCTTCTTGCCATAGTCCATATGGCCATAGACCTTGACGCCGTTGATCTCCTTGATGTCGTTGGTGAAGAACTCGGCGATGTCTTCGTAGGCTGACCAGTTCACGGGCACGCCGAGCTCGTAGCCATACTTGGCCTTGAACTTGGCCTTGTAGTCGGCGTTGGTGAACCAGTCGTAGCGGAACCAGTAAAGGTTCGCGAACTGCTGGTCGGGCAGCTGATAGAGCTTGCCGTCCGGCGCCGTGCCGAACGACTTGCCGATGAAGTCGTTGACGTCGAGCATGGGGTCGGTGACGTCCTTGCCCTCGCCGGTCATATAGTCCGACAGCGCGATGGTCTGGCCGTAGCGGAAGTGGGTGCCGATCAGATCGGAATCGTTGATCCAGCCGTCGTACACGTTCTTGCCGGACTGCATCTGGGTCTGCAGCTTCTCGACGACGTCACCTTCCTGGATGATGTCGTGCTTGAGCTTGATGCCGGTGAGCTCGGAGAACGCCTTGGCCAGCGTCTGCGACTCATATTCGTGGGTCGTGATGGTTTCGGAGACCACGTTGATCTCCATTCCCTTGAAGGGCTCGGCGGCCTTGGCGAACCACTCCAGCTCCTTCTTCTGGTCTTCCTTCGACAGCGTCGAGGGCTGGAATTCCGCGATCCACTTCTGGATCGCGGCGTCGTCGGCGGCGCGCACCGGCGCCGAGACGGCCAGCGACACCGCGACGATGGCGGCGACGCTGGACATCGTCAGAAAGCTATTCTTGGTCAATGGACGTTCCCTTCTCCTAAACTGCCGCATGTTATTCCTCCGTTGCAGCGACAAACTTTTTACAGGCCCGGGTTGGTCCCGGATCTGGCCGTTCCTTCGCGGGCTAGACCGTGCGGAAAATGAGTACGGCCGTGGCCAGCGAAATTCCTGATGCGATCCAAAGGCGCGAAATTTCAACTCCGTCCTCGCCGATCGGCAGCGTGGCGAGGGGGTCGGTGCCGGCGAAGGCGATCCACAGCAAGTGGATGACCGCCGCCGTGATCAGGGAGATGAACAGGCGGTCGCCGCGCGTGGTCGGGATGCGCAGCACGCCGACGCGCTCGGCTTCGGGATAAGCCACCCCGAGCCAGGTCATCACAGCCAGCGTGCAGGCGAGCGCGACAAAAAAGATCGCCGTCGGCGGCGTCCAGGCCATCCATGCAATCCATTCCATTGATGCCTCCCTAGACCCGACCGAGCGCGAAACCGCTCGCGATATAATTGCGGACGAACCAGATCACGAGTGCGCCCGGGATGATCGTCAGCACGCCGGCTGCCGCCAGCAGGCCCCAGTCCATGCCCGCAGCCGACACCGTGCGCGTCATGATCGCCGCGATCGGCTTGGCCGAGACCGAGGTCAGCGTGCGCGCGAGCAGCAGCTCGACCCAGGAGAACATGAAGCAGAAGAAGGCGGCGACGCCGATGCCGCTCGCAATCAGCGGCACCAGGATCTTGATGAAGAAGCGCGGGAAGGAATAGCCGTCGAGGAAGGCGGTCTCGTCGATCTCGCGCGGCACGCCCGAGACGAAGCCTTCCAGGATCCACACCGCCAGCGGGACGTTGAAGATGCAGTGCGCGAGCGCGACCGCCCAGGGCGTATCGAACAGCCCGATCGCCGAATAGAGATTGAAGAACGGCAGGGCATAGACCGCGGCCGGCGCCATGCGGTTCGAGAGCAGCCAGAAGAACAGATGCTTGTCGCCGAGGAAACGGTAGCGCGAGAACGCGTAGGCCGCCGGCAGCGCCACCGAGATCGAGATGATGGTGTTGAGGACGACATATTCCAACGAGTTGATATAGCCGGAATACCAGCTCTCATCGGTGAAGATGCGCTTGTAGTGCTGGAGCGTCGGCGCGTGCGGCCACAGCGTCATCGTCGAGACGATCTCGGCGTTGGTCTTGAAGCTCATGTTGACGAGCCAGTAGATCGGCAACAGCAGGAAGATCAAGAACAGCGCCATGATGAGGCGACGGCCGGGGATCGAGTGCATCACACGGCTCCTTCCTGCGGCTTCCGATCGCTGCCGGCGTTGGTCATGACGGTGTAGAAGATCCAGCAGACGATCAGGATGATGAGATTGTAGACCAGCGACAGCGCGGCGGCCTTGCCGAGGTCGAACTGGCCGAGCGCGATCTTGACCAGCTCGATCGAGACGAAAGTCGTCGAATTGCCGGGCCCCCCACCAGTCACCACGAACGGTTCGGTGTAGATCATGAAACTGTCCATGAAGCGCAGCAGCACCGCGATCAGCAGCACGCGGTTCATCTTCGGCAGCTGGATCGCCTTGAACACGGCCCAACGCGAGGCGCCATCGATCTGCGCCGCCTGGTAATAAGCCTCCGGGATCGACTTAAGTCCGGCATAGCACAGCAGCGCGACCAGGCTGGTCCAGTGCCAGACGTCCATCACGATGACCGTGACCCAGGCGTCGATGTCGTTGGAGACGTAATTATAATCGATGCCGGTCGCATTGAGGACATAGCCGAGCAGGCCGATGTCGGGACGGCCAAAGATCTGCCAGATCGTGCCGACCACGTTCCACGGGATCAGCAGCGGCAACGCGAGGATGACGAGGCAGGCCGCAACCGTCCAGCCCTGGCGCGGCATCGACAGCGCGACGACGATGCCGAGCGGCACCTCGATCGCGAGGATCACCAGCGAGAAGAACAGATTGCGGCCGAGCGAAGCCAGGAAGCGGCCGCCGAGATCGGTCGAAGGATCGAGCAATTCCTTGAACCAGCCGACACCGTTCCAGAAGAACTGGTTGTTGCCGAAGGTGTCCTGCATCGAATAGTTCACCACCGTCATCAACGGCAGCACTGCCGAGAAGGCGACGACCAGGAACACCGGCAGCACCAGGAACCAGGCTTTTTGGTTGATAGTCTTGTCCATCAGGCGGCTCCCTCCACCAGAAGGCTGTCGGCATAGACGTGGACGTGCGACGGATCGAATTTCAGGCCGGCCGTGCCGTCCGGGCTGGTGAAGCCGGCCGGCGCGCGCGCCGCGAGCTTGGCGTCACCGAGCCGCGCGCGCGCGAAGCGGATGCGGCCGAGGTCGTCGACGCGTTCGATCTTCGCACTGAGCAGGCCGGGCGCCGGCGCGACGGCCTCAACGAATTCCGGACGGACGCCGATCTCGATCTTTGCGCCAGCAGGCAGCTTGTCGTAGCTGCGGTTGAGCGCGATCACATGACCGCCGATCTTGGCCTCACGGCCCCTCACCTCGGCCGGCAGGATGTTCATGCCGGGCGAGCCGATGAAATAGCCGACGAACGTGTGCGCCGGCTTGTCGAACAACTCGGCCGGCGTGCCGCTCTGCACCACGCGGCCGTCATGCATGACCACCACGGTGTCGGCGAAGGTCAGCGCCTCGGTCTGGTCGTGGGTGACGTAGATCATCGTCAGGTCGAGCTCGCGATGCAGCGCCTTCAACTTGGAGCGGAGCTGCCATTTCAGCTCGGGGTCGATCACGGTGAGCGGCTCGTCGAACAGCACGGCGGCAACGTCGGAGCGTACCAGGCCGCGGCCGAGCGAGATCTTCTGCTTGGCATCGGCCGTAAGCCGCGTCGCCTTGCGGTTCAGATAGGGCTCGAGGTCGAGCAAGCGGCCGATCTCGGCGACCCGCTTGTCGATCTCAGCCTTCGGCACGCCGCGGTTCTTCAGAGGGAACGCCAAATTTTGCCCCACCGTCATGGTGTCGTAGATCACCGGAAACTGGAACACCTGGGCGATGTTGCGCTTCTGGGTTGACAGCGGTGTGATGTCCTCGCCGTCGAACAGGATTTTCCCCCGCGACGGCGTGATGATGCCGGAGATGACGTTGAGCAGCGTGGTCTTGCCGCAGCCGGACGGCCCGAGCAGCGCATAGGCGCCGCCCTGCCGCCAGGTCATGGTGACAGGCTTGAGAGCAAAGCTGTCCTGCGGGGCATCATTGCCGCCGTAGGAGTGGGCGAGATCGACGAGGTCAATGCGGGCCATGTCGCATCCCCCTCAGGCTTTTTTCTTTGACGCGTTTTCTTCACGCGAACCGCTCGGCACTTCGCTTGAAAACGCTATGGGACCGGGTGCCGCGACCAGCCGGTCGGCAGCATCGAAAACGAACACGTCGTTGGGATCGAGCACGGCATCGAGCGTCTGGCCGGGCTCGAATTCGTGCACGCCGTGCAGCACCGCCACCCAGTTCGATCCGTCGCGGGTCAGATGCACGAAACTCTCCGAACCGGTGATCTCGGTCACCGTTACCGTCGCATGGAAGGCGTGGCGGTCAGTCTCGCCATTGGCAAGTGCGAGCTGATGGGCGCGAAATCCGACGCGATAGGCGCCGTCCGCGAGCGAGGAATAGAGACCGGACGCCGGCGCGGCAATGCCGCCCGCATATTGCACGGAACCGTTCTTCTTCTCGATGCCGACGAGATTCAGCGGCGGATCGGAGAACACCTGCGCGACCCGCAAGGTCTGCGGATGACGGTAGACCTTTGGAGTCTCGCCGATCTGGAGCGCCTCTCCCTGCCACATGCACACCGTGTTGCCGCCGAGCAGCAGCGCCTCGGTCGGCTCGGTGGTGGCATAGACGAAGATCGCGCCGGAGGCCTCGAAGATGCGCGGCAGCTCGGTGCGCAGTTCCTCGCGCAGCTTGTAGTCGAGATTGGCGAGCGGCTCGTCGAGCAGCACGAGGTCGGCGCCCTTCACCAGCGCGCGCGCCATCGCAGTTCGCTGCTGCTGGCCGCCGGAAAGCTGGAGCGGCGTGCGCTTCAGGAACGGCTCGAGCCGGAGCAGCCGGGCGGCTTCCGCAACGCGCGCCTCGATTTCGGCGCGCGGCTTGCCCTGCACGCGCAAAGGCGAAGCGATGTTCTCGTAGACCGACAGCGAGGGGTAGTTGATGAACTGCTGATAGACCATGGCGACCGAGCGCTGGCGCACGTCGACCCCGGTGACGTCCTTGCCGTTGACCAGCAGCTTGCCCGATGTCGGTTTGTCCAGGCCAGCGAGCAGCCGCATGATCGAGGTCTTGCCCGACAGCGTCGGCCCGAGCAGCACGTTGAGCGTGCCGCTCTCGAGCGTCAGCGAGACGTCGCGGATGTGTGGGACCCCGTCGACAGTCCGGGTCACGTGATCGAGTGTCACCGTCATGAGCGTCCTCCGGCTTCCAGCAGGGGACTTTGCTGCACGGCGTGGGTCCTGATCCAGTCGTCCAGCGCCGCGATCTCGTCGGCACTTAGTCGCAGGCCGAGCTTGGAACGGCGCCAGACGATATCTTCGGCGGTGACGGCCCATTCGTTGGCGATGAGATAGCGGACTTCGCGCTCGGTCAGCGTCGCACCGAAGGCCTGGCCGAGATCGACCGCCGATTTCGCATCCCCAAGCAGCTTGATCGCCCTCGTGCCATAGGCGCGCGCCAGGCGCCGCGCATGCTCGTGGCTGAGGAAAGGATAGCCGCGCTGAAGCTCGGCGATCAGGCCGTCGACATCGGACACGCCCATGTCGCCGCCGGGCAGCGGCCATTTGCCGGTCCAGCCTTCGCGTGCTTTCGCACTGCGAAGATAGGGCGCGAGCCGCTCCAGCGCCTCCTCGGCGAGACGGCGATAGGTCGTGATCTTGCCGCCATAGATCGACAGCAGCGGCACGCCGCCGGGCGTGTCGAGTTCGAACACATAGTCGCGCGTCGCGGCCTTGGCTTCGCTGGCCCCGTCGTCATAGAGCGGACGTACGCCGGAGTAGGTCCAAACCACGTCATCGGGCGTGACAGGCTTGGCCAGATATTCGCTCGCCGCCGTGCAGAGATACTGGATCTCTTCGGCCGTCGCCTTCACCTTGGCGGGATCGCCGTCATAGTCGCGGTCGGTGGTGCCGATCAGCGTAAAATCGTCCTGATAGGGAATGACGAAGATGATGCGGCCATCTGCATTCTGGAACATGTAGGCGCGGTCGTGGTCGTAGAGTTTTTTCACGACGATGTGCGAGCCCTGCACCAGGCGCACCTTGGCTTTCGCGTTGACGCCGGCGCCGCGGCCGAGCACATCCTCGACCCAGGGCCCGCCGGCATTGACAACCGCACGGGCCTGGATCGACGAGCGCGCGCCTGTCAGCGTGTCGATCATGCTGACGGTCCAGATGCCGTCTGACTGTTTGATATCCGTCGCGCGAGTGCGGGTGCGGATCTCGGCGCCCTTGTCGGCGGCATCGCGTGCGTTGAGCACGACGAGACGGGCGTCGTCGACGAAGCAGTCGGAATATTCGAACGCGCGGCCGTAGCGGTTCGGGATCAGCGGGCGGCCGACCTCGTCGCGTCGGAGGTCAACCGAGCGCGTCGCCGGCAACAGATGACGGCCACCGATGTGGTCATAGAGAAAGAGGCCGAGGCGCAGCAGCCAGGCTGGCCGCAGGCCCGCATGGTGCGGCAAAACGAAACGCAGGGGGCGAATGATGTGCGGCGCGATGCCCCAGAGAATCTCGCGCTCGATCAGCGCCTCGCGAACCAGCCGGAACTCGTAATATTCGAGATAGCGCAGGCCGCCATGCACCAGCTTGGTCGACCAGGACGACGTCCCGCTCGCCAGATCGTTCATTTCGCACAGGAAAACCGTGTTGCCGCGGCCCACCGCGTCGCGCGCGATGCCGCAGCCGTTAACACCGCCTCCGATAATGGCGAGGTCGAAAATACGATCCAACAGACGCATCCCCCGGCGACCGCCCGTTCAATCGAGCGGTTACTTTCGCTTTTGATTAGATCACACCAGAAAACGAAAGCAAGATGAAAGAGGAGAGAAACGAAGTGAAAGCGGAACTTTTAAGCGGGCACACGGGGGGCGAAATAGGCAGTTCAGGAGGGATTTGAGCGGCATTATTGCTCTTGAAAAGTCGTCGATGACCCTTATTAGTAAGAATAGTCATATTGGTCGTTGTTTGCATGACGGAACACACTGCACCAGATTCACCAGCGACGGACTCGTGGACGCTTGCCAACGCCAAGGCCCGGCTCTCCGAGGTGATCGATCGTGCCCAAGCCGGCCCGCAAATCATCACCCGACACGGCAAGCCCAACGCGGTGATCGTTTCCGTCGAGGAATGGGCGCGCAAGACGGCGCGCAAAGGTACCTTGGCCGAATTCCTGCTGGCTTCGCCGCTGCGCAGCGGCGACCTCGAGCTTGAACGCGTTCACGACGCGCCGCACGACGAGCTGCCGTGAATCTACTGCTCGACACCAACGTGTTGTCGGAGGTCCAGAGGCCCGCCCCTTCGCCGAAAGTCTTGTCATGGCTTGATACGATCGACGAGGATCCTGCGTTCATCAGCGCGGCATCGATCGCCGAGCTTCGTCGCGGCATCGCGTTGCTGGAGGACGGCCGTCGCCGTGCAGCACTGGCCGCCTGGCTTGCCCGCGATCTGCCGGAGCGTTTTGCCGGGCGCACACTGCCGATCGACCACGCGGTCGCGGAACGCTGGGGTGACCTGATGGCTCAGAGTCGCAGAAGCGGTCTCGCATTGTCTGTCATGGACGGCTTCTTTGCCGCGACCGCGCTGGCAAACAACCTCATGCTCGTCACGCGCAATGTGAAGGATTTTGCGGTATTCGGCGTGCCGCTGCTGAACCCGTGGGACAACCCATAGTCCTACCTCAGCCGCACCACCGGCGCGGCCTCGGGCGCTTCTTGTGCCTCGGCCTGAGCCTCATCGACGTCCGCCCCCTTCGACATCGCGGCCATCACCTCGATGCCCTTGCCGTGGCAGATGGTGGCGAGGCGCTCTGGCAATTCCTGGTCGGTGACGAAGGTCTGGATCTGGCTGATATGCGCGATGCGGACCGGCGCGCTGCGCCGGAGCTTGGTGGAATCAGCGACCAGCATGACGCTGCGGGCGTTGGCGATGATGGCCTGCGCCACCTGCACCTCGCGATAGTCGAAGTCGAGCAGCGCGCCCTCCTCGTCGATCGCGGACGCTCCGATGATGGCATAGTCGACCTTGAACTGGCCGATCAGCTGCGTCGCGGTCGAGCCGACCACCGCGCCGTCGGCGCGCCGCACCGTGCCGCCGGCGACCACCACCTCGATGCGGGGATGACGATAGAGCAGCATGGCGACGTTCAGATTGTTGGTGATAACGAGGAGGTCCTCGTGCGAGGTCAGCGCGCTCGCGACCTCCTCGGTCGTGGTGCCGATGTTGATGAAGAGCGAGCAGCCGTTCGGGATCAGCGAGGCGGCCGCGGCTCCAATCGCCTTCTTCTCGTCGGCGGCGACGAAGCGCCGCGCCTCGTAGGCGAGGTTTTCGACGCCGGATGCGATGATGGCGCCGCCATGAATGCGGGTCAGCGAGCGCCGCTCACAGAGGTCGTTGAGATCCTTGCGGATGGTCTGCGCCGAGACCTCGAACCGGCGCGCCAGCTCCTCGACCATGACGCGGCCCGAGGCTCGCGCGATGTTGAGGATTTCGGCTTGGCGATGGGTCAGTCCGGTCACGGCGATGGCCTCAAGTCAGGAAGCTGCATGGTGCGGCGGTTCGCGCGCTCGGTCAATGCGCGCGCCGATCACGGTTAACGGACCAAGGTCCTCACCACGCCATTGCGGCGGCGAGACGCGCCAGCAGCTCCGGATCGTCGAAGGCGCTGGCGGAGGCGATGGCCCCGGCGGCGACGAGATCAGCATGGCTGAGGCTGGTCCGGATACCGATGGTCGGAATGCCGGCCGCTGCGGCCGATTGCACGCCGGTGCGGGAGTCCTCGAACGCGATCGAGGCCATGGCGCTGGCGCCGGCAAAGCGCAACCCTTCCTGATAAGGCAGCGGATGCGGCTTGCCGTGCAACAGCTCGGCACCGATCACGAGCGCCTTGAAGCGGTGCGTGATGCCGAGGCCGGACAGCAGCAGCTCCGCATTGAGCCGCGGGGCATTGGTCACGGCAACCATGGGAATACCGGCCGCATCCGCCCTGTCGAGCAGCGCCATCAGGCCCGGCAGCGGCTCGATCTGCCCGGCAACAAGCGTGCGGAAGACTTCCTCCTTCTCATCGAGGATCAAGGCACGCCGTTCGGGCGCCTCGTCGGGCAGAAAACGCTCGCCGATCGATACATTCGCGAAGCCTTGCAGCTCTCTGGAGAAGCGCGCGTGATCGAAGACGTGGCCGCGAGGGCCGAGCACCAGATTGAACGCCTTCAAGTGCAGCGGATCGGTGTTGGCGAGCGTACCGTCGATGTCGAACAGCAACGCCCTGCCGATAGCCTCGATCATGTCCGTACTTTCCCGAATATATGACGCATCAATACGAAAGCCGTATCAATACAGCGTCAATCGCGCAATGACGCACGTGCATGACCAATACGCGACCCTCGACAAAGTCGCGTGCGACTGCAACACTCCATGCAAGACCAAAAAGGAGGAAACGATGACGATCAACCGACGCGATCTCGCTCTCTCGACTCTTGCCGTCCCAGCTCTTGCCGTCTCCACTCTTGCAGTTTCAGCGCTCACGACACCGGTGCTGGCGGCCTCGGCCGACGAGGAAGCCGTGGCGAAGAAGGTCGAGGCGTTCCGTCTCGCCCAGATCGCGGCCGATCCCAAGGCGCTCGGCGCACTCTGCGCCGAAGAGGTGAGCTACAGCCATTCCAGCGGCAAGGTCGAGGACAAGGCGACCTTCATCGCCAACGCCACCGACGGCAAATCCAAATTCCTGTCGATCGAGTACAAGGACCCGACCATCAAGGTCGTCGGCCCCGCCGCGATCGTGCGCTTCCACTGGGTGGCGGAACAAGAGATGGCGGCTGATGGGAAAAAAGTGCCGACCAACCTTCACATCCTGATGAACTGGCAGAAGCAGGGCGACGACTGGAAGCTGCTCTCACGGGCGGCGACGAAGTTGTGAACAACGGCTCTTCCCCTCTCCGTTGCGGGAGAGGGTGGCTTCGCGAAGCGAAGTCGGGTGAGGGGTTTCTGTCCGACAACGAATCCTCTCGCATTGGAATTCGCGGAGACGACCCCTCATCCGGCGCTACGCGCCACCTTCTCCAACAAGGCGAGAAGGGAAGGCAGAGTTCGCGGCAAAAGATTCCCACCTCTCGGGCCACACGCGGCCCGGAATGACCCGCGGGAGGACTAAGCCGCTTCCTTCACATCACCGTTAACCAGCTTGCGCGCGGCGCGCTCGGCTTCGCGGGCGTTGCGGAAGAGCTGGCCTTCGAGACGGTTGAAGCGGCTGGACGAGGCGAAAAAGCAGTAGCCTCCCTGGGAACGAACGACGATACCTGCGGTCTGCGAATCGACTTCGATGATGTAGCTGTCCGGCATGGTCCGTGGATTCCTCAGTGCGGGCAAACAACGGCAGTTCTGCCCAAAGGTTCCTGGGCATTTTGACGCCGTTTCCACCCCGGATCGACACGCGACGGAGTACGCCGGGACCTCATCCGTTTTATGACTGGTTCTGGCAAAGCCGCGGCGGCGGGACTCAGTCGCGCCGCGTTTGGTGTTGCCGCACGCATCAGACAGATGAGGCGCAACGCCGCGTGCGATTACGTCGCGATCGCGGTGTCGGTCGGGCGAACCGGCTGCGGGCGGCCGTGCTCGTCGATCGAGACGTAGGTGAAGTTGCCGTCGGTGACGAGGAACGGTTGCTGCTCGCCGCGGCGCAGCGCCCATGCTTCCAGATGCACGGTGATGGAGGTGCGCCCGACGCGAACGAGGTGGGCGTGGACCGAAACGAGATCGCCGACATAGACGGCCTTGCGGAAATTCATCGCCTCGATGGCGACGGTCACGGTGCGCGACTTCGCGACCTTTGACGCAAACACGCCGCCGCCGACGTCCATCTGGCTGAGCAGCCAGCCGCCGAAGATGTCACCGTTGGCGTTGGTGTCGGCAGGCATCGCCAGCGTGCGAATGCAGAGATCGCCGCCCGGCCCGGCATCGGCTTGCTCGTTCATGCCGCTCTCACTTGAAGATTGCTCACTTGAAATTGCTCACTTGAAATTGTCCCAGCCCGGATCCGGCGCAAAGCGCTCGCCGAATCTTCCGGCCAGCGCGCGCAAGGTGGATACGACATGATCGACGCCACGCGTGCGCGCATAATTCAACGGGCCGCCACGGAACGGTGCATAACCGGTGCCGAAGATCATGGCGCCGTCGACCATGTCGGCATCATCCACGATACCCTCGCGAAGCGCCGCGACGCAGACGTTGGACATCGGCAGCACCAGGCGGTCGATCATCTGGTCGGTGACGCGCGGACCGGTCTCGGGCAACGGCGCCTTCTCGGCCTTGCCGTCACGCCAGACGTAAAAGCCCTTGCCGGTCTTGCGGCCGAGTTCGCCCTTGGCGACCTTCTCGCGCAGCCAGGCCGGCGTCGGCGGCAGCAGATCGCCGAACTTGGTGCGCAGCATGTCGCCGACATCGAGACAAATGTCGAGCCCGACCTGGTCGGCCAGTTCGATCGGCCCCATCGGCATGCCGAACTGCTCCGCGGCGGCGTCGATCAGGCGCTGGTCGATCTTCTCGTCCAGCATCACCATCGCTTCCAGCATGTAAGGCGTCAGCGCGCGGTTGACGAGGAAGCCCGGCGAGCTCTTCACCGGCAACGGCAGCCGATCGATCGCGCCGACGAAGGCGAGTGCCTCCTTCAGCACCTGCGTATCGTTACCGTCATGGCTGACGACTTCGACCAGTTGCAACCGCGACACCGGGTTGAAGAAGTGGAGACCGACCAGCCGCTCCGGCCGCGCCAGCGTGGTGCGCAAATCCTGCAGCGGAATGCTCGACGTGTTGGTCGCGAGGATCGCGCCCGGCTTCATTCGCGGCTCGAGGCCGGCATAGACCTTCTGCTTGAGCTCGAGCTTCTCCGGGACCGCCTCGATGATGAGATCGGCGTTGCGGACGCCCTCCCCATCCATGTCAGGCATGAGGCGATCGAGCGCGTCGCGCACCTCGGTCGGCTTGCGGATGATCTTGCCGTAGAGCTCGGCGGCGCGCTTGACTGCGCCCGCGATCGGCTCCGCCTTCATGTCGGCGAGCGAGACGCGCACCCCCTGCCCCGCGCACCAGGCCGCGATGTCGCCGCCCATGGCGCCCGCGCCGATGACGTGGGCATGCCTGATCGTGTTGCCGGAGCCTGCCGCTTTCTTCATCTGCTCGCGCAGGAAGAACACGCGGATCAAATTCTGCGCGGTCGGCGTCACCATCAGCTTGGCGAACGAGGCCTGCTCTGCCCCGAGCATCGCGGCCTTGCTGCCGCCATGGGTCTCCCAGAGATCGATCAAGGCATAGGGCGCCGGATAATGCTCGCGGGACGCGGCCTTCGCCGCCTCCGATCGCATCCGTTTGGCCAGCAGCCCGCGCACCGGGCCGAAATTCGCCGCACGCGTCAGAAAACCCGGCCGCGCCCTCTTGAGGCGGCCGAACAGCGCATCCTTGACGGCATTGCGAACGTGGCGCTCCTGCGTCACGGTGTCGACGAGGCCGAGCGATCTGGCGCGGCGGGCATCAATGGTGCGGCCGGTCAGCATCAGGGCCATCGATTGTGTCGGATTGACCAGCGCAGTGAAACGCGCGGTGCCGCCGAGACCGGGATGTAGCCCCAGCATCACCTCAGGGAAACCGAAGCGCGCGCCGTCGATCGCGATGCGCGATTGGCAGGCGAGCGCGACTTCGAGCCCGCCGCCGAGGCAGAAGCCGTGGATCACCGCGACCGTCGGCAGCTTCAGCGCTTCAAGATGATCGACCACCGCATGGGCGGCGCGGATCCGCGTCTCCACCATCCCGGCGTCACTGGCGCCGCGAAATTCGTTGACGTCGGCGCCCGCGATGAAGCCGGACGGCTTTGCGGAGCGGATCACGAGGCCGGCAGGGCGCTCGGTCTCGATCGCCGCCAGCACGGCGTCGAACTCCTCCATCACCTCCGAGGACAGCGTGTTGGCGCTGGCGTCAGTGCGGTCAAACAGCAGCCAGGCGACACCGTCGGCGTCGCGCGTCAGCTTGAAGTGCTTGTAGGGACGATCGGCGGCGGGCTTGGGCCCGAGCTCCAGCACGCGGTCGCCGAGCGCGGTCATGATCCTGGAATCCATGGTCATACCGCCTCGATCAGCATGGCGCCGCCGAGCCCGCCGCCGATGCATTCGGTGGCAACGCCGCGCCGCGTGCCGAGCCGCTTCATGGTGTTGACGAGATGCAGCACGATGCGATTGCCGGACGTGCCGACGGGATGCCCGAGCGAGATAGCGCCGCCATCGACGTTGAGTTTGTCGCGGTCGACCTCGCCGGCAGCGCCCTCCAGTCCCAAAATCTCGCGGCAGAACTTGTCGTCATTCCAGGCGGCGAGGCAGCCGAGCACTTGGGTGGCGAACGCCTCGTTGAGCTCCCAGGTCTCGACGTCCTGGATGGTGAGATCATTGCGCTTCAGTAACGGCGTCGCCGACATCACAGGACCGAGACCCATGATGCTTGGATCGAGTGCGGCCCAGTTGCTGTCGACGATGACGGCCTTCGGCGTCAGCTTGTGCCTGGCGACCGCTTCGTCGGACGCCAGGATCACCCAGGACGCGCCATCGGTGATCTGCGAGGAATTGCCGGCGGTGACCTGGCCCCAGGGACGCTCGAACACGGGCCGGAGTTTTGCGAGCCTCTCGGCCGTCGAGTCCGGACGCACGCCATCATCATGGTCGAAGAATTTTCCGTCGCGGGAGAACGCGGTTTCGACTTCGCCCTTGAGAAAACCTTCCGCCTGCGCATGCGCGAGCCGGCGATGGCTCTCGGCGGCATAGGCATCGGACTGCGCACGGGTGATGCCGAAGAGATGGCCGACGACTTCGGCCGTCTGGCCCATGTTGAGATCGGTAATAGGATCGGTCAGCCCGCGCTCGAGGCCGATGATCGGTTTGAGATAGCGCGGCCGCAGCTTGAAGGCCGCGGCAAGCTTCGCGGCGACGCCCTTGGCGGTGGCGAGGCCGGCGAACCAGCGCACGCCGGAATTGGGCCAGACCAGCGGCGCGTGGCTCAAGGCCTCGGTGCCGCCGGCCAGGATCATGTCGGCATGGCCCTCGCGGATGTAGCGGTACGCGGTGTCGATCGACTGCATGCCGGATCCGCAATTGATCTGAACGGTGAAGGCGACCATGTCCTCGCCCATGCCGAGCCGGAGCGCGGCGACGCGAGCCGGGTTCATTTCGTCCGCGATCACGTTGACGCAGCCGAGGATGACCTGGTCGAAGGTATCAGGCGAAAACGGCTGACGCGCCAGCAGTGGCCGGCCGCATTGCACGGCGAGATCGACCGGCGTGAACGGCCCCGGCCCCGAACGCGCCTTCAAAAACGGCGTCCGACTGCCGTCGACGATGAAAACCGGTCGTGCCATCAGCTCGCCGCCCTTTGTTCACCGAGTTCCTGGAAGAACTGATGCACGTCGCCGGTTTTCTTGTAAATCGGCGACAGCGCCTCCGGCGCAAAATCGTCGACCTCGATCACCTTTGTAACGGCTTCGCGGGCCGCGGCCAGCTGCTCGCCCTCCGCCTGCGTGATCACACCCTTGGCCACCGCATCCTTCCAGTCGCTCAGATGAGCCGCGCGCATGCGCCTGGCGATGGCGTCCGCACCTGCGATCAGGTTGAACGCGCGCTCCAGCCGGGCGAAGCCGCCATCGTCGTCGACATAAGCGAGATCGGGCGTGAGGCGGTCGCGCGCGGCCGACGGCTCCAGCACGAGGCTCGCGCATTGATGCACGACCCGGTCGGAGGGACCCAGCACGCGGGCGCCGAAGGGCTGGACCACGAATTTGAGGATGCCTGCGACGAAGCGGTTCGGCAGATTGGCGAGAATCTCGGCAAGCCGGTTCTCGATGGTCCGAAAGCCCGTCGCCATGCACCATTCGAGCGCGGCAAAATCCTCCTTCTGCCGGCCCTCGTCCTGCCAGCGCTTCAGCGCGGCAGAGAGCAGATACAGCTCGGACAGGATGTCGCCGAAGCGCGCCGACAGCATCTCTTTGCGCTTGAGCGCGCCGCCGAGCGTCAACAGCGCCATATCGGCGCAGAGGGCAAAAGCCGCCGAGTAGCGCGAGAGCTGACGATAGAATGGCCTGGCGTCACCCGCATCGGGTGCAAGCGCGAAGACACCAAAGCTCCAGCTCCGGCCGAACGCGCGCAAGAGTGTCTCGAAGCTGTGGCCGACATGTTTCCAGAACACCTTGTCGAAGGCGGTGAGCCCGCGCTCGCGATCGGCATCGGCAAGCGCATTCATCTCGTCGAGCAGATAGGGATGGGCGCGGATGGCGCCCTGTCCGAACACGATGAGATTGCGGGTGAGGATATTGGCGCCCTCGACGGTGATGCCGACCGGAACGGCGCGGTGGAGATTGCCGAGATAGTTTTGCGGACCGTCGATCACGGCCTTGCCGCCATGGATGTCCATAGCGTCGTCGACCGCGGTGCGCATCCGCTCGGTCGCGTGCAGCTTCATGATGCCCGAGATGACGGCGGGATGGATCCCGGCATTCAGTGCCGCGCAGGTCAGCCGTCGCGCCGCGTCGAGCTGATAGGCAGTGGCGACAATGCGGGCGAGCGGCTCCTCGACGCCCTCGAATTTGGAGATGGAGATGCCGAACTGCTCGCGGATGCGGGCATAGGCGCCGGTGGTGCGGGCGGCATAGGCGGCGCCGGCGGCGGAGAGCGACGGCAACGAGATGCCGCGGCCGGCGGCGAGCGCCGTCATCAGCATCTTCCAGCCCTGCCCCAGCCGCGCCTGGCCGCCGATGACGTAGTCGAGCGGAATGAAAACGTCGCGGCCCCAGTTCGGACCGTTCTGGAAGACCTGCATCGAGGGCAAATGGCGTTTGCCGATTTCGACGCCGGGAAGATTGGTCGGGATCAGCGCCACGCTGATGCCGAGCTCTTCCTGGTCGCCGACGAGATAATCGGGATCATAGGCCTTGAAGGCGAGGCCAAGCAGCGTCGCGACGGGGCCGAGCGTGATGTAGCGCTTGTGCCAGTTGAGCTTCAGGCCCAGCACCTCCTGGCCCTCGAAGGTGCCTTTGCAGATGATGCCGGTGTCGACCATCGAGGCGGCATCAGAGCCGGCCTCGGGGCTGGTGAGGCCGAAGCAGGGAATGTCGCGGCCATCGGCAAGACGCGGCAGCCAGCGCTGCTGCTGCTCCTTCGTGCCGAAGTGCATCAGGAGCTCGCCGGGGCCCAACGAGTTCGGCACCATCACCGTCACCGCGGCGGCGATCGAGCGGGTCGATATCTTGCGCACCACTTCCGAATGCGCATAGGGCGAGAAGCCGAGGCCGCCGAACTCCTTCGGAATGATCATGCCGAAGAATTTTTCGCGCTTGACGAAGTGCCAGACATCGGGCGGCAGGTCGCGCCATTCCCAAAAGATCTTCCACTCGTCGAGCATGGCGCAAAGCTCGTCGACGGGGCCGTTGAGGAAGGCCCGCTCCTCTTCGGTCAGCGTTGCCTGCGGGACCTTCAGCAGCTTCGACCAATCGGGGTTGCCGGTGAAGAGATCGGCGTCCCACCAGACGTCGCCGGCCTCCAGCGCCTCGCGCTCGGTGTCCGACATCGCCGGCAGCACGCCGCGCGCCCAGGAGAAAATCGGCTTGGTCAGGGTGTCGCGGCGGAAGCTCATGGCGGACCTCATGCATCGGCGCGGTGATCGGGCATTTTAGCGGAAAGTGGCCGGCGGCGGTGAAGACTTCGCCTGCGGAAAGACGCGAATTGACGCGGCCGGGCAGCCGCCCAGGGGCCATAACGGCCGAGGCGTGGTGGCAGTTCCGGGAGGGGATAGCTTCGCGGTCGGCCGGTCTAATCCGGCCGCACCATCTCGAACATGTTTTCCGGCTTGATTTCGAAATAATCCCCGCTGCGGCCGGCGCGTACGATCGGGCGGGCGGCGGCGGTCTGGTAGACGCCGTCCTTGATCATGGCCTTGTCGATGTGGACGGCAACGACCTCGCCGAGCGTCAGCCAGGCATTGGCTTCCTTGCCGTCGGCGCCCTTGAGGCGGACGATATCGGACACCTTGCATTCGAAGGCGACGGGACTCTCGCCGACGCGCGGCACGTTGACGAGCCTGCCGGGCACGGCGGTGAGGCCCGCAACTTTGAACTCGTCGACCTCAGGGCCAACATGCGCCGCAGTCGCGTTCATGTGCCTGGCCAGGTCCATGGTGGCGAGGTTCCAGACGAACTCGCCGGTCTGCTGGATGTTTTCGACCGTGTCCTTCCAGTTGGTGGAGGAGAAGCCGATGATCGGGGGGACGTAGCAGAAAGCGTTGAAGAAGCTGTAGGGCGCGAGGTTGACGTGGCCGTTGGTGTCGCGCGACGAAATCCAGCCGATCGGCCGCGGCGCGACGATGGCGTTGAAGGGATCGTGCTTGAGGCCGTGGCCCTTGGCGGGCTCGTAGAAGTGCAGGTCTTTGTCGGTCACGCGCTGTTTCCTTCTCGTCATTGCGAGCGCAGCGAAGCAATCCAAAATCCCTCCGCAGAGACAGTCTGGATTGCTTCGCAAAGCTCGCAATGACGGAGTTTGTTGATCCGTCCTTGCCCGCCATCAGCCGTCATTCCGTGGCGGTCGGCCTGCTTATAGGAGGAAATCCGCCGCCGCGTCAGTGGCGCGGGGACAATCCCGCGATGACGAAATCGATCATCTGGTCGATGGTCGGGCCCGGCTTGGTAGCGCACTGGGCGATCATCTGGGGGTGGAAAAAGCGCATCATCGCGGTGCAGGCGCACAGCGCAGCCAGTTGCAGGTCCGGCGCCTCGAACTCGCCGGAAGCCACGCCTTGCGTGATCATCTGGCCGATGACCCCGGCAATGCACTCCATGTGGTTGACGCAGACGTCCCAGTCCTCCTGCATCGCGATCTCGACCATCTCGTGCAGCTTATTGTCGCCGACATAGCGCTCGGTGTTCATGCGATTGATGGTGGTGAGCAGCTCACGGAATCGCGGCAGTACCGGACCGGGCCTGGCCACGATCCGCTGCGCTTCCAGCTCGACCTCGCCCATTAGCGAACGGGCCACCGCCTGATGGATCGCCTTCTTCGATTCGAAGAAGCGATAGACGTTGGCGGGGCTCATCTTGAGCTCCTTGGCGATGTCGCCGACCGTGGTCTTGAGATAGCCGATCTGGCGGAACAGCCTCTCGGCCACCTCGAGAATGCGTTCCCGGGTGTCGCCTTCGATATGTTCCGAAACCAGTGTCATCTGTCAGACTCGTCAATCAGCAGTTCATCTTCACTTATTCAGCCGCCTCAGCAAGCGGAATTGCGTTCTGGTCATCGCTCCCATGCTGCGGCGCGGCAGGCTGCTCGGGCGTGCCCGCCTCATCCAGGCTCTTGCGGAACCAGAGGGCGTAGAGGCCCGGCAGGTACAGCAGCGTCAGGAAGGTCGCGACGAACAAGCCACCCATGATGGTGATCGCCATCGGCCCCCAGAATGCCGAGCGCGACAGCGGGATCATGGCGAGGATGGCGGCAAGCGCCGTCAGCACCACCGGACGGGCGCGGCGGACGGTGGCCTCCACGATCGCCTCGCGGCGGGTCAGGCCGTGCGAGACGTCGGTCTCGATCTGATCCACCAGGATCACGGCGTTACGCATGATCATGCCGGCGAGCGCGATCAGGCCGAGCAGCGCCACGAAGCCGAACGGGGCGTTGGCGATGTTGAGCCCGAACGAGGCGCCGACGATGCCGAGCGGCGCAGTCAGAAACACCAGGATCAGGCGCGAGAAGCTCTGCAGCTGGAACATCAGCAGCGTCAGCATCACCATGACCATCAGCGGGAAGAGAATGAAGATCGAGGCGTTGCCCTTGGCGGATTCCTCGAACGCGCCGCCCGCCTCGATGCGGTAGGCCGGCTCCAGGTTGTCCTTGATTGCCTTCAGCTTCGGCGCGATCTGGCCGGTGACGTCGGGCGCCTGCACGCCGTCGACGACGTCGGAGCGCACGGTGATCGCCATGTCGCGGTTACGCCGCCACATGATCGGTTCCTCGTGCGCATACTCGATCTTGGCGATCTGCTGCAGCGGCACGGCCACGCCGTTGCGCGAGGTGATGGTGAGATCGCCGACGGCGCCGAGGTCGAGCCGCTCGGACGAGACGGCGCGCGCGACCACGCCGACCTTTTCGATGCCGTCGCGCACGGTCGTCACCTGCGAGCCCGAGATCAGCATCGACAGCGCCTGCGACACGTCCTGCGGGGTCAGGCCCATGGCGCGTGCGCGATCCTGGTCGACGACGAGCTTGAGGTAAGGCGACTGCTCGTTCCAATCGAGCTGGACGTCCTTGACGCTCTTGTTCTGCCGCATGACGTCGCGGACCTGGTAGGCGATCTCGCGCACCTTGTTGGCGTCGGGTCCGATGACGCGAAACTGCACGGGAAAACCAACCGGGGGACCGAAATTGAAGCGGTCGACGCGCACGCGGGCCTCGTTGAGCGCGCCGTCGGCAACGGCGTGTTCAAGCTTGGCCTTGATGCGCTCGCGCGCCTCGACCCCCTTTGCGACGATGACGATTTCGGCAAAAGCCTCGTTCGGAAGCTGCGGATTGAGGCCGAGCCAGAAGCGCGGCGAGCCCTGTCCGACATAGGCCGTGTAGGTCTCGATGTCCTTGTCGTCCTTGAGCATGGTCTCGGCCTTCTTCACCGCCTTTTCGGTGACGTTGAAGGCGGTGCCCTCGGGCAGGCGAAGCTGGAGGAACAGCTCGGGACGCTCGGACAGCGGGAAGAACTGCTGCTGGACGTGGCCGAAACCGACGATCGAGGCGATGAAGACGCCGACGGTCGCGACCACCACGGTGATGCGGTGGTCGACGCACCACTGCACGATGGCGCGCAGGCCCCGATACATGCGGGTCTCGTAGACCGCGTGCGGATCGTGATTGTGGTGCACCTTGATGTTGGGCAGCAGCATGACGCCGATATAGGGCGTGAAGATCACCGCCACGAACCAGGACGCGACCAGCGCGATCGCCACGATCCAGAAGATGCTGCCGGCATATTCGCCGACCGCGGAATTGGCAAAGCCGATGGGGAGGAAGCCAGCGGCCGTGACCAGCGTTCCCGTGAGCATCGGAAACGCAGTGGATTCCCAGGCAAAGGACGCCGCACGCATGCGGTCCCAGCCCTGCTCCATCTTCACCACCATCATCTCGACGGCGATGATGGCGTCATCCACCAGCAGGCCGAGCGCGATGATCAGCGCACCGAGCGTGATGCGGTGCAGGTCGAGCGACATCGTGTTCATGACGACGAAGACGATGCCGAGCACCAGGGGCACCGACAATGCGACCACGATGCCGGTGCGCCAGCCAAGCGCCAGGAACGACACGAACAGCACGATGACGAGGGCTTCCATGAAAGAGTGTACGAACTCGCCGACCGCGTGCTCGACCACCTTGGGCTGGTCGGCGATCAGTTTGACGTCGACGCCCTGCGGCACCGCCTTCATGAATTCAGCCGTCGCCTTCTCGACCTCCTTGCCGAGATCGAGGATGTTGGCGCCCTTGGCGGTGACGACGCCGATGCCGATCGCGGCCTTGCCTTCCTGGCGCACGACGAAACTCGGCGGGTCGACATAGCCATGGGTGACGGTGGCGATGTCGCCGAGGCGGAACACGCGACCGTTGCTCTCGACCGGGGTTTCGGCGACGGCCTTGGCGCCGTCGAGCGCACCGGTGACGCGCAGCGGCACGCGCTGCGACGAGGTCTCGACCGTGCCGGCCGGCGTCACGTTGTTCTGCTTGGCGAGCGAATCGAACAGCGCCTGCGGCGTGATGCCGAGCGTGGCGAGCTTGGCATGGCTGAACTCGACGAAGATGCGCTCATCCTGGTTGCCGTAAACGTCGACCTTGGTCACGCCCGGCACCTTCAGAAGGCGCTGACGGAAACCTTCCGAGACCTTCTTGAGCTGGGCGTAGTCGGCGCCGTCGCCCGTCATCATGTAGAGGATGGAATCGACGTCGGAGAACTCGTCGTTGACGACGGGCCCGAGAATCCCTGCGGGCAGCTGGCCCTGCACGTCGACCAGCTTCTTGCGCAGCAGATAAAAGAGATACGGCACGTCCTTCGGCGGCGTAGAATCGCGGAAGGTCACCTGGAGCGCAGTGAATCCGGGCTTGGAATAGGTCTGCACCTTCTCGAAGTAGGGCAGCTCCTGGATCTTCTTCTCGATGGGATCGGCGACCTGCGCCTGCATTTCCTGCGCTGTCGCGCCCGGCCACAGCACGGAGACGTTGACCACCTTCACCGTGAAGAACGGATCCTCGGCGCGACCGAGCTTCTGATAGGAGAAGAATCCGGCGACGCCGAGTATGAGCATCAGGAACAGGATCAGCGTCGGATGGCTGACGGCCCAGGCCGAAAGATTGAAGCGCTTCATCGCACTCTCCAAAGATGATCCGGTTGCAAAAAACCACAGCCACTCTGTTGAACGCGTCGTCGCGAGGCAGCGAAGCAATCCAGGGGGCTGGGCAGGTTCTGGATCGCTTCGCCGCTTCAGCCCCAGCATTTGCGCTTGGGCCGAAACTCACCTCACACGACGTAACTCGTAAACGAGACTTAAAAGGACAGTGACGACACGACCCGTACCTTCTGGCCCGGATCGAGCTTCTGAACGCCGAGGGCGACGATCTTGGCGCCCTCTTCGACACCACCGGTGATGACGACGTCGTTGCTCTCGTAGGACTTCACCACGACCGGCTTCAGCGTGACCGCGCCGTTGTCGTCGACGACGTAGAAGGACGGCTTGCCGCCTTCGTTGAACAGCGCCGACAGCGGCAGCCGCGCGACGCGTTCGGTGGCGGCGTCCGACAGCGTCAGCGTCGCGGTCATGCCGAGCGAGACCTTGTCGTCGGCCTCGGGCAGCGAAAACTTGGCAAGATAGGTGCGCGTGGCGGGATCCGCGGTGGGCGCGATCTCGCGCAGCTTGGCCGTGTACTTTTTGCCCGGCTCCGACCAAAGAGTGACGCTGGCGGCGCCCGATTTGGCACGTCCGACCAGCGTCTCAGGGATCGCGACGACCGCTTCCTTTTCGGCAAAGCGGGCGACACGGATCGAGGTCTGGCCTGCGGCAACCACCTGGCCAGGCTCGATCAGCGTTGCGGTGACGACGCCACGGGCGTCGGCGTTGAGCGTCGCGTAGGAAAGGGAATTCTTGGTCAATTCGACCGAGCGCTCGGCCCGGTTCAGACGGGCACGGGCCTCGTCGGCGGCGGCGCGGCTCGAATCCAGCTGCGCGTCGGTCGTCCAGCCCTTGGCCCTCAAATCCTTGGCGCGCTGCTCGGCGGCGGCGGCCTGGGCCAGCACGCCGGTCGCAGCGGTCTGCTCGGCGACGGCTTGCTCGGCCTGGAGCTTCAGATCGACCTCATCGAGGACCGCGAGCGGCTGACCGATCTCGACGGTCTGGCCAACTTCGACCAGACGCTTGGCGACCTTGCCCGCGACCCGAAAGCCCAGATCGCTCTCGATCCGCGGCCTGATGGTGCCGACGAAGCTGCGCTCGGGCTTTTCGGCATCGTAGTGGGCGGTGGCGACCAGGACCGGCCGCGGCGGGTCGGCCTTTTCAGCGACGGTGTCATTGCACCCAGCGAGGGCGGCAGCCATCAGCGCCAGCGAAACACCGGCCAAGAGCCTCGAATAGCTGGATAAAACGGATCGGACGAACATCGGAGGACACTCCCTCGGCTGCAATGAGAGGAATGTCGACTAATCACTGATGAAAGTCAATAATCGTCAGTCATCAGGAAAGCGTGATCGTTAAGAGGTGGTAACCTCCCCGCTGCCCTTGGCGGAAAGCCCGGACTGTTGGAAGAGAGCGTCGCGGCGCGGCCCCAGAGGGACCGCACGGAAATGGGCCTGGCTTTCGCCAGGGCGACATTTCGAGGCTACCGCCCCTGTTCGGCGAACTCGTGCTTGCTGTCGTGGCCACCGATGAAGACCAGGATGCCGGCGATCAGCGGCAGCACCGCGAGCACGAGCAGTCCGGTCGAGGTCTGCCCGGTGGCTTCCTTGACCCAGCCGATCAGATACGGTCCGCCGAACCCGGCGAGATTGCCGATCGAGTTGATCAGAGCGATGGCGCCGGCCGCCGCCGTGCCGGAGAGCCAGGCCGTCGGCAGGGTCCAGAACACGCCGAAGCAGCAGAACACGCCGATCGCGGCAACCGTCAGCACGATCATCGTCAGGGTGGGGTCGGTGAGATAACTGGAGACGCCGAGAGCGACGGCGGTGAGCAGCAACGGCGCGCCGACATGCATCACGCGCTCGCGCGTGGCATCGGAATGCCGCGCCCACAGGATCATTGCGATGGTGCCGAACAGATACGGAATCGCGGTGACGAAGCCGGTCTGGGCGTTGGTGAGGCCGAACGCCTTGACGATCTGCGGCAGCCAGAACTGCATGCCATAGAGCGCGCCGACGAAGCCGAAATAGACCAGGCTCAGCATGATCACCTTAGGTGAGGTCAGCGCCTCGCCGAGCGACATATGCTTCACCGCCTGCTTGGCCGCGATCTCGGCATCGAGCTTGGCCTTGAGCCAGGCCTTCTGCTCGGCCGAGAGCCAATCCGCCTTCTCTGGCCTGTCGGTGAGATAGAACCAGGTGACGATGCCGAGCAGCACGGAGGGAATGCCCTCAATGATGAACAGCCACTGCCAGCCCTTCAGGCCCATGGCCCCGTCGAGGCCGAGCAGCAGGCCAGAGACCGGCGCGCCGATCACGGTGGAGACCGGAACGGCGATGGCGAAGGCCGCGAGGAAGCGGGCGCGATATTCGGCCGGATACCAATAAGTGAGATAGAGGATGATGCCGGGGAAGAAGCCGGCTTCAGCGACGCCGAGCAGGAAGCGCAGCACGTAGAAGCTCGTGACCCCGCTCGTGAGCGCCATCAGCGCCGAGATGATGCCCCAGGTCACCATGATGCGGGCGATCCAGCGGCTGGCGCCGAACTTCTCCAGCGCCAGATTGCTCGGCACCTCGAAGATGAAATAGCCGATGAAGAAGATGCCGGCGCCCCAAGAGAAGATCAGCGGCGTGAATTTCAGCTCGGCATTCATGGTCAGCGCGGCGAAGCCGAGATTGACGCGGTCGAGATAGGAGAAGAAATAGGCCAGCACCAGGAACGGGATCAGGCGCCAGGAGATGGCGCGGATCGTCGAGGTCTCGATTTCCGACTTGGCTGCGCCGGTCGAACCGGCATAGGTCGTGGTCTGGCTCATGGCTTCCCCCGGGTTGTTGCTTTTATGGGCTGATCCGGGGTTTTGAGCATCGCCGCGAAAGAGTCAATGGAGCAAGCAATGCAAGGGGCGCAGCCGGCCACCACGTTGCGCTACGACAGAGCTCGGTGATCCGCGCCGCGCACAACTACTCTGCCAATTGAAACTTCGCAAAGCGATCGAGCTCCTCCTCGATCTTCCGTTTGAGCTCCTTGCGCCCCGCGGTCTTCTTCCCCTCGCCGACCCAGGTCCATTTCTGCATCAGCAGCTTCTTCGCCTGCCGGTCGGTCTTCAGATCGAGCGCGGCGACGATCTCGTCGCCGACCAGCACGGGCAGCGCGAAATAGCCGAGCTTGCGTTTGGCCTTCGGCACATAGGCCTCGAACAAATGGTTGTAACCGAAAATGAGATTGGTGCGCTTGCGCTGGATGATCAGCGGATCGAACGGCGACAGGATATGGACCAGATCCGGCGGCGCGCACTCGCCCGGCTCGAGCGCAGCCGGCACTGCCCAGTGCTCCTGCTTGCCGGCACCGTCGATGGCGACAGGCACGAGCTCGCCACGGCGGACGCGCGAGCCGATCAGGGCAGCCACCGCCGGCTTGCGCGGCGCGTTGAGATGGCAGACCGAATCGAGGCTCACGACACCTTGCGATCGCAGCGCGCGATCGAGCAGATAGACCGTGATGTCCTTTGCCGACGCCGGCCTCGGCAGCTTGTCCCAGCCGAAATGGCGCGTCATCAGCTCATAAGTCTTGAGCATGCCCTGCCGCTCGCTGACGGTCACGGCACCCATGTAGAAGGCGAGCTGCAATGCCCGCTTCGAGGGTTTTCGGCTTTGCCAGAGATGCTCCTTCTCGGTGAGCACGTCGTCCTCGATGTCGCGGATCGTCAGCGGGCCGGCGCGCACCAGCCGCATCACCTTGCGCATGTCGGCAGGTTTCACCGAGGCGAACCATTTGTGCCCCTCGCGGCGGTGCTCGCGCATCGCCGGCAGGAAGAAGCGGAAGTCGCCGGCCGGCACGTAAGACAGCGCATGCGTCCAATATTCAAACACGCTCTTGTCGACGCTCTGGGCATGGCGCAGGTCGGCGCGCCGGTAGGACGGGATCCGGCTGAACAGGAGGTGATGATGGCAGCGCTCGATCACGTTGATGGTGTCGATCTGCACATAGCCGAGATGGGCGACCGCGTCGGAGACGGCTTGCGCGCCGTCACCGAACGGCGCGCGCTCGTCCAGCCGCTGGGCATGAAGCCAGATTTGCCGGGCCTGTGTCGTGGTGAGTGGAATCGGTTTGGGCGCGCGGGACATTGCGGAATGCAGTGTAGCGGGATTCGCATCCAGCCAAGAAGCCGATCCAGGAGCGGACAAGGAAAAACCGCGCCGCCATCTGCTGACAGCGCGGCCGGACGGTGCGCGCTTACTTCATCGACATGGCCTTCTGCGCCTTCATGTAATGCATGCAGGCGCTTTTCATCTTGCCGTTGCTCATGTCGGTGTTGGCCATGGCCATTTCCTTGTTCATGGCCGTCTTGGCCGGCGTATCCGCCGTGCCGCCCATCATGGCGGCGGACTTCATCATATTCTCGCTGGTGCACGCCATCATCGCGGCAGATGCAGGGGAAACGGCGAACGCAACCAAAGCTGCAGCTGTGAGCAAGATTTTCATCGAAAAGTCTCCTCCGTAAAACGAAACCGGCGTCATGCCGGCCTTCGCGATACGTATTCTCCGGCGAAGACGTTTCGTGGAGAAGACAATTTCTTGCTGCGGTGCGAAGACGGGAGGACTCAGCGGCCGGCTTTCGGGGCTTTGGACCGGTCGCCGACGCTGCCTGTTGCGACATCGGGTTCGCACGAGGCCTTGCCGCGCTCCTCCGCCTGGCAGCGATAGACGTTGCCGGTGAGACGATCGACCAGCCACATGTTCTCGTCGGTTGGCGCTTGAAGCCCGACATAGCGGGAGGTCAGCCCCGTGATCAGTGTCGACAGCAGGATCGCCACCGCGATCATCGCCGCCCCGATATAGATGGGCATGGAGCTCAGGGACACGGTCCGATCCGGCGGGCCACTGCGATAGAACTGATAATCACTTGGCCTCGGCACGGGGTGGAACTCGGCTCCCTTCGTTTGCGCTTGTCGGAGGCTGTGCCCTGCTAGGCGTCCATCTGGCCGAAAAATTGTTCACAGACAGGCCAACACGCGACGGCTTTGCGACAATCGGTGAGCATGGGTTTCCTGGAGTGAACCGGCCCCGCCGCCCGAGCGGCACCTCGGCGCGGCGGTCCTCAGTGATGCGGATCACGACAGGACTGCGACGGCTCGAACCATCGCCGGAGAGGTGTGCGACCACTTCTCTTCCCGCGCTGGCGCCCCTCCTCGGAGCGGACCGCGGGTCGGCTCTCTATGAACCGAAACCGCTTGAAATACGCTGCCGTGGTCCAGGACGGCCCCGTTTCCACCGTGACCAAGATCACACCAGGGCTTTTGAACCTGCCCTATGCTCGCAGCATCAAATAGCCATCAGGCGTCACAACGAGGATACGACAATGACCCGTTTCAATAAGTCTTTTGCACTGAAGGCGGTGACCCTCTCGGCAATTCTGTCGATGACAGCCGGCCTGGCGATGGCCGGCGACGGCAATGTCTCTACCAACCAGATCCTGGATGCACTGAAGCCGAAGCCCGTGACCCGGGGTCTGTCCGCAGGTCCGCAGGTTGATCCGGCGGTCCAGGCCAAGGAATCGACGTTCCTGAACACCGTGCGCAACCGCTCGACGCGGTCGCTGTCGACGGGCGAGCGCGAGCAGATTGCCGAACTCGCCGCGACCAAGCCGAAGATCGATCTGGAGATCCAGTTCGACTACAACTCGGCCGACATCGCCAAGACGTCGGTGCCGTCGGTACAGGCGCTCGGCAAGGCGCTGTCCGATCCCTCGTTGAAGGGCTCGACCTTCGTCGTCGCCGGCCACACCGATGCGGTCGGCACCGAGGCCTACAATCAGGGGCTCTCCGAGCGGCGGGCCGACACCATCAAGAAATACCTGGTGCAGAACTACGGTCTCACCGGTACCGATCTCGTCACCGTCGGCTACGGCAAGACCAAGCTGAAGGACGCCGCCAACGGCGCCGACCCGATCAACCGCCGCGTCCAGGTCGTGAACATGGACACCAAGACCGCGTCGAAGTAATTCCCAAATTGTCGCCCATCAAGACGCCGCCTGCCGTTCTCCCGGCGGGCGGCGATTTCATATCCAGCTTTGGAAGAGCATCAGCCGATTGAAGGTCTGCATCGATGTGCCGACGAAGGCCGCCGAGATCGGCAGCATGGCGGCAAAGCCGATCGCGACGACCCCGACATAGGCCCACAACAGCCAGCCCGGTAGACCGTCCCGCCGCAGCACGTAGACCAGCGCGAGCGACGCCACGGTCGCAGCCGGCAGATAGTAATAGATGAAGGCGAGCGTACGCGGCAGCAACGCCCAGGCGAGCCAGGACCCGAAATAGAAGACCGCGATCAGGAACGCATCCCGGCGACGCGCGACGACGAAATCGCGCAGCACGACGGCGAGCGCGAGCAGCGTCGGCCACAGCACCAGGGGGTTACCGAGAAAGACGATCGCGGAGACATTGTCGTCCACGGTCTTGTCGAACAGGAACCACACCGGGCGCGCGAGCAGCGGCCATGACGGCCAGGCGCTCATATAAGTGTGGCCGGCGATGGCAGTGGTGGTGTTGTCCGCGAAGATCCGGCGCTGCGCCTCGACCAGATCCGGCAGCGACACGCCGTGGAGTGGGACGAAGGCCGCAAGATATGTCATCGCGGGCAGGACGGTGAAGCAGAGCACGACGTGATGTAATCTGAAGTCGGGCCAGAGATCAGGCCGGTACCAATCCCCCGGCTTCGCGTCGGCAAACAGGGTGTGCCAGCCCTGCATCAGGCGGATCACCGCGACGATGACGATGCAGATTCCGAGCGGAAACAGGCCGCTCCATTTGCAGGCGGCCGCACAGCCGAACAGGCTGCCGACAGCCGCGAATAATGCATGGGGACGATCCTTTCGAAAGCCATGCATGAAGGCGGCAATCGCGAGCAGGCCGAAGCCGAGTGCAAAAATGTCGAGCATCGCGACGCGCGCCTGCACGTACAGCATCTGGTTGCAGGCGGCGATCAGCGCGGCGGCGATCGCAGGCCCTTGCGCGGCGAACAGCGCGAGGCCGCACAGATAGATCGCGACGATCGCGAGCGCGCCGAACAATGTCGCGGGATAGCGCCAGCCCAGCGCGCTGTCGCCAAAGGCCGCGATCGATAGCGCGATCAGCTCTTTCGCCAAAGGTGGATGCATCGGATTGAGCATCGATTGCGACACCGCTGGTGCCAGCATCTGCCGCGCCGCCGGCACGTAGTGCACTTCGTCGAAGACGAACTTCTCCGGCGTCGTCAGGCCAATCAGCAGGGCAAGATGCGCGACCAGGAAAATCGCGACAGCAATCACTGCGCTCCGCGACACCTTCGGAACCGCAGGCAAGTCAAGTCGCGTTTGTGGGGATGTCTTGCGTGGCAATTTTGCGTCACCGCGGAGAATAATAGAGATCGCGGTTTTCATTGAACGCATTCTGCCGCAACTGTCACTAAGCATAACGCAGGTCTCGCGCTGCTTGTGATAATTCCGCCACATCGCAAGCGCGCGTGATCCGGTACGATCAGGGACACATCGATCGGTTGCGACTGAATTTGCGTTTCTGGCTTTTCTCCACGCTGTTGTCGACCCTCTTGTGCGCGGCCCCTTGCGCCCAAGCCCAGACGCGCGTCGGTGAAGCCGTCTTGATCCAGAATGAAGTCGTTCGCGTGGCCTCGACCACGACGCCGATCAGCGTCGGCGACAGCATGCTGCGGGACGAGACCGTGCGCACCGGCGCCGGCAGCGCGGCTCGCTTCGTGATGGCCGACAGCACCAATCTGTCGCTCGGTCCGAGCGCCACGCTCAAGCTCGACCGCACCGTCTTCAACGACGAGCACAGCTATCGCGACGTCGCGATCCGCATGACGACCGGCGCATTCCGTTTCGTCACGGGACATTCCGAGAAGACCGCCTACAAGATCACGACCCCGCTCGCGACCATCGGCGTGCGCGGTACCACTCTCGATATCCTGTCCCAGCGCGGCCGCTCGGTCGTCGTGCTGCAGGACGGTGCCGCCAGCGTCTGCACGACGAGCCAGCAATGCGTGCAACTCACCCAGCCCGGCGACACCGCAATCATCACCTCGACCGGCGGCAAGATCTCCATCAGTAAGACCAATACGCCGCCCTGGACCTTTGCCGCGACCTGCGCCGCGAGCGCGGGACTGTGCGCGGTCAGCCAATATGCGGAGGCCTCGCCGACCGTCACGCCCGCCATCCATGACGACGGCATGCTGTGCGGACGCTGAAGATGGCGAATCTCACCAGCCTCAGGCGCTTCATCCTGGCGAGCGTGCTGACCGCCGTGGCTGCGTTTGCGTTTGTCGCGTTCCATGCCCGTCCGGCGGCAGCCGCCGCGATTTGCGAGTCCGAGTGCGGAGGGTCGACGCCCACCCCGGCGCCGAGCTATTCCCCCTCGCCCACGCCGACCTACAGCCCCTCGCCCTCGCCCAGCCCCACCCCGTCATCGTCGCCGAGCCCTTATCCGTCATCCTCGCCGAGCCCGACGCCGACACCGACACCAACCGGCGCGGATTCAAGCGGCAGCTCGATCGGCGGCCTTGCCAATCAGCGCTTCAACCAGATGATCACCAACCGGGTGCTTGGCACGGTGCTGCTCGGGGTCAACGAGCAGATCAATTGCAGCAACTGCGTCAGCGCGTTCGGCTCCGCAGGCTCGTTCTCGGCCGGAATCCACGGCCGCAAGGAGCTGACCAACAATCTGTCGCTGCTCGCCGGCATCGCCTACACGCAGTACAGCGAGGGCGGCTACAACATCACAAGCGCTCCCATCGCCGCGTTCGCGCTGCGCTATGATTTCACCGACTGGGGCTCGTCGCGCCCGTTCTTCGACGTCGGCACGATCCTGACGCCGTGGGAGAAGGCGCGCTACACCCGCAGCTACAACACCAGCCTCGGCCCGGTGAACGTCACGAGTTCGACCAACGCCGCGAACTACGCCGTTTATGGCCGCGCCGGCTGGATGAGCCGCGTGTCGCCCCGCGACGAGGTCGCCGCCTCGATCGAGGTCTGGCAGCTCTGGCAGCGTGTCTCGGGCTATACCGACAGCGCAGTGGCGTTCAATCCGTTCGACGCCAGCATCGCGACCGGCACCGACCGCACCAGCCTGGTCAAGATCGGCGGCCAGTGGACGCATCTCTACGGCAGCAGTATCGAGGCCAACATCAATGGTGGCTGGGTGCAGTCATTCGCCAGCCATAGCGGCATCGTCGCCACCGTGACCGGTGACGGCATGGTGGTGCCGACCATGGGTAACCAGGGCTGGTTCGAATATGGCGGCCGGCTCGGCTTCCGCGTGCAGAAGGGCTGGATCGTCGACCTGTTCGCCAACGGCACGCTCGGCCCGCAGCCGGTGGGTAACACCATCCATGGCGGCGTGGGGCTGCGGATCAATTATTAGCGGCAGGCCTTCGCTCATATTCCGCTGTCATGCCCCGGCTCGACCGGGGCATCCAGTACGCCGCGGCCTATCGATTGACCAACGACCGTCTCGGCGTACTGGATGGCCCGGTCAAGCCGGGCGATGACAGTGAGGATGTGGCAAGGGGACGCCCTTCACACCGCCGACTTGCCATCGAACGCCCGCCGCAGCGCCTCCACGTCCAGTTTCACCATCTTCATCATGGCCTGCATCGCGCGTGCGGCAGCCGCCTTGTCGGGGCTGGAGAGGAATTCGAACATCACCTTCGGCACCACCTGCCAGGCCACGCCCCAGCGATCCCTGAGCCAGCCGCACTGCTCTTCCTTGCCGCCATGGGCCAGGAACGCATTCCAGACGCTGTCGACCTGGGCCTGATCGTCGCAATGGATCATCAGCGAGATCGCGTGGGTGTATTCCATTTTCATGCCGCCGTTGAGCGCGACCAAAGGCTGTCCCGCCACCGAGAATTCGACGACGAGCACGGAGCCTTCCTTGCCGGACGGGCCATCTGAAACGTTGCGCTGAACATGCGTGATCGCCGAATTCGGCACGAGCGAGACGTAGAACTTCGCGGCTTCCTCGGCATCGCCGTTGAACCACATGCAGGGAACGACCTTGGACATCTTGAATGCTCCTCTTCGGTTTCTTGCTGTTGTGGGGTTAGATCAGGCGTTCGCCATGTCGGACTGCGCCGCGAAGGCTGCCATGTCCATCCAGTTCACGCCCCACATGTGGCCGTCCGGATCCTCGAAGCTGCGGCCGTACATGAAGCTGTATTCGTCCTTCGGGCTGGGATCGGCCACCCCGCCTGCAGCCGCGGCCTTGCTGACGATATCGTCGACCTCGGTCCGGCTATCGGCGGACAGGCAGAACAGCGCCTGGTTTGAGGTCTTTGCATCCGAGATCGGCTTCGGCGTGAACTGCCGGAATTTCTCGTGGGTCGTCAGCATCGCGTAGATGGTCTCGGAAAAGACCATGCAACTCGCTGTTTCGTCGCTGAATTGCGGGTTCCTGGTCGCACCGACCGCCTCGTAAAAGGCAGTGGCGCGCTTGAGGTCGGTCACGGGCAGATTGAGGAAAATCATCCTGGGCATCGGAGCTCCTTGGGCGGGGTTCTGCCCAAGGACGGACGGCCAAGCGGCGATCCGACACGGCTTCCGGATCTTTTTTGGAGCCCTGCCCGCGAGGTTCTGTCACACAGAACCCGCTGGCTTTCAGGCGATCCTCACTTCTTCTCGTTCGGATCGCGGTGAATGGGATCGACCCACAGGACGGTCTCGGGCTTCTCGACCGGCTCGATATCGAGGTTGATCGCCACCGCCTCGCCGTCGCTGCGCACCAGCACGCATTCCAGCACCTCGTCCGCGCTGGCGTTGATCTCCTGATGGGGCACGTAGGGCGGCACGAAAATGAAGTCACCGGGGCCGGCCTCTGCGGTGAATTGCAGGCTCTCGCCCCAGCGCATCCGCGCCTTGCCCTTCACCACATAGATCACGCTTTCGAGATGGCCGTGGTGATGCGCGCCGGTCTTGGCGTCGGGCTTGATGCTGACCGTGCCCGCCCACAATTTCTGCGCACCGACGCGCGCGAAATTGATCGCGGCCGCGCGGTCCATGCCCGCCGTCGACGGAACGTTGGTATCGAGCTGGTTGCCGGGAATGACGCGCACGCCGTCATGTTTCCAGCGATCGTGGTGATCGTGGTCATGGTGGGAATGCGAATGGTCATGGCCGGTCATGGGACTTGCTTTCTATTGGTTCCGTGTGCGGCAAACTAACCCAAAGCCGCGACATCGAGCCATAACAAAATCGGAACCCTCATAACCGTCGAACGTTGTCTTGGCGAGCAAACCGCAGGAGAGTTTCATGGGTAGCACGACCGACAAGATCAAGGGCACCGCAAACGAGGCAATGGGCAAGGCCAAGCAGGGCGTCGGTGAAGCCACTGGATCCGAGCGCCTGAAGGGTGAAGGTGCAGTCCAGGAAGTGAAGGGCAAGGGCCAGCAGGCCATGGGCGACGCCAAGGACGCCGCGAAGGACGCGGTTGATCGCGCAGCCGCTGCGGCCAAGCGCGCGACGGAGTAACGGCGTCGCACTGAATGCGAAAAGACCGGCCGAGAGGCCGGTCTTTTTGTTTGCGGGCTTACTTCACCCCGAGCAATTCCACGTCGAACATCAGCGTCGCGTTCGGCGGGATCACGCCGCCTGCGCCCCGGGCGCCATAGCCGAGCTGCGGCGGAATGATCAGCGTGCGCTTGCCGCCGACCTTCATGGAGGCAACACCCTCGTCCCAGCCGGCGATGACGCGGCCCTTGCCGATCGGGAATTCGAACGGCTCGTTGCGGTCGACCGACGAGTCGAATTTCTTGCCCTTCTGGCCGTTCTCGTAGAGCCAGCCGGTGTAGTGCATCACGCAGATCTGGCCCGGCTTGGGCGAAGCTCCGGTGCCGGCGACGCTATCGGTAATCTGCAAACCTGAAGCTGTTGTCATGGTCTTCCCTGCGGTCTGGGCCGAGGCCGTGGTGGAAACGAAATCGGACACGCCGGCGATCACGGTGATCGCGAGTGCCGACATGATGGCGAGGAGCATGCGCTGTAAACGCTGCATAAGAGACCTTCCGTTTGAGGCGCAAGGTGTCTAGCGCAACGCTGACGCCGTTTCCACCCCTCACACCTCGATATTTTCGAGCCGCACGGGCAGCTTGCGGATGCGCTGGCCCGTGGCGTGATAGATCGCATTGCAGATCGCCGCATTGGTGCCGACATTGGCGAGCTCGCCAAGGCCTTTCACGCCGGCCGGGTTGATACGGTCGTCCTGCTCGGAGAGCAGGATCACTTCGACACCGGGCACGTCGGCATTCACGGGCACGAGATAGTCGGCGAGATTATCGTTGACGTAGCGTGCATTGCGCTCGTCGATCTCGGTGGCCTCCAGCAGCGCCGAGGACATGCCCCAGATCAGGCCGCCCATGAGCTGGCTGCGCGCCGTGCGCGGATTCATGATGCGGCCCGCCGCAAACGCTCCCACCAGCCGGGGGCAGCGGATTTCATGGGTAAAGCGGTTGACGCGGACCTCGACGAACTCAGCACCGAAGGCATAGGCGATCTTGTCTTTCATCTGATGGCCACCGACGAGCCGCGCGTGCCCGCTGTGCATGGCCGTGAAGGAATCCAGCGGCGCGCCTTCGGGCTTCCACTCGCCGTATTCCTCGACGATGCCGACGCCGAGCGCGTCGAAGGCCCTCTCGAGATCGAGTGGACGATCGCTCTGCGCCGCCTGCGTGCTCGGCGCCTGGCTGATGCCGACAGTCTCCTTGGCCTTGTCGGCGAGGCTTTCGCTCGGCATCACGGCCTTGAACAGCCTTTGGCGAATGCGGTCGCACACCATCATCACCGCCGAGCAGGTGCTGGCAGTCGAGTTCGAACCGCCGGCAACGGGCGCCGGCGGCAGATCGCTGTCACCCAGGAAGACCGCGACCTTCTCCAAGGGCACGCCGAGCCGCTCGGCCGCGGTCTGGGCGATGACGGTATACGCACCGGTGCCGATCTCGTGACCGGCGATCTCGACCCGGGTACGGCCGTCGCGCTGGAGGCGGACGCGCGCGGCAGAGGGCGCCATCTGCGTCGGATAGCAGGTAGCGGCACAGCCATAGCCGACCAGCCAGTCGCCGTCCGACATCGATTTCGGCTGCGGCGAGCGCTGCGACCAGCCGAACGCCTTCGCGGCCTCGTCGAAGCACGCCATCAATGACCGCGATGTATAGGGCTTGCCGCCGATCGGCTCGACGGTGGTGTCGTTGATGCGGCGGAGCTCGACGGGGTCCATGTTCAGCTTCACAGCGAGCTCGTCCATCGCGCTCTCCAGCGCGAAGAGATACGGCACCTCCGGCGGCGAGCGCATGAAGCCAGGCGTATTGCGGTCGGCGCGCACGATCGACACCAGACTTGCGACGTTCGGGCAGGCATAGAGCCGCGTCGTCGTCTTGGTGCCGCCGACGCAATAGGCATCCGGACGCGACGAAACCTCCGCGCCGTCGTGCCTCAAAGCCACCAGCTTGCCGTCCCGACCCGCACCAAGCCTGATCTCATGGCGCGTCTCGGCGCGATGGGTCGCGATGGTGAAACCCTGGTCGCGCGTCGGCACCAGCTTGATCGGCCGGTTCAGGCGTTTGGCGATGCCGGCGATGACGGCGGTCCGCGGCGTCATCGAGCCGCGCGAACCAAAGCCGCCGCCGACATAGGGATTGACGACACGGACCTTGTCGGCGTCGATACCGAGCTGCTCGGCGACGCCGTTCTTCAGGCCGTAGACGTACTGGCTGCCCTCGTAGACGACGAGCTCGTCGCCCATCCAGGCGCAGCTCGTCGTAAACAGCTCCATCGGATTGTGGTGCTGGGTCGGCGTTTCATAAGAGGCGGTGAGCTTGACCTCGGCCGCGTCGAACGCCTTGGCGAAATCGCCGACCTCCGGGTCTTCCTTGAACTGTGCGTTCTGCCCCTTTGCCGCTGCCGTGGTGGTCCCCGGCGAGTCGAAGCTCGCACTCGGCGCCGCGGCCGTGTAGCTGACCTTGACGCGATTGGCGGCCTCGCGCGCCGCCTCGTAACTCTCGGCGATGACGACGGCGATGATCTGGCCGTCATGGGCGATGTCGGCCGATTTCAGCGGCTGGATCGTGGTGCCGGCATAGCCGCCATTGCTGAACAGTTTCGATTCCTTCAGCTTCGGAGCGTTCTCGTGCGTGACGATGTCGATCACGCTGCGGACCCGCTTGGCATCGTCGAGATCGAAACTGTCGATGCGGCCCTTGGCGATGGCGCTGGTGACCAGGAACGCGTAAGCTGGATTGTCGAGCGGCATGTCGGACGCATATGTCGCCCGGCCCGTGACCTTTGCGGCCGCGTCATAGCGCGGCACCGGCTTGCCCATGTTCGCTTTCGGCTCGGGAGCTGCAGCGGTCATGATCAGATCTCCATCGTTACGGCCTGCTGGAGCGCGCGCGCCACCACGCGCTTGCCGAGCGCGATCTTGAAGCTGTTGTGCTGGCGGCCCCTGGCGTCCGCAAACGCGGCATCGGCCACACGCTGCGCCAGACCGTCGTCGAATTTCTGTCCCTTCAGCAGCGCCTCCGCCTCGCGCGCCCGCCACGGCACGGTGGCGACGCCGCCGAGCGCGACACGCGCGTCCCTGATCGTGCCATCCTGCACGTCGAGCGCGACCGCAGCCGACGACAGCGCGAACTCGTAGGACTGCCGGTCGCGCGCCTTGAGATACACCGAGCGCGGCCAGCGGCCGGGAACGGAGAACGCAGAGATCAGCTCACCGGGCCGAAGCGTGGTCTCGATGTCGGGCGTCCTGCCGGGTGCCTTGTGCAAATCCGCAAACGGCAGGTTGCGCGTTCCGGACCTGCCGGTAATCTCGACCATCGCATCGAGCGCGATCAGCGCCTGCGCAAAATCGCCGGGATAGGTCGCGATGCACTGATCGGACGTACCGAGCACCGCATGCATGCGATTGACGCCGTCCATGGCGGCACAGCCCGAACCAGGATTGCGCTTGTTGCAATTCTCATAGGAAACGTCGCGGAAATAGCTGCAACGCGTTCGCTGCATCACGTTACCGCCGAGCGTCGCCATGTTGCGCAGCTGGGCGCTGGCGGCGAGCTTCAGGGAATTCGCGATCACCGGATAGTGGCGCTGGATCTCGGCATGCGCGGCCACGTCGGACATCTTCGCGAGCGCGCCGAGCCGCAAGCCGTCACTGCCGGGCTCGATCGCCGACCAGCCCCGCGCCAGCGGATTGATATCGACGATCGCGGCGGGCCGCATCACGTCGAGCTTCATCAGATCGATCAGAGTGGTGCCGCCCGCGAGCGGCTGCGCTGTAGCCTTGGTCAGCGGATTGTTCGCAGCCGCGGCAGCGCTGAGCGCCTGCACGGCCATGTCGGGGTCTGTTGCCTTTTGATACGAAAACGGTCGCATGCGCTTAGCCTTTCATGATCTCGGGCGCGGCCTGCTTCACGGCGGCGACGATGTTGGGATAGGCGGCGCAGCGGCAGATGTTGCCGCTCATGTATTCGCGGATGTCGGCCTCGCTGCCCGCATGCCCCTCCTGGACGCAGGCCACGGCGGACATGATCTGGCCCGGCGTACAATAGCCGCATTGAAACGCATCGTTGTCGACGAAGGCCTGCTGCATCGGATGCAAATGATCGTCGGTGGCAAGGCCCTCGATCGTGGTGATCTCCTGCCCCTCGGCCGCGAGCGCGAGCGTCAGGCACGACACCACGCGCCGGTCGTCGATCAGTACCGTGCAGGCACCACATTGGCCGTGGTCGCAGCCCTTTTTGCTGCCGGTGAGCTTGAGATGCTCCCGCAGCGCGTCGAGCACCGTCGTGCGGGCGTCGATGCGCAGGCGCTTGTCCTTGCCGTTGACCCGCAGCGTGACATCGACAGGAAGCGCCGGATCCTGGGCGGCCGACACGCTCGCATCCTGCGCGGCCGCACGCGCCGTCATGGGGACCAGCGCGCTGCCGGCAACGCCGGCCATGAAGGCGCGCCGATCGAATCCGGACGGTCCGGAACCTGATTTTTCGGACATGGAGGGCCTCCGCCGCTTCGAGCAAGAGCAGCGCACGCCTGCACCGCTCATCGGCCCTTAACCTGAAGCAATGAGCTCCGTTCCGAACGAGAAAGGGCGACGCAGCAAATGCCGCGTCGCCCTTCGTCAACTTTTCCTGATCTCGCGCGGGGAACTCCGTGCGCGGTGGTCAGTATCCGAGCGCGCAACCGTCTTTGCGCGGATCGGAACCGCCGGTGAGCGTGCCCTTGTCCCAGTCGATCCAGATCGCCTGCGCGCCGCCGAGCGGACCGACGACGCTGGTGGTCTTGTGGCCGAGCTTCTTCAGGCCTTCGACAATGGCGGCCGGCACGCTGTCCTCGAGCTGGTACTGACCTTCATAATGCAGGCCGCGCGGCATATCGATCGCCTCCTGCACGTCGCAGCCATAATCGAGAATGTTGGTCACCACATGGGTCTGGCCAACCGGCTGATATTGTCCGCCCATCACCGCGAACGGCATCACGGAACGGCCGCCCTTGGTGAGCAGGCTTGGCATGATCGTGTGCAGTGGACGCTTGTCGCCGGCGATGCAATTCGGGTGGCCGGGCTGGATGCGGAAGCCGCCGGCGCGGTTCTGGAGCAAAATGCCGGTCTTGTTCGAGACGATCGCCGAGCCGAAGGAATGCGCAACCGAGTTGATGAAGGAGCAGACGTTGCGGTCCTTGTCCACGACGGTGATGTAGATGGTCGACGGGTTCATCGGCGGCGCGACGTTCGGCAGGTCGAGCATGCCGTCCATGCGGATCTTGTCGATGTGCTCGTTGCAGTATTCCTTGGCGAGGATCCTGGCGACCTCGATCTGCATATGCTCGGGATCGGCGACATGCAGCTCGCGATGCATGTAGGCGATGCGCGCGGCCTCGGCTTCGAGGTGGAAGCGCTCGATGCTGAGCGGCGCGTATTTCGTCAGGTCGAAACGCGACAGGATGTTCAGCATCAGCAGCATGGTGAGGCCGGGTCCGTTCGGCGGGCACTGCCAGACGTCATAGCCCTTGTACATGGTGCCGATCGGCGTCGTCGTCTCAGTGGTGTGCGCGGCGAAATCGTCGATCGTGTGCAGGCCGCCGATCCCGCGCAGGGTCTCCACCATGTCTTCCGCGATCGGGCCCTTGTAGAAGGCGTCGCGGCCGTCCTTGGCGATCGCCCGCAGCGTCTTGCCGAGCTCGGCCTGGCGGATGACGTCGCCGGCCACCGGCGGCTTGCCGTGCGGCAGCAGATACCGCTCCGTGTTGGTGCCGGCCTTCAGCTTCTCGAACTGGTTCTTCCAGTCGAAGGCGATGCGGGGGGCGACGACGTAGCCTTCCTCGGCCGCCTTGATCGCGGGCTGAAGCAGCCGGTCGAAGCCGAACTTGCCGTGATCGCGCAAGACGGTTGCAAAGGCGTCGATCACGCCGGGGATCGAGACCGAATGCGCCGAGGTCAGCGGCACGGAGTTGATCTTGCGCTCGAGATACCAATCGGCGTTCGCCGCCTTCGGGGCGCGGCCGGAGCCGTTATAGGCGATGATCTTGCCCTCGCCGCGCGGCTGGATCAGCGCAAAGCAGTCGCCGCCGATGCCGGTCGATTGCGGCTCGATCACGCCGAGAATGGCCGAACCCGCGACGGCCGCGTCCACCGCCGTGCCGCCCTCGCGCAGCACCTCGATCGCGGCAAGCGACGCCTGCGGATGCGAGGTCGCCACCATCGCGTTGGTGGCGTGGACCGTGGACCTGCCGGGGAAATGGAAGTTTCTCATCGAATTCTGCTCTCATTGGGCGTCTGGTGCGGATGGCGCGCCATCTCGGAAAAACCGGGCCTACATGACACATTCCGGCCGGCCGGGGCAATGCTGGCATGCCAGGGAAATGGCTGCCATCCGCCGGGAATAGAGCTGCTCGATGCGGGTTTTCCGGGCGAGCCCCGCCTGCTAAACGGGCGCCATGATTTACAAGGTCGCCGCCTTCTACCAATTCGCCGCCCTGCCCGATTACCGCGAGCTGCGCGAGCCGCTGCGCGCGTTCTGCGCCGGCCTGGAGCTAAAGGGCAGCGTGCTGCTCGCGCAGGAGGGCATCAACGGCACGGTCGCGGGCGCGGGCGAGGCGATCGACGCGCTTACCCAAGAGCTCGCTCACGGCGACATGTTCGGCGGCAGGTTGAACAATCTCGAATTGAAGTTCTCGACCGCCGAGACGATGCCATTCGGCCGGCTCAAGGTGCGGTTGAAGAAGGAGATCGTCACGCTCGGCGACGAAAGCGCCGACCCGACGCGGCAGGTCGGCACCTATGTCGATGCGGCCGAATGGAACGCGCTCATCGAAGCGCCGGATACGCTGGTGCTCGACACCAGGAACGCCTTCGAGGTGGCGATGGGGACGTTCGAGGGCGCGCTCGACCCCGGCATCAGGAGCTTTGGCCAGTTCAAAGATTTTGCGGCCGAGCAGCTCGATCCCGCCAGACACCGCAGAATCGCGATGTTCTGCACCGGCGGCATCCGCTGCGAGAAGGCGAGCGCACACCTGCTCGCGCGCGGCTTTGCCGAGGTCTATCACCTCAAGGGCGGCGTTCTCAAATATCTGGAAGAGGTGCCGGAGGCTCAGAGTCGCTGGCGCGGCGAATGCTTCGTGTTCGATGAGCGTGTCGCGCTCGGCCACGGTTTGCAAGAATGTGGATTGCGCGAACGGGACAAGGACGCGGCACGTGACGAATGAGATCAAGACGCTCGGCGAGCGCATCGACACGCTGGAGACCCGCCTCGCCTATCAGGACGACGCGATTGAGACGCTGAACCAGACCATCACCGCGCAGTGGAAGCAGATCGACGCGCTGACGCGGAGAATCGCAGAGCTCGGCGAGCGGCTGCAGGAGGCCGAGGCGAATGCGCCGGGAGCCGCCAATGAGCGTCCGCCGCATTATTGAGCGGGCTTACTGACCGGACGCCTTGAGAAGAAGGTTACTCACCTCGCCCGACATCATCAGCCGGTTGCGCCCGGCCTCCTTGGCGGCATAGAGCGCCTGGTCGGCGGCCTCGACCAGCGAGGTGACGCCGGCCGTGCGCTCCAGCGCCGGCCGGCACGCAGCACCGCCGAGCGAAGCGGTGACGCAGCCAGCCACATGGTTGCTGGTGTGGACCAGGCCCGCATCACGGATTGCCCGTCGAATCCGGTCGCCGATCAGGGCGCAGCCCGCAGCGTCGGTGTTCGGCAACAACATGGCGAACTCCTCGCCGCCGTAACGCGCCCCAAGATCGCCGGAACGCTGCGCCTCAGCAGCGATGATCTGGGCCACCTGCCGGAGGCAGGCATCGCCCGCGGGATGGCCGTAGTCGTCGTTGTAAGACTTGAAGTGGTCGACGTCGATCATCAGCAAAGAGAGGCTGGAGCGCTCGCGATAGGCACGCGCCCACTCCTCCTTCAATCGTTCATCGAAGCGGCGGCGATTGGCAAGCCCGGTGAGGCTGTCTTCGATCGCGAGCGTTTCGAGCCGGGTCTCGAGCTTCTTCTGCTCGGTGATGTCGCGCGAGATCGCGACCACGCCGTCGACGCGGCCATTCTCCTTGCGGGTCACCCGCATGGTCGATTCGAGCCAGACTTCCGAGTTCTGCCGGTGCACATTGCGATAGGTGACCCGCGCCTCCTCCGCATCGCCGCGCTTCATGGCGTCGACGAGGGCCTGGACCTGCGGCCGGTCGTCCGGGTGAATGCCGGCCAGCGCGAGGGTACCGATCAGTTGATTGGCGCGCCAGCCAACGACGCCAATCGATGACGGCGAGACATAGCGCAGCCGCTCGTCGAGCCCGATACGGGTCACCATGTCACTGGAGCCTTCGGCAAGCAGCCGGAAATGCGCTTCCTTCTCGACCAGCGCGGCCGCCATACTCTGGCCCCGTTGCAGCTGCCGCACCAGCACCGCACCGATGATCGCGATCAGCATGACCAGCGCGAGCACGTAGAGCATGCGGGAGATCGCCGCAGCACGCCAGGGCGCCAGCAATTCGGCCTTGTCGACGGTGGCGAGCAGGACCAGCGGATAACGGCCGGAGCGCTTGAAGAAGCTGACCCGGTCGGCACCGTCGAGCGGCGACTTGAAATGGTAGGCGCCGCCCGGCCGCTGCAAGGCGGTATCGCGGAACAGCGGCGTATCGGCAACGCTGCGACCGACGAACCTGTCGTTGCTGGGGTTACGCGCGATGATCAGGCCGTCGCCGTGCGTCAGCGCCACCGAGCTGTTGCGGCCGATCTCGAACTGTTCGTAGAAATGCGAGAGATATCCCGAGCTGATGGTCGCGAGCACCACGCCGCCGAAGCTGCCGTCCAGCTTGTTGAAACGGCGCGACAGGGTGACGACCCACTCGCCGTCGAGCAGGCTCTTCACGGGGCGGCCGACATGGGGTTCCCGTTTCGGCGAGAGCTGGTGATAGCGGAAGAACGCGTCGTCATTGAGCGTCGAGCCGATCGTGCCAGGCGAGGTCAACCAGTTGCCGCGCTCGTCGATGATGGCGAGGCTATGGATGCGCTCTATCGCCTTCTTTCGCGCCTCCAGCAGGTTTCGGAGCTTGGCGATCGTGGCCGGCTCACTGCCGTCCATCTCCAGCCGGCTGACGACGCCGACGACGCCTGAATCCAGGAGATCGAGGCTGTCCTCGGCATGTTGCGTCAGCGAGCGCGCAACGTTCGCCATTTCTGCCTCGGCGCCCTTGAGCACCGCGTCGCGGGCCGCCCATTCCCGCCAGCCGCTGACGCCGAGGATGGCCACGCAGGTCAGCGCGACGAACGCAGCCGCCCGCAGCGGCAGGCGGCTCCATCCGGCTCTTTGGGTCACAGCACTCATGCAGCAGAATTCTCCGATGACCGGAAACTCTGCTGCTTCTGTTATTGAACTCTGAAACACCGGGAGAAATATGCAGTGATGTCCCCGGCTTTCCGTAGTCGTACGGACGCCGGAATCAGCGCATCGCTAACAAGGCATTAGCAAACCTATCGGAATCCGGCGCTCTCCGCCTTAGCTGAAGATCGCCTTAACCTTGTCCCAGAGCGAGGGATTGTCGGCCTCCGCATCGGCCTTCGAGGGCGTCGGCTGGGCGGCGCTCACGGGGTCGGACGCCGGGAAGGTATCTTTCAGACCGGCGTCGAGCTTGGCGTGGCGGTCGGCGGCGAGCGCTTCGTGCAGATCGTCGGCGTGCTTGTCATGCGGCGCGGGGTTGAATGTCTCAGCCATGGTCTCGTCCTCCGTTGGCTGGTCAACGCGGCCCAATTGCGCTTGGTTCCCCTGTTCCGCTTCGGGCCGTGGCGGTGTATCAGGAGCCCTAACCATCTTCAGGACCGTTCGTGCCCCAGTCTGCGACCAAACCATTCATCGACGTCCTCTCCGGCCCGCGGCAGGTCGTTCCGCCGATCTGGATGATGCGGCAGGCCGGCCGTTACTTGCCCGAATATCGCGAGGTGCGCGCCAAGGCCGGCGGCTTTCTCGATCTCTGCTTCAACCCGGAGCTTGCCGCCCAGGTGACGCTGCAACCGATCCGGAGGTTCGGCTTCGATGCGGCGATCATCTTCTCCGACATCCTGGTGATCCCCTATGCGCTCGGACGTTCCGTGCGCTTCGAGGTCGGCGAGGGTCCGCGGCTCGAACCGCTGGATGATCCCGCCAAGGTCGCAACACTGGCGAAGCACGCCGATTTCGGCAAGCTCGCGCCGGTGTTCGAGGCCCTCAAGATCGTGCGCAGCGCGCTCGATCCCAAGATCGCGCTGATCGGCTTCTGCGGCGCTCCGTGGACGGTGGCGACCTACATGGTCGCCGGCCAGGGTACGCCCGACCAGGCCCCGGCGCGGATGATGGCCTACCGGCATCCGGAGGCGTTCGCAGCTATCATCGACGTGCTGGTCGAGAACTCGATCGAATATCTGCTGGCGCAGCTTGCGGCCGGCGCCAACGCCTTGCAGATCTTCGACACCTGGGCCGGCGTGCTGCCACCCTCCGAGTTCGCGCGCTGGTCGGTCGAGCCGACCCGGCGCATCGTCGAAGGCGTGCGCGCCAAGGTGCCGGACGCCAAGATCATCGGCTTTCCGCGCGGTGCCGGTGCGCAACTGCCCGGGTTCGTCGAGGCGACCGGCGTCAACGCCGTCAGCATCGACTGGACCGCGGAGCCGGCCTTCATCCGCGAGCGCGTGCAGAGCAAGGTTGCGGTTCAGGGCAATCTCGATCCACTGGTGCTGATCACAGGCGGCGCCGCGCTCGACCGCGCGGTCGACGACACGCTGGCGAATTTCGCGCAAGGGCGGTTCATCTTCAATCTCGGCCACGGCATCCAGCCGGAGACGCCGATCGCCCATGTCGAGCAGATGCTGAAGCGGGTTCGGGGCTGATTTATTTTGCGCCTGGGGAGCGGAAAAACAAAAAAACGCGAAAACAACCCCATGCACAGTAGAGAGGCCACGCCCGATCAATGACTTAGGGCGGACTGAAATCAGGTGCGCCGTCATCGCATCAGAGCGCGCCAACATTTGACCCGTCGGGCAAAACAGGCGCATGATGCCGTCATCCACCGATGCCCGCCTCGCGGCCGACTTAGCGCGGCCGGCTGCGCTCGATGATCTCCGCGGCGCCCTTGGCCAGCAGATCCAGTCCCACCGCACGGCCGAGTTCGCGTGGGCGATTGGCGGGGCCCGAACGCAAGGCTTCGATGATGGTGTTGCCGGAGAGATCGAGCACGGACGCGGTGAGCGACATCTGATCACCCGCAATGGTCGAAAAGCCCGCCACCGGCGAATTGCAATGGCCGTTCAGCACCCACAGCACCTCGCGCTCTGCATCGGCGCAGGCGTGGGCAGCGGGATCGTCGATCGATGCGAGGATGCGACGCGTCTGCCAGTCCTGCGCGGCGCATTCGACGGCGACGATGCCCTGCCCCGCTGCCGGCAGCATCTCGGCTGCGGTAAACTCGTAGGCGATGCGCTGTGAAAGGCCGACGCGGTCGAGGCCGGACCGCGCCATGATGAGCGCATCCGCAGGCCCCACCGCGCCGCCATCCGGCAGGCGCTGCTTCTCGCCATTGTCGAGTTTTCGCACGCGCGTGTCCGCGGCGCCGCGGAAGTGGATGATCTCCACGTCCGGAAACAACCGCCGCGCATAGGCGGCGCGGCGGACGGCGTTGGTGCCGATCTTGAAACCCTTGCCACGAGATTGGCGCAACGCCTCCAGCGTCACGCCGTCACGCAGCACCAGCGCGTCGTTGGGAGGATCGCGCGAGAGCGTGGCGCCGATCACGAGGCCGGGCGTGTCTTCGTTGCCGGGCATGTCCTTCAGCGAATGCATCGCCGCCTGGAGTTCGCCCGACAGCACCGCGGCGCGGATCTGCGCCACGAAGGCACCGCCCTTGCCGCCATGGGGCAACAGCTTGCTGGTCTGGTCGAGATCGCCCGTGGTGTCGAACTTGACGATCTCGACGTCGAGATCGGGCATGACGGCGGTCAGGCGGCGCGCGATCTCTTCCGTCTGTGCCAGCGCCATCGCGCTCTTGCGTGTGCCGATCTTGAATCGCGTAGCCAAGCCCAAATCCTCTCAAGACGCGAGTTTACCGCGCATCCTCCAATATCATGTCGGACGCCTTTTCGGCGATCATGATGATCGGCGCGTTGGTGTTCCCCGACACGAGATCGGGCATGATCGAGCCGTCGACGATTCGGAGGCCTTCGAGGCCCCTCACCTTCAGCCGCTGATCGACCACCGCGAGCGCATCACTCCCCATACGACAGGTCGAGGTCGGATGGTAGATGGTGCTGCCCCGCTCACGGCAATAGTCCAGCAGCTCGGCATCCGTGGACACCTTCGCTCCGGGATCGTACTCGTCGACCACGAACGGCTTCAGCGCCGGTGCATGCAATATCTTGCGCAGGACCTTCAGGCCTTCCACGTTGGTGGTGCGGTCGGTCTCGGTCGACATGTAGTTGATGCGGATCTCCGGCGGCACTGTCGGGTCAGCGCTCTTGATGCGCAAGGACCCGCGGCTTTCGGGACGGAGCTGGCACACCGACGCCGTGAAGCCGGAGAAAGCATGAAGCTTCTCGCCCATCTTGTCGGTCGAGAACGGCAGGAAATGGACCTGGATGTCCGGTGAGGCCAGCCGCGGACTGGTCTTGAAGAACGCGCCCGCCGTGCCGGCCGCGATCGTCAGCCAGCCTTTGCGGAACAGCGCATAGCGCGCGCCAGCCATGGTGCGGCGGAGCGGATGATTGACGGTGTCGTTCAGCGTGATCTTCTGCGAGCAGCGCATCACGATGCGGACCTGCATGTGATCCTGGAGATCGTGCCCGACGCCCGGCGCGTCCAGCACGACGTCGATGCCGTGCTTGCGCAGGAGGTCGGCGGGTCCGACGCCGGAGAGCTGGAGCAGCTGCGGCGAGTTGTAGGCGCCGCTCGACAGCACGACCTCCTTGCGCGCACGGGCGCGGCGCAATGTGGCGCCCTGACGGTATTCAACGCCGATCGCGCGGCGGCCCTCGAACAGCACGCGCTGGCCAAGCGCGCCAGTTTCGATCTTGAGATTGCGACGGGCCTTGGCGGGCCCGAGATAGGCCACCGCCGTCGAGGCGCGGCGGCCGTTGCGCGTCGTGGTCTGGAACAGGCCGACGCCTTCCTGGGTCGCGCCGTTGAAATCAGGATTGTAGGGCAGACCGGTCTCGACCGCAGCATCGATGAAGGCCTTCGACAGCGGGTCGGTCACCACCATGTTGGATACCGGCAGCGGGCCGCCGCTGCCGTGGTATTGATCGGCGCCGCGCGACTGGTTCTCGGCCTTCTTGAAATAGGGCAGCACGTCGTCATAGCCCCAGCCGGCGTTGCCGCGCTGACGCCATCTGTCGTAATCCTCGTGCTGACCGCGGACATAGAGCAGGCCGTTGATCGAGCTTGATCCGCCCAGCGTCTTGCCGCGCGGCTGGAACACCTGACGGCCCTTCAGCTCAGGCTCCGGTTCGGTCTGGTACATCCAGTTGACGGTCTTTTCCTTGAACAGCTTGCCGTAGCCGAGCGGCACATGGATCCAGATATTGGAATCCTTCGGGCCTGCCTCGAGCAGCAGCACGCTGTGCTTGCCGTTCGCCGACAGCCGGTTGGCGAGCACGCAGCCGGCGGAGCCGGCACCCACGATGACGTAGTCGAACTCGGGGTCGGAGGGCGTCACGGAGGAAGTTGCTTTCATGCGCTACTGTTCTTTTTGTTGGTGGGGGCGTTTCCAATCATCACTTAGCACGATCATGCAGCCACGCGCAGCGCCTCGACCAGCGACCTGAACGCACGGGCATATTCCGCACCCGCCCTTGCGATATCGGCGCGTCCGGCGCAGGCGACCGCGGCCTCCGTCACCGCCCCGAGCAGCAGCCGGGCCAGCGGCTCGACCGGCTGCCGCGCGATCAGGCCGGCCTCCATCGCCGCCGCGATCGCGCGCGGCAGCTTGCCCCCGAAATGTTTGGCGTCGATCTCGCGCCAGCGCTCCCAGCCGAGCACCGCCGGGCCGTCGCGCAGAATGATCTGGCCAGTCGGGCCCTTGGCGGTTGCGGCGAAATAATGCTGGGTGCCGGCGACCATCGCGGCAAGCACGTCCTTCTCGGCACGGGCCGTGCTGTCGATCTCCGCGACGAGGTCGCGCGAGACTTGGTCGAACACCGCTTCGAACACCGTCTCCTTGGTCTTGAAGTGATGGTAGACCGCGCCCTTGGCGACGTGGGCGGCTTCGGCGATCTCGTCCATCGTCGTCGCGACAAAGCCTTGCGTCCCGAACAGGCGGCGCGCCGCCGTCAGGATCGCCTCCGATGTCGCAGCCCGCCGCTCCGCCTGTTTCGCCATGGGTCTGCTGTAGTCGAAATGGACGAGGACAGCCAGTTGACTTTTCGACCGTCGGTCGGTATTTACCGACCAACAGTCGGTTTTATGCGTGAGGTGCACCATGCCGAGCCGTGATGTCGTCGAAGCTTTTGCCAAACGATTGGAGGACGGGGATTTCGTCGGGGCGATCCTCGACTACTACACCCCGGACGCCGCCACCTATGAAAACCAGGGCGACCCCGTGGTCGGACGCGACAAGCTCGCCGCCAAGGAGCGCGGCGTGCTGGCAGCCTTCAAAGAGGTCAAGGCGGTGCGCATCGGGCCGAGCCTGATCGAAGGCGATCATGTCGCGACGCGCTGGAGATTCAGCTTCACCAATGCCGAAGGCATCATCCGAACGTTGGATGAGATCGCATGGCAGACGTGGCCGGGCGATCAGTTGATCGAAGAACGGTTCTACTACGATCCGAAGCAGTTGGGGCGGTGATGCCTAAAGCACAGCTGTCATCGCCCGGCTTGACCGGGCGATCCAGTACTCCGAGACAGGTGTGATTGATCTGATAGGCTGCGGCGTACTGGATGCCCCGCCCCAGTGTGCAAGTGCGCACAAGGAGGGGCATGACAGTGGAATTGTTGGCGAACACCGGGCTGCCGTTACAGCCGTAACGCGAGGCGCCGCATTTGTATCGATTTGTTGTCGATACGACCTCACGAACACGCAGAAGTGGTCGCGGTGATCGTCGCAAGCTCGGATAATTCATAGTTCGTCAAAGGTTTGCAGCGAATTTTCCGGACCGGGCCGGACAGGCGGCCCATGCTGCAGGCTCTGGAATGCAGACTGAAACGACCAGCTATTTCGCGCGGCTGTTCGCCGGCGATCTGTCGGCCTTTGGCGGTCCCGTAACCGACGAAGCCGTCACCGGCCATATCCGCGCCGAACAGATGTCGCTGGTGCTCGGCTATTCTGTCGGCATCATGCTGGCCAATGCCTGCAACGCCGCGGTGCTGGCGATCGCGCTGTGGCAATCGCCCGACCGGATGTTCGTGCTGATCTGGGCCTTCGCCCTGGCCGGCGCCGCCATCGGGTTCGGTCTGCAATCCCACGCCGCGCGCCGCATCACCAAGCCGCAATTCGTCTCGCGCCGCGCCATGCACCGGCTCGTTCGCAATGCCTTTCTCCTCGGCGCCGCCTGGGGCATCGTCCCGGCCGCGTTCTTTGCAGGCGCCTCGACCGGCGGACAGCTCGTCATCACCTGCCTCTGCTCGGGAATGCTGGCCGGCGGCGCGCTTGCTTTCGCCACGATCCCGATCGCGGCCATCGCATTCACGGCGCCCATCTTCCTGGGGATCGCCATCTGCCTCGGCAGGAACGGCGACCTCGCCTTCCTGCTGATCGCCTTTCTCGTCGTGGTCTACGGAAGCGTGTTGTTGCGCGGCGTGTTCGTCAATTCATTCGTGTTCGCGCGGCGCGTGATGCGGCAGATCGAGGCCGAGCGTACGGTGCGGCAGGACTCGCTGACCCATCTGCCCAATCGCGTCGCGTTCAACGAAACGCTCGATGCAGCCTTGAAGCGGCTCGCTCTGTCCGGCGAGGAATTCGCGGTGCTTCTGCTCGATCTCGATCGTTTCAAGGAGGTCAACGACAAGTTCGGCCATCCCGCCGGCGACGAGTTTCTGGTCCAGATCGCGAGCCGCCTGCAACGCTGCACCCGCGCGGCCGAGCATGTCGCACGCATCGGCGGCGACGAGTTCGCGCTGGTGATGGCCAATCGGGCGCGGCCGGAGGATGCGCTCGAGATCGCCGAGCGCTTCGTCGCGGCCTTCGATGAACCGTTCCAGATCGAGGGCCGCCAGATCGTCGGCGCGACCAGCGTCGGCATCGTGCTGGCGCCGCGCGACGGCAGCACGCAACTCGACATCATGAAGAACGCCGACACCGCGCTCTACCGCGCCAAGAAGGCCGGACCCGGCACGGTGTGTTTCTTCGAGGAGGTCGACGACCGCTCGTCACGCGACCGCAAGGCGCTGCAATCGGATCTGGAAGGCGCCATCGCCAGGGACGAGCTGTTCCTGGTGTTCCAGCCGTTCCTCGACCTCGGCGGCAACCGCATCACCGGCTTCGAGGCGCTGCTGCGCTGGCAGCATCCCCAGCGCGGACTGGTGCCGCCGAGCGAATTCATACCGATCGCCGAGCAAACCGGCTTGATCCACGAGATCGGCGAATGGGTCGTCCGCCGCGCCTGCGCGACGGTTGCCGAGTGGCCCGAAGAGATCAGGGTCGCCGTAAATTTCTCGGCCGCGCAGTTTCACAACAACGGCCTCCTCCAGATCATCGTGCAGGCGCTCGCGGACGCGAAGATCGCCCCGCACCGGCTCGAGATCGAGATCACGGAATCGATGCTGCTGTCGAAATACGCCTCGGCCGCGTCGGTCCTGAACGCGCTGCTGGAGCTCGGCGTCACCGTGGCGCTCGACGATTTCGGCACCGGCTTCTCCTCGCTGACTTACCTGCGCAAGCTGCCGTTCAGCCGCATCAAGATCGACCAGTCCTTCATCCGCGACATGCTGGTGCAGCCCGACTGCGCCGCGATCGTGAAATCGGTGATTGGGCTCGCGCGCGACCTGCGCATCGGCGTGGTCGCCGAAGGCGTCGAGACCGCCGACCAGCTCGAATATCTGCGCCAGATCGGTTGCGACGAGGTGCAGGGTTATCTCATCAGCCGGCCGGTGTCGGCGGATGGCGTTCTGGCGCTGCTTGATCCGAAGAAGTTGCGGGCGACCTACGCGGCGTAGCCACCAAAGCATTCACGGCGTCACGGCCGGGCCTGTCCATCCACACCTACGACATCGCACGAAGAACGTGGATGCCCGGGCCTTCGCCTCGCCGAAGCGGCTCCGACCGCGCAGGCGGGACAAGCCCGGGCATGACGACCTCACCTCAGACCGGATCCGCCCGCAGCAGCGTGTCCACCGTGATGGTGCCCCGCGCGCGGGAAACGCAGGCGCAGATCTTCTGGTTGCTTTGCTTCTGATGGTCGCTGAAGAAGACGTCGCGATGGTCGATCTCGCCGTCGATGGCGACCACGTCGATGGCGCACAGGCCGCATTCGCCGCGCTTGCAGTCGTACATCACGTCGTGGCCGCTGGCGTTGAGGACATCAAGCATCGAGCGCTCGCGCGGGATCTCCAGCTCGACATCGGAGCCCTTCAGGCGCACGCGAAATGTCTCGGTCGGCAGCGTGCCGCTCGAACCGAACGTCTCGTAGCGGAGATCGGGAAGCGGATGGCCGGCGCCGATCCAGGCGTGGCGCGCGGCATCCAGCATCCGCATCGGGCCGCAGAACAGCGCCAGCGTGTCTTTGGGCACCGAGGCGAACAGGGCGTCGAGATCGAGCCGCTTGCCCTCATCGCTGGCGTGAACGACCAGGCGATCACCCAGCGTTGCGGCGAGATCGTCAAGATAGGCGGCCTCGGTGCGCGAGCGCACCGCGTAATGCAGCGTGACATCGGTGCCGCGCCGGGCCAGCGCCTGCGCGGCACCGAGGATCGGGGTGATGCCGATGCCGCCGGCGATCAGGCAGTAGTTTTGGCGTGCCCAATCGACGGCGAGCAGCGAGGCGGGCGTCGTGATGTCGAGCCGCGCGCCCGGCCGTAACGACCACATATAGCGCGAGCCGCCACGCGAGTCCTGGGCGCGGCGCACGGCGATCCTTAGACCCTGGGACGAGGCTTCCCCGACCAGCGAATAGGACCGCGTCTCGGGCTGCCCGTCGATGGTAACGCTGATATTGATGTGGCTGCCGACCGGATAGGCCGTGCCGTCGAACTGGTCGGGCCGGATCAGGAATTCGCGGATGCCGGGTGCGAGATCGCGTATCGAGACGAGCGTCGCCGGAATCCAGGTTTCGATGAAGCGCATGGCACTCCCCTCAATCGGTTGCGGACCTGATCAGCGCGAGCGCCGGCAAGAGGTCGAGATGGGTCCGGTTGCGCAGTGCGAGCCGCAAATTGCGCACCGCGAGCCGCGCATGCTCGCGCATGACCGCTTCGGCGCGGGCGCCTTCGCGGTTCTCGATGGCGTCGATCACGACGCGGTGGTGCTCCTGCCCGATGATCAGGATTTGCTGTGCCTCGGGCAGCGCCGACTGCGCCATCACGAAACCGCTCGGGGACGCAAACGGCAGCGACGAGGCGCGGTCGATCTGCCGGATCAGCGGCGGGCTTCGCGACAATTCGGTGAGCAGGGCGTGGAAGCGCGCGTTCAAAGTGACATAGGACGAGAACGCATCCACCGAGATCGGGACCTGGCGCAACAACTCGTCGATCGCGGCGAGGCACTCCTTCAGCGGCTCGAGCTCGCGCGCGGAGACGCCGCGCTCGGCGGCAAAGCGCGCGGCGAGCCCTTCGAGCGTTCCGCGCAGCTCGATGGAATCAGAGATGTCGCGCTCGGAGAACGCCTTCACCATGAAGCCGCCGGAGGGAATCGCCTCCAAGAGGCCCTCCTCCTCCAGCCGCACCAGCGCCATGCGCACCGGGGTGCGCGAGGCGCCGGTGGTCTCCACCGCCTGGAGCTCGGAGATGCGCTCGCCCGGGCGCAACGAGCCCGACAGGAGCTGGTCGCGCAGCGCGAGCTGCGCCTTCACGGTCTGCGAGACGGAGCGGTCGACCTCGCGCTCGGCCATGTCGGCTTACTCCGCGGCCTGAAGATGCTGCGGCGGATTTTCCTTTGCCACCATCTTGTCGATCAGCTTGCGCGTCCACATCGCGCCGGCGTCGATGTTGAGATTGTAGAAGATGCGATCCGGGTTCTCGTCCATCGCGCGCTGCTGCGCCTCGAGGATCAGCTCGTCCTCGTGGAAAATGCCGGAGACGCCGTCCCGGATCTCGGTGGTGATGCGCTGCTCACCGAGCTGATAATTGCGCACGAAGGCCCAGAAATAGTGGCAGGTCTTCTCGGTCTCGGGCGTGATGGTGTTGAGCACGAAGCCGTTGACGCCCTGCGAGCGGTCGCCTTCCGGCGCGCCGGTGCCGGTCGGGGCCACGCCGACGTCGATGGCAATGGTGCAGGGCGCTTCGAAACGGATGATCTGCCAGCGGTCGACGAGGCCGGACTTGCCGAGTTGTTTCGCCCAGAACGGCGGCGCCTCGATGCCGCGCATCCAGCGCGTCACCGTGACCGTCTTCTCGCCATGGGTGACGTCGAACGGCGCCTCCGCGACCGCCTCGTTGCCGATGGAAGAGCCGTGCACGAACGTCTCGTGGGTGAGGTCCATGAGGTTGTCGAGCACGAGGCGATAGTCGCAATTGACGTGGATGGTCTTGCCGTCGCCGGCCCAGGCGGGGTCGTGATTCCAGTGCAGGTCGGGCACCAGCGCAGGATCCGCCAGCGCGGGATCGCCCATCCAGAGCCAGATGTAGCGATGACGCTCGACCACCGGATAGGCGCGCACGCAGGCCGACGGGTTGATGGTCTCTTGCGAGGGCATGAAGGTGCAGCGCCCTTGCGCGTTGTACTTCAGGCCGTGATAGCCGCAGACGACGGTGTCGCCTTCGAGCCTACCCTTGGACAGCGGCACCAGGCGGTGCCAGCAGGCATCCTCCAGCGCAGCCACCGAACCATCGGCCTTGCGGTACATCACGACGTGCTTGCCGCAGATCGTCCGCGGCAGCAGTGCCGGCTTCACATCGGCGTCCCAGGCGGCGGCATACCAGGCGTTCATCGGGAAGGGTTTTGTCACCGGTTCACTCCCAAGGCTTGTGGATACGTTATGTATACAATAGCGGAGGAATGGAATCGTTCAAGGGCGGATGGGAGGCGTATTATAATACCTTTATCTCGCATCGTGTATACAAATCTGTTCCGCTGTCATTCCCCGCGAAAGCGGGGAATCCAGTACTCCGCGGCGGTTGTTGGTTTACTCAACTGGCGCCACGGCGTACTGGATCACCCGCTTTCGCGGGTGATGACACCTGTTGATGCGGCGAGTCTCCCCCCCCGGGGGAGCAGTGGCAGCGGCGCTTTGGCTCGACGACTACGCCCCGAACACCTTCGCCAACCCTGTCTGAGCCTCCTGCTGAATCGCCTTCAGGTGCTCGGGGCTGCGAAAACTCTCCGCGTAGATCTTGTAGACGTCCTCGGTGCCTGACGGCCTTGCGGCGAACCAGCCGAAATCGGTCTCGACCTTGATGCCGCCGAACGGCTGGCCGTTGCCGGACGCCTTGCTCAGGGTGGCGCGGACGGGATCGCCGGCGAGATCCTTCAGGCCGAGCTGCTCGGGCGTGACGGACTTCAGGATGTTTTTCTGCGGCGTGGTGGCGGCGACGTCGATGCGCGCGTAATGGGGCACGCCGAACTCGGCAGTGAGGTCGTTGAAGAGCTGGCTCGGATCGCGGCCGGTCTTGGCCATGATCTCGGCCGCGAGCAGGCCGAGGATGATGCCGTCCTTGTCGGTCGTCCACACCGTGCCGTCGCGGCGCAGGAACGAGGCGCCTGCACTCTCCTCGCCGCCAAAGCCGAAGCCGCCCGTGAGCAGGCCATCGACGAACCATTTGAAGCCGACCGGCGTCTCAACGAGCTTGCGGCCGAGTTTTTTCGCGACGCGGTCGATGATCGAGCTCGACACCACGGTCTTGCCGATCGCGGCGCCCTTGCCCCAGTTCGGGCGGTGCGCGAACAGATAGTAGATCGCGGTCGCGAGATAATGGTTCGGATTCATCAGGCCGCCGGTGCGCGTCACGATGCCGTGGCGGTCGGCGTCAGTGTCGTTGGCAAAGGCGACGTCGAAGCGGTCGCGCATCGCGATCAGGCTCGCCATCGCATAAGGCGAGGAGCAGTCCATGCGGATCTTGCCGTCCCAGTCCACCGTCATAAAACGGAACGTCGGGTCGATCGCCTCGTTCACCACGGTTGCCTTCAGGCCGTAGCGCTCGATGATCGGATGCCAGTAATGCACGGCGGCGCCGCCGAGCGGATCGATGCCGATATTCACGCCGGCGGATTTGACCAGGTCGAGATCGACCACGTTGCCGAGATCGGCGACATAGGGTGTGACGAAGTCATAGGCGTGGACGTTCGCGGCTTTGCGTGCCCTGGCGTAGTCGATGCGGTTCACGCCTTTGAGGCCGTCGGCGAGATAGGCATTGGCGCGCTTCTCGATCACGGAGGTCGCGTCGGTGTCGGCCGGTCCACCATGCGGCGGATTGTATTTGTAGCCGCCGTCCTCGGGCGGATTGTGCGAAGGCGTGACGACGACGCCGTCGGCAAGGCCGGAGGTGCGGCCCTTGTTGTAGGTCAGGATCGCATGCGAGATCACCGGCGTCGGCGTGTAGCCGCCGTCCTTGTCGATCATGATGTCGACGCCGTTGGCCGCGAACACCTCGACGGCGCTGACCAGCGCCGGCTCGGCCAGCGCATGGGTGTCGATGCCGATAAAGAGCGGACCGGTCAGCCCCTTTTCACGTCGGTAATCACAGATTGCCTGCGTCGTCGCGAGGATATGGCCCTCGTTGAAGCTGGTTTTGAACGAGGTGCCGCGATGGCCGGAGGTGCCGAACGCCACCCGCTGCGCGGGATCGGCGACATCAGGCTTGCCGGCGAAATAGGCCGTCACCAGCCGCGGAACGTTGGTGAGCGCGTCCGGCGAGGCCTGCTTGCCCGCCGCGGGATGAACATCAGCCACTGGATATACCTCGTCCTGTCGTAGAATTGCGCGATACCATAGCATCGGCCAAGCCCCCGCCAAGAGCACAACACCCGCGATGGGGCGGCCGTTCCTGAGATCATGCTATGGTCTTTTGATCGGGGCTTTTCGAGTCGGGGCATGACGCTGTTTCAGAGGCTCTTGGTTGTTCTGATGGCCTGGTTTGCGACGGCTGGCATCGTGCCCGATGCAATGGCCGCGGAGTTCTACACCGAGGATTTGCGTATCCCGATGGCCGAGGCCGGACCGCAGGGCCTGGAGGCGTTCCTCGTCCGGCCAGCCGGGACCAAGCGCTATCCGCTCGCGCTGCTCAGCCACGGCTCGCCGCGCAGTTTCGACGATCGCGCGACGATGTCCGCGCACAAATATTACGGCATCGCTCTCGAATATGCCCGGCGCGGTTTCGCCGCGCTGATCGTGATGCGGCGCGGCTACGGCACCTCGCCCGGCGGGCGCGTCGACAGCGTCGGCGGCTGCGCCAATGCCGCTTATCTGCCGGCGGCGGCGGTCGCGGTGGCGGATTTGCGCGCGGCGATCGAGGCGATGGTGCGCAGGGCCGACGTCACCACCTCGGGCATGATCGCGGCCGGCCATTCCGCCGGCGGGTTCGCCACTGTCGCCTTGACCGCGCAGGCGCCAGCGGGTCTCGCCGCCGCGATCAGCTTTGCCGGCGGGCGCGGCTCGCGCGACGATGACGACGTCTGCAATCCGAACGGGCTGGTGCAGGCCTTCGCCACGTTCGGCAAAACCTCGCGTGCGCCGATGCTGTGGGTCTACGCCGCCAACGATTCGTACTTCGGTCCCGACCTCGCGCGCCGCCTCCATGACGGATTTCGCGCCAATGGCGGCAACGCGAAATTCGTCGCAGCGCCGCCCTACGGCGACGACGGCCACTATCTCTATTCGGTGGTGAGCCGTCCGCAATGGACGCCATATCTCGACGCCTTCCTGCGCGAGCGAGGTCTCGGCCACGATATCCTGAGCCCGCCCGATCCGCTCGCGCCGCCGGGCCAGCTCAGCGAGGCCGCGCGTGCCGAGTTCGCGCGCTATCTCGCCAGCACGGTGCCGCACAAGGCTTTTGCGGTGTCGCCGAACGGCGGTTACGGCTGGCGCTCGGGGCGGGCAACCGTCGACGACGCCCAGCGCGATTCACTTGGCGCCTGCACAAAATGGTCGCCCGCCTGCACGCTCTATGCGGTCGACGACAAATTGGCCGGGGCTGCGCCAAGCACATCAACCGACCAGAGCTCGCGGTCGCGATAGCTTCATTGCGCCGCCGGCCGGTCGCGCCGTCCGAGCCAGGCCGCCAGAAAATCGGTTGTTAACTCGAAAGATATAATACATGTCCATGCTGCGGGATCGAACACACATCAATGCCCGCGCGGCGTGGACACACGTTGCGATCGCTGTGCTTTGGTTGGCATCCAGCTCCGTGCACGCTCAGGGCAGCGCTCTGAACGCCGCGGAACCGGCGTTGGCGGCTGGCGGTCACGATGCAGATCTCGGCGCTGGAGAGACGCCGGCCTCGCGGGCGGCGATTCGAAAAATTATCGAAAGAGAAACGGCTAGGACCGATCTGCCCGCCGACATCGCGGAGGCCGTCGTCTTCGTTGAAAGCGGATACAATCCGGGCACCATTGGCGCCGTCGGCGAGATCGGCCTCATGCAAATTCGACCCGAAACGGCAGCGATGCTCGGATTTCGGGGACATAACGCAGAGCTCGCAGAGCCCGATATCAACATCCACTATGGCGTTCTCTATCTGAGCCGCGCATGGCGCCTGGCAGGCGGGGACCTTTGCCGCGCCCTGATGAAATATCGAGCCGGTCATGACGAGGAGTCCATGACGCCGCGCTCCCAGGTCTACTGTAATCGCGCCCGCAATCGTCTTGTCGCCATGAACTCGACGAATGTGGGAAACCAGGCTGCCGCCGTCCCAGATGTGGCACCGGCGCCAACTCCGGCGCCCACCGTCTCGAAGTCGGCGCACAATCAGAAATCAGCGCACAATCAAAACAGACCGGCACAGCCGAAGGACGTTTACGCACGTTACCGTCAAGGCACGGCGGTCGCGAGCAGGGCATACTGGGCAGCACAGGAAGCCCGGGTCCGCATCATCAAGGCTCGCGTCGAAGCCAAGTGGAAACGGGTCGCATCACGCCAATAGAATTAGAGTCGCCTGCCTTGAGACGAGCAGCGATTGGACGAACGACATTTTTGAAACCGGACTTTGAAACCGAACCTGAATAGAGATCATGCACAATAGTTTGAGAGTTTTGTTTGCAATCTTCGCGACCGGCGCCGTGGCGCTGTCGGCCTTTCTCGCCATTCGGTTCCTGGTCGGCTTCAGTGGCTGAAGCCGACGGCTCAGCCGGCACCGTTTCGTGCTGCGCCCGGCTCTAGAGCCGTTCGCTCAGCGCGAGCTTGTAGCCGACCCCGGTGACCGTGGTGATGACGGGCGTGCCGCTGCCGACGAGCTTGCGGCGCAGCCTCGCCACCAAGGCATCGACGGTGCGGATGTCGACCTCGGCCTGGCGATTGCTGACGACCTCGATCAGATAGTCGCGGCTAAGCGGCCTGCCGTCGGCACCGACGAGCGCTGCGAGCAGGTCGAATTCGGCGCGCGTCAGCGCCACCGGCTTGCCGTCGCTGCCGAGCAGCTCGCGCCGCGTCAGGTCGATGATCCAGTCGCCGAAGGCGATCGAATTGTGGTTGCGCGCCGCCTTGCGGTCGATCGAGCGCCGCCGCAGCACGCTTCGCGCGCGCGCGAGCAGATCGCGCAGATCGATCGGCTTGGTGACGTAGTGGTCGCCCGCGACCTCGAGGCCGAGGATGCGATCGACGTCGGTGTCGCGGCGGGTCACGAAGATGATGCCCGCGTTGCTGGTCGCCTGGATCTCCTTGGCGAGATCGAAACCGTCGCCGTCGGGCAGCTGCACGTCGAGGAAGACGAGATCGGTCCGCGTCCGCAGCGCCTGGCGGCATTCCGCGCAGGAGCTTGCGCCGACCACGTCGAAATTGTTCTCGCTGAAATAGCCGACCAGCATCGTCCGCGTCACCGGATCGTCCTCGACGACGATCAGCCGCTCGCGGCCAGCGACACGCAATTCCTGGACTGCGGAATCAGCCACGATGTTGGATGTCCTGTGTGCTTGCGGGCCGACCTCGAAGCTCAGGTCGCCGAGCGCGCCGTCCTGTGAACGTACATTCACGACTGTTCGAGCCCCCTCGAATTGCCTGCTGCAATACTAGGCGCGTTATCGCGCCCAAACAACATTGGTCACGATCTGGCCGTATTAAGTATGAATTGGCCCACACTTCTCGTCCCGCGCATCATGTTCGGGAGCCCCGCACAAGCGGTTGTTGTGGGGGCTGACGGCCGTCCCACGGACGCTTGCCTCGCCAACCGCTTCAAATCTACTGTAACGCCCGAAAAGTCTGCCCCAGGAGGTGGCGCCATGGAAGTCATCCTGCTCGGCACCGGCGGCCCGCGCCCGGACCCGCGCCGCATGGCGACGACAACGCTGATCAGGCTCGGCGAGGAAAATATCCTGATCGATGCAGGCCGCGGCGTCATGGTGCAGCTCAACAAGGCCGGCGTGCCGCTCGGCTCCATCAACACGGTCTTTCTCACCCATCACCATTTCGACCACATTGGCGACCTCTACGACGTGATGCTCAATTCATGGATGCACGGGCGCAAGGACGATCTGCGCATCTATGGACCGCCGGATACCGAACGGCTCGTCAATACGCTGGTCACGCAGGTCTACGACAAGGACATCACCTGGCGCGATCAGGGCGAGCCGAGCTTCGGCGGCTGGAAACCTGTCGTCGCGACCGACATTATACCGGGCCCCGTTCTCGACACCGGGCGCTGGAAGATCAGTGCCGAACTCGTCTCGCATGGCGACGGCCTCGACATGTCGCCGGCCTTCCTCGCACGCTGGACGTGCCTCGGCTACCGCTTCGAGGCCGAAGGCAAGGTCATCGCAATTTCCGGCGATACGGTGCCGTGCCCCGGTCTCGAACGACTGGCTGAGGGGGCCGATCTGCTGGTCCAGTGCTGCTTTCTCGCCACGCCGGAGATCGACAACGAGCACCTGCGCCGGCTTGCGAAATTCACGATCGCCTGCGGCGATACAGTCGGCAAGGTCGCGGCCAAGGCCGGCGTTAAGAAGCTCGCGCTGACTCATCACCGGCCTCGCACCGATGATTCCATGCTGAATGCGCTGCTCGCGGATGTCAGGCGGGACTACGCGGGTCCTGTCGTGCTCGGCGAGGACCTCACGCGGATCGAGGTCTGAGAACTTGAGATGCGCGAAGGCCGTCCGGCCTCAGGACGATCCAACCTCAACCCGAAATGACAATTGCTCTTCCGTCCCGGGCGCGATGTGCATCAGGCCCGCCTTGTCAGTGAATTCGCCGTCGAAGCCGGCGGGACTGGCATAGCCGCGCCAGGGCTCGATGCAGAGGAACGGCGCGCCCGACGGTTTCGACCAGACGCCAAGCTCGCGAAAGCCGCGCCATGACATTTTCAACCACGGCCCGGTGGACGCGCCCTGCTCCGCGGCATAGCGGACCGAAGTGCTCGCAATCCGATCGAAGATGATTGCGTCGTCGACGAACAGGGATTCTGACAGGGGCAACACGGAGCCTTGGACCGGGCTCGGCTCCGTTGCCGGACGCAGCAAGCCGCCGTCGAGACGGCGGACGGGGGATGGCTCTGCGTTCGCGAAGCTCAGCGCGTAACTCTCCTTCGCCAGTCCTGGTTGCAGCGGCCAGTTGAAAGCGGGATGGCCGCCGAGCGAGGCCGGCAACATCTCCTTGCCGGTGTTCGCGACCACGAGTGAAAGATCGAGACCGGATTCGTCGAGCGCATAGGTTGCCGTCAGGCGGAACGCAAAGGGGTAGAGCGCGCGCGTCGTCTCGCTGTCTTCGAGCACCAGGATACAGCGACTTTCGCCACGTTCCATCCACGCAAAGCGGCTGTCACGCGCGAAGCCGTGCTGGGTCATCCGGTAGGTCCTGCCCCGGTGCCGCAATTCGTCATTGGCGAGACGCCCGACGATCGGAAACAACAGCGGCGCATGGCGCGGCCAGGCCGCCCCCGCCTGCCAAACGAACTCGATGCCGGCATCGCTCGCCAGCGAACACATCTCCGCGCCTTGCGCCTTGATGGTCGCGGCGAGCCCGCCGCAGCGGATTGTGTGCGCGTCGTCGGTCATAACAGCCTGCTCCGATCATCGCAATTCGCAGGACAATTTCTAAATGTTCGCGGAATGTTGGAGCGACATTCTGCTCAAGAGCGCTGATAGTCGTCTTCAATCCGGATGATGTCGTCTTCCCCGAGATAGCTTCCCGTCTGGACCTCGATCAGCTCCAGCATGATTTTACCGGGATTCTCCATCCGGTGCACCGCGCCCATCGGGATGTAGATCGACTCGTTCTCGTGCACGCTTTTGACGGTGTCGTTGACGGTGACGCGGGCGGTGCCGCGGACCACGATCCAGTGCTCGGCGCGATGATGGTGTTTCTGCAGCGACAGACGCCCGCCCGGCTTCACCACGATGCGCTTGACCTGGTGGCGCTCGCCATTGTCGACCGACTGGTAGCTGCCCCAGGGCCGATGCACCTTGAGGTGCTCCTCGGTGACCTTCGGTGCGACCGCCTTGAGTTTCGTGACCAGCCGCTTCAGCCCGTTGGCATCCTTCTGACGCGAGACCAGCACTGCGTCCGCGGTCGCGACCACGATGAGATCGTCAACGCCTTCGAGTGCGACCAGCGCGGCATCGGTGGTGACGTTGCAGTTGCGGCTATCTTCGAACACGGCGGCGCCGTGCGCGGCATTGCCTTGCGCGTCCTTGTCCGACAATTCCCACACCGCGTGCCAGGAGCCGACGTCGGACCAGCCGCACGACACCGGCACGACCGCGGCGCGCGCGGTCTTCTCCATCACCGCATAGTCGATCGAGATCGCCTTGGCCGCGCCGAACGCCTCGGGCTCCAGCGTCACGAAGCCGAGATCGCGACCGGCATTGGTCACGGCATTGGAGATGGTCTCCACGCTCGCCGCATCGACCTTGCGGTATTCGTCGAGCAGGACGCTGGCCGGGAACATGAAGTTGCCGCTGTTCCAGAGATAGCCGGAATTGACATAGTCGGCTGCCTTCACCGCATCCGGCTTCTCGACAAAGCGCGCGACCGCGTGCACCTCGCCGGAGATGACCTCGCCCGGGCTGATATAGCCGTATTCGGTCGCCGGCCGCTCCGGATTGACGCCGAAGGTGACGATGCGCCCGGCGCTCGCGGCGGTGAGGCCCTGGCGGCACGCCGCGACGAACGCGGCATTGTCCTGCACCACGTGGTCGGCGGCGAGCGCGAGCACGATCGCCTCACTCGAGCGGTTCTGCGCGAACACCGCGCCGGCGGCGATCGCAGGACCGGAATCGCGCCGCATCGGCTCGAGGATCACGTCGGCATCGATGCCGATTTCGGCGAGCTGCTCCAGCACCATGAAACGGTAGGAAGCATTGGTGATGACGATCGGGCGATCGAACAGCGAGGCCTCCGAGACGCGGAGCAGCGTGTCCTGGAAGGTCGAGCGCGTGCCGAACAGCGGCAGGAACTGCTTGGGGCGCACCTCGCGCGAAGCCGGCCACAGCCGCGTTCCGGCACCGCCGCACATGATCAGGGGGATAATTTTTTGGGACACGTGTGAGCTACTCAAGAGAGGGGTTTATACGCGGTGATAATTTCGGTACCATTCGACAAAGCGGCCCAAGCCATCCGCCAGCGGCGTCGAGGGCGTGAAGCCGACGTCGCGTTGCAGGGCCGAAATGTCGGCGCGCGTCTCGAGGACGTCGCCTGCCTGCATCGGCAAAAGCGTGCGGATCGCGGGCTTGCCGATGATCTTCTCCAGTGTCTCGACGAACTCGATCAAATCGACCGAGCAATTGTTGCCGATGTTATAGACGCGATACGGCGCATAGCTCGACGAGTTTTCCGGCTGCTCGGCGTTCCACGCGGGATTCGGCGTCGCGGGACGATCAAGGGTGCGGATCACGCCCTCGACGATGTCGTCGACATAGGTGAAATCGCGCCACATATTTCCATTATTGAAAAGCTTGATCGGCTCACCCGCAAAGATCGCGCGCGTGAAGAGCCAGGCGGCCATGTCGGGCCGGCCCCATGGACCATAGACAGTGAAGAAGCGAAGTCCGGTCACCGGCAGCTTGTGAACATGTGCGAACGTGTGCGCCATCAGCTCGTTGGCCTTCTTGCTCGCGGCATAGAGGCTGACCGGATGATTGACGGAATGCTCGGTCGAATACGGCAAGGTGCGATTGGCGCCATACACGGAGCTCGACGAGGCGTAGACGAGATGCGCCAGGCCGTGGCGCCGGCCCGCTTCGAGCACGGTGACGAAGCCATCACAATTGGCGCGGATGCTGGTGATGGGATCGTCGATCGATGCGCGCACGCCGGGCTGCGCCGCAAGGTGCACTACGCGGTCGGGCGAGACCTCGTCGAACACACGCGTCACCGCAGCGAAGTCTGCAAGATCGATCTCGTGGAATGTGAAAGCCTCATGCTTGAGCGTCTCGAGGCGAGCGCGCTTGAGCGCGGGATCATAGTAAGGGGTCACTGCGTCGATGCCGACAACTCGTTCCCCGCGCGCAAGCAAGCGCTCACAGACATGCATGCCGATGAAGCCGGCAGCGCCGGTAACCACCACGGGGGCCAAAATAAACTCCGTTGTCCGTCCTCATATACCGCATTGCCAGACTGAACCGGTAGAGGCAAGGGTTCAGCATTGGAGAACAGCCCCCTAGCATCGGCAAGCTTAATGCCGGGCGCTTCGGATGTCAGCCTTCCCCAAGTTAACCAGACGGGAGCGCCCTCTGCCTGCCGACGCAACATCAGGCGCGCGTCCATAAAAGGCTCCCGGCTGCCCGGCAAGACTTTCAACAAGTGTTCCCGGGGAGCGCCGAACGAACAGCGCGATCACTACCGATGCCGTCATAATTTCGTGCCTTCGGGCTGCTTCTTTCCGTGCTCACATTTGGTTCGAAAGCACAAATCGCGACCCACGCGTTGTGGCATCGACAACCCGAACGGCACAAAATTGAAGCTTTTCATCAACGGCCGCTTTCTCTCGCAAAAGCTGACCGGCGTTCAGCGTTATGCCGCCGAACTGGTCAAAGCGATCGATGCGTTGCTTGCGTCCGACCAATCGCCCGCTGCCCTCAGAGGAGCCGAGTGGCAATTGCTCGTGCCGAGCGAGACGAGCGAAGCGATCAATCTCGCCCACATCAAGGTACGCAAGATAGGACGGCTGAGCGGACATGCCTGGGATCAGATTGAACTTGCGCGCGCCGCCGCTGGAGGTCGCCTGATCAGTCTGGCCAATGCCGGACCTGTGTTTCATGGCGATCATATCGTCGTCATCCACGACGCACAGGTCTTCCGCCGGCCCGATTTCTTCAATTGGCGCTATTTGGCCGTCCACCGCACGATGGGCCGCCTGCTTGCACGGCGGGCCACGATCGCGACCGTATCGGCCTTTTCTCGCAATGAATTGGCTGCAATGCTTGGCCTTTCGAAAACGGACATTCCGATATTCCCCAACAGCGCGGAGCATTTCGCGTCCACAACGCCTGATCACGGTATTCTCGAACGATTAGGGCTTCAGCCGGGAAAATATTTTCTCTTTGTCGGCTCCAGAACCAAGAACAAGAATCTCGCCGTTGCAATCGAGGCGGCGCGGCTGCTCGAACGAAAGGACGTTCCCCTCGTCATTGTCGGCGGAGATAACAGCAAGGTATTTCAAGACAATCTGGGCGAGAGCGAATCGGGCCTGCTTCTGGCAGGACGCCTGGCGGATGGCGAGATTGCAGCTCTGTATGCGCACGCTCTGGCGTTTGTCTTTCCCTCTCTATACGAGGGCTTCGGTGTACCGCCACTTGAAGCCATGATCTTCGGCTGTCCGGTCATAGCCTCGACGGCTGACGCGGTGATGGAAACGTGCGCCGAAGCAGCTGCTTATTTTTGCGCCAACGATGCTCAAGCGCTGCAACAGCTTATGCTCGAAAGGTTGGCAATCGGCGCAATCTCTGATCAGGAGCGCCGAAAGCAACAAGATCGTCTTGCATTATATTCGTGGCAAGACTCGGCGCGAGCACTGTTGGATTTTCTCGCGTCGCGCGCATAGCGACCACAGCGCTCAGCATCCAACGAGTTCCATGCGCACGTTCGACTTCGACGGACGCGAGCTTCAGCATCGCGGCGCAACAACAACACACCGCTGCCCAAATCTCGCTATGGATTGGATGGATTGTGATCGCATCCGTTGATGCTCAATTAAGGATGCGCCATGTCGATCTTCCCAACTCAATCTTCCGCAAGGCAGGCGGTGAAGGTGCTGCATGTCGCGGAAACCATCCGGGGTGGGATAGCGAGCTACCTGAACGAATTGCATCCGCAGCAGCAAGCGAGCTTCGGCGCGGAGAACGTGCACTATGTTGTGCCGTCGGATCATCGCCACGACCTCGTTGGAATCGATGACAGCCAGATCACGACCTTCGACAGATCGGGCCGTAGCATCGCCGGATTATTTCAGATGCTGCGGGCGAGCATGCAGGCGCTCGACGCCTTCAAGCCCGACGTAATGCATCTCCATTCGTCGTTTGCCGGACTCGTTCTCAGGCCCGCGTTGGCGGCTCGTTCCGAAGGTCCTCGCGTCGTCTATTGCCCGCATGGCTGGGCGTTCTCGCGAGAAACCGGCCGCCTGAGCCATCTGGCGGCAAAAGCTGCAGAGACTCTTCTGGCCCGCACGTCGGATCGTATCATCTGCATTTCCGGCGATGAATTCAATGAAGCGGTCCGGGCGGGAATTCCGACCGACCGTCTGACCCTGGTGCACAATGGCATCTCCAAGAGCCGCCCACTGCCGTACGGCGCTGCGACAGATTGGACTTCAAAGAAGGCCAAGGTCCTTTTCATTGGCCGTCTTGATCGACAAAAGGGCTTCGACCTCCTGATCGAGGCCGCACGATCCCTCGAAGATGTCCTGGATGTTCGCATTGTCGGCGCCTCCGTGGTCAACAAGTTCGACGGAGCTGCGGTTCCCGCCAACGTCTCGCTGCTAGGCTGGCTGGATCGTCAGCAGATCGAGGCTCAGCTGGAGGCGGCCGATCTCGTCGTCATCCCGTCACGATGGGAGGCCTTCGGCCTCGTCGCTCTGGAAGCGATGCGCGCGGCCAAGCCCATCCTGGCCTTCCACAGCGGAGCGCTGCCTGAAATCGTCGTTGACGGCGTCACCGGCGTGCTTTGCGAACCTGTTGCGGTTCAACCTCTCATCGACGGCTTCCGACGGATGCTCGATCTGGATCTCAAGGTCCTGGGGCAACGCGGCTACGATCGCTTCAAGCAGTTTTATGACGTCCAGAAGACACACCGCCAATTGCATCAGGTCTATGTCGAACTCCTCGACGACAACAAGAGCGGAGTCGAGCAGAACGTGGCACTGCAATCGGACCTCTCGAAGCCTTTTTGAGGTGAGTTGCGGCAGGCGAGAAATGATGACGGGTATGATCCAGGCGATGGCAGGCCACCGCACCTTGGGTCGCAACAGGCTGCTCTGGATGGCGAGCCTCATCGCGTCTGTTTCTCTGTCTGTCCCGGCATGCGCTCAACAGGCTCAGACGCTTGAAAGCAGATTCCTGTTGGGTATCGGCACCCATCAGGGACTGGGAGGGCCGGTCAGTTCGCGAGGCTACGTGCCCTCCGTGAACGTCAGCCAGATCAAGCAACTGGGCTTTAACGCCTTCCGCGACGATTTTCCCTGGTCTGATTTCGAATTGCCGGGACGTCGGATGGGCTTCACGCCGCGGTTGGGCAGGCTCGACGCGCAGGTTCAGTCCGGCATCGCCCGGCCGCTCCTCATCCTTGCATTTGGTCATCACCTCGTGCCGAACTCGTCGCCTCCGACGACGGACGAAGCCCGGCAGCGGTTCGCGGACTATGCGGCAGCGGCCGCGCGATCGGTCGCGCCGCAGCGCCCGATCTTCGAACTCTGGAACGAGTGGAATCTGGCAGCCAAGAAGGACCCTTCATTCTCAGCCGACAACTACCTGGCCCTCGCGAAGGTAGCACGGCCCGCGGTCAAGCAGGCGGTGCCGAATGCACCTTTCGTCGTCGGCGCGATCGGCGACGATCCCGGTTGGACGTGGACGGAGAAGATGCTGCAAACCGGCATCCTTCAATACGCCGATGGCGCCTCGATTCATCTCTACAATTTCTGCATGGCGCCGGCGAAGCGCAATTCGGCCGAGATTATCGACCGGCTCACGGCGTTCCATCGACTGGTCGGCCAAGCGAGCGGCAATCCCGACTTCCCCATTTACGTGACCGAGACTGGCTGGACCACGGCTGCGAACAAATGTGGTGTCAGCGAGCAGGCTCAGGCCGATAACACGGCACAGCTCATCCTGTGGGCCTCGACAGCGGCGCGCTGGCTCAAGGGGATGTGGATCTATGAGCTCAAAAATAGTGGTCAGAATCCAGCCGAGCTGGAGGACAATTTTGGCCTCTACGGTTTCGACAATTCGCCCAAACCCGTAGCCTGCGCGGCGCGTGGCGCCTGGGCATTCGTCCGTTCCACTCTAACCGCCGAACGAAGAAGCCTTGCCAACGGGGTGATGTCGATCGGAGCATCCTCGACCACCGGCGGCAAAATCGCGGTCTGGTCCGAGGATCCGGATCGACGCTACGAGGTCCGGATCAGAGGCGATCTGCCGGGCGCGACTTTCGCGGCCCCCTGCGATGCAACTGCAAGGCCAGCCTCCGGGATCTGGCTGCCGGTTTCGAGCACGCCGGTCCTGATCGCCGCCAATAATGACGCCATTCCCGCACTGGATATACGGCCGGCACGGTAATCGGATCGGCACAAAGAGGTTGACGCGATGAAGATCCTTTTGACATCCACGCTTTATCCGACCCCGCAGGCACCAAAGATCGTCGGCGGAGCAGAGATCTTCGCGCGGAGATTTGCCGAGGGCCTGGCTCAGCGCGGCGACGAGGTCGAGGTGGTGCGCGCCGCATCCGCACCCGAGCAGGGCCGTGAATTATGCAACGGTATCAACGTCTATTCCGCACCGGTGCAAAACGTCTATGCGCCGTTCACGGAGCAAAAGAACGTCGTGAAACGAAGCATCTGGCATGCGATCGACGATTGGCAGATCCAGGCCCCGATGATCGCGGAGCGCATTCGCGCTTTCAAGCCGGACGTTCTGCATTCCAATAATTTATCGGGCCTGACCACGGCGATCTGGCGGGTAGCCGCCAAGCTCGGAGTTCCGGTCCTGCATACGCTTCATGATTATTATTTGACGTGTCCACGCTGTTCCCGCTTCGACAAGGGCCGCTCCTGCGAACACACCTGTACGAGCTGTGGGATCCTGACGTACCACCGCAAACGGGCGACGCATTGGCTCGATGCCGTGGTCGGCGTCAGCGAGCGCGTCCTCTCCATTCACACCGATATGGGCATGTTTGCCGAGACCCCAATCCGCACCGTCATCCGCAATGCCTCGACCGAGCCGCCGCGCTCACCCTACCCGCGGCCTGTCTGCACGACGGAAGTGACATTCGGCTTCATCGGACGGATCACCGAGGAGAAGGGCATCGACAATCTCATGCGAGCGCTGGCCATGCTGCCGCCCGATCGGATCCGGATGATGATTGCCGGCCGCTTGGGCGATCAGGAACAACAGCGCCTGAGAGCACTGGCGCCGCATGCACGGGTCGAGTTCATGGGATTCGTGTCTCCCGATGAATTCTACAGGCAAGTCGACGTCGTGGTCGCTCCGTCCATCTGGCACGATCCCGGCCCGCTCGTCGTCGCCGACGCCAAGGCGGCGGGCAGACCGCTGCTCGGTACGCACTTTGGCGGCATGCCGGAGGCGATCGAGCATGGCGTAACCGGGTGGTTGACCGAAGCAGATCCACAATCCCTGGCCACGAGCATGCGCGAAATCGCCGCGGACCCGCACAAGATCGACGAGATCAGCCGTCGGCTTATCGCCGACACGAACAAGTGGATCTTTTCCGACGTATTGTCGTCGTACAAGAACCTGTATGAACAACTGCGTCAGCGACGGATGTCGTCCGTGCGCCCGGCAATAGCCGGGGTACCACAAGCGCATGCGGTGGCAAAGAGTAGCTTCATTCCGAGATGACACGTCTCTTCGCGATCGCCGGCTACGTTTACCAAAGCGCAGCAGCGATCATCCTGATCTTTGTGATCAGTCACCTGCTGCCTGCCGCCGACTACACCAATTATTCTCTCGCAATGGCCTCGAGCCAGTTGCTCTGCGTCCTCATGTTCGAGTGGCTGCAGCTCGCGGGGCTGCGCTTTCTTGCGGCCGCCAAGGAGAGCGAGGCGGCTCGACTGAGATCGTCGCTCTTTGCGGCGGCCCTCATGAGCGCCGGCGCGCTCGTTGCGGTCGGGAGCTGCGCCTCCTTGGTCAGCGGCCTCACGCCACGGCTGGTCGTCCTCGGCCTGAGCGTGGCCGTTCTTCAGGGCTCGACCGATTTGTACTTCTTGTCGGTACGACTGTCGAACCGGCTGGGGACCGCCTCCTGCCTTCTTGCCTTGCGTGCGACGGCTCTTTTGGGCGGGGCCGTCTCGGGCGGAATGATCTCAGGCACGGCCGAAGCAACGCTGCTCGGCATCGCATTGGGTCACCTGCTTGGGCTCCTGGCCGGTCTCATCGCATATCGCACGCCGCTGGATCGCGTGTCGCCGCGAACAATGCTGGCTGACTGGAAAGACTTCTCGCGTTACGGCATGCTTGCGGCCGGCGCGTCCGTGATCCATTTGTCCGTGCCGGTCCTGCTCCGTATCATCGTCGTCGGGCGACTGGGCGCCACAGGAGCCGGTGCAGGATTTTCCATTGCGCTGGACCTGCTGCAACGTCCCTTCTGGGTCCTCAATGCGGCGATCCACACCGTGAGTTATCCTGAAGTGGTCAATGATTTCGAGCACGGGAGCGCCACGACGTCGAGACAATCGGCGCGGCACATGTTCGAGTTCATGATCTGCACAACCCTGGTCCTGCTGGGCGGGCTTGTCGCCTTCATTCCGGACGCGGCCCGCATCCTGGTCCCGCGGGAGAGCGTCGAGGGCTTCCTGGCGACAGGGCCGGCGGTCGCTGCTTTCTACTTCCTCCATACCCACCTGCAGGCGACGATCGCGGTCGTTCCCCACCTGGAAAAGCTCGCAACCAGGCTCGTCCTCGTCGCTGCCGGGCAGCTTGCAATGGTTGCGGCGTTCTCCCTGGTTGCCGTCTGGGCCGGCCTGTCACCCCAAGCGGCAGTCACCTGCGCCTCGATCGCCACGCTCGCAGCGATCTTGGCCGGGCTTGGCCCTACCCTCAGGTTCGATGCGTTCCCGCGCTGGCCCTTGGTGCTTCAGGCGCTCGCAGCCGCCATTCTGATCGGATCGCTCAGTCATGCGCCGAGCGAACCGGCGGCGTGGCTTGCTGGAAAGATCGTCATCGCCGCAATCTCCACGGCTGCGGTCGGCTGGCGCGGAAACTTTCTCCTCCTGGCCCGCCCGAGCTGATCTGTCGACCGGTCTCTTCCAAACCTTCTTTGGAGCTAGATGCGCCCTTGACGCCTGCCCGCGTCCACGAAGTTCCTACCGTGGAACTCTCTACTTCGCTTCAAAATGCGGCGAAGTGACTGACAACCAGTACGAGAATATTGAGTGATTTGCTCGTGCCGGCAAAATTCGACCAGCGCATCGGGTCGGCCTGACAGTTTCACCGCTCCGCGCCCCAAGTCACATGCATCATTGAAGCGCGACATGCGCATAGATTCAGCAGTGAAACCTTGCGAATTCTTGGAAGCGCCATGTTGAGGTCATGCTGCGTCGGCACGACATCGTTATTGTCTTGAATCAGAGTCGAGCTGTTCCTGCGAGGAACTGCTGATCGCTCTCGATTTGTAGCTCCGATTTTTATCTGAAATTCACACTCGATCGAGAAGGTTGAACGCAAATCCCTGCGAGCAATTTCGTTCGCGTAGAAATTCGAGTGTGAAATGTCGTCAGATCAAACCGTCCTCTCCGCAAGCGGCTTCATCAACTCCATCGGCGTCAACACGCATGCCGGCTTCGGGTGGACCGACTACAATAACCTCGCGTTGATGGTCGATGACCTGAAGTATCTCGGTGTCACCCATCTCCGCGACGCAATGGGAACCAGCCCCGCCGCACAACCGGTCGTTGAGGGGCTGGCGGCTGCCGGCTACAAGTTCGACTTCCTGGTATCCTCCGCCCTGCCCCAGCTGGGTGCGGCCGGCCTTCAGAAGTATATCGTGTCGCTCGAGAAGTTCGTGGCGAGCCATCCGGGCAGCATCAGCGCCATCGAGGGGCTCAACGAGGCCAATCACCAGCCCTTCAGCTACAATGGCAGTTCGAGCCTTGGCGCCGCGGCCCAGTTCCAAAGCGCGCTCTATCAGGCGGTCAAGGCAGACGGCACGCTTTCCAGCATTCCCGTCTTCAATCTGTCGCTCGCCTACAACGATCCCCAGGGCTACAGCCAGCTCGGCAACATGTCGGGCTCGGCCGATTTCGCCAATGCGCATGCCTATGTCAGCACCAGCTTAACGACCAGCAGCTCACTTGCTGCCACCTTGAGCGCCGTCTCGACCGCGGCGCCGGGAAAGCCCGTCGTGATTACGGAGACCGGCTACACCACCCAGGCCAACACCCAATATCTCGGAGTCGACGAGACGGTGCAAGCCAAGTCGGTCTTGAACACCCTGGTCGATGCCTACAAGGCTGGCGTGAGTGCGACCTATCTCTACGAGATGTTCGACCGCGACTCGTCCGCCAGCAACACCAATCCCGAAGCCAACTTCGGCTTGTTCAACTCCGACGGAACGCCAAAGCTCGCCGCGACGGCAATTCACAACCTGACGAGCATTCTGGCCGATGACGGCAAGGGCGGCCTGCAGCCGACTAATCCATTGAACTACACGCTGAGCAACATGCCGGCCTTGGGCAACAGCATGGTGCTGGGCAAGAGCAATGGCGCCTACGAGCTTGTCGTTTGGGCGGAGCCGAAGCTCTGGAATGATGCGGCCGATGCCGAGATCTCCAATCCGGCCCAGACGGTCACGGTGAATCTTGGCGGCATGCATCATTCGGTCAAGGTGTACGACACGCTGACGGGAACTACCGCGATCGCGAGCTACACCGACGTCAGCACGATTACGATTCCGGTCAGCGATCACCCGCTGATCATCGAGATCGACGCGCCCGCGACCACCCCGATTCCGCCTGACACCCGAACCAGTGTCAGCGGTACGGCTGCCGAGATCGTGCCGCAACTGTCCGACCTGAGCACGTCGACGGCGCTTCAAACCATCACGCTAACCGACTCGCATGTCCTGCCCGTCGCTTCGAAAGCGACGATGGACTATATGATCGCGCATTACGGCAGCGCACTGTCCAAGATCCAGGGCGGCCATTCCTTCTCCGTCACGAACTCGGCCGCGACCTGGAGCAGCACGAAAACCTATGACGCCAGCGGCAACCTCCTGTCGAAAGCGGACACCGGCCTGAACGCAAGCGGACTGCCTATTTCGACCACGATCGGCTACACCGACGGGTCCAAAGACGCGATCGGCTACACCGGTGGCATAAAGACCACCTCCGTCCATTTCGCTACCGACGGCACCAAGACCACCGATACATACAACACCACCGGCACGCTTCTCAGCGAGGTCGTGCAAAAGTCAGACGGCTATTATTCGACGACCATCTACACCAACGGCGTGAAGACCACGGTCTATGTCAAGAACGCCGACCACACCCAGGACAACTATACCTACAACATCAAGGGGCAGAGCTACACGAGCCAGGTCCAGCACCTCGATTCGACCGGCAAGGTCACGTCTGTGGTCCGCAGCCATGCCGACGGCTCGCTCGATTCGACACAGGTCTACAACGGCGATGGCAGCAGCGTGATCACCACCTATAGCGCCACGGGGGTCAAGCTGGTCGAGACCGACTACCATGCCGATCGCAGCAAGGACGTCTGGACCTACAACATCAAGGGCCAGAACTATGCGACCGAGCACGACGTTTACGATACGACCGGCTTTCTCACGACCCTGACGCGCCTCCACACCGATGGCAGCCTGGCGTTCAAGCTGACGCAAACGACCGACGGCACCAAGACGACCGATTGGTACAATGCCGCCGGCGGCCTCACCAGCGAAGTCGTGCAAAAGGCCAACGGTTTCAGTTCGACGACGCTCTACAGCAACGGCGTCAAGACCAACGCCTATGTCAAGAATGCGGACGGCAGTCAGGACAATTACGCCTATGGCATCACCGGCCAGAGCTACAGCACGCTGATCCAGCACGTCGATCCCTCCGGCAAGGTCACGGCCGTGACCCGCAAGCATGCCGACGGCACGCTCGACTATACGCAAATCATCAACAACGACGGCAGCAGCGTCGTCACCAACTACAACGCAGCCGGAACGAGGACGAAGGAAACCGACTACAACGCCGATGGCAGCAAGGATATCTGGCTTCTCAACATAACCGGCCAGACCTACACGACCGAGCACGACATCTACGATGCGGCGGGCTTCCTCACCTCGCTGGTTCGCACGCACGCCGATGGCAGCCTGGCTTTCAAACTGCAGCAGGGCAGCGACGGCACCAAGGTCTCGGACTGGTACGACGCCAGCGGCATCCTCACCAGTGAGGTCCTGGAGAAGACGAGCGGCTACAGCGCAACGACGATCTACACCAACGGCGTCAAGACCGCGGCCTACATCACCAATGCGGACCAGAGCCACGACAATTACAGCTACAATATAACAGGTCAGAGCTATACCACGCAGTACCAGCACCTCGACCCCTCCGGTGTCACGACCGAAGTGGTCCGCACGCATGCCGACGGGTCGCTCGACTACAGCCAAGTCGTCAATAGCGACGGCAGCAGCGTGGTGAGCAACTACAATGCCTCCGGCGTCAAGATGACGGAGACCGATTACCACGCCAACGGTTCGAAGGACGTCTTCCAGTTCAATATCGTGGGCCAGACCTACACGACCGAGCACGACAGCTACGATCCGACCGGCTTCCTCACTAACATCGTGCGCACCCACGCCGATAGCAGCCTCGCCTTCACGCTTGTCCAGAGCTCAGACGGGACCAAAACCTCGGACTGGTACGACGCCAAGGGCGTTCTGACCAGCGAGGTGACGACGAAGATCGACGGCTATAGCTCCACGACCGCCTACACCAACGGCGTCAAGACTGCCGCGTACATTACCAACGCCGATGGCACGTCGGACAATTGGAGCTACAACATCAAGGGGCAGTCCTACACCACGCAGCATCAGCACCTCGATGCCTCCGGGCATATCGTCGAGCTTACCCGGACCCACGCCGATGGCACGCTGGACTATACCCAGGTCATCAACAACGACGGCAGCAAGCTGACCGGCATCTACGACGGCTCCGGTTCCAAGACCCAGGAGATCGCCAACAACGCCGACGGTTCGAAGGACGTGTTCCTGTTCAACTTCAACGGACAGGCCGGCACGACGCAGCACGAAAACTACAATTCAGCCAATGCACTCCAGTTCTTCGACGACACCAAAACCGACGGCACACACAACGTCACGGCGGTTGCGAGCGGCGTGACGATCCAGGGCGGGGCCGGCAACGACCTGTTCTCGGCGGCGCCGAGCTCGACCACAATCGTCTACGATCACGGCCAAGACCAGATCGTCAACTTCCAGGCCGGCGACGCCGCCACTCACGACGTGATCCAGATCTCGAAGCTCCTCGCCGCGGACTACGGCCATCTGCAAATCACGCAGTCGGGCGCGAACGCCCTGGTCACGCTTTCGGCCAGCGACTCGATCCTCCTGAAGAACGTCAACGTCGCCAGCCTGACGAGCCACGATTTCCTGTTCGTCTGACCACGGCGAATTGTCCGCAGGATCGCATCAATATCTCAGGCGCCGGGACCAGCTCAGGCAAGTCCCGGCGCCGTTCAATAATTAGGCGGTTGCCTTGTCGCGAGGCAGGAGCTGCATAACGGCTATTCGCCTGCCGTCGAACGCCGGCCCAGCGAACTTGCGTCACAATTGACCGCTAAGCAGACGGTAGCGTCAGGCAAGGAATTCGACACGCGATGGAAGCCAATGAAGCAAGACGGTTCGTCGTTCTCGACTTCTATCGTTTCGTTGCCGCTCTCGGCGTTTTCATTTTCCATCTGAAGACCATCGACAGCGGTATCGCGCCGATCTGGAACGGATCTTATGGCCTTTTCGTGGACATGTTCTTCATCTTGTCCGGGTTCGTGATCTCCTATTCCTATCCGTCTGACGCGCGTGGTCTCAAGGCATATTCCCGGTTCATGATCCGCCGCATTGCGCGGATCTATCCGCTGCATTTTCTGACTTTACTCGTGTTCGTATTGCTGATCGGGTTCGGTCTGGACCGATCGGCGAGGTCGACGCCGCTGGACTTCCTGTACAACCTCGTGCTGCTTCAGGCCTGGGGCGTTACCGATCATTTGAGCTTCAACTCTCCGTCCTGGTCGATCAGCGCGGAATTCTTCTGCTATCTGATCTTTCCCCTGCTTATGCTGCTTGCACGCAAGGTCCATCCGCTGGTGCTGGCCGCCATCGTCGCTGCGCTCTATCTGGTCCTGGCCCACGGCCATTTGCCGATCTGGCAAGAACGATCGCAGATGTATGGAGCCAATTATGACTACGGGATGCTCCGTGCGCTGCCGAGCTTCTTGAATGGAATCCTGCTCGCCATATTGTTCAGGTTGTCGCACCCGTATCGGCACAAGCCGGTCGTCTTCGCCGGCATCGCCCTGTTCGGGATCTCCGTGCTTGTCCTGAACATCTTCGCCAAGCCGGATCTGGCCATCATTCTGTTCTCCTGCGCGATCCTGCTCACCGCCGTCGGGGAGAGCGCTTTCGTGCAAATTCCGGGCAGCCGCCTCCTCGGGCGGCTCGGCAACACTTCATATTCGATCTACATGCTGCACGACGCCGTCCTCATCGCCGTATTCAAGCCGTTGTGGGCGTCGCTTGGTCTGCGTCCGGATCAATTTGGCCTCTTTGCTCTCGCGTGCTGCGCGATCCTGACCATCATCGCCGATCGCACCTATGCCTATTTCGAGAACCCGGCGCGGCGGCTGATCAATCGGGGGGCCGACATCGGATTTGGATCGCCGCGCAAAGTGCAATCGTCCGCCAAGACGCCTGCCACCAACAAGACGTCTGGCACCAAGACGTCCGTGCGTTTCGACGAGACGGAGCAGGCCGCCAACTGACGTCCGCCCGCTTCCCTCAGGCGACCTTACCGTCGGACACCGCGTCAACCGACATCAAACCATCGCCCCGCAGCGGAGCGATGTTGGCGCGCGACAGCTCCATGACTGCCGGCAGCATATTGCGGACCTGCGCGCCGGCCGTCTTGTAGGCGCCGAGGAACCTCAGCAGAAACTTCTCGAGATTGTCTCCCGCGAGCAGTTGCTCAGGTGAGAGAAGAAGCGATTCGCTCACACCGAAATGAGCGAACAGGCCCTGGAACTTGTCTTGGTATGTGATCGCCGCAACCGGCGTTCCCTGTCCGAGAGCCGCAATCGCAAGATGCATGCGGCCGGTGACGACGCCGTCCACCAGACCGACGACTGCCTTGATCTCGCTCGCTGACAGCACGTGCTCGACATGATGAACATGGTTGCCCAGCGCTGCGCTCAGGCGACCGGCCAGCGGTCGAAGGCAATTGTCGTCGGCGATCTCCGGACGATAGTCGTGCGCGAGCAACACCCAGCTCGCGTTATGCTCTCGAGACATGCGCTCGATTGCGCTCGCCGCGAGTTCGATCATTCGCCGTAGCTTGGCCGGCTCGGATTTCCTGAACAACATCGGGTGGATATTGAAGACAAAGACGTCGCGTCCCTGCCTGCGCTGCTCCGCAATCGCGGCCGCAATCTGCTTCACAGCCGCGGTCTCCGCCTGTGGCACCAGCATGAATGCGGAATCAGCGACGAGGTGCGCACGATTCGGGGCGAACTCTTTGAAGCGCTGAAGAGATAGTGCATCGCGCAAATTCAAGACCACGCCGGGATCGAGCAGCCGAAACACCTCGCGCAACGCCTTGGCCGGACGGGAGTTGAAGCTGAATCCGAGCACGCTGACCTTGGCGCCGCACGCTGCCATGAGATCGGCGACGAGCAGCATGCGAGCGGCGTCCACGGGGGAATAGTAGCCGTCCAGCACGTCTGCCCCCAGAACCATTCCGAAATCCGGCCTGGTGAGAGAAAGCTCCTGCGCCACCGTCATATAGGAAAACGGCTGCCTCCAAAATTCGAGCGGCTTGAACCCCATTGCGCGCACTTCCGCGCTTGCCGCTTTGGTGGCGGTGACAATGTAGACCTCGATGTTCGGATGGGCCTGCTTCATCTCGCCGACGGCCGCCTCGATCATGGCCTCATCGCCGCGCGACTGATGAATGCTCCAGGGGTCGGACGGGAGCAGGACGAGCCGGCGCGGGTTGTTGCGCGGCGCGGCACTGCCGCCGATAGCCTTCCTGGCGATCTGCCACCTGCGCAACTCGAGCAGATCGACCGCAAAGGGCGTGTTCTTCGCGCTGTTGAGCCAGCCTCGGAGATGCTTGCGAACGGGTACCGGAATCAATTGCTTCACGACGTCTTCCTCGTCTTCATCAAGCGGTCGCACCACGCTTCACGACGAAAGCGATCAGGGAGAACAGCTGCTTTCGCCAGAACAGCAAGATGCTCATCAGATAGGTCGCCCCGAAACATGACGAGAGCAGTCCTATCCGCAAATAGGGATTCATGTCCGGGGTCGCTTCGCGGCATAGCGCAACTGCGCCATAAGCCAGAAGGATGGCGCAAAGACAGCCTGCGACGGGCCGCAGAAACTGGTTCCAGCTCAGGCCCAGCAGCCTGAGCGCCAGCGCGAACGTCACGGGCGTCACCACGAGCTGCGCGACAGCGAAGATGGTGGCCAGCTGACCAATGTCGTGCGACGGCAGCAGGAACATTGCGGGTACCACCGTGGCGAATTTGAGAATGTTCAGCAGGAAGACGTAGTTGGGCTTGCCCATGGCGCCAAAATAGGCGCTGTTCACGAACTGCACCGTCTGAATCGCGCCGATGAGCATCAGCGGCCTCATCACGGCTTCGCTGCCGGCCCATTTTGAGCCGAACAGCAGCAGGGAGAACTCCGGCGCGATCGCCGCCAGGAGCACAAAGACCGGAGAGCCAATCAATGCTCCGAGGCTCACGCTTCGCAGATAGGCGTCGGCAATACGGTGACGCTCATGCGCGATCTTGGACAGTGCGCTCAGCGCGACGTCCATGACCGCCTGTGTCAGCAACTGCATCAGGATAATGTAGACCCGCGCGCCCACCGTGTAGATGCCCAAGGCCGCGACGCCATAAAGCGACAGGATGATCATGTCGATCGTACGCACGATGGCGAAGTCCAGCAGCCTGTTCGACACGACGTGGATGCTGTAGCCGGAGAGTTCGCGCAAGCTCTTCAGATCGTAGCCGCGCATCGGGAGCCATCTGGGCTGGCTCCAGAGCCACAGGCCGCTGACCGCGCTCTGAACGACCACCTGGATCACGAGACTGAGGGCACCGAACCCGGCATAGGCACAGGCGATCCCGACCACTCCGGAGATCGCGGTCGCCACCATGGTCCTGAGCGCAAGCACACGAAAATCCATCTGGCGCTTGTAGAGCGCCTCCTGGAACAGCGTGGCGGTACCGATCGGAAGCGAGAGGCTCGCAGCCGTCAAGAGCGGCGCAAGTCCCTTCACGTCGAGCCAACGCTCGATATCGGTCGCCAGCAGGGCGATGAGAACGGCAAGGAGGACCGATGCCGCCAGTGAGCAGAAAAATGGCAGTGTCACGTCCGCAGGCTCGAGCGTGCGTCGCTGGATCAACGCGTCACCGAACCCGAATTCGGAAATGGAGCTCAGGAGCAGCAGGATGAAGCCAACCAGCGCGGCAAGACCGAAATCCGCAGGATTGAGCAGCCGCGCCAATATCAAGAACAGAACAAATGACAGCGCACGGCCGCCCCAGTTCTGCGCCAGCGACCACAACAACGCGACCACGACCTGATGTTGTTTGCCCGGAGTGACGTTCATCAAAAAATCGACCCAATTCCGACAGATCCAATCACAATCGCCCGCTAGACAAACAGGGAATCGATGACCGCGCGTGACGTCGCCCTTTTCCACTCCGTCCCGATGGCGGCAGCAATCGCGCAGCAGTACGACGACGTTATGGCAATCAGATGAGCACCATCTATCATCCGATTTAGCGTGGAAGTGAGTTCAAATCGTGGACTACACTCCAACCGGCTCAGCGATGTGATGCAAAATGGATGCCTTGATGAATTCGCCTACCACCGCCTTCAATCGCAACTCCAGGCGCTTGCGCGTGGCGATCTACGCGCCGCATTTTGCAGAATATTCCTACCGGCTCGCGTCGGGCTTGGCGCGCCATTGCGATGTTCGCCTCGTCCTCAACCGCAAGGATGCGAACCAGCAGTGGGAACTGGCCGATATCGCGGTGACGACACCCTTCAACACAAGGATCCGCGATTTGAGCCTGCGCCGCGCCGGCGCCATCGGCATTCCAGCTTCATTCATGGACATAATTTCGTTTCGTCCAGACGTGGTTCATTGTCACGAAGTTCCGGAAGTCTACACATCCAAGCTGATCCAGTTCCTGCGTCCGCTTGGAATCCCGCTGGTGCTGACCGTTCACGACGCAATTCCTCATTCGGAAGGCGGCTCGGGCACCTCTCCGCGCGAGGACGGCTGGCGCGCGCGCATGCGCGCGGCAGCGTCAGTCGTCACGACGCACGGCGAGAGCTGCATTGCAGATTTCCGCCATGCGACGCCGGACTTTAATGGAGAAATCGTCTCCAGCATGCACGGCGTGCTCATGGTGCCCCCGACGCGCGCCGCGGCCATCGATCCCGAATCTGCACGAATCCTGTTTTTTGGGCGGATGTGGGCTTACAAGGGGTTGGACATCTTCATCGATGCGATCGACCTGCTGGACCGGCGCGGCGTGGCGCACGAAGCGATCGTCGCGGGCCGCGGTCCCGAGATGACGCGGCTCGGCGCGCGCATGGAGGCCATGCCGACGGTCAAAACGATCGATGCCTATATCTCGCCCGAGGATACGGGACAATTATTTCAGTCTGCGACCGTGGTCGCCCTGCCCTATAAGGATGCGACGCAGAGCGGCGTGCTGGCGTCTGCTTACGGGAATTCCCGTCCCGTCGTCGCCAGCGCCACCGGTGGCATTCCTGACGTCGTGACAGACGGCGTGAACGGGCTTCTGGTCCCGCCTGGTAATGCTGCCGCCTTGGCCGATGCGCTCGAACGCGTCCTGACCTCGAAATCGCTTACCGCGACATTGACCTACGGTGCACGGCAGACAGCGGCGGGCCAGTTGAACTGGGATCGCATCGCCGATGGCCTGTTGCCATCCTACCGCAAGCTTGCCGGCCGTACCGTGAGCTGATCGTGACTTATATTGCGATCTTCTAGGCGGACTGTTCCATCTTGCTCAATGACCGAAAGAACATGCCGCGGACCGCGCCATCCAACAATCGTCTCAGCCTCACCTCGATCAGCTCGTAGGTGATCGCGCTTGCAACCAGCGACATCAACGATCCCAGCAGGATGAATGCTGCCCACAGCAGCCAGCGGTCGACACCGACAGCGACGAGCTTGAGCCCGATCACCTGTAACGGAAACAGGACGAACGGGTGCACGAGATAAAGGCTGTAACTTATCTTGCCGACATACTGCAGGGCCGGCGTGCTGAGCGCCCTGGCGAGACCGGAGTCCGGGGCCAGCACCATGGCGAACAGCAAAAGGCCCGGAATAAGACCTACGAACGGGTGAAACAGCACCAGGCTCGCGTACATGGCGACCCCGCACGTCAGGCCCGCCATCAAGCCAAAAGGTCCCGGAATGGAGATGCGCCAACCCGTGGCGCTGAGAAGCATGCCAATGCAGAAGAACGCCGTGATCGGCCAATGCAGGAGACAGGCCACGCCCAGCAAGATCAGGGGCGCCGCCAGCATTCTCCCTCCGATGCGCCACACCGAGAATGTCAGCCCGAACCAGATGTAGAACGCCCATTCGTAAGTCAAGGTCCAGGCATTCTGCTGAGCGATGGGCAAGCCGAGAGCGTCCTGCACGAAGAACAGATTGGCCGTGAAGATCGCGAGATAACCGGTCAGATCGATCCCGCGGAAGAATTTGTAGCCCACGATCGGGCCAATCACGAACAGCGCGAGATGCAGCACGACGAACACCGGCATGATGCGCAGGACACGGTCGAAGAAGAACCTTGGCAGCGAGCCGTGCCGCACCAGACTGGCCGGGATCAGGAAGCCGCTGATCATGAAAAACAGCTCGACACCGTGGCCGCCGACATTGATCACCGATTGCAGCCAGAGCCAGAGCGGCGGCAGGAAGCCCGGATCCGGAATGTCGTACACGCCTCCCTTTGGCATGTCGTAGAAATGATCCATCAGCACGCTCAGCGCCGCAATGCCACGAAGTCCCTGGACGGAGGGAACGAAAGATCCGTCGTATCCGGCATTCGGCTGGCGCGTTTTTTCGATCACTCAGCTGCCCCTTCCGCGCTGAGCGCCGGCTCGAGAACGACCGCCCTCCTGCGCTTCGACCGGAACCTCTGGCCGAACGAGATGCTGGGCTTCTCGACGAACGCATATGTCGACCAGCTGACCAGAATTGACAATGCTGCGACCAGCGCGGCGAAAGCGGCCCATCCCAGCGGTCCATCACCGAGCCAGACGAGGCGATGGATCCAGACGATCACGAACGGCGACATCAAATAGACGGAATAGCTGATGGTTCCCACGAACGCCATCGAGCGCCAGGCCATCCTCTCACCGAACGCCGCAAACGCGATGAAGACGAGCGCTGCGCAGACATAAGCCGACCCGATCGAATAGCTGTAGAAGAAGTTCTCCTGATAGACGCCGCCGAACCGCCTCTCCGCCAGCGTGATGGCGAAGATCGCATAGAACACCGTACAAACGGCGACGTGCGGCCATCGCAGCTTTCCGCCGATGACGGTGTCGCGGATGACCTTGCCCAGGAACATCGCCGAAAGGTTCAGCCCAACCTCCATCAGCGACGACACCGTCCTGCTTTCGATCAGAAGTGCTGCGGCGGTCCCGACCAGCGCCGCAGCAATGACAATCGCAACTGCAGTAAAGCGCCGGTTCAGCAATCCCATCGCGAAAAGAATGGTGCATCCGACATAGAACAGGAGCTCGATCGCCAACGTCCAGTAGAAGATCCAGAGGTTCGGGATGTTCACGAAAGTCTGCAGCATCGTCACGTTCGCGATGACCTGCGACAACGGGTAGGCATTGGCCTCCAGCACCTGCATCGTGAGGAGCCCGATCACCATCGACGTCCAGTACGCCGGGTAGAGCCGAAAGAAGCGGCTGATCGTGAAATCGCGCACAGGAGTAGCACTGTCCGGAAAACTGAACGGGATGACGAATCCGCTGACGAAGAAGAACAGCACGACTCCGAACCGGCCGAAGTTCATGTAGTAGCCGATCGCATCGTGGAAGACCCAGTAATACGCGCCGGTGGGGTGCTTCTGGACGATCACCTCGAACACGTGCTGGAACAGCACCGCCAACACGGCAATGCCGCGCAGCGTATCGATGAATGCAAGCCGTCTATGCATCGTTTGTCTTATCTGCTCCCACGCGCTGCCGTCCCTGGCATATCTACGCCGAGACCCTCCAATGAGCGGATCGGCCGCGGCAATTCTATCGGAACGGTATCGGCTGCCCGTGCGGAGGTCGCCCGCCGGGAGAATACTTCGCTGAAGCTCAATGCGATGATCAGGAGCCCTGATGCTGGACCGTAGTTCAGGACGGTGATGGTAAACAGGTTGACCACGAAGAGCAGCGTCAGCTTGTAGACGTCGGTCGCTCCGAAGTTGGCGCGGAACACCATCACCATGAATGCGACGAACGGAAGCCCGAACATCAGGTATGTTCCGATGTAGAAGTTGTCGACCGGTACCCAGTACGCCGCGAGCGGCGAGAAAAGCTTCTGCGGATAGTTGAAGCAACCCGCGCCGCAGCCGGTTACCAGACCGATCGGCATCAGCTGGCTCATGTAGACGAACGGCAGCTGCCAGCTGTTATTGATGCGGTCGAGAATGCTGAACAAGGTCGAGTGCGGCACTGCTGCGGTGCCCGATGCGACCACGATCATGAAGAACGGAACGAGGATCGCAGCGAACGACCACAACGCGATCGCGCGGATCGCGGGGAAACGCGACTTCTCCGGCAGCATTCGCACGATCACCAGCAGCACCAGGTACAGCACGAGAACGATCATGGTCGTCTTGCTGGTGGTCAGACGAATGACGTAAACCGCCAGGGAGCCGTACAGAAGGCACCAGAGCGTGCTCTTGCGGATCGACGTGATCGCAAACGACACGAGGATGAAGAATGCGGCCATGGTATTGTCGGCGGCAAAGCCCATCAGGCGCTGATCGTCACCGCCATAGGCCCACCATAGCCGGCCCGCCTCACGCACGGCGCCAAAGGATTCATATTTGTAGCCGACCCAGGGCATGAGGTAGAACTTGGTCAACAACACGCCGATGACGGAGAGATAGAAGGTCACGGCGATGATCGACAGCAGCTTTCGGTAGGAACCCAGGCTCGAATCGCAGAAACAGAATCCGACAAACACCGGCAGCATCATCTTGAAAGCCGAGATCGCGGCGGTCGCAGTGCCCATCATGAAGTAGCCGAGCACCAGCGACAGCATGATCTGCGCGAACACCAGGAGCGCCAGGGTGCTGCGATTGCGCAAAATGCAATGCACGAAGAACTGGGCCAGACACAGCAGCGCGACGCCGTCGGGCAGGTACCAGAGCGTGTCCAGATGAAAGATGCTGGTGTAGTAGCGGATCACGCCGCCGAAGGCGTCTCGGACCAGATAAACCCCGAGCGCGATCGCCTCGATGTTGAGGCTGACCAGCGTGATCTGCGGGCGCTGCAGCGCAAGGGCCGTCATGCTCGCCTCAATTCGTCAGCCGCGCCGATGCCGCCGGAGATGGCGAAAAATCGGGCCGGCTTCCAGGGGCATTCCGAAGCAGCTTACCGCCAAGACTCTCGATGTAGAGATAGCTGAAGTTCGAAACTACCAGTACAGCGGCCAGGGAGATCACGAGATTCAGCGTCGCCGGCAGCCCCGTCCAGATCGAATCGAGCGCCGCGATCGGCCGTGGCCCAAGTGCCCGCACGAAGTACTCCGCGAAGAGCACCACGAGCGCATGCACCATATAGATGGAGTAGGATCTGCGCCCCAGCCACACCAGCGGCCGCGCCACCAGAATCTTCGGCACCAGCAACGCATCCGGAAACGCCAGCAGCGTGCCAAGGAAGGCTGCGAAAACAAGCGGCGCCAGGAAGGTGGTCGCCGGATTGGTCTCTGCGAGGCTGACCAGGACGATACTGGCAATCATGGCGATCAACTGCAGCCCTCCCTGCACGGCAGGGCTCGGCTTGCCTGGCAGCCGACGAACGATCCTGACGGTCAAGACACCGAGGAAGAAGCTCACAAAGCAGCGAAGAATACCGAAATCGGTCTGGAGTCCCAGACTCCTCTTGTCGAGCACGAAGACGATCACGACAAGACTTGCGACCGCGACGAGCCCGGAGACGGCGTAGAACCACGACAGCGAACGCATGCGCTGGGCCAGCAGGACGATCAGGCCGAACACCAGGTAGGTGTAGAATTCGACACTTATGCTCCAGCTCGGAGCGTTCCAGCTGAGATAGTCGATCAGTCCCACCGAATGCAGGAGAAAGACGTTGAGCAGGAAGGAATAGGCATTGTTCACCTCAAAGGCGGTCGGCGCGGCAACCACGACGCCTGCGGCGACCAAGCCGATACGCAGGAGGCGGAACAGCAGGTTTGCGATCAGCATGACGATGTGAAGCGGATAGACCCGCGCCAAACGCCGCACCATGAATTCGCGCAGCGAGAAGCGTCCGAAGTCGCCCTCGACGTAGCTCAACGACATCACGATGCCACTGAGAACGAAGAACAAGTCGACCAATAGCCACGCGCTTCTGAAGAACGAGCAATTGATCCACGCATTGTGTGGGAATGCCGCGAGAAAGGTCGGCATCAGCAGGAGATGGTGGATCACCACAGATGTCGCGGCGATACCCCGGATGCTGTCGAGCGGCAGGACATGCGCTTTCTCACGATGAACCAACTCCGTCACATCGACATTCCGTAGCTGTTGCACCGCAGCAGTCTGTATCAGGTCTTTGCGTGCTTTCAATCATCACGATCGGGGATTCGCGTATGACGCATGACGACCGGCGATAAATTCAACGCTCTCTGTCATTCGAACATGCGCGCGACAACTTTGCGCCATTTTTGCTGATCGAGGAGCATCGGGACGAACGAACTGACTCGCCGGGGCATGGTCGCGAGCATTTGCGAACAAAGTATGCGCGAAACCCGGCGGTGTTGCGATTTTGCCTGTACAGAAGATGTTTCTTGATCCAGGCGTATCCACGCGCTGCTCGCTGGAAAATTTTCGTGTGTCAATTTCGCGACAAGATTTTTTGCGACCGCCTCATAAATCTTCAAACTGCAAAAATCGCAGGCGCCATTGTGCCGATCTCGCAGGCATTGCAAATCGTACTTGCACAACCGACGAAAGGTAAGGCACTGATGTAGCAATCGATGGCAAGCGCGACCGAATGAAACCCGCTTTTGCATCGCACAAAAATTGACACAGTTGGCTGCCACTCTTCGCGTGTACTGGTTTGCAGCAACGACGAAGGGACACGGATGAGCTGCGAAGTGACGCGTCGTACGAAGCCGAGATGGCAACCCATCATCTTGACGGGATTTGCTCTGATCGCATCGGGCGTCGGTCCGACCCGCGCTCAATGCGTCGGATTCTCGGACCGCGCCTCACAAACCGAACTCGACGCCTTCGTGAAGGCGCCGTCTTCGCTTCTGGAACGGCTACGCAACGACAAAGAGAAGCTGAGGGCTCGCCTTTCTTCATATATCGCGACCAATCCATCGGTGTTGCCGTCGGTGCAGACGCTCATTTCCGAATCGGCTTCCCCCGACCGCTCGACCATCGGCGCGGCGCTGCGGCTCGCAGAAGCGCTGTGCACGTCAACGAAACCGGACGCTGCGCGCAAGATTAGGGATTTCACGCAGCGAGTCGGTGACCTCGCCGTGCAGGCGGGCTATTCCGCGGCGGGAGAAGATGGCTCCAGCGCCCAATTGCAGCCGAGAGACAACAAGCCGACGCAGCCTCGGGGCGGAGCGCTGTTGGAAGGCGAATGGAAGACCAAACTGGCCAATCCATTCAAACCTGTTCCCCTCCCGAATTGATCCTGACCATTAAGGCAGCGAATTTCAGATGTATCAGCCTAGAGAACACTTCCAATCGGGACACCGGTTTGGCATCGAGTTTGGCGGCGCGGTCCTCAGCTTTGACCGTGTCACTGATGTCCTTCGTCGGCAATGGCCGCTGATCGCTGCGGCAGTTGGCGCTTCGCTGGCTCTGGTCGTCGTCTATCTGGTTCTGGCAAAGCCGATGTATACGGCAAACGCCCGTATCATGATGGACACCCGGCAAACCCAGGTTCTGGACAAGGACAGCGGGACCAACAGCGCTCTGATCGACACTGGCTATGTCGACAGCCAGGTCGAAGTCATCAATTCTGACGATCTTATCCTGTCAATCGTTCGCCGCCTGCGGCTCACCGAGGATCCGGAATTCAACGGATCCAATCCAGGACTTCTCGCCGTCGTTACCGGCAAGATCATGTCAGTGTTCGAATCCGGCGAACCGCCCACACAGGAGCGGATCGAACATGCCGTGGTCGAATCGATTCAAAAGAGTCTGAGGGTTGAGCGCGTCCTGACCACATACGTCTTGTCGCTCAATTATCGCGCACACAGCCCGGACAAGGCAGTCAAGATCGTAAATGCGATCGCCGATGCCTACATCGTGGGTGCACTGGAAGCAAAATACCAGTCCACTAAACGGGCGACCGAATGGCTCCAGCAGCGGAGCGTCGAGCTCAGCGAGCAGGCGACGGCCAGCGACCGCGCGGTGCAAACCTTCAAGGCAGAGCACAATATCGTCGGAACCAGCCGCGGCCTCATGTCCGAGCAGCAATTGTCGGACTTGAATACACAGCTGGTTCAGGCGCGGGCGGCCACGGCCGAAGCCAAGGCGCGCCTCGATCGGATCGAAGCGATTTCCGACCAAGACCTCGCCCAACCCACCGTGACGGACGCCCTTAACAACTCGGTCATTACGCGCCTGCGCGCCCAGTACCTCGATTTACAGGCCCAATATGCCGATTGGTCAAGGCGTTACGGCAAGACCCATCTTGCAGCGGTCAATTTGGCCAACAAGATGGAGGAACTGCGCAAGAATATCGCCGATGAGCTTCATCGGATTGGGGACGCTTATCGCAGCGACTACGAGATCGCAAAAAGCCGAGAGGCTTCTCTCGATAAGAACGTGAAAGAGCTGGTCGCCCAGGCGGGTCACACCGGCCAGGCAGAAGTCAAGCTGCGCGATCTCGAAAGCGCGGCCGACACCTATCGCAATCTCTACAACAACTTCCTGGAGAAGCTGCAAAGCGCCACCCAAAATCAGAGCTTCCCGCTCAGCGAGGCACGCCTGATCAGCACCGCGACCAAGCCTGATCGCAAAAGCTCGCCGCGGACGGTTTTGGCCCTGGTGGGAGGCTTGGTCGGCGGCCTCTGCCTCGGCTTCGGCGCCGCCTTTGCGCGCGAGCTCCTCAACGACGTCTTGCGGACCCCCGGAGAGGTCGAGGACGAACTCGGCGTGAAGTGTCTTGGCGTTCTCCCAGATATTCGCCCGCCGACAAAGACGCGCGCGTTGCTTTCGGCATCCGCGAAAGCCGACGAAGCGGGACTATCCCGCTATGTCGTCGATCATCCGTTCTCGCGGTTTGCGGAAACGTTGCGCAACATCAAGGTCTCAATCGACGTTGCGCGCATGACCCGAGAGATCAAGGTCATCGGCATTGTATCGTCGCTGCCAAAGGAAGGAAAAACGACAGTCGCGGCCAATTTCGCTCAGTTGATTGCCATGACAGGTCACCGCACCATCCTCATCGACGGCGACCTGCATACGCGCTCACTCACACGGGAACTCGCGCCGAACGCCAACAGCGGACTGGTCGAGGCCCTCAGTGATCCCACGGGCTTCAGCTATCACGTGCAACGAAGCAAGGAGACCGGTCTCGATTTCCTGCCGTCCATCGTTGCTTCGCGCATGGTCAATTCGGCCGACGTCATCGCATCGAGGCCAATGGCCGACCTGCTCGCGATGCTCCGGGAACACTACGAATATATCATTATCGATCTTGCGCCTGTGATGCCGGTGGCGGACTCAAAAGCGTTCAGCGTCCTCATCGATGCAATGGTCTATGTGATCGAATGGGGAGCAACCACGCGAGCTGCGCTTCAAGAATCAATTTCGGGATCGGAGATCCTTCAGAAGAAGCTGCTGGGTGCTGTCCTCAATCGCGCCAACCCGAAGATGCTTGGACGCATCGAGGCGTATAAGGGTAAGCACCGCAACAGCTATTACGTCGAACATTCCTAGAGCGAGGGGCGCAGCAAGCCGCACAGTCCGCGGCTGCGCCCCTAGCGCAGGCCCCGACCTGCTGACGGCCGCCGCGGAGCCTTCCGAAGAGACTGCAGGGACCCACTTTTCGGTCCCATCGTCTGCAGGAGCCGACCGAAACGGGCCGTCGGAAATTCGCAGCCGTGGGGCGGGACGCCAGGCGGGGCGAAGATGCGTCAGCGGGGCTCTATTTGAGTTCCGGGGCCGCGACGACGTCGGAACCAACCGGCCAAGTGACCCCATCGTCGGGCTCCGATACGCGCCCAATCCCCGTATTCATCCGGAATCCACAAATGCCGATCTCTGCCATAGCCCAAGGCATGGATTGACGACGGCGATCCCGACGAAAGATAGTAGATAGTGACGTGTTGCCTGCACAAACCTGCCCCCGGCACGAAGGGCTGTTGATCGTGACCGCAACCTGGACTGCCGAATCTTTGAGCACCTTTCCTTCCGAGGTTCAGGGGGCTAACGTGCGCTCATACTCTTCGCATTTTTTCGGCAGGTTCGGATGGTGATTGCTCTTATTGTCCTGAGCATCTGGGTGTTGCTCAATATTCTTTTCGTGTTGATCGTGGTTCCCCCGCGTAAGGCCCGCCGGGGATCCCGACCGCTGGCGACCACTCTCGCGCCTGCCCCGCTCGATCCGAATCGCCGAGAGCTCGAGCATGACGAGCCTTTTTCGCTTCGTCACGTCGTTGCCTCAGTCGCCATGGGAGCGTTCTTCGTCCTTGTGCCGCCAATGCTTGCGCTGCGGGACGCCGTCCTTCGTCTCTTCAAGAAGACCCCCGGCAACGGAAGCTGACGGCCGATGAGTGCCGCCGCCACCTAGGCGGCTCCTACTAATAGGCCTCCTGGAACAGGACCGTCGAGGCCGTACGCGCCATGATCTTCAGATCCAGCCAGATACTCCAATTGCTGACGTACCAGACGTCATATTCCACCCTTTTTTCCATCAAGTCGATCGTCGGGGTTTCTCCCCGGAAGCCGTTGACCTGAGCCCAGCCTGTCAGGCCCGGCTTCATGTGGTGGCGGTAGACGTATTTGCTGATGAGTTCATCGTAGTAATTGTCATGGGCGAGCGCATGCGGGCGCGGCCCGACCAGGGACATGTCGCCGCGCAAGACATTCCAAAGCTGCGGCAACTCGTCGATGCTTGTCATGCGAAGGAAACGCCCGATCTTGGTGACCCGAGCATCCCGTTTGGTGGCCTGGGTAATCGTCTGGCCGTCCTCGCAGACCGTCATGGTCCGAAATTTCCATATCTCGAACGGCTTGCCGTTGAACCCTCGGCGCGACTGGCGGAAGATGGCAGCTCCCGGCGATCCGAGCTTGATCAGAACGGCGACTGTCAGCAGCAGCGGTGCAAGTATGACGAGCGCCAACAAGGCCACCCCTACATCAAGACAGCGCTTTTGGAAACGCTCGAAAACACTGAGCGGCGGCCGCTGAATCTCGACCGCTACGGTCCCGCTGACTGGCAGGAATGGGCGCGACACGAGGTCGGCGATTGAATCATCCGGCAGAAGGCGTACCGGTTGGGGCACCGCGCGCAGGAAGGGCCCGATCTTTCGGAGCATCGGCAATTCGTTCCAATCGATCGCTAGAAGATATTCATCGACGTCCGCCTGGCGCGATTGCCGAATGACATCGCGAATCTGTCGCTCCCAATGGCCGTCGCCGCTGTCGATCCCAAGCACGAAATGACGCATGACGTCGAAACCGTTTCTGCGCAAATCCTTGAAGCGGCTTGAGGTGAAATCGAGCGGCTTCAGGCTCAACAGGATCACCTTGCGATCGACCAAGCGGCTTCTGGCATAGTTTGTCGCGAGTACGAACTGCCAGACAAAGCGCAGACTGATCAATCCGGCGCCTCCGATTGCAGCAAAAATGATCACTGTGCCGCGAGACAGATTGTCCGTGGATTTGAGCAGAAATGCCGCCATAGCGAGGATCGTCAGCGACGCCAACCAGATGAAGACGGCCTTGCGCAGCTGCCAGACCAGATTCAGCAAGCGGTGCGTGGCGTAGACGTCCTGGGAATATGCGACCGCGACGAACACAACGCCGACAATCAATCCTGCCCCCATCGACGCGCCGTCGCCAGTGGAGGCAAGCGCAACATTGTAGAGCGCCGCCCCTGCACCATAACTGAGCAGGATCAGCAGCAGGTCGGCAGCGATGATGACGATCTGAAAAGGCCGCTGAAGAGCCGTGCCGCGCGTTGACGACAGTGCACCAGCGCCTTCAGAACCATAAGTTGCAACAGCCATTCGAACCTCTGCTATCGAGAATGCTTGACGCTGATCCGTGATGCTGAAGATCCGTCACTTCCCCGAACGCAAACTGTGAAGTGATCACAGCGATATTGTGGCGCTGCACGCGAAACTTTTGCGATGCATGAATGCATCGCGTTTTGTTGAGAGGTCATGGGCGCGGAAGACCTACGTCACAGTGCTGACACACGATCGAAACTCGCTGCCCTATTTTGAATCAGGTTCCGCGTCGAATTCGCTGGGGCGCCTGCGTGAAGCGATAGCAGCTCATCTTTGATGCGCCTGTTGCCCACATTGAGTGACTCCGCAACCGATGTGATTCGATTAGTAGAAGTCCGATGAATTACGATCTAGAGCTGTATCCGCCCAGCTGTCTTCAGCGAGGCAGGCATCTTCCCGCTGCCGGGCGCGATGCAGCCCACGGCAGAGTTGCCTGATTTGCTCAGCGCGCGCCGACAAGCTAAGCAAGCGAATACCCTCCTTTCCTTCGGCGCAATCGGGCTGTCTGAGAGGCGACACCCTTCAATAAGGTCCGGCGCGGACCGACTTGGCGAAACTGTCCCCACCACCTCACCGAGTGTGCGCGCCATGACATCTTTTGCCCAATCACACCCGCCGATTCATAGGCCGCAACTGCCGGATGGCGTCCGAATTTACGCGATCTCGGATATTCATGGCTGCTCGCATTTGCTGCAGCCCATGCTGCGGGTCATCGACGCCGACTTGGCCCACAGTCGGCCACGCTATGCGATCGAGGTGTTCATGGGCGACTATGTCGATCGCGGCCCGGACACGCGCGCCACGCTTGACCTCTTGGTCGAACGAAGCCGGCGGGGAAACTCGATTTTTCTCAAGGGAAACCACGAGGCATTTTTAGTGAGGGTTTTCGAAGACCCTTCGTTGTTTGAAGATTGGCTTCGCATCGGTGGCGCCCAGACACTCATGTCCTATGGACTCGCGCCGCCAGACCTGAAGCGCGACGACCCAGCGTCGATCATGCGCGATTTGATCCGCGCAATGCCGGGTGAGCATCTGGAGTTCCTGGACGAACTACGGCTTAGCTTTACCTGTGGAGATTTTTTCTTCGTCCACGCCGGCGTTCGCCCGGGTGTCCCCTTGGCCGAGCAAAGCGAAAGCGACCTGCTTTGGATTCGCGAAGAGTTCCTTCAGAGTGAGGAGCAGTTCGGCAAATATATCGTTCATGGTCACACGCCGGTGCGCACCGCCGAAGTTCTGGCAAACCGGGTCAACATCGATACGGGCGCCTACGCGACGGGCAATCTAACTCTCATGAGCATACAAGGCAGCCGGATGCTCGCGGTATGACTGCCCAGGATATGACTAGCCTGGGAATGTCTCCCGATTCGTCGGGAAGATTGTTCCTGAAGCCAATGGAATGCCTCGGCGGTCACGAGCTAAGAGCATCACCTAGTTGAGCACGAGTGGCATTTCCCCTCCAGCCCGCGTGTCGGCCATCCAGTTGCGCCAGGCCCGCTCATGCTTGGCGTAGAGCTCCAGCCATCGTTGTCCCGGCTTGTTCTGATCGAAGCGAAGGCCAGGGCCGAGGGGCGCGTCGGGCTTGTCCAACGTCTCGAACTCGATGGTTTCCGCGATCGTCAAACCGAAAAGGACACGCTGTCCTGTACCGTCCACGATGTACCGTCGCGGTGCGTCCCTCATCGGCTGGGTCATGTTCTGTGTCGCCTATGGTCGTGAGAACAAAGGTGTCGCTCGCACGCTGGACGAGGCCTAAAAGGCACGTCGGACGCGCCCGAATGCCGAGCTGGGAGTCGATCGGGCTGTTCTGCGCGAGGTACCGGAGGGTTCGTTCGTCGTCGTTCGTTGCGACCGCCGGGGACGCAGCGCATAGACCGACATGACGCCGGCGCAGAAGATCAAGGCGAAGACAAATGCAGAAGCCATAGGAGTCGTCCCTGAATAGTGCAGTGCTCATCAAGAGTGAGCAGTGTGTCGACATCATGATTCCTGATGATCTTGGTGGCTCTCCTGCTGCCAAAAGATTGCCCACGCGTGATCGTGTCCTGAGCAGCAGCATCTGAGTTGTCTGATAGCGCGATCTTTTGGCCGGACGCACCGACACGGATGGTCACCTTCAAATCTGTTCTGTCCCGTCCAGGTGGATTCGCGCACCTGAAGAGCTGGATTTCGCAGCCATTCTATGGAACGATGCGCTTGCAACCTTTTAGAGGCCGTCGCATTATATCTCGCCCATTTCGAGAGGGATTGATCCAATGAACTTCCGCACCCTTGCTCCATCCATTGCTCTTTCTGTTCTTGGCCTTGCTTTGATAACGACCGCAGCTTCAGCCGCGGAGCTCGCGCTTGCTCCTGCGCATCATCGGTCGGCCCACCTCCGAACCGGTTACGTGTTTTGGGATGATGTCTACCCGCCTGCGATCTATGGCCCCAACCTTCGCTCTGTCGAGGAAGTCGCCGCGCTCAAGGCGGAGGCCCGGCCTGTGTCGCAACGCTGGTGGGGGTATTGGTACGCTCGGTGAACGGCACAGCGTTTAGCGACCAGCCGCGTTCACCCATGAATCGCCGCAACACCGGGCAGCCGGTGGCGGCGATTTTGTTTGAGCTTGCCTGGCCGATCCAACCATGATCACCGCATGGGCGGCAGCATGAGGCCCAAAACAGCGGCGGCAAGCCTATGTTTTATCGCGGGATACTGGCTGCAAGCGCATGCTGCGGCCGCAGGTGAATGCGCCTTGCGGCCCGAGCGCTTCGTACTGCTTTCCGACACCGTGTATTGGGTTGTTTCAATCCCAGCCGGCACGGAATGCCTGCAAGGCCTGCGCGGCAGAACTCAGCTTCTGGATGAAGTTAAACTGGCAGAGGCGCCCAGTGCCGGTCATGTGACGATCGTCGGCCCGTCATTTCGCTACCAAGCCCCCTCACGTCCAGGGACTGACCGGTTTCGAATTGCGGTGTCGGGCGAAAACCGCAGGCAGCGCGGATCCTCGATCATCGCTGTGGAAGTGACCGTCAGATAGGGCCGTGCCGACTGGCGAGGAAGCGGAGCCGGAGCGCTGTCGCTGCACTGGACGGCTCGATGGAGAAATTGAGGCAGCCCCAGCCCGTGCCGCCTAAACTCAGTTCCGTCGCGGAAGGATCCTCACGGAAGGCTGCTGCCGATTGCCGGCAAGCTTTCGAGGTCCCGTCGGAACGCTGCTACTTCGCCTGCGCACCCCGGTCCCAGGGCCGCTTGCCATCCGCGCCCCTGTCCCACGGCCGCGCGGTCGGGGCGTCCTTCTCCTGCGTGGCGGCCTGCGCACGATCGGCCTGAACCCGTTCGCGATCGGTCAATGGGGCCTTCGGGGCTAGCGGTTCGGGCTGCGCCAAGGCCGGCGTCGCGATGAGCAGCATCGCCAAAATCAATTTTTTCATCCCCGGCCTTAACACACTGGCCGCAGGCTGTCCGATCTATTCGGAGCCATAGCTCGAAGGAAAAGGCCCACAACGGTGGGCCTTTCGGTGAGAGCTGATGAATAGATCGCCCTATTTCTGATCTTCGTTGCTGGTGCCTGATCCGGGGCTTCCGATCGGCAAACCATTAGCTGAATGACCAACCCCGGAGTTACGCTCGGCTTGCGCGGCGGCCGGCGTCTTTCCGTTCGCGGTTGGGGGTTGGACGTTCGGATTGTTCTGGCTGGGGTTGGGGCTGCTCGTGTTCACGTTAGCGCCGGTGGTGGTGCCTTGAGTCCCTATGCCGGAAGGAGCCGAGGGGCCCGAGGTCGCGCTGCTCGACGAGGTGCCTGTCCCAGCACCAGAGCTTGCCGCCGAACCCGCGCCGCCGCCGGCTCCCCCACCCGAGCCGCCACCGCCGCCTTGGGCGAACGCTGTCGACGAGAATGCTATGCAGGCAAGGACAACGAACAGAGGTTTGCGGATCATGGATGCGTCTCCCTGCGCTTGAACAGCAATCACGACAGACGCGGGAAGTTCCTTCGCTGCCGCGGTCCGAATTCCCTGCGAACAGGGAATTTTACAGGGAAAGCGCGCCTGCGGTGAGGCCGCTATCCCATGAAAATGCGAACATTTGCCTCGAAATTCAGTGCATCCGGGGCGCGATCCGCCAAATCCGAACAGGGAATTTATCGCTAGCGAACAGGGAATTTGCGTGCATACGGCTGGACGAAACAGGCGATGTGCGGGCTACGGATCCGTGCCGCATGCCGTGGCGCGAATAGCGCAAGCATCGCCTGTGGATCACCGCCAGTGCAGGGGCGGCGTCTGCGCACGGCGAGGAATCGCGAACAGTCGCCGAATTTAACTGGCAGCAGGGCCCTCCTAGGCTGTGTACTCATTAAGCAGCTGGCCGCGTTATGTCCGCACTTTCGGCAGAGCAACCTAAGCGTGCTGGCCTGGGGCCTCCTGACGGACAACGCCCGCATGTCCGTTGAGGGCAAAAGCGTCGCTCTGGCGGGGCGGCAAACTTCCGGCTTTACCCCAATCAACCGACGGATAATTGCACCGTGTCAACGGAAGCGCCGGGCCAAAAGACGTGCACGCCCCACACCGCCGAAGACGTCAGCTAGGAAGCCAAGAGCAAGCGCTGCCGGAACCATCACCGGTTGATCATCCCGCAGGGCCCCGCTCGCCGAGTCGCACAACGGGCGTGAATAGTATGATGTATGCAAGATCCTGCTTGCGCGGCGAGACGCCGGCAGCGTCTCCGCAAATGTCCGTGCTTGATCTCGACTAATGGCTCTGTTTGGATAGTTGCCTTTCGGCAACTCATAATTCGGATAATCCTAGTGAATGAAATAGATGGACGCGGCCGTTCAGTGGGGGCTCTTTCACAAGAAAGCATCGGGACCGTCAACCGCACTGGCATCGGGAATCGGCTACTGGCAGCGCTGCCGCCAGCGGATCTCAGCTTGCTCACGCCCTACTTCCAGAAGATCTCGTTTGAGCCAGATGCGGTTCTGGTGCGCTCGGGCGATGAGATGGACCCGGTCTATTTTCCCCATAGCGGCGCAATCGCCTTCATGCTCGATATGCCGGACGGGCAAACGGTCGCAACCACCTTGATGGGACGGGAAGGCGCTTTGGCCTCTTTCTCCGTACTCGGCCCATCGCTTTCATCCGTGACCGCGATTGCACGCATCGCTGGCACAGCATCATTGATTTCCGCCGCCAAATTTCGGGATGCCTATGCGCAAAGCGCAGCCATCAGGAATGTCGTTCAGCTCCACGCCCGCGCGGTGTTATTGCAACTCCAGCACGTAGCCGCTTGCAACGCGCTGCACCGGGTGGATGGCCGCATGGCGCGGTGGCTTCTGCAGCTTCACGACCGCGTTCCCGATGACCTCCTTCCGGTGACGCAGGAGGCGCTTGCGCAATTGCTTGGGGTGCGGCGGACGACAGTGACTCTGACGATGAGCAAGCTGCGCGCGGCCGGCGCCGTCCCCTCCGACCGGCGCGGGTTTATCGAGATCGACCGGGTGCGGCTCGAGCGCGTTGTATGCGACTGCTATGCGCTCATGCAGCGCAAGATCGATCGGATGTATTGCCAGGAATTGTCGGCGCCCCAGCCTACCCGTGCGCCGTTCCGGGAAAGCGCCATCGTCTCGTCCGGCGGAGCGAGTGGTGAATACAGAGCCGTTTCGCAGAAATAGAGACCATGCGATAGCCGCCTTCGGTCAGAAGCTGCCATTAGGTAGCAGGCCGGCGCAGGTCCGCAACGGGACATGAGCCGACTTCGCTCCAAGCAGCGATACTTGTCAGGCTCCTTAGCGGCCGTAGGGGAAGCAGCGGTGGCGATCGAGTGTGAGACCGAAATGCGCTCCTAGCGCAGCGATGGCCGCATCCTGCTCAGGATAAGGATCGGCATTGCATGCGGCAACGATGATGATCCGGAACCCGCCGCGATCCTTGCCACCCGGTGGCAGCATCGCTGTAGCCAGTGGATTACCCTCCCTGTCACGCAACGTGAGGAAAAGCGGCATCTCTCGCTGTACATGGGCCTCGAGGCCGATGTCGCGCTCGATCGCGTTGGGCTGCTCCGGACGCCAGGATTGGACTGCCTTCTCTCGCTCGCGGCAGAAATATTTCTCGACTGTGTGGCGCATCAGGCGCGACTCTTGCACCGCTTCACCTTCCGTTTCGATACGGAACCAGGTCTTACCCTTCGGCGTGTCGCAAACATACTGCATTTCGCCCATCCTGATCGCCGCAATTCTAGGGCGGCGGGCCCGCAAAGCCAGAATGTCATTCTCGTCGCGTTTCGATCTTTGCGTTTTTACACAGCCAGGGTCAATCGCGTCACTTTGGCCGCGTGCCGTTCTCTACCGGTCTACCCCTGTGAACGGATATCGTCAGACCGCTTCGGCATGTCTCAATGGGCCAACAGGCGACATGGTACCATCACAGCCGGCACTTGGCCGGGATCGATACTTCACGCCTTTTTGGTAAACCAAATCGTTGGAGCTTTCGCTACTCCCGCATTCTGCATGGCATTCTTCAATTCAGCACTCTCCGCGAAGGCTTGCGCAGCTTCAATCGTGGCAAACTCGTGAGTTACTGTGATGTCATTGGGATTTTCGACTGCTCGGTAGACAGCCTCGGCTGTTACGCCCTTCGTCTTCTGAACCGAAGCAAAATCGTCGTAAACTTTCCGCCAGGTCTTGTAGTCGGAAACCGTGTGTCTAACAAACATAGTCGTCATCAGATGTTCCTCCCAGACTGGTCGTAGCAATCTTTCCACGAACGCTTGAAACAGCACTTCCAGTAGCACCAGTATAATACCGGCCACCGCTTGGAGCTATTTCATTTCCGGGTTGCACTGATGGCATCGGACCCTTGCCCTTTGTCCGATAAAACTGAGGCGTGCTGCCACTTCGCTGATGGGCTAGCTCCGGGCGGTCTTGCGGGAGCAGCATCATCGCCTCCGCACTCGACGCCAATAGGTCGTGGCCGCACACTTACTGCGACCCGCCACAGGACCAGTCAGTGACACTGACTTGCGTATTCAGTTGGTCGCAGTGTGAAGTTGCTGACGCCGGGTCCGAACTTCAGGCCTAAGCAAACTGAGGCATTATGCCTCTTGGGCGAAACACCCATTTCTAGGGCGCGTCCGTTCTCGTAGAATGTGGTCGCCCTTGAAGCGGGATGTGCCGAAGTCACCGTTCGGGCCGAACGAGCAGTACTAGCGCTGTCGGCAGGTACGCTACCCTAAGAGACCGCCCCCCTTTTCGGTTTCACACCACGATTTCACATTCCACACGCGCGCAGCTTTTGCGGCGGCTTGTTGCAAGTAACCCAGGGAGAAAAGCGATGAGCAAGATCGATCGAAGGTCTGCATTGACATTCGGGTTGGCAGCGGCATCGGCGGCCATGATAAAGCCCGCCGCCGCTCAAACGACGGGCTACAAGGACACAACTCCGTGGCCAGGTGTGGTGGTGCGTGAGTATGATGGCGAGACACCATCGCTGATCCCGGGTTTTAAGACCGTCTCAATGCGCGACATCATCATGCAGCCGGGATCGAAGACCATGGGGCCCCCGATGATGAATGCCATGGTCTGCCATATCACCGAAGGAGAGCTTCGGCTTGAGCAGGACGAAAAGACCTTTACCGGCAAGAAGAATTTTGTCTGGACCTGCAACAAGGACACAAAGGAGCAGGCGTTCAATGATGGGAACGTGGTCGCGATTATGCGGATCACGGACCTAAAGGCTTAAGGTGCGTTTCTTCGCAAAAAAAACGATTGTAGTTGGGAATGGCGCACGCGACGGCGCACCGATCGGGTCGGTTTGCCCTCTGACGTGACTTCCTGGTTGCGCCGAACTCTAGATATGTCGCTGCGCCAACCGACGCGAGACAAACGTCTAAGGGCTAGTTGGCGGACGATATGAAATCGACGAGCGCCGCGACAATTGGTCGGGGCGTCTCAATTCAAGACTACTGCAACATGAAGAGAGAGAGAGAGGGAGAGGGAGAGGGAGGCCGATGTCTGAATTGGGGTCACAAGCGGTCCTCGACCGGCCTGCTCCCGACAGGTCGGCTTTGGGCCGATTTTATTGCAAAAGTTGGCTGCAATGGATTTGGCCGCTGGGCCTTTTGTTGAGCCGCGCTTTGAAGCGCTGGCCCTGACGCATTTTACGCAACTTTGACGCTACGCTACGCGATGCGCAGAACCTGAGCCGGCGGCGGTCGTGCGACCAGCGATGCAAACCGCCTCAGATTCTGAGCGATGGCGGCTAGAACAAACTCATCCTGGGCACCTTGCGGGCCTCGCAATCGGAGCCGACCAAGCTTCAGGATGCGCTTCAAGTGTGCGAACCTCATCTCGATCTTCTTGCGCTGACGCCGAGAGAGCTCGAAGCCCTCGGTGCCAGCGAACGACCGGGCAACGTCTCGGGCATGCTCATGGATATCGCGCGGGATCTTGCGTGATGGTTCCTTTGGGCAGCACTGCGGTTTGAGCGGGCATACATCGCAGTCGAGCTTGCTGGCACGATACAGAAGGGTCTTGCCCTCGTGCACGGTACCGCTCGTCCCAAGCCGCTTACCACCCGGGCAGTGGTAAACGTCCCCGGTTGGGTCATATCGAAAGTCGCTCCGCGAGAAGGTGCCATCATCCCGCTTCGACTTATCGAACACAGGGATATGCGGCGCGATGCCCTTCTCCTCGACCAGCCAGTTCAGCATCGGAGCCGCTCCGTAAGCGGTATCCCCGACAAGTCGCTCTGGCTTGAGACCAAAGCGCTCCTCGGTTCGTTCGATCATGGTTTTTGCTGCACCGACCTCGGCCTGGCGAATGGCGCGGGAGGCCTCGACATCCACGATGACGCCGAACTTCACGTCGATGAGATAGTTGTCGGAGTACGCGAAGAATGCCGGCCCCTTGTGAGCGCCGGTCCACTGCGCTGCCGGATCGGAT
>NZ_JADPIQ010000054.1:0-2134 GCF_023073015.1 Bradyrhizobium sp. 87
GGCGACGGTGCGCACAGCCCGTTTGCGACCGCGCTCCTCAATCATTTGGCGACACCGGGCCTCGACCTTCGCCTGACGCTTGGCCGGGTTCGCGACGAGGTGCTCAAGAGCACGGGGCGGCGGCAGGAGCCCTTCGTCTACGGATCGCTCGGCGGCGACACCGTGGCGCTGGTGCCGCTGATTGCCCCAAAGGTCGATCCGGACGCGGAGTCCCAGCGAGACTACGAATTTGCGGCGCAGATCGGCACAAGGGAGGCGTGGACCTCGTTTCTCGGCGTTCACGGTAGCGGCCCCTACGCTGTGTCTGCTCATGCGGCCCTCGACAAGCTGGATGCGGCGGAGAAGGCCCGTGAAAAGGCAGACCTGCTGAGGCGGCAAGCCGAACAGCAAGCCAGGCAGAAGAACGAGGATGTCAAGAAGCAGATCGAGGAGCAGGCTGCGCGCCAGGCCGAGCAGGCGAAGCTCCAGGTCTCAGAACAGGCCCGGCGCGATCTGGAGAAGGAGCGCCAACGCATCGCCGAGCAGGCCAAGCGCGAGCTCGACGATGCCCGGCGGCAGGTTGCGGAGGCGCGCCGGCAGGCGGAGGATGCGGCCCTTCAGGTCGAGCAGGCAAAGAAGCAGGCCGCGCTGGACGCGCAGCAGCAGATCGAGGCCGCAAGGCGCGAACAGGAACAGCGCGAGCGGGAGCGACAGGCCACACTCGCCGCGCTAACTCCGCCGGCTGCGCCTGCCCCTGCGTCGGTTGTCGTGCCGGCAATGGATCCGGCGGATATTGCACGCCTGCTCCAGGCCCATCTGAAGCGCGTCGGCTGCGATCCCGGGACCACCGACGGTGCCTGGACGGCGCCGTCGCAAAAGGCGCTCGACAATTTCAACCGAAACGCCGGCACCAGATTCGACGTCAAAGTTGCCAGCCTCGATGCGCTCGATGCGGTGCGCGGCCGGCCCGATCGTGTCTGTCCGCTGGTGTGCGCCAAGGGACAAAAGGCAGAAGGCGATCGTTGCGTCCAGATCGTCTGCGACGGCAATGACGTGCTGGATGCCCAGAGCACGTGCCGCCGGCGTCCCGATCCGCCGCCGCAGAAGCCAAAGGCGGTATCGCGCCAGGAGCCGAGCCCGCGCGGTCGCGCACGTCCGTCCGGCGGAGCCGATTCATGCGGAGGCAGCTGTGAGGGTGATTGAGACCGGTGCCGAGAGCACGGTGCTTCGGCAGCTCACAGGCTGGGAACGACGTTGACGTTGACTTTCAGATTCAGGAACGTGCGCTTGCCGGCGCCGTCCTCGAAGTAGAGTCTGCTCTCGAAATGGTCGCTGCCGGTAAAGCCGGAATTCGGCCGGTACACAGCCTTCGTCGAGTTGACCAGGCTGTAAGATCCGTTCGCCGGAGAGACGACGACGTCCTGGCCCACGAACGGACCCAGGGATTGGAAATTGAACCCGCAACCGCGGTCTTGCGCGACCCGCATCGGGATGACGACATTACAACCCTGGCAGATGTTGAAATGCGGGCGACGGCAAGCTGCGTTGGCATTCAAGCCGTGGGCGTTTCCGTAGCTCTTGTAGCCCGGGCGCATCTTGTCGGCGCTCGCAGTGCCGGAAAGAAGCAACGAGGCGCTGGTTACAATCGACAATACAACTGTCATGAAAGGACGGATCATTCTGAAAACCCCTTGGCGGCCAACGAAGCAAAAGCGATTTATGCCGACATAGAAGCTCAAGCGCCCCGGGGAGGCAAGTATCTGCGGAAGGTTGCTGGACAGCTTCCCAATGCCATGCCCCTTCCACTATCATTTCGAACAGGGAGTCGCCCGGCAGGACACTGCGCGGCGGCAACCGTCTCGCCTGACGGCCGGGCCTGATGTGTGATCGATGGCACAGACCCGAGGGCGGACCGCTATCGAAATAGTACTCATATCGATTGCAGCCACATTGCTGACGCGTGGAGCGAAGCCTGCATCATGATCCGATTGAGCCCTTCAGTCCCGATGTTGCGTTCAAGCCGGTTGGTCTGCCGGCTTGCGCTGTCGATGTTGTGGATGCTGGCAGCGGCGACGACCGCGCAGGCCGACAAGCGAGTGGCGCTGGTCCTTGGTGTGTCCAACTACCAGAGCGTCGCGCGGCTGGCCAATCCCGA
>NZ_JADPIQ010000059.1:0-532 GCF_023073015.1 Bradyrhizobium sp. 87
CCATCCCGGCTCATCCTTGAGGGGCGATCTTGTGGTCGTCATGTTCGCGAGCCGGGCTTGCGGTGGACGCGGCAGCGTTCGGGTGCGAGAGGCCAAGGGCAGGGCGGATTGCTCTCCGTGAGCCCAAGGCTGCGTTCCGACGAGCGGCGCTGCTAGGCTTCGTCTCGTCTGTAAGTTTCCGGCTCCGTCGACAGGGCTGGGAAAACTGCGGCGAAATGGCGAGCCGTGCGTACGGCAAAACCGTGTGGTCCTGGCCGTCGTTGCTACGGTCAAGCCCTGGCGAATGCGGCATCTGCGTCAACCGGCGCGGGTGCCGGTGACTTTCGTTGGGGCGAGGGAGGCCAAAGAGAACTCGGCTCCCGGGAGAGCACGGCATAAGCCGTCCAACCATCGCGCAGGGAAGGCCGAGTGATTGGCTACACCTGTATGCTGCTGTGCGGTTTTCCTGCGTGTGCTTTTCGCGCAGCGGACCGCGGGTGCCAGCCGGCACCCGGCCTTCCCTGCGCCCTCTTGGACAAGAGGGTGAAGCGAC
>NZ_JADPIQ010000119.1:0-532 GCF_023073015.1 Bradyrhizobium sp. 87
GCCCCGATGCAGCGAAGATTTTATGTCCTACGCAAGCGCTTTCGGCTGCGGGATTCGAGGCGCATGCATGCGTGTCCAATCCATGCCGGCCAGAAGCGCGGACAACTGCGCGGCGTTCATTCGCATGACGCCGTCAACGACCGGCGGCCACTTGAAGGCGCTGCCCTCAAGCCGCTTCCAATACAGCACGAGGCCACTACCATCCCAGACCACGATCTTCACCCGATCAGCGCGCTTCGCACGGAAGACCACCGCCACGCCCTTCATCGGATCGTGGCCCAGCGTCTCCTTCGCCAACAGCGCCAGACCATCCGCGCCCTTCCTGAAGTCTACAGGTCGGGTCGCAACGTAAATCATGAGGCCAGCGGGAGCCGTCAGCATGAACGTGCCCGGCGCAACGCAACAAACACATCACTCAGCACGGCAAGTCCAGGCGTCCCTCGCACCTCAACTCGTGCCCCCTGGAGCTCAACCGTCACAACGGCTGCTTCCGGCGATGAGGAGGGCGCGGCAGCCGCCGATGGCGACGATT
>NZ_JADPIQ010000102.1:0-2007 GCF_023073015.1 Bradyrhizobium sp. 87
ATTCAGGATCGCGCGTTAGCTCCGACCTTCATTCGACGTTGCACTTCGGAACACAGCAACGAGTCGATCGCCTTGCCAAAGCTCAACGTCGTGCTCGTCATGCATTTGCTCGGCTCGGCGTCTCGCCGCCTGCTCGTCAATGCAGTCGAGCTTTGCAGCGCAGATCAGTTGCCGGCTGCCGTCCACCACGAACACCTTGTACCGCATAATGCAGTCCGATCCCAAAGGCGACCGTCATCGTACTCGAATGTCCGTCTAAGCCACGTGCCAAACTAGGCGTGGCGCACGGAATCTTTGTACGTGTGGCAGTTCGACTATACCGGCTCGTGGAATCCATTGATTGCGCGGCGGATGTACCTCGCATCTAAGCTAACGTAATCTCCACGCATGCCGAAGCGTGCGGCTCGAGCTCAAGAGCGAGAGGCCACCAAGCGTCATCAGCAGCACACCGAACCAGGCCGTCCAGCTGCGCGCTTCGCCGTGCGCCTCTGCAGTGCGCGCGCCCAGCGGCATATCTTGAGGTGCGTCGGCGAGAAGCTGCCCAACGTCGACTTGGCCCGGCACGGAGTGTTCGGAGGTGAGCTGGTTGGGAAGATCGACAATGGGGGCCGCCGACCCCGTGCCGAGATTGGAAGCGGCATCAGCTACCTTCATTTCGGGTACAGGCGGCTGAGATTGCTCGGGCGGTGCGGAGCGCAGCACCTCCGCGCGCGCATCAACGACCGCGCTCCACCTCGTCCCGTTCTCGTCCAAACTGGCGCTGCGGTCTTTGGCCATGCGAGCCCGAATCGGCTTCTTCACCGTCGCGATGCCCTCGGCCAGGAACCAGCATTTGCGGCGACCGTCCATTCGGTAGACCCAATGCTGTCCACCAGTGGTCGAGGTACCGGGACGCGGCACGCATTCGGCTTGCGGCGGAGAGGTTACCGTGGGTTGGGGCGTAGCAGTATTGAAGAAGTCGGCAAGAGGGTTGGAAGACGCAGGCGCCGCCGATAAACCTCCGACAAGCACCAAACTGGCGAAGTATAATCGCAAATGACCGGACATCGAAAACTCCCGGGTGCGCCCCACCCCCGCTCGAACCTTAGCGGCGACAACGGCTCCCATGCGGCTTAAATCGGGCGGCGCGATGGATTAATTAATTGTACTCTTGGCTACCTGATTAATATGCCGGTCACGAGGCAGCGCGATTCATCGAGCCGTCCGCGCCGCCGTCCGGTCGATCGCCATCTTTGCGCTCGTCCCCGAGCACGAAAGCGCAACTGGCCGAGGGTGGGTTTGTGGAGGTCACGAGACGTGGCAACCCATTCGCGGAGAATTAAATACTCCGCCACGATATTACCACTGTCGCGCCTTTCTCCCTGCTACCTCTCGTATTAAATGTGGATTGCATGATCAATATTTCACTGAGGGCTTGTCTGCTCCCGGATTCCCGACTTGTCTGCCTGGGCCTTCTGCCCAAGATTAGGGATGGAGCCATGAACACCGCGCATTTCAATTCGCTCTCCGTTGACGAGCTCTGGATATTTCACCAAGAGGTCGCCGCCAAACTCACTCAGAAAATGTTGGTGCAAAAAGCACATTTGGAGGAACGGCTCCACAGGATTGGACTGGCCAACGAGGCCACGCGGTTCAATCGCGAGCGCCGTCCATACCCGCCCGTTCGTCCCAAATATCGCAATCCGAAGAACCCGGCGGAGACATGGTCGGGTCGCGGCAGGCTGCCTCGATGGCTGCGGCCGCAGCTTCGAGGCGGCCGAAAATTGGACGATTTCCTAATCGATCGGGCTTCAGCCGAAAAGCGGCAGACAAGTTGAGCGCGCGTTGCGGCATTTTGGGATGGAAATGCTGGCGCCGGCTGTTCCCCCTGGGCTCTGAGCTCCTCACATCATCGTTGAAGCGCGGGTCATAACCATGCTTCGAGGCATGGCCATAGCGAGAGCGCTGGGCTGATGGTCTCGCTGAATCGCTCGGGGGGCCCGCGGCGCAGTGAGGACATCGACGAGA
>NZ_JADPIQ010000057.1:0-1992 GCF_023073015.1 Bradyrhizobium sp. 87
AACCCGCACACATCATCGCATGGTCCTTCTGGCGCAGAGCTCACCAGGCTGCCGCTCAACGCGCCCACTTCAAATCAAAAAAGCAACTGTAATGCTAGAGCGCATACCGATCAGCATTGTGTAGGCAAGCCGACGCCAAGTCAGGTTCATCAGGAACGAGCATGTGGTATCCCCGTATTTTATGCGGTCAGCTTCCAGTCATCGTTGCACTATCGCGTCCACGCGGGCTGCCTAGCTCCACTCGTTCTCGGGCAATGCGCCAGGCGGCGGCCTAAGCTCCTCCAAGCCCGCTTCGATGATAGCAAGTTCGTCCTGAACGGCTTGAATGGCGTTCGCGGGATCGATACCCGAGACGGCCTGCAGCTCGCCCCAGCATCCTGCGCCGATGCGCGAGCAATTGTGCGAGAGCGCGTCGATCCTTGCCCCGCACATAACCTGCGACAATCAACTCCATGGCTTTTGACATTCCGCATCATCTCCGCAGCCAATCATTGGTGCAAGCAAACTCCCGCCAAGCCGAGCTGCGTTGTCGGCACCGATCTCCCGCCGGCCGGCCGCGCCGCAGCGGCGTCGGTACTGAGAAGGATTCACCACAAGCGTTCGCTTCCTGTTCGGCGGCCGTTCTCGTTGACGTTGAAAATACAACCTGGAATCGCGATTGCGGTTGTATGAGAGAACGCCCGGGAACGCCGCTTCAGCTTCGCGGTTGGAGAGTCGTGAATAAGGTAGGTAGAGTGCCCCGTCGTCGGCTCCCCAACACCGGCGGCGGGCTTTTGTGAGTTGCGTTAGTGGCAAAGCGTACCCGGGCACCGGCCAAGAAGCCGCAGGCTTCCATGCCGGGCTTCATCAGCCCTCAGCTTGCGACCTTGAAGATGAAAGCTCCTTCGGGGGCTGAATGGATTCACGAAGTCAAATACGACGGCTACCGCATCCAGCTCCACATCCACGGCGACACCCGTAAAGCCTTTACCCGCAACGCCCACAACTGGGTCAACCGTTTCTCGGTCATTGCTGGTGCCTTCGACATTCCGGGTCAGGCCATCGTGGACGGGGAGGTGGTGGTCATCCATGAGGGGCGAACCAACTTCTCCGAACTTCAGGCGGACCTCGGCCGAGGCGACCAGGACCGGCTGGTTTACTTCGCCTTCGATCTTCTATGGTTGGACGGCAAGGACGTTCGCAGAATGGCTCAGCTTGCCCGCAAGGAGCTGCTGAAGCAGCTGATAGACGAGAACGGGCTGGAAGCTCCCATCTTCTACAGTGAGCACCATGAGGGTGACGGGCAGGCGCTGTTCGAGGCGGCCAGCAAGCTGAACTACGAGGGCATCGTCTCCAAGCGGGTTGATGCGCCGTACCGGTCGGAGCGGGTTGAGACCTGGCAGAAGATCAAGACGGTGCAGCGCGAGAAATTCCCCGTCGTTGGTTTCGTCAAGGATCCGTCCGGCGTCGCCGCGCTCTACCTCGGCAAGCAGGAAGGGAAAGAGCTGCGCTACATGGGGAAGGTCGGGACGGGCTGGAGCCGGACCAAATCGGCGGAGATCCGCAAGGCGCTTGATACGGTTGTCAGCCCGAAGCAAAAGCTCACTAGCGCATCAAGAAACCGAAGGCCACCTGGGTCGAGCCGAAGTTTTTTGCGGACGTTGAATACCGGGACATCACCTCTGAAGGCCTGCTTCGCGCTAGTTCGTTCGAAGGGTTATCCAAAAAATAGCTCACGTACATTCGGCGCCACTGCATGCGGGCTACTGATGCCTCCGCCTGGGCGATGAAGACGCGGTGGCGTTGATGCGTCAAGGATCCAAGCAGACGGGTTCTATTGAAGCCTCTCACCATTGCTCGCCAAAGGCAGGACGAGCCCACTACGGGGACGAGAGCAGGGCTCCTGCTCGAGCGTGCGCGTTTCGCGGCATCGTGAGCACGGATTTCAGCGCATCGTGAGCAACGATTTCAGAGGATCGTGAGCAGCGATTTCAGGCGATCGTGAGCAACGTT
>NZ_JADPIQ010000016.1:0-1916 GCF_023073015.1 Bradyrhizobium sp. 87
GACAAGGAACACAGGAACCTGTCGCTCCGATGTGAAGGGAGGACTCCAAGCGGCCCGTCGCCGCAAGGAGCAGAGTACCGATGCGGAGCACAGGGGCGGCATCGAACCCTCGCCTATCCAGCTGAAACTACATCAATTTTTGATCGAAGGCGTTCCAGTGTACCTGCCAGTGGACCCAGCGCTCTTGGCGTCGCTGCCGCGGTGCGACACTGTGCCGCCGTACCCAAGTCGCGTGCGTATCACGCTCTGCGAAAGAGATCATCAGCACCGTGCTGTGCGCTATCCCACGCGAAGAGGGTCGCCCGCTTCTGGCCTTCGCCGGCCTCTGGACAAATTGGACGGGCGTCCGAAAGGCAAGGGCAGGCAAAGTTACCATCGATGTGTTCGGCTTCTTCACGTGCGATCCGAACGCCGAGGTCAAGCGCGTTCATCCCGAGGCAATGCCCGTCATTCTGATGACGGAAGAGGAACGCGACATCTGGATGCGGGAACCGTGGGACGAGGCGTAGCGTCCCATAAGATCGTCGCGACCGGCAAGAAGGAAGATCCCGGTCCGGAGACTTGAAGCGGAACGATCTACGACGTCGCTTCCTGGATCTGGACCGACGGCTGGCGAGAAGCGGAGTTTCCAAAGATTAGCCGCAAATAGGACACGGCATAGATCAAAGCTCCAATGCCGAAAAGCAACCACAATATGGGCTGCCAAACCGGCACGTAGGTGAGATTTCCGTCGTAACGATAGGCCGTCTTGGAAACGTCGGGGAGGCCATTCGCCGGCCAGAAATGTGCCAATACACCGACCTCCTCCTTGCAGTTTTGAGGACAGCTAAAGTTGCCGTCGATCGCAAAGTACAAACTTCTGCGCAAAAATGTTCCCTCGAGGATAGCCAAACCGAGAAGGGGCAGCGCGACGAACAGGATCAACGACCAGATCGCGACAGTGCGGGCCTTATCCGATATCAGTCGAAGATCGGATTTGGTGGCCACCTATCGAACCAGGCCCCGTCCGTATGTCGCCTCGCAAAAGCCTTCGCCCACCACAGCGACCAGACACAAAGCGTGGCGACAACGGGAACACCGAGAAGGGCAACAGCATGAGCGTTGAGCGAAGACCAGTCTAGTCCGAGGATTTCGAGAATCTTGCCCGCTCCGGACTTCGCGCCGCGCGTCAGAAGAAATAGCGCAACGGTGCCTGAAAGCGTAAGCCGCGACGCCTTGCCCCACTGTTCGCGGAGCATGTCGTCTGGGCTTTTTATCGGCCATGTATTCGCGCCCTTCTTGCTACAAACCCAGACGTCTGCCGAGCTTCCTTATTTCATTGTTCGGGCCTGGCCCGTGCTCAAGATCGTGTTTTGCGTTATCAAGGTTTCTTACAATGTCATTGTTCGGCCCGAGCCCATGCTCGAGATCGTGGAGCGCATTCGTAAAGGCCTTCACGATCTCGTTGTTCTTCCCGAACTCCGCGCCTCCGAACAGAACTTTCAATATCCGAGTCGACCGATGGGCACGCCGCAGCGGCGCGTGATGCCGCCTTGACGCTGTCGGTCAGCGCGTGACGCTGAGCGATGATTTCTGGCGGCAGCTCTGCGGCGTCGGCTGAATTCATCTCGAGCTTGGCACTCACGATGTAACCGTTTTGCGTCGCCTTTAGGAGCGCGCCTTCGACAATCGTTGTCGTCTGACGGTGAAAACAACGTGTTCGCGACCTATTTCAAGAAGTACAGGCCCAGCCTCGGAGATCATCTGTCGGCGTTGCTGCTGCAGGTCTATCTTCACTACGACCCCGCCATCGTCAAATTGCTACGCCACCGCCTACCTCTACCACGACAACGCATGGACTTTCTGTTGCTGCTCCCGGACCGCCAGCGGATCGTCATCGAGGTCGACAGCAAGCATCATTTCTCAGAGGACGGCAA
>NZ_JADPIQ010000056.1:0-208649 GCF_023073015.1 Bradyrhizobium sp. 87
CGAACTTGTCGACAAGTTGCGCAGCGACTGGAAGGTATCGATCGTGCACTGTACGTCTACAAGTCGAAACGCGGCGACCAGGCCGACCTCAAGCATAGGTGTCAATCGGCGTTCGGCCGATTGGATGCCGATTACCCCGAACACTGGTTTGACTAGGTCGCAACAGAAGCTTAATGACTTGATTTCAGTGGGGCGCTGGAAGGCAAAAGCTTGAACTAAGCGGCAGATCTATCGAAGCCCTTCCATAGCGAGCCGCAGCGACTTCGGGATGCGCTGCGCCTTTCCGGCTGAAATAAACGCCACGCGTACACGCGCCGTGACTAGGAGATCGTCTCCGCGCCTGCATTCCTGCAGCAACGCAATCGACGCTCCCCTCACCTCTTGCGGGACTGTGACGACGTCAAGCAGGTCATCCAAGACCGCCGGTTTTAGAAAATCGATCGTCATGGAGCGGACAACGAAGGCAAAGCCGGGCGCATCTTTCTTGGCTTCTCTGAGTAGCGCTTGCTGAGTGGTTCCGAGCAGGCGCAAGTAGTTCGTTCTACCGCGTTCCATGAAGCGCAAAAAATTTGCGTGATAAACAATCTGACCGGAGTCAGTATCTTCGAAATAGACGCGGACCTGCATATGATGGCCGCCGTCGCGAATTTCGCCATCAAGAGAAGCTGTCACAGTGCGGTTTCCTTACTGCCGTTCTGGGACGAATTGTCTTGCACAGAGGCGCGTTCCGCAGCAAGTGCCAATGGGTTTGGTGCGTGCAGGTTGAGGCTGCCCGGCGCAAGGCCGGTCGGAGACCGGTTGCTTTGCGAGAAGCCGGCACCCCCTATCCAGAGCTCGGGCAAGTCCCGCACGCACGGATGGTTTGCAGAGCTCTTATCGCTGCTCAGCAATCCCCGAGGACCGAGGTCGCCCCACTGGCAAGCGCCTTGATCTCCGCGTACATCTCCGCTTCGCAGGCCAAAGTCGGGATTGCCCCGGCAGTGCGGATTGTTCAGCAAGCAGTCCTATTCCGCGAATCCTAACATTCTTAGCAATTGTTAAACTCCGGCCGGTCAGCCATCGCGGCTGGATATTCCAGGTGAGATGGTCATGGAGATCGATGAAACCGGGCAGAATGATCCACGGTACCTTGACCGAAGAGTCGGCCGCGCCGATGCTCTGCGCCCGAGCTCGTCGCTCGGTACGACACGCACCGCGCCTGGCAAGTCCGCGCCGAGCGCTGCCAATAGATCGAAGTCGCTCCGTGGCCACCGCGCCGCAAGAAAGCGACGAGTTCATTTGCATATCCGTCACGTGCCGGGACGCTGCCTTCATGAGCCGGGCGATTCGGTCGTAAGGTGGCCGTTGGAGCAGATGCTCGAGTTCGGCATGAGAGGCCGCCAACGTCATTCAACATTCCGCGTTGTCGTGTTCAGCCGTGTCCGGCTGAAGACGTTAATGTCCGGGACCAGACACTGAGGCGCGAGTATTCCGTCGGTGGACACGAAGCACATGGTTTTGCCCTCTTCAAGCCAGGCTCGCAAATGTCTTTGGTGGCACGTGTATTGCTGGGACACCGTAAATGGATCCGCACGACCATGACGATCTCGCATTCGCCGGCCCAGGAGTTCAAATGAAACTTGCTCGACTCAATGCCTTGGACCTGCGCTATTGAGTGCGGTCCCGCCTAAAGCTTTGCCGCGTCCCTCGCGGGTGCCGCTGTCGTTCTTCGCGTCGGGTAACTCTCAAGACCACCAGACACGACTAGCATTGAGCGCGCTTACTCCCGAGCAAATCCGAACCAGTGTGACACGTTTGGGCGGCTCTGTGTCGAATGCATGCAGCGGCATGCGAATGTTGGCGTCGGACCGGGAGGAAACCAAATCAAGCTTGGTCTCGAGCAATGGCCGCTTCCTGTCGAAGAGGGGAGCGGACAGAAGTTGTTCAATGGCACCCTGGAGCAGATCGAGCTCGGCGCCCGACCCGGCGCGGGTCACACTCGAAGGTGGAGCACCATTTTCTCCAGCAGTATTCGCACTCCTCAGCCCCTGAAGTCTTTCTCGGTGCCGTTTCGCAACGCCCGAAGGACATTCGGCCACGGCATCTGTCTTCCTCGCCGAACCATAATCATCCCGCGTGTCCCCGAGCGGATGGCGACACTCGGTCTGCTCTACGGTGGTTGCGTCGAGTAGGAGCCGACAAATCCGCGTCTGATCGAATTGCACGACTTCAGTATCGAGCCCGAGCTTAAGAGCGCGATGTGACACGAGCAACGAAGCTGCCATCGGGCCTTGCCTTCACAAGAAAGCTAGAGGAGTTTAAAAAAATGCGTGCGCCGTCCTATTCCGAGGCCTTGGAATTCGCGATCGACCGCTCGTACGACATCAACCTTGACATGTTGAGGTCACGGAATTTGCACCTTGACATGCACAACGATTATCTTGTCGGCACATATCCGCCTCTCAAGGCAATGGGCGACCTGAATGCCGAAAAGTTGTTGCTTCAGGTTTCGTCGTCAATTGATCTCTATTTTCACATCCCCTTCTGTGATCAGTATTGTACCTTTTGCCACTTCGCCAAGGAAATCAATCCATCTTCCGGGCGAGTGGAGCGCTATCTGGCGGCTTTAGATAAAGAGATGAGTTGGTCGGACGCAGCGCTGGGTGGCAGAGCTGTTGAGACTGCTTTTTTTGGAGGCGGCACTCCCTCGTTCTTAACCAACCGTCAACTCGAAACGCTATTTGGCATGATTAGCCGGCGCTTTGACTTGTCTAAGTCGGAAGTGAGTTTCGAATTGCATCCCTCTCTTGCAAAGCAAGTGGACGCTGCAGATCGCATATCCACACTGCTTAGAGCCGGCGTAAACCGCTTCGTATTGGGCGTTCAGAGTCTAGATCCGAGCATTTTACGCATATTGAACCGCGGGCACCACGTGGACGAGGTAGTACAACTCGTAAAGTTACTGAATGAGATGGGCGTTCAGAATCTGTCGCTTGATCTCATGTATGGGTTGCCGCAGCAAACGCTCCGGAGCTGGTACGACTCACTTATCGGCTTACTGGATATGGGAATAGAGAAGTTCAATGTATTCCCATTGATGTTTAAATCTACAGACCCCGTAGCCCGCCATTTGGCTAGCGGACGATATCAATTTGCCGGGGCTAAGGAGCGCATTATCATGCATTTTATGGCCGAGCACATCCTCACGAAACTCGGCTATCGCCATGGGCCGATTTTCTATTGGAGTAAGCAGTCGCAGCCGCACTCAATTCAGCAGAGCCGCAAATACGATTCCTGGAACGACAATAATCTGGTCCCGTTTGGGGTTGCCGGGTTTGGTTACATGAGCCAGTGCCAGTTCTATAACGAGGCAGATTTAGATCGCTACCTATATAGGGTTGAGGCGGGCGAGAAGCCTGTGTGGAAGGGTGTTGTCCTGTCGCAAGATGATCTCATGCGCAGAACGGTAATGTTTGCCCTGCGAAGCAGTGGGGTGTTGCTCTCCCGCTTCGAGCGGGAGTTTGGGGTGTCGATCGAGAAATGCTTTGGCCGCGAGCTTGAACTCTTGAACGCGGCAGGACTCATCTGCATTTCAAACGGCCTGCTTTCGCTAACTGCCGCCGGCACTATCAATTCGGGCGCCGTATCGCTCCTATTTTTCTCGAACAATATACTCGAGCGGGTCGCGTACAACGACAGTAGGATAAGAGACAAACGAACTGATCTGCTCGAAAAGCACGATTACTCACCGGCCGCACGATACGGGTCAAGTGCCGAAATGCAAGTTGCGTTTCGATGAAGTCGCGTGCGCGCTCATTTATGGTCGCTCCTTTTTCCGTTTCCACCCCGCAAGGCTCGCCCTGCCAGGCGGAGGAGATATTTTCGCATCTGTCCGATAGCATTGATCGCCGGCAGCGAGAACGCCCGCTTGGGCTTGTCAGCAATTTTGTCGCCGATCAACTGCCGCACTGCATTGCGGAGATCAAATGCAGTGAACGACCAGATGAAGCGGTTAAGGCTCTTGGGCGTAATATCAACGCGATGATTGCGGAGGCGGACTATGAAGCGCAGCTGCTAAGTCTGCCGCAGTCGGACTTCGAGATCGCTAAGACAGACATCCAATATCTCGTAAATTGTGCTTATCAGATGTCTGCGTTTGCCGGCCTTCATCCCGTGGACGCCGAGCTGACGGTGGGAGAGGTACTGATCCGCCTTGCGCGCTCGACTTGTCAACGGCGGCCTGGCATTGAGGTCCTCTCCTATGAAGATATGATCCTTACGAATCCGCTGCAGAACGATCCACGCGTATACTGCCTCGGCGCGGCCGGCGTCGAGGAGCGAGATTTTTGCTTGGGCCACCAGATCATCGAGAGCGAATTGCAGTCAGCAATGGACGCTCTGCTCAAGTTGCGTGATGTGGCCGACGTGGATGCGGGGCAATGTCTTGCGACATGCCTGGAGCGCCTTGAGTCAGCAAACAATGTTCTGACGCGCTTTTATGAACATATGTCGCCGGACTTATTTGGCCAATTTCGTGTGTTTTACGGAAAGAATCCTTATAAGAATACGCTTGGTCCAAGCGGCCGCTTCTCGGCCCGTATCGTGGCGGTCTCGGTGCTACTGGTCGGTGAAGAACTCTTCCACCAGAAACCGCAATTTTATAGGGATCTGTACCGGCTGTCCGAATATTATCCGCAGAGATGCATTCACGAGGTATTCCGCTGGCTGTCGTCAGGTAAAGGGAGTGCACCGCTCAAGCCAGGTTGGCTAAAGGGGAAAGCGGACTTTCCCAGGGTTGCGACCATTTCGCCAGTCGTGGAGCATCACGGCGGCGAAATCGGAACGCTGCGCACGTCCTGTGTTTGTGCACTGGATCGGTTTACCCGGATGCATCGTAGTACGGCCTTAAAATATACGGTTGAGCCGGGTCGTCCAGTTGTCGGAGTTGAGGTATCGGAAAGTGTTGAGGCTGTCCTTTCTCAGAGGCTGTTGACAGAGGCGCGCCCGTAAGCCGACGGTGGTCTCTGCGTGGCTAAAAACAAAGGCGCAGGCGTCCGCCACCGGTCGAGAGGTAATAGTCGATGTCTCAAGACGAACTGATCCTTCGTCGGTTCGAGTCCGGGGATAGCGATGATGCATGGCATCTGCACAGAAGCGCATCGCAGGATGTTGGTGTGTGTGGCCCGGAAGGGGCTTGGGAGGATGATTTACGCAATATCGGGGAAGTATACATCGCCTCGGGCGGTGACTTCGTAGTTGCGCATATTGGTCCCCGGTTCGCTGCCATGGGTGGGCTGAAACCTTTTCATGATGATGTCGCAGAACTAAAACGTATGCGGGTCGACCCCGTCTTTCAGCGACGAGGGTTTGGAAGGAGGGTTCTTCGTGAATTGGAGTCGCGAGCTGTTGCTCTCGGTTTCAAGTGGATAATGCTCGATACAACAACGATCCAAGTAGGGGCCCAAAGACTTTATGAGAGCGCTGGCTATGTTCGCCGCAGGGAAGGGATGTTGCACGGATATGCAGTGATCTTCTACGAGAAGCGGCTCATTTGGCCAGGAATGACCCCCGCTGAGCAAATGAGGTTGTGAGACCGGACAATCCAGTGAAGCTCTACGGACGCGCAACGAGCACAAATTCAATCACTTGCCCCCTGACTAGCCGAAATGCCCAATCTCGCTCCTTGGGAATGACGTGGAATGCGCTCAGATACAACCGTATCATCCGCGAGGACTTTCTCATTGAGCTTCGCGAGATCTGCGATCGGAATGAATCGTGTCACTGTAGCTGACAAGGACGTGAAGGTTTCGCGACCGATAGGCCTCGAACGCACGCACAAACTCACGTCTGGCCGAGCCAGCGTTGCATTCAAAACGAGAGCTGATACGGTGCGCCAGCGGCGGATAGGCGAAGACGCTCTGGAGTGTCGTGGGCTCGCGACGTGAGCCTTGCCAGCCGGCATACAAATCCACCTCGATTCAACCGCAACATTCTGTTGCGTATGGAATCCAAAAGTCCGCTCTTGGCGATGCGGGTGGTGGATGCACGGGCGCGTCCAATCGCCCCCTACCAGCTTGTGGTGGTGGCCCTTCCAGATCGTGATGCTACTCGGGCGTATCGACCGGTTGCGTGCCGTAGCGCTCGCAGGCTCTCGACCAAGGACCCAGCTCGCACCCTTCTGGATCACGATCGAGTACCAAAACTGCATCAAGCAGCTGCGGATCGTGTCTCACCAGCTTCGTGGTGCTCACGCCCGTATTCGGGTCAACTACTATTCGGTAGTCTCGTTCAAGCAGCTCTCGCAGGCGCTCGATGCGAGCGAACCGGAATGGATGGACCGGTTTAATCATCGGGCCAGGCTCGATCGGGCCAGGCTCCTCGGGTCGAATGCGAACAATTGGATGATGAAAATGACGGCGGGCGACGGGTTACGTTCATGAGTCGAGCTGTCGGTTCTCCGCCGAATGCCAGTCCGCGCCGTAGAGGCGGATCATCTCCCGACGGGACCGCTCGATGAAGATGCGCTCAACGCAAAAGCCTGCTGTCACTGAAGCCGCCAGCGCAAGGCCGCAGACCATATAGTCATTCATGAAATTCCAAAACATGTTGCAGCCGGCAACTCCCATAAAAGTAAGTGCCATGACCGTATTGCGAAATGCCTTAACCATGTTGCCCCCAGTCAATGGGAACTTTGCCATTGCAACCATGGCGATTAGCAGCGTTTGTCCTTGTTAGGCGCCGTCTTTCTGCTCGATCGGCCTCGGTGCGCCCGCGCTGTCGACGGCCGTGGGTTCCCCATTGCCCGGCGCAGCTCATTCGATCGCGTCGGAGTCCTGGCGCGGATTGCCCGATCCGATACAGCTCGTGGACAATGACCTCTACTCTCCGCATCTCCTCCGACGACCACAGGCGTGGCACATCAAAATAACCGAGCACCGGTTCGGCGCTCGGCCGCCCAGGCGAACCGATTCGAGGATGAGAAGCGCCGAGGGCTCGACAGGGTCGGCTACGCCGCGATCCAGCGCGATTTCGAGTATATGCGCCGCATTCCTATGCCGAACGCGAGATAATGGCAGTGAATATGACCTCAAGTTGTATCACGCTAGATGATCCACGTTGCGACCTTTAAGTGACCTCTTTTGGGGCTTCAATATGAAGAGACTTCTGGGACTCTTGCTGCTCGCCCATTCCTTCTTCCTTTCCGCCGAGGCCATCGCACAGGGGCTTCCTGCCCCCTCGTACTGGAAGAATGAACGAGGTTCAGAACTTTTTGTTTGGTCCGCCAATAGCGGGGCAATACAAGGGACTTTCACAAACCATGCTCAAGGGTTTGCGTGCCAGGGCATTCCATATCCTGCATCGGGAGCCGTTAGCCCTGCTGGCTTGTATTTTGTTGTTACCTTTGCCCAGTGCAATTCCTTCACCCGGTGGGTTGGAAAGCTCAACGGGTCTCAAATGCCGACCTCATGGACGCTGTTCTACGTTGACAAGAACGGCAAGCCCGGCAAGTTGAAGGGTGCCGATACATTCACGCGCGTATGGTAGTTTTCAATCTTCTTGCTCTGTCGTGACCTTAGATTGGAAACTCACTCTCGCGAGTTTTTGGCTGCGTCTCTTCGGGAAATGTGGGCTCGCCTTCGTGGAGCACTGGCCTGTCCAGGATCAGCTTCGATGCTGGACAGCCGGCAAGTCGTGCCGAACGGCCCGGAAAGAAAAAACATCAAAGGGCCTCTCCCGAAATCCGAAAGGACATTCTGAATTTGCGTCCGAATCGCGGGCAGATCCGTGCACTACCGTTACTTTTCAGGTCCTTGTTTTGAAGCCGAGCGCGGGCTCCGGCAGATGCCGCTAATATCTGCGGCGGTCGCGTTGCCTGAGTTTGGTTGACGACGTGAATTTTCAGCTCTCGATACCCAGAATTCTCACACAGCGCGATTCGCAGGCTTCGCCGCCGGAAGTAGCCAAGGGCGCGCTCAGTCTAACCGTTCCGCGAAGCTGCTTGCTATTGCCGGTTCATGTTGCGCGGCGACAAGATCGCACGTTGGCAACGAGTACGGACTTGATCCCTCTCTAGCCATTAGGTAGATCCCGTCATTTGGAATTGGAGATACTTAGTGACGACTGGCATCGTAAAGTGGTTAAACGCGACCCAGGCTATGGATTTATCAAGCTGGATGATGGCGGAGCCGACGTTTTCGTGCACATAGGGCGGTCGAGAAGGCCGGCTATACCGTCTTGCAGAGGGGGCCTTGATCAGGTTCGAGATCAAGACTGGCAGCTCAGGCGAGGTATCGGCAGAAAATCTGCGTACAGGATGATTCGCGCTATCAGCTACATGATGCGTCAACAGTGATTCGCCTAGGGCGTCAGCATTCTTCGCGCTTACATGCCTCGATCTGACTTCGGCGAAACACTTCAGAGTCGGCAACCTCGCATGAAGGCGCACATCAGTGTTAATACGCGATCTCGTGTTTTTTCAAAACCATTATTTCTCATGTAAGAAGATTCGCAGCCGCAAGATCTTCGATTGCGGCCCGAACAGACTTGAAGAGAGTGATCTCTTGCTGCGAAAGGCGGCCAGACTTCAAACCATTGGTTAACTCATGAAGATCCCCCACAAATCATTGAGGCGTCCCACCGGCCACCCGCAATCGGCTGGAGCAGATCACCGGCTTCTTTGGGGGCACCCGCATAGTATCTACGAACACGCGGCTGCGGCAAACAGCATCGTCGTCGGTCCACGCATTTCTGGCGTGAATGCGCCGACGAGATCGAGATGTGTTCCTGGCCTGAGGTGCTGGCCTACGATCAGCGGCTCACGTGACGTGGTGGCGCAGCTAACGATGTCCGCCACCGAGAGAGCGTCCGTCAGATCAGCAGCCGGTTTCGCCTTGAGACCCTGATGCTCAAGCGTGTCCGCGAGAGCTTGGACACGTTGCGCATTGCATCCCCAGACCAGCACGGCTTCAATCGGCCTAACTGCGCGATGGGCAACGGCCAAATAGGAGGCGAGCAGGGCGGTTACAATCAGCAGCAGCGTGCGGCTGTCGGGGCGTGAGAGATGTCGTGATGCGAGCGCGGAGGCGGCGGCTGTACGCCGATTAGTGAGTGTTTCGCCATCGATCATTGCGCGCGGCCGGCCGGTTGCCGTCGAACAGCATGTAAAGCGAGGAAAGGCAGGGAGACCGCATGCCCCGCTCTTCGGAAACACGGTCACCAGCTTCACGCCGAGTGCCTTGCCCCGCTCTCAAGCCGGCATTGTCAGGAGACGACCTGGGCTTGCAGCGGTACCAACATTATAGCTCTGCCGCACTGGCATCGCTTCTCCGCCGCGCCGGACGGCTTCGCTTAAGGCATCGATCAACCTGGGATAGTCGAGGCCGGCATCTACCTCTGGGCGGAGAAATAACGCGACATGATTTCCTCGTTTTCATTCGAAGTTCGGACGAGTTTAGCACCCGTCGCTCGATGACAGCACGGTCTATACCGCCGCCAAAGAGAGGCCGTCGCCAGCGTTTAAATTCCGTGTGAAGCTCGACTGAACGTACAGAACACAAAATCTCTCGCCTCGTAGCAACAGATCGAGGTCAATGGCCGTCGGAGCGCGAAGTTGAGTCATGAGCATGCCGATGACAGTCCCATACTTGGCGAACTCGTTTGAGTAATCAGAACCGGGTATCCATTAGGTGAACAAGTTGGGACCCCGCGATGTAGAAGGCTTCCCGCGCGGCACGAAAGCGTCGCCGTTCAACGGCAGTGACCGGCAGCGGAAGATCGTTCTCCGCGATCTGACCCAGAACGTACGAAGCCAACACACTGCCAAAGACTGTGCCAGGTGCGATGCCGCGACCGTTGTAACCGCTGAAAGCAACGACGTTGCGGTCGAGCTCGTGAAAGCGCGGCAGGTTGTTCGAGGTCATTCCAATCATTCCGAACCAGCCGGTTTCAAACTCGACATGCTGAAGTCCCGGAAACAGCTTGCGCAACGATCTCTGAGCCCATGCCCGGTGAACGGATGCGCCAATACCCTCAAGGGCACCAACACTGCCAAACACGAGGCGCCCGGAGCGATCCAAGCGAAATGAAGAGAGGACCTCTCGAGTGTCCCACGCTCCCTGCCGTTCAGGCAGGATCGACTTCCTCAGACCATCCGGCAGAGAACCTGTAGCAAAGTTGAAGTAGGGCAGATGGATCTGCTCCTGCCGTACCTGCGACCAAAGTCCTTTAGCATAGGCATCCGTCGCAACGATCACCCATTCCGCATCTACCGATCCGCTTTCTGTGCTAATCCTCCAGCGCAGGCCGTTGTGTTGCGCAGTAACAGCCTCGCTCTGTGTGAATATCCTAGCCCCCGCTGCAAGCGCGGCTCTCGCTAGACCGTGCACATAGGCCAGCGGCTGTATCGTCCCGGCGCGCTTATCGAGCAGCGCCCCGCTGTATTCGCCACCGCCGACTTTCCTGCGTGTCTCATCTGCATTTAGCACTACGACAGGGGCGCCACGCTTCTGCCACTGTTCGGCGCGGGCCTCGATCTCTTGCAAGCCCTTACGTCCGACGGCACAATGCAGGGTACCGGCACGTTCCACTTCACATTCGATGCCATGCTTTTGGATGAGGTCGAACACCTTTTGCGGTCCACGGCCGAGTTGTTCAATCAACCGTTCGCCGAACGGGACGCCGAGCTTATCCGGAAGGGTGTCAGGCATCACCCACATGCCCGCGTTAACCAGACCGACGTTCCGGCCCGAACCGCCGAACCCAATTTCGGACGCCTCCAACAGCGCGACGCGCGCCCCTCCTTCGGCGAGATGAAGTGCAGACGACAGCCCGGTATATCCAGCGCCAATCACGATCACATCCGCTGCGGTGTCACTGGCGAGGGAAACAGTGTCTGGCGCCGGTGGCGCGGTGAGAGCCCACAATCCATGTGATGCTGAATTGTTTCGCATCCAGCAATCCTCATACTATTCTTGGTTCTTGATCAGCCCAGGTCGTGCTGCAATCAGTGCCGCGCCTAAGGGTCAAGGATGGGTACCATTTCGTCGATATGTGCATCGATCCGTTCGAGAACCTGCCCAGGCACGACGTCGCGTTCTGGAAGAACTGACCACCTGTCGCGCACGGCCGCCGCGGTCTCAGCTACAGCCGTCACCACTGCCCCCTCTGGAAGACGGCTGCGGTTCGCGAAATTGCGCCAGCGCTCTGGAGTCAGGGCCTTAAATGACTTTTCGCCCGCAAGGCTCAATGCTAGACTATCTTTCGGGATATACGAAATTGTTGAGAGCACGTCGTAGATTGGCGCCAACGTAGGCCTCCGTCCGTCTCCAGGATACAGTAACGACCAATTCTTGAGATGCATGTCGCCATTGCCCGTGATCGCGGTGAGCGCAAGACGACGGACAAATTCGATCGCCGAATCGAACGAGATACCGCTGTTCAGCGCGGCCGCGATATTGTGATACGCCGCACCGGTATATTTCTCGGACGGATAGCGGCCGAAGACCTGTGCAAAGTCCTCCATATGCACGCGCGCTGCATCGGCACCGCGATCGAAGCGACGGACAAGAAGCACTTTGCCCGTGGACATGGTGTTAAACTCTTCCGGAATGCCGGCGAAATCCGTCTTTTCGACGAGCTCACGTGCAGGCACTTCCATCCCTAGCGCTTCCGCTAAGGCTAGGATCGCGAATTCGTTTTCCGAAAGCCCAATGTGGGTGAGGGAGGGAAATTTCGCGATGTACTGCCCTTGCTCATCGTCGACGGCGAGCGTGATCCCCCCTTCTTTTCCGGTATTTTTTATGACGGAGAGCTTCATCTGGACACCGGCGAGCGAAAAGCGCGCCTTCTTCTTGCCTTCTGATTCTGGCCCGGCCGGAACGGGAACGCCGTCGCTCGGCAACGCTCGTACCGCTCCCGGTAGATTTGTCCCCAGTGCTGCCAAGAGATCGAAGTCGTTTCCAGGTCTTACTGACGCTGCGTGGTGCTTTTCCATTGCTTCGCGCAGTTTCTCTTCGGGCAGCAAGTTCGCGAAGAACGGCGGCAGCGCGCCGCGTATGGGTTTGGGATCCCGGCGGAGGCTGCCATCCGCCGAGCGAAGCGACAGGCTGAAGATCGGAGGATCGTTCAAGCTCCGATACGCCGGCAAGAGATTGAATGCGCTGTAGTCGCCCGGCGTTCGCACGAGCGTGCCGACGGCAAGATCGTTTAATGAGATGTCGAGCGATTGGATACGTTCAGCCGCGAGGACAGGCTTATTCATGCTCCTCCTCAACATCTGACGTGAACGCAGGATGGTCATCATCGCCCGTAGCTGGCTGCAGCATTGATTGAATAGCCGGTACCATCGCTTGCGGAATCAGCATCATTTCCATGCCAAGGGCGCGAGCAACGTTGACGAGTGTCGTTGCGCGCGCTGCAGCGGCACCCGTTTCAATGTCGCGATAGCGGGGCCTGCTAATGTTCGCCCGGAGGGCGACTTGCTCCTGGGAGAGGCCAGCAGCCCTTCGCGCTCTGCGAAAATGCAGGCCAAGTTCCTCGAGCAGCGGGTTTGGAGCCGAAGGCATGATATGTTCTCGGATCATTAGCACCGAAATGATATGTAAACAGAGCGCACATCGCAGTCAAGCGAATCGTGAACAGATCTTCTTATCGATAATGATCCTTAAACATATCTTGTTCCAGCGGCAATGTCGTCTGAACTGTTGACTCTGCTGCCAGAATGGCCCTTGGGGCTAATGCGCCCGACGCGATGAAGGAGCCAGATCTTATCGCCAGGTTGACACAGATTCCCATGGCGCTCGCGTGCATTGGGCGCATAGGAATGGCCGCCAGCGAACGAACCCGATCCTGGAACGCGGTGCGTCGCTTTTATGGAACGCCAGTTGAAAGCGGTCGGTAGATGGATCATCGAAGTTCTTCCATGACGCGCCGTCTTAGTGGCGTCGTGCCGAGTCGTTTCCGTGAGGCGCCTTTGGCGCCAAGCAAGATTGCCAAATCAATTCCGATGTCCGCCGGCCCGCCTCGATGTAGCTACGAAGCGTCGAACTACCTATCAATTCGTTTTTCATTCTTCGACATGCTTCCCATGACGGCCAATAGCCTGCGGGCGTGACCGGGCCGCTGACGTGGCCACTCGCAGGGCCGCAATGCGAGCGGAGTGGTCTCGGCTAGTACCAGCAACTTTTCTTCTATTCGCGTTGATATCCAATCCTACGACGCGCAATTAACGTGTTCCTATGCAACATCAACCGGAGCATGATGGTCAAATCGGCGGCACTCGACAGGGAAAGTTCGACGACTGCGTTGATTCTCTTGACGTCCCCGCCCAAGAAGCGACCAGGCGAATACAGAGCCTCGCTCGCTTCAATCGTGAGAGTTGACGATGGGCCACTTGAAGGAGACGCTCCGCACCATGAAGCGACCTCGGAAGAATCGCGGCATGCCGCCGCCCGCGACGTTCGATATCGATTCGCTGCCGGGCAGCTCAAACTTAACGGCATTAGAAACGGCCGCCGTGATCCGGCGCACGCCTGGAGCCCTGGAGCTATGGCGGCGCAATCCGAACCACCCGCTGAAATGGCGCTACGTCGATGGCCGCCCGCTTTACCGAGTTGATGCGGTGCGCGACTATCTGGCCGGACGGGATGAGACAACTAAGTCGTCGCAGCCGCATAATGCTCGCGAAGACGGCCAAGCAATTCGGCCTTGATGGGATCGAGCGGATTCGTCCGCTGCAGGCGCACGACCTTGCCTCCCCGTTTAGCGCCGACCAACTCCGCGATGTAGTCATGAGCAGCTTCGAACGCCATCTTGCGGATGATCCACTGTTCGTCGTGATTGTAGACCTGATCGATCCCGCGCGGCTTTTGCCCGACACACAACCGCTGGATTTCGTTGTCATAGCCGCAGCGTGACATGATGGTTCGCAAGCTGCGCCTTAAGTCATGCATTGTGAACTTGGCGACACCCGCTTCCTTGACCAGGCGGTCGACCAAGTTTGTGAAGCCCGACATCTGGCCGCCGGTCTTCGGTGACGGGAAGACATAGTCCGACGTCGCACGCTGGAAATGTTTTGCGGCCGTAAGCACCTCGTCAACGAGGTGGGTACGCGGCACGTCGTGGTAAACGCCCATCTTGGTCCATGCTGCCTCGAAAGTGATGCGGTCATCCATGACGTGATTTTGCCACTCGATCATGGCTGGCTCGCTGCGGCGCGGGCCGCCAAGTAGGCACATTCGTGTCAATAGCCCAAACGTCCCAAGCTTGCCGGATGCGTGCCAGACTTTGATGATCTCCTCGTCGGGCAGCGCCCGGCCCTTCGTTCGGCGCCCGACCCGCTGCGCGCGCGTCTCCTTGGGCACGCGATAGCCGGCGAGCACGTTGTGCTCGACGTAGCCTTCGCCGACGCACCATTCGAGGAACGTGTGCGTGTGCTTGCGCAAGTCCTTTGCTGCGCCGCGCTTGCCGGTCTTGCCGATCCTGTCCACCGCCGCCATGATTTGCCGTCGCGTGAGCTCGGCGATGGCGAGGTCGAAATGATCTTTCAGACCGCGTCGGAGTGCCGACATAGCCGGTTTCCAGTTGACGACCTGGCGCCCGGTCAGGGACATTTCGTAGGGGCCATCTTCAACGATCAAGGTCGCCAGTGTCGTGCACTGCCGCTCGGCCAGCGCTTGCCGCTTCGCCTCGCGCTTGCCCTCATTGGGATCGATCCCAATGACCACCTCCCCAGCGACGACGGCGGCGGCCCTGCGCGCGGCCTTCTCATTGAATTTGGGCCATGCACCCAGCGTCTTGCGTTGGGTGCCTTTCGTCCCAGGCTTTGTGAACATGAAGACCCAGGTCCTGCCACCCGTCGCGCGCATCCTGATCGCGAGCCCCGGCTGCTCTGTGTCGTGCAGATAGTGCTGCGATTTGCCCGGCGGCAGCGTCGCCGCACGGATGGCCGCGTCAGTGAGTCTCAGGTAGTTCGTCGTTCCTTCAGCTCTGAGAGATTCTTTACTCTTTTCCATCGTTTGTGCTCTCGCTCCTTGCGCCCTGAGACGGGTCGCGGCGATCCTAGAAGAAATGGACCACAAGCCATTGCCTTCGCGTCAGTTAATGTGCCCTACGGGAAATCCTCCGAAGGGCACAGCAGGGACATACAACATGTGGTAAGGCCAACCGAGGCCACGGATGGTCCAATATGGCCACAAGTCCTTACCTTACAAGGACTTTTGCAATAAAACTATGGCTGGATTAGGTTGGCTACAGTCCACCAGTTGTGGTTCACACGGGAGAGGTCCAAGGTTCGATCCCTTGTGCGCCCACCATTCACCTTCCTGAACCATAATTTGCTGCGGAAGATAACCGACGCTCGGCGGCTGTCTTCACCCGTCCAAATCAAAAACAGCGAAAACAACCCCATGCACAGTAGCCGACCTCAGTCGGATCAATGAGTTACGGGATTGCGACTTTTCCGAAATAGAATTTGACTCGTCGGGCAAAACACCGGCATGATGGCATCATCGCGGGGACCTGAAGCGCGATCGCATCAAGCTTCACGCAACCCGCGCCGGTCGCCAGGCTGCGTACAAACCGACCAGGGTGCCGATAATAACCAGCGCTGCGGCCAGCAGCAGCTGCAATTCTCCATCGTCCGTGGTGCCTACGGACGACACAAGTCTGGTCACCACGACGAACAGAATGCCCACGGAGGCTGCTGCACCCACGCCGAGATAGGCGAGCTCGCGCGTCAGCTTGCGGCCGAGGAGTCCGAGTGCCGTGAAATACATCGCGCAGGCGTTAGGATGAACGAACAGCGCAATGCGCGCGTAAGGACCGTAGGCGTCGAGGAGGGACTCACACCGGTTCAGTGCCGCCTTTGAGGCAACTCGCTGCAACAGCGGTCTGAAAAAACGAGCCTGTCCGTAACTCAGGACGGCGCCCAGGATGATGGCCAGCCATGCCACGATGAAAACGGAGACGTCCGCGGGCTTCGGATTGAGCGCCACGGACATCAAGATGAGAGCGGTTCCGGGGAAATAGCCAAAATACGGGAAGACCGCCTCCAGCAGCACGCAGACGAATATGAAAGCCGGAAACCACGCCGAACCGGTCGCATCCTGGACGATGGCGTTCAGGTCGAAGAGGTTTGTCCTGTACAGGACGAGGTACATGCACATGGCCAACCCGGCCAGCGCGTAAAACGGCAATGCTCCCGATAGAAACCGCCTCATCCAGCTATCGCGCCTTGTTGCGCGGACACAGCGGAAACCATCGATAAACGCCCCCTACCCAATCGACAAAATCTCGATCTCCTGCGCACCGGACCCCACGACATCCCCGACCGCCTTCCCCATCAACGACTTCGCCACCGGTGCCACGAATGAGATCGTGCCGGCCTTGGGATCGGCTTCGTCCTCGCCGACGATGCGATAGGTTTGCACGCGGCCATCGGCGCGGCTGAAGGTCACCGTGCTGCCGAAGGCGACGACATCGGTCGAGGCCGGGGCGGGAATGACCTGCGCCGTGCGCAGCCGTTCGGTGAGATAGCGGGCGTCACGCAAGGGCACCGCCGACTGCCGGCGCTTTTCGTTGACGTCCTCGATGGCTTGCGCGGCTTCATAGGCCTCGCGCGCGTCCTGAAGCTGCTTTTGCAATGCCTGCAAGCCTGCTTCCGTCACGAGGTTTGGATGCGGCGAGATCGGCCGATCCGGCAACAGCGTCTCGGCGGCGGTTTCCGCGCTCTCTTCCTTGGTAAAGGCAACGCTCAAGTCGAAAATCCTGTCGAACTGTTCGGGCTCACGGCCCGCGCCTTCGCGCCGCAAGCAATCGCGGCGGGCAGAAGCTGGCGATCATCCCGGATCATATCTCAAGTACGACGAAACGGCGCAGCTTGAAAACGATGTCCGGCATGGCCTGCCGGAACCGCGTGGCATCCCGGAACGTGGTCGAGAACGGCGCGAAGGTGATCATCGCGTTCCAGTGCCTGTAGCCGTAGACCGTGACGGAGGCGCCGGTCGCCGGAAAATTCTCGAGCTTGCGCAACTCACCCAGGACGAGATCGGCGATCGCTTCAGCAGGCAGCAACTGCTTGCCATCAGGTGTCGTGGCGATCTTCGCTGGCGGCTCGACTGGCTTCGCGGGGGCCAGCGCCGCATCGGGCGCGTTCTCGGAATTTGTTTCGGGCTTGCCCTCGAGGTTGGCCGGCGGCGTATCGGCGGCGGGCGGCTCGACCAGCTCAAATCCGTTCGTCGGCGCGGTCGGCGGCGGAACCTCGATGAGCGGCGGCGGCGCAATGCTTTCTGCGGCGCGCCTGTTGCCTCCCAGGATGCTGCTGATCATGGCCACGAGGCCAGCATCCTTCACGTCGTCACTCATTACTCCCCCCAGGCTTCGACCTACTCTAGCACCGCTCGCGCGGACCGCCACTGGGGATGTATGGCCGGATTCCGTCCGGCCAAGATCCTATTTCACGTGATGGCATTGGCGGGGCGATGCCCGATCACGCCGCGCTGCCGTGCGATCCGTCACTGCTTATCGAACGGAATGTATTGTTGGTATTGCTTCGGCACCGAGCTGCGGTAGCGCGCGGGCACCGTGCCGCTGTCGACCGAGTGATCGATCTCCTGCTGCCGCGTCATCTTCTTCTTCGCCGGCTTCTTCGACGCACTCTTCTTGGAGTCGGTCGGCTGGCTGGAGGTGTCGTTGGTTGCGCCCGGCGCTGCCGGCGTCGCTGCCGGCGCGGCGGTTGTCGCCGCAGGCGCCGCGGTTCCGGCGGCGGCTGGTGCGCCCTGCGCCAACGCGAGCGGTGTCTGCATGAGAAGCGCCAGCGCTGCTGTCGCAGCCAGCAAGTATGATTTCTGCATTAGAACCTCCAAAATACCTGATCCGAATAAGGCAAGCGTATTTCTGCGGGATCGACGCGTGCAAGTCCGTTCACGATGGGCTCGAACCCCATGGTGAACTGTGGCCGAGATCACATTGCCGGCAGCAGGCTGCGTCATGATGCGCCTTGTCGCGAACGCAAAGCATTCTGGCGACACCAATACAGGCATGACTGCGCAACAGACGAGCCAGGCTCGCTGACATTCCCACCCACTCGCTCTCGAAGGAGACTGACATGCGTCGCACGATCCTCACTCTCGCATCGCTCGCGGCCCTGCTCGCCGTAGCATCCCCGGCAGCCCAGGCACATCCTGCGAACGATCGATATTGCATCCAGGGCCGCTCGTGGGGCTATCCCGGCAATTGCCAGTTCGCCAGCTATCAGCAGTGCCTCGCTACCGCCTCCGGCACGTCGTCCTATTGCGGCATCAACCCGCGCTACGCGTTCTCGCAGCAGCGCGACTACTGACGAATTGGCGGCGTGCGCGTATGACGCGCGCGCCGCCACAATTTTTGCGTGAAGACGACCCGCTTCGCCGACGTGCCGGCGAATTGAAACTGTGCGAAGCCGCTTGCGTCCGTCGATGACGAGAATGTTATCCGTCATCAGCACCGAGAAATTCACGATGCGCAGCCGTGGCTTGCGGGCCAAGGCGCACCTTCCGAAAATTTCGATACCGGGCAATTGTGATCCATCTCGCTCGTGGCAGGCGTGATCGCGCCTAGGCTGCAAACTCCAGCGCGAGAAACCTTAGCCCGATCTTTCCATTCGACTTTTCAGGAAGGTGTTTCAATGAGCAGCCGCCACGCAATTGTTCCGCGCGGTCTGAACGCAACGCGTTCGCCGCTTTCGCAAGGCCGCTTCGGCCGCATGTTCCGCAAGCTCGCACCGGCCAAATTCGGCCCGAACGATTCCAACACGATCGCAAACCTGTCGGCGCTCGCCGACAAGATGGTCGCCGGCTTCGACGGGCCGAAGGACGGACCGGACGCGGAAGAGAGCGGCATTCCCTCGCTCTACACTTATTTCGGCCAGTTCATCGACCACGACATCACCTTCGATCCGGTCAGCTCGCTGACCAAGCAGCAGGACCCCGACGGTCTCGTCGATTTCCGCACGCCGTCGCTCGACATGGACAATGTCTACGGCCGCGGTCCGAACGACCAGCCCTACATGTATGACGGCATCAAGTTCCGCCTCGGCGAAAAGGTCACCGGCGCGGGCGTGCCCGATGCGGTCGATTTGCCGCGCTTCAAGGGCCGCGCGCTGATCGGCGACCCCGCAACGACGAGAACAGCATCGTCTCGCAATTCCAGGCCTTGATGCTGCGCTTTCACAACCGCATGGTCGACGACAATGACAGCCTGTCGTTCGAAGACGTGCAGCAGCGCGTTCGATTCCACTATCAGTATGTGGTGCTGAACGACTTCCTGCCGCGCATCGTCCACGCCAGCGTGCTGGACCAGCTGAAGACCGCGGGTCACTACGATCGCAGCAAGCTCGCTTACTACCATTGGAAGACCTATCCGTTCATGCCGGTCGAGTTCTCGGTCGCGGCCTACCGGCTCGGGCACTCCATGATCCGCCCTGGATACCGGCTGAACGACGCGGCCAACATGCTGCTGCAGATCTTCCCCGATCCCAACAATCCCGACCACAACGCACTGACCGGCTTCCGCGCCATGGGACCGGGACGCGCCATGGACTGGGGCCGCTTCATCGATCTCGACACGCGCCCCTACGGGGTCGAGGACGTCGACACCAATCCCGACAACAAGAGGCGGCTGCAGTTTGCCTATCGCATCGATGCCTCGCTGGTGGACCCGCTGCGCAAGCTGCCGCCGGAAGTCGCGTCCAATCCGGCGTCGCTGGCGCTGCGCAATCTCGAGCGCAGCTGGCGGCTCGGACTGCCGTCGGGCCAGGCCGTCGCCAGGGCGATGAACCTGACGCCGCTGAGCGACGACGAGATCATCATCGGCAAGGCCGTCGACGAGCCCGGGACGGGCGATCCGCAAGTCAAGATCGCGAGCATCGCGAACGGCGCGTTCGCCGGCAACTGTCCGCTGTGGGCTTACATCCTGGCCGAGGCGCGGCAAAACATGACCGACGTGCCAATCTCCGCGACTGGTGGGCCCGCCACGGTCAAGACACCGCAGCTCGGACCGGTGGGCGGTCGCATCGTCGCCGAAGTCTTCCTCGGCATGATGTTCGGAGATAATTCCTCCGTGCTGTCGCTCGACCCGCAATGGACGCCGGTGACCGGCTCCAGCTTCGCGCTGAAGGACCTCGTCGCCTACGCGCTCGGCCAGGGCGATCCGCTGCATTGAGGGGATGACGGTCGATGATGCAAGGCCGCTCGTCGTGCGAGCGGCCTTGTGACCCACTCGCCTCGACGCGCGGGCGGATGGATCCTGGCAGGCGTGCTTCCCTAACGCAAATCCGTCCGCTTCCTGTTGACTCGCATCGCGAATGGAGAAATCCTTCAACAACGCAATTGCCATTGCCGATCTCAGCAGTACGAACTTCGGCGCCCTCGGTTTTATCGGCGCCATCTGACCAGATTTATTCTGAACAGAAACGGAGGGGCCGATGCGCGCGCTCGCCTTGAGAACCGTCTCTCTTCTCGCCCTCGCTACCTTAGGCTCGATTTCCGGCACGCCCGCCGCACGCGCGGAAGACGGGGCCGATGAGCAATTTGGCAAGGTGCACTTCCAGACTTCCTGCAACGAGGTGGCGCAGCGCCGCTTTGATCGCGGGATGCGTTATCAGCACTCGTTCTGGTACCGGCCCGCAAAGGAAATTTTCGAGGAGACGCTGCAGGCCGATCCGGAATGCGCGATCGCCTATTGGGGCATTGCGCTGAGCCTGCTGTACAATCCGCATTTTGCCGCGCCGAAGGAAAACCTCACCGGAGGGCTCGCCGCGCTGCAGAAGGCGAAGGCACTCGGCGCCAAGAGCGAACGCGAACGCGACTATATCGATGCGCTGCTGGCCTTCTATTCGGGCGACGAAAAGACGACGTTTGGACAGCGTGCGCAGGCCTATCTCAGGGCAACCGAAGCCGTCGCCGCGCGCTATCCCGATGATGACGAGGCGCAGATCGCCTACGCCATTACGCTGAACGTCACGGCGTCACCAAACGACAAGTCCTATGCCAACCAGCTCAAGGGCGCCGCTATCCTGGAGCCGATCTTCAAGCGCCAGCCGCGGCATCCCGGCGTCGCACATTACCTGATCCATCTCTATGACTATCCGGCGATCGCAGAGCAAGGACTCGACGCTGCTAAGCGTTATTCCGAGATCGCGCCGGCGGCACCGCACGCCTTGCATATGCCGTCGCACATCTTCACGCGCGTCGGCTACTGGAACGAATCCATCGACGCCAATAGCCGTTCCGCGAAGGCTGCCAAGGAGGGCAAAGACCCCAGCGAGCAGCTGCATGCCGACGATTATATGGTCTACGCGCTGCTCCAGCTTGCGCAGGACAGCCGAGCCAGCGAGGTCATCGCGGACATGATTGCGACCACTGGCTATGTGCCGGCTGTCCGCGCCGGTCCCTACGCGATAGCAGCCAGCCAAGCGCGCTATATGGTCGAGCGCGGTGATTGGCAGGGCGCCGCCGCGCTGAAGGTCGAGCCGAGCCGGTTTGCCTATGTCGATGCGATCACCTATTTCGCCCGCGCCCTTGGCGCCGCGCGCTCCGGCAATGCAGACGCGGCAACGGCGGACATCGCCAAGCTGGCGGAGTTGCGGGACAAGCTGCAGCAGGACAAGGACGCCTATTGGGCCGAAATCGTGGACATTCAGCGGCAGGTCGCTACAGCCTGGCAGCTCAACGCCCTGGGGAAGCAGGCGGATGCGTTGGAAGCGATGCGCCTTGCCGCCGATGCCGAAGACAAGACCGAAAAATCCATCGTGACGCCGGGTCCACTTGCCCCCGCACGCGAGCTTTACGGGACCATGCTGCTCGAACGCGGCATGGCGACGGAGGCATTGGTCGCGTTCGAAAGCACCATGCGCAAGGAGCCGAACCGATTTGGCGCGACGATCGGCGCCGCTCACGCGGCCGAGAAAGCGGGGGATCCTGTGAAGGCCCGCCAGTACTACGCGAAAGTCGTCGAAACCGCGAGAAATGGCGACTCATCGCGAGAGGACCTCGCGGCCGCACGAAAGTTGATGGCTCAGAATTAGCAAAGATGTCGCGGCAACTTCCATGCGCCTGACAAGCAAGCTCGTTGCAACCAGCGCAGCCATCGCACTGTTCTGCTCAGCCACAGCGCTCTGGATATTGCGATCCGGTGAACCGGCACGCGCAACAGCGACCTCCGGCGAGGTTCGCCCAGTGTGGACGGAAATCGACTGGCCTTTCGGTGCGGATCCCTGGGGGAAAGGAAAAGCGTTCCGCTGCAAGGCCGCGGATTGCGGCGGCGAAGTCCAGCTCTACGTTCGCGCCAAGCTCGGCTTTTGCAATTGCGCCACCGGCATTGCCGATGACGGCGACCTCGAGCAGATGGGCGACCTGGCGCTGATTGGGAAGGCAACGCCGACGGCCGCCGGCCGAGAGATCCTTGTCGGTCCAATGCGCGGCCGCAGCCGGGCATATCGCGTCGAGGGGAACGCCAAGGCCGCGCTCTCACTCGCCTTCAATCAACGCTGCGACATGGTGGCCGCGACGGCTTTGCTCGCACCGGGCGCCACCGCGTCGCTCGAGCCGGCGGTGCTGGCGTTCCTCAATAGCGACCGCATGCTGAAATGGGCCGAGATCGCGCTTGGGCTATGACTCAAGGGAATAGCTGAATTAAAGGCGACAATTCGGCACACGCCTTAACGCGCCATCCCGAGGCCGACCTCCTCCAGCCGCGTGGCGAACCAGCGCGACAGCGGCTGATCGAGGACGCCGCTGACATAGACTTCCGAGATCGTCACGTTGTCCTTGTCCAGCACCAGCAGCACGCCGATCCAAAAGGCGAACCAGACATGCGCATCGGTCAACGCCATCAGCTTGTGCTGGTCGTGGTCGAGCGCGGTGTGATTGCTGGCCTTGCGGATCTCCATGGTGAGCAAATTGTTCGGGATCTCGCGCTGATGCACCACGACGTCAGGGTAGATCGACTTGCCCAGATGATCGTCGGTCGAGATGATGGTGCCGTGCGGCAGATGCAGCGTACGCTCGCCTAGCCGGTCGTAGTTGCAATCGACCGACCAGCCGCAGAACTGCTTCTCCAGATGCACGGCGAAGCGGTGCGTGATGGCACGCTCGCCGATGTCCTTCTCGAACAGGAATGTTTCGTGTGCGTAGAAGTCCCGGAGTGCCGCGATCACCTTGTTCAGCTCGGTCTGCATCTTGCCCCCGGCCCTCGGCGCTCCTGATGCGGTGCCCTACATCTGGACTTCGATCAGCCGCGGTCCGGGCTCGGCGACGGCCTCGGCCAGCGCCTTGTTGAACTCGTCCGCGTTGGTGACGGCGCGGCCGGGCACGCCCATGCCCTTGGCCAGTGCCACGAAATCCAGCGTCGGCCGGTCGAGCCGCAGCATGTCGTTGGCGCGCTGTCCGGGCTCGCCGGCGCCGACATTGTCGAACTCGCCGCGCAGGATCTGGTAGATGCGGTTGGCGAACACGATGGTGACGATGTTGAGGTTTTCTCTCGCCTGCGTCCACAGCGACTGGATCGTGTACATCGCGCTGCCGTCGCCGACCATGCAGATCACCTTGCGGTCCGGGCAGGCGATCGCGGCACCGATCGAGAGCGGCGTCGAGAAGCCGATCGAGCCGCCCATGTTCTGGAGCCAGTCGTGCGGAGCAGCCGCCGCTGTCGGCGGGAAGAAGGCGCGGCCGGTGGTGAGGGATTCGTCGACCAGGATCGCGTTCTCCGGAATCGCATAGGCGATCGATTGCGCGATCGAGGCGTGGGTCAGTGCGCCGGTCGGCTTGAGCAGCTCAGCCGCGGCCTGCGGCTTGACGTCCTTCGCGCTGGCCTTCACCGCGCCGGCGAGCGCTTCCAGTGCAGCGACCGAATTCTCCCCCCAGGAGGTCATGCGATGCACCTCGCAGCCCTCGGGCTTGAGGATGCTCGGCTTGTTCGGATAGGCAAAGAACGCCACGGGATCGTCGGACTCGACCAGCACGATATGGCGGAACCTGGCCAGCATCTGCAGCGCGTTGTCGATCACGTAATGGATGCGGTCGATCGAGAAGCGGCCGCGGCCGCGCGCCATCCTGGGACGGAAGGTCGGGCCCATCACGGTGCAACCGGTCTTGGCGGCGATGCGCTCGGCCAGCGCCAGGCCCTGCTCGCTCAGCGCACTGCCGGTCATCAGCAGCAGCGTGCCCTCGCCGTCGCCGTGCAGGATCTTTGCGGCCTGCTCGACCGCCTGCGGCGAATAGCTCGCGCGCTGCTGCTCGGCCGGAACCTCGGCGATGCCGTCCGCTTCGTTCCAGGCGGTGTCGGCGGGCAGGATCAGGGTCGCGATCTGCGGCGGCGCGCTCTTGGCGGCGGCGATCGCCGCGGCACCGTCGGCGGCGACCGATTTGGAGTCCGGCGAAGTGCGGACCCAGGACGACATCGGCCGGGCCAGGCCCTCGATGTCGGAGGTCAGCGGCGCGTTGTAGTCGATGTGGTAGACGGCGTGCTGGCCGACGATGTTGACGATGCCGGAATTCGCCTTCTTGGCGTTGTGCAGATTGGCAAGGCCGTTGGCAAGACCGGGGCCGAGATGCAGCAGCGTCGAGGCCGGCGTGCCCTTCATGCGGAAATAGCCGTCGGCGGCGCCGGTCACCACGCCTTCGAACAGGCCGAGCACGCAACGCATGCCGGGCACGCGGTCGAGCGCTGCGACAAAATGCATCTCGGAGGTGCCGGGGTTGGAGAAGCAGACGTCGACCCCGCCCTTGACCATCGTCCGCACCAGACTTTCCGCACCGTTCATCCGTCAGCTCCCGCAACCGGCAATGTTCCAACAATCCATCCGATCAATCATTGTTCGCTCGTCTCGTCAAAGCAATAGCCGGCGTCGCCGCCCTGCCCCGCGCGGCGATGCGCTGGTTTGGCTAATACTTTCCGGCAAATTGGCGCGGTTGCCGGTTTGGTAACGCCAACCGTTAAGGATGCCCCGTCTCACGAGGCCGTGGCTTGCGGAAAGCCCGCAAATATGGCCTGTAACTTCAGTTGAATCGATTTTTTGCTGGGGGAACAATGATCCGGTATTTTGCCGCGCCGATTGCCGCCATCGCACTGCTGTCGGCGACCGCCGGCGGCGCCTTCGCCGAGGAGTTCGACTCGCGCGACATCATGGGCGGCGGCCCGAATTTCTTCCGCGGCGGCTCGAGCCCAGTTCCCCGCACCACCGTCATGTATAACGGCAACTACGCCCCGGGCACGATCGTGGTGAACACCTCGGAGCGCCGGCTCTATCTGGTGCTCCAGAACGGCCAGGCCCTGCGCTACGGCATCGGTGTCGGCCGCGACGGCTTCCGCTGGGGCGGCGTGCACCGGATCACCGCCAAGAAGGAATGGCCGGACTGGACGCCGCCGTCACAGATGCTGGCGCGCCGGCCGGACCTGCCGCGTCACATGAAGGGCGGCGTCGAAAATCCGCTCGGTGCGCGCGCGATGTATCTGGGCTCGACACTCTATCGCATCCACGGCTCCAACGAGCCGGAGACGATCGGCCAGGCGGTGTCCTCGGGCTGCTTCCGCATGACCAATGACGACGTCACCGACCTCTACGGCCGCGTCGGGGTCGGCACCACGGTGGTCGTGCTGAACAACTAGCAAGAATCGGCGGCGCGTGGATATGCGGCCTTGTGCGTCGGTTCCGAATACGGCAGCGTCGCCTGGCAATGAGCGCATTGGCCCCGTCTCCGTCCGGCTTTCGCATCGTGCTGCTGGCGCTCGCCACCGTCGCGTTCGCGCCTGACACCGCTACCATCGCCGTCGCGGGCGAATTGCCCGCGATCGCTTCGCGCCAGCGCGCCGAGAAGAAGAGCTTTACCGACGGCGAGATCGTCGACGGCTTTCTGAAGACGGCGTTCGGCGCCGAATACCACCTTGCCGGCCGTGTCGATCGCATCCGCAAGTTCGACGGACCGGTGCGCGTGTTCGCCGAGAGCGATCGCGCCGACCGCAAGGCGCAGCTCGCGAAAGTCGTAGCCGACATCGGCAAGCGCGTGCAGCATCTCGACATCGCCATGATCGACTCCAGCGAAGCGGCGAATGTGCGCGTGAAGCTCGTGCGCGACCGCGATCTGTTCCGCACCATCTCGAGCTTCTACGGTGCGGAGAAGGCCCGCGAGATCCGCACCTCGCTCGATCCGCAATGCCTGTCCGGCTTCCGCAAGAACGACAATTTCGAGATCGAGCATTCCGACGTCATCCTCACCGTCGACAACGGCGATTTCACCTTCCTCGACTGCGCCTATGAGGAGCTGCTGCAATCGCTCGGCCCGATCAACGACACCGCCAGCGTGCCCTGGACCATGTTCAACGACAACGTCTCGATGGGCTATTTCGACGTCTATGACCAGTACATCCTCAACCTGCTCTACGATCCCCGCATCAAGGCCGGCATGACCGTGGCTGAGGTCAAGGCGGCGCTGCCCGACGTGCTCACCGATGTACGCATTTGGGTAAGGCGCGTGAACGATCTGAAGGAGTGAGATCGCAAGGGGAGAAGGAAAGCACCGTGGCGCGGCTTTACGCCTTCTTCGCCTTCGACATCAAAAATTGCTGGCGCATCACGTTGTTGCTTCCGTCGTAATATTCGGAGATCAGCGCCTCGAACTCGCTGCGAAAACTCCGCAGCCTGTCCGGCTCGTCCTTGTACTGGGCGACGAGCTTGATCAAAGGCCCGATCGTCGTTTCCATGGTGCGGCGGAAATGCTGCGGGCTGAGTGCGGACGGCGTCATGATGTCCATCTCGAAGGTGATATCCTTCGCTTTCCCTGCGAGACGTTCGGCGACGATCTTCGGATCGCCCCACGACACCGGTGAGGCCACGCCCTCGGGCGGCGGCAGATGGCGGCCGATCAGCGCGAACATCCGGCCGACATAGAGATGCGGCGGCCAGGTGGAGAAGGCGATGGTGCCGCCGGGCTTCAGCACGCGCAGCATCTCGCCGATGGCGACCTTGGGACGCGGCGCGAACATGTGGCCGAACTGGCTGAGCACCACGTCGAACTCGTTGTCGCCATAGGGCAGGCTTTCGGCGTCGCCTTCGGCGAAGTCGACATCGAGATTCGCCAGCTGCGCGTGCTCGCGGGCGCGCTCGAGCAGGACCGGCGACAGGTCGAGACCCCTGACCTTCGCACCGCGGCGCGCCGCCGTGATCGCGGCAACGCCGGTGCCGCATCCGACGTCGAGCAGCATTTGGCCGGTCGCGACCCCGGCGAAGCTCACGAGCTTGGCGGCCGAGGGCGTGGTGAACACTTCCATCGGCGTGAACAGCGACCAGGCTTCCTTCTGGACTGCCTTGAAACCAGCAAACGGGTCTTGGTCGGCCATGGAACTCTCCCTTCGCTCAATGTCAGTTTTTCATGAGGCTGACGACGGATGCCAAAGGTTCAACGCAAGCCCATGACGGCGACGGCTTCGCCTCCCTGGCGGTCCTATTGCACGAGATCGGCAACGATGGTCGCGGCCTTGAGGCCGGTGCCGGTGAGGACCGCGACCGTGGTCTCGGTCGCCTTGATGCTACCGGTGACGGATAGTTTCTCCAGCGCGGCGGCAGCACTTGCGCTGGTCGGCTCGGCGAACAGGCCCTGCCGCGCAAGACGCCGCAGCGCGGCGACGATCTCGTCCTCGGTCAGCGCGACAGTGCCGCCACCGCTCTCGCGCAACGCGCCGATGATCTCGCGCAGGCGCAGCGGATGCTTGATCGCGGTGCCTTCGGCGATGGTCTTGTTCACCTCGCGCGCGACAGGGGTGTCGACGCCGGCCTTGAAGCTTGCATCGATCGGCGAGCAGTTGAGCGGCTGCGCCGCGAACAGGCGCGGCAGCCTGGTGATCTGGCCGGCTTTCAACAGCTCACGGAAACCAAGGGCGCAACCCAAAAGGCTGCTGCCGGCGCCGACGGGCACGATGACGTTGTCGGGGACGCGGAAGCCGAGGTCCTCCCATATCTCATAGGCGAGCGACTTGGTGCCTTCGAGGAAGAACGGTTGCCAATTGTGGCTGGCATAGAAGGTCTGGCTCGACTGCCGGATTGCCTCGGCCTCCGATTCCTCGCGCGGGCCCTCGACCAGCTGCACCGCCGCGCCATAGGCGCGGACCTGCGCGATCTTGGCCGGCGATGTCGAGGCCGGCGCGAGAATCTTCACGCGCATGCCGCCGGCGGCGCCGAGACCCGCCATCGACGAGCCGCCATTGCCGGACGAGTCCTCCAGAATGGCGTCGACGCCGATCTGCCGAAGGAAGGACAGCATCACGGCGGAGCCCCGGTCCTTGAAACTGCCGGTCGGGTTGAACCATTCGAGCTTGAAGAACGGGCGCAGCTCGCCCCAGGCCTGCTGCACCAGTGGCGTGCAGCCTTCGCCGAGCGTGATCGGAGTCTTGATCTCGACCGGCAGCGCCGCCCGGTAGCGCCAGAGCGAACGCGTGCGCGGCTCGATCTCCTCCCGCGACATCCCTGCCCCGGGCGTCACCAGCAGCGGCGTGCGCTCGTCCGAGCACCAGCGCGGCTGGTCCAGCGGATAGAGCTTACCGTTGCGGGGGTCGATGTAGGCGGGGGCGGGCATGGCGGTCTCCAAGGAAGGCGATGCGGCAAAGGCGATCTGTACGTTTTGGTTTGATGACACGTTTTGTCCGGAAACTCGACGCCCGGCACGCCAACCGTGTGGCGCCTCTTGAAAACGTGAAAACCATAATTACTTCATCATCTTACTGCGGTGGCGGAGAGCTCCGCCAGTGCGGTAGCGTGGGACTCGGGCAAGCGCTGCCGGGTCGCGGGACGACAGGAATTTGGCCGCGAACCGCCCCGCCCCCGCGCAGCACGATTAACTTGTCTGTCGCGACTGCCCGCTACAATATGTTGGATTGAGCTCGCGCCGCCGGTGTTCCGCATCGGCAGCGCGACGAGCCAAGGCCCGTCCGAGCGGCGGGCCGTTGGCTTTTTAGGAGTTTGGTCATGAGCCGCGCGAACCGTACCGACCACATCCGCCTCACCTCCCATCCGGAGCCGGGCAGGACAGCCGCCTTCCCGATCCACTGGGGCGCCGCCGACGCACGCACCCGCGGTCCGATCATCGGCACGGTGTCGCGCGCGGGAGATCGCAACGTGATCGGCAGCCATGGCGGCTCCTATGCGATGTACCGCGCGCTCGCGGTGTCCGCCGGCGCGCTCGATCCGATTCGTAGGCCCGACCTCACCAACACGTTTCCCGCGGCGACCATCGGGCCGTTCCCGCAATGGAGCGATCCCGCCAAGATCGTCGCGCTCGATCCCTGGGGGCATCTCGTCGCCGAGAATTTCGGCAAGGACATCGCCGAGGGCATCGACATCAGGCCGAGCATCGCGGTGACGCGCGCGCGGCTGGACCTGCCGGAGATCCGCGAGGCGCTCGCCGCCAAGCGCCTGCGCGCCGACGGCGACGTCGTGCACGCCAATGGCAGCGTGTCGGTGGTGAAGATCGCGATTGATCCGGTCTGGTATCTGCCAGGCCTTGCGGAGCGCTTTGCGACCAACGAGACCGAGCTGCGGCGCACGCTGTTCGAGCAGACCGCCGGCATGTTCCCTGAGCTCGTGACCCGGCCGGACATGAAGGTGTTTCTGCCGCCGATCGGCGGCACCACCGTCTACATGTTCGGCGACGTCACCAAGCTGCCGGACCATCGCACCAAGATCACCTGCCGCGTGCATGACGAGTGCAACGGCTCCGACGTGTTCGGCTCCGATATCTGCACCTGCCGGCCCTACCTCATTCACGGCATCGAGGAATCCGCGCGCGGCGCGCAGGAGGGCGGACTCGGGCTCGTGATCTACAACCGCAAGGAAGGCCGCGCGCTCGGCGAGGTCACGAAGTTCCTGGTCTACAATGCGCGCAAGCGCCAGGAGGACGGCGATGCGGCCGCCGCCTATTTCGAGCGCACCGAATGCGTCGCCGGCGTCCAGGACGCGCGCTTCCAGCAATTGATGCCCGACACCATCCACTGGCTGGGCCTGAAGCGCATCGACCGCTTCCTCTCGATGAGCGACATGAAGCATGACGCTTTGACCTCGCAGGGCATCGACATCGTCGAGCGCGTGCCGATCCCGCCCGAGCTCATTCCCGCCGACGCCTATGTCGAGATCGCCGCGAAGAAGGCCGCCGGCTATTACTCCACCGACATTGCGCCGGAGAAGGACGTCGACGGCGTGGTCGGGCGTTCGCTGGAAAAATACTGATCGATTGATGGCAGACGCTTTGGAATTGCAGGCCCGTTCGCTGCTTAGCGCAGCAGCGGTTCGCGCGCGTGCCGGCGAGATGTTTGGGATCGGTCTGAACGGCGGGCTGACGCATTTCACCATCGATCTCGATCGCATGGATGGCGTTGCCGACGCCGTTCTCGCCGTGACGCGCGAGGCCTATCCGACGCTGGAGATTCCGTTCCATGCGCGCTGGCGGCATTTCGTGCTTGATGGCGTCGACCGTTGGGCGCGGCTCGCGGACGCGACGTCATGGCCCGACCGCGCGGCACGGGCGCGCGCGGAGTTCGACCTTGCCATCGTCAGCGTGCTGCTCGACGCCGGCGCGGGTGCCGCGTGGCGATACCGCGACGCGGTGACGGGACAGAGCATCGGCCGATCCGAGGGACTCGCGATTGCGAGCCTCGACATGTTCGCAAGCGGCCTTTTTTCCCACGATCCCCGCGCGCCCTTCAGGACCGATGCCGACGTGCTCGCGCGACTGCCACTCGCCGCGCTCACTTCGGCCTTTCAGGTGAGCGATGCCAATCCGCTGCTCGGGGTCGAGGGGCGGACCGATCTGCTGCGCCGCTTGGGCAAGCTGGTGGCGGAGCGGGCGGACGTGTTCGGCGCGCACGACACCCCGCGGCCGGGCGGGCTGTTCGATCACATCGCGGCGCAGGCGAAGGGCGGCGCGGTTCCCGCGCCCGCGATTCTCTCGGCGGTGCTGAATCAGCTCGGACCGATCTGGCCGTCGCGGCTGGAGCTTGCCGGGATTCCGCTCGGCGATTGCTGGCGCCACCCGGCGATCAAGGCCGATGACGCTACCGCGGGCCTTGTGCCCCTGCACAAGCTGTCGCAATGGCTGAGCTATTCGTTGATCGAGCCGCTGCAGCGCGCCGGATTCGACGTCACCGACATCGACGGCCTGACCGGGCTTGCCGAATATCGCAATGGCGGGCTGTTCGTCGATCACGAGGTGCTGCGCCTGCGCGACGCCGCCGATGCCGAGCGCGCGCATGCGGTGGATTCCCTGCTCGTCGTCGAGTGGCGCGCGCTGACCGTGGCGCTGCTGGACCGGCTCGCCGAACTGGTCCGCGCCAAACTCGGGCGCACTCCTGAGACATTGCCGCTCGCCAGCATTCTCGAAGGCGGCACCTGGGCCGCGGGCCGCGCCATCGCCTTCGCGCGCCGGCCCGATGGTTCGCCGCCGCTCAAGGTGATCAGCGACGGTACGGTGTTCTAGTCTCTCGTTCGAGTTCGCGGAAACAGATCCTTCATCCGGCGCTTCGCGCCACCTTCTCCCACAAGGGGAGAAGGAAGAAAGGCATCCGATCATGCAAGGCGTCACGATCGTCGATCATCCGTTGGTGCAGCACAAGCTGACCCTGGTGCGGGACAAATCGATCTCGACCAAATCGTTTCGGGAGCTGATCAAGGAGATCGGCATGCTGCTGTGCTACGAGGTGACGCGCGACCTGCCGCTCGCCGATACCGTTATCGAAACGCCGCTGGCGACGATGCATTCGGCCAAGATCGCGGGCAAGAAGCTGGTGTTCGTGCCGATGCTGCGCGCCGGCACCACTTTCGTCGACGGCATGATGGATTTGGTGCCGACCGCGCGCGTCGCCCATATTGGCCTCTACCGCGAGCCGCACAGCTTTGCCGCGGTCGAGTACTTCTTCAAATCGCCGTCCGATCTCAGCGAGCGCCTGGCGATCGTGGTGACGCCCGTGGTTGCGACCGCCAACACGGCTGTGGCCGCAATCGACCGGCTGAAGGAGCGCGGCGCCAAGGATATTCGCCTCGCCTGCCTGATCGCCGCCCCCGAAGGGCTCGAACGGCTGCGCGGACTGCATCCTGACGTGCCGATCTGGACGGCCGCAGTCGATGAAGGTCTCGACGAGAACGGCTTTATCCTGCCGGGCCTCGGCGACGCCGGCGACCGCGCCTACGGGACGAGATAGGCGCCGGCTTGCAAACCGCGTCACGTTAGGAACAGGTTCGCTCGCGCAAGGTTTTCCTGCTCTACGATGGAGAGCACGATGACCTATCAGGATGACCGCAGGGCAGACAGAGCACGCCGCAACAGCCCGGTGGGCTGGGCGATCGGCGCGATCTTCGTGATCGCCGTGGTCGCTGCCGTCTTCTTCTACAATGGACGCGACGTCGGCCCGCAGACCACGACCTCCAATCCGAACAACGCGCCGAGCGTCACCACCGGATCGAATCCACCTGCTGCGCCCGCGAAGTGATGCGCTGAGGGCGGGCCGTCACACCTTGCCGCTGCCGCAGATCCCCTTCAGCGCCTGCCACTCCGCATCCGTGAGCAGCGGCGGGCCGCTGGCGGGGCGGTCTTCTTTCGTCATGCGCGCGAGGCGGTCCTCGGTCAGCGGATGGCTCGCCAGGATCGACGTGAGGCCGCCGCCTTCCTTGCCGGTGATGCGGAACATCAATTCGGCTGCAGGCTTAGGCGAACGGCCGAGCTTGTGCATGATCTCGATGGCAAACGTATCCGCAGCGGTCTCGGCCTCGCGCGAATAGGAAGCCTCAACCACGCTGCGCGAGGCGAAGATCACGGCGCTCGAGCCAGTGACGTCGCCGAACAACAGGCCGATCAGGAACGAGGTGCCGCCGTTGTAGATCAGGCCGCGCATGTTGTCGTAATGCTTGAGATGACCGAGCTCGTGGGCGAGGATGCCGGCGATCTCGTCGGCATTTTCGGCCTTGTCGAGCAGGCCCTTCAGCACGAACACCTTGCCGCCCGGCAGCGCGAACGCGTTCGGCACCGGGGTCGGCAGCACGCCCGCGGTCATGGAATCGTCGTCGAGGCCGGCGGCATCGCGCAGCCGATTGACGAGCTTGACGAAGGCGGCTTTCCCCGCCCCATCCTGGCACTCGCTGCGCCCGAAGATCGTCTTCACCTGAACCTCCGCCGCATCTCCAATGCGCCGCTCGATCGGTTTCGGCACCAGCGGCGCGAGGCGGTCGGCAGCGAGCGGCACGCCGAACAGCACGACGCAGACAATGGAGACGGCGGCAGCCATCGACCAGCCGACGATTTTTGCGACCCCGCGGCGCGAGGTCTGGTGCTCGTCGAGCCGCATGCAGCGCGCGGTCACGTCTGACGCGAGCAGAGCGTCGCGGATTTCCAGCCGGGCCAGCGGCGGAGCGGAAGCGCAGGCGAGCCGCAAGATGCCGGGCGGGCTATCGGCGCGGCGGATGTCGGCATAGGCCCAGCGAACGGGCGTCGCACCCTCTTCGAGGATCTCGAGCGCGTCACCGAGCGTCAGCGCCACCTGCCGCCTGCGGCTCGACACGCCGTCGAAGAAGATCGTCGGCTTTGCGGATTGCGCCGGGACCTCTGTGGACAACTCACTCACAGCTCAGAATCCCGCGACATCGAGTCCATCGGCAAAGCCTTCGCCGAGCGCGCTGGCGAGCTCGGCGCTGCCGCGCACATCCGCCGCGGCTCCGATGTTGTGCACCTCGACAGTTTCCAGCACCTTGGCCCAGAGATCGCGCTGGAGATAGACCCGCATGACGATGTTGAGGGCGAGAGCGAGTGTGAAGTAGCCGATCACCATCATCACCAGCGTCGGGATGCTCTTGGCGGCATTGCCCCGCACCAACGCCTGCTCGACCGAAAGACCGCTCAGCTTGACGACGAGCATGGTCGCTCCGCCGATATAGGCGGCGAAGATGGCCGAGAGCAGCATCCACCAGCCGATCACTTTCCAGTACAACGCGTAGAATGCGTTGTGCGGCAATTGCGAGGACACGCTGACGTCGCCGATGCGGATACCGTCGAGCCACCAGCGCCACTCGCGCGCCTTGAACTCGGCATAGAAGAACGGCGCGAGCGGGAAGATCACCATCGCGATCGGGCTCAGCAGCCACAGCCACCAGCCGCGCTTGAAGAATGTCCAGCCGTCGCCTTCGAAATCGCCGCGTAAATCGCCGTAATGGGTGTGCCGCATCTTGTAGCGTTCGAGCGAGGCCTCGCGCCACGGCAATGCGAGCCCGAGCGTCAGGAACACGAGCAAGCCCCACAGCATGGCGCGGAACGAATAGGCCCAGCCCGATCCGTCCATCCAGAACCGCACGCCGCGCCAGACCGTGCGCGTCAGGCGATAGCGCCGCGCGCGAAAGATCGCAAACTGACCAAAGGCGTAGAAGCTGATGAACAGCGGCGTCGAGGCAAAGCCCTGCCAGCGTTCGAACTCGATACCGACAAGGAAGTAAGCGAGGTAGATCGGCACCAGGATCGCGAGCGCGAACAGGAAGCCGACCAGCAGCTCCTTGGCCCGCCCGGTATATTCGGCGGCGTCGCCATCAACCGCGGTGTTCGCCCACAGATGACGGCGGATGTCGGTGACGAGCCAGAACCGGTAGAAGCCGAAGGTGACGAGCTCGAGCAGGGCACCCTTGGTGACCAATTTGCGAAACTCGGTACGGTTGCCGGTGAAATCGACCCGCGTGGGCGGCAGCGGCGGGGGTAAGGGTTCGGAGCCGATGGGGGCCCATTGCATGTCGTTCACGGCGGCAACCTCGGGGTGCGGACCTGGTTCGATCAAACTTATAGATCAGAGATTAGTCGATCCCCAAGATGGGCGGGTTCGATTTAGCTCGATTCCGGTCGATTTCTGGCACGATTCCACGGCCGAGGGCGTGCGCGAGATCACGTTGTTGGATCAATGGCCTCGTAGTCCGGATGGAGCGCAGTGCAATCCGGGACAGCGGCAGTGGCGGACCGAATCCCGGATTTCGCTCCGCTCCATCCGGGCTACATCACACCCATGTGGCAAAACTCGCCCTTGCTCCGGCGCAGACAACCGGCTGTAATTGCAAATCAAATACCGCAGCGCAGAATTCAACGAGAACGCGCGGTTGATGTCAGGGAGAGCGGTCATGCATGGGACCATCGAAAACGCGGCGAAGCTCGACGCGTTACGCGCACGCGCTACGTCACTGCCGCTGGAGCAGTTCGATCCGGGCGACCCAGAGCTGTTCAGGACCGATACGTTCTGGCCCTATTTCGATCGCCTGCGCCGCGAAGATCCCGTGCACTATTGCAAGGACTCGATGTTCGGGCCGTATTGGTCGGTGACGCGCTACAACGACATCATGGAGATCGAGACCAATCATTCGGTATTCTCCTCGGCCTCCTCGCTCGGCGGCATCACCATCCGCGACATCGATCCGGAACTGCGCCGCGAGAGCTTCATCTCGATGGACCCGCCGCGCCATGCGGCGCAGCGCAAGACCGTGGCGCCGATGTTCACGCCGACGCATCTGGACAATCTCGCGCTCAGCATCCGCCAGCGCTCGGCCGAGTGCCTGGACAATCTGCCCCGCGGCGAGGTGTTCGACTGGGTCGACCATGTCTCGATCGAGCTCACCACGCAGATGCTCGCGGTGCTGTTCGACTTTCCCTGGGAGGATCGCCGCAAGCTGACGCGCTGGTCGGACATCGCGACCACCATTCCCGGCCCCGACGGCCTCGTCGCCACCGAAGACGAGCGTCAGGCCGAGCTGACGGAATGCGCGGGCTATTTCACGCGACTGTGGAAGGAACGCATCGAACAGCCGCCGAAGAGCGACCTGTTGTCGATGATGGCGCATGGCGCCGCGACGCGCGACATGGACGCGAAGAACTTCCTCGGCAATCTCATCCTTCTGATCGTCGGCGGCAACGACACCACCCGCAACACCATGTCGGGCTCGCTCCACGCGCTGAGCCAGCACCCGGAGCAATATCGCAAGCTGCGCGAAAACCCAGCGCTTCTCGACAGCTTCGTGCCGGAAGTGATCCGCTGGCAGACGCCGCTGGCCCATATGCGGCGCACAGCGCTTGCGGACTTCGAGTTCCGCGGCAAGCAGATCAAGAAAGGTGACAAGGTCGTGATGTGGTACGTCTCGGGCAACCGCGACGCCGATGCGATCGAAAAGCCTTACGAATTCATCATTGACCGCGCGCGGCCGCGCACGCATCTCTCGTTCGGCTTCGGCATCCACCGCTGCGTCGGCTTGCGGCTTGCCGAACTCCAGCTCAAGATTATCTGGGAAGAGATCCTCAAGCGATTCGACCATATCGAGGTGGTCGGCGAACCCAAGCGGGTCTATTCGAGTTTCGTGAAGGGTCTTGAAACCTTGCCGGTGAAGATCGCGGCTTAGATTCGCAAAGATGAGTTCGACACGTCCACAAGGAAGCTGTGCCCCCTCTCCCGCACGCGGGAGAGGTCAAGCAAGCAACTGGAGCAAACCACCATGAACATCCAAGCGCCGGTTCAAGTGGACAAGGCCGAACGCATGCGCAGGGCGCGCGAGGAGGCCTATGCGACGCCGCTGGCGCAATTCCACCCGGGCGCGCCCAGGCTGTTCCAGGACGACACCCTGTGGCCGTGGTTCGAGCGGCTGCGCAAGGAAGAGCCGGTGCATTACTGCACCAATGCGCCGATCGAGCCGTATTGGTCGGTGGTGAAGTACAACGACATCATGCATGTCGACACCAATCACGGCCTGTTCTCCTCGGATTCAACGCTCGGCGGCATCGGGATCCGCGACGTGCCGGAAGGCTATGACTGGCCGAGCTTCATCGCCATGGACCAGCCGCGTCATTCGTCGCAGCGCAAGACGGTGTCGCCGATGTTCACGCCGACGCATCTGGACGAACTGGCAAAACTGATCCGCCAGCGCTCGCAGACCGTGCTCGACAATCTGCCGCGCAACGAGACCTTCAATTTCGTCGAGCGCGTCTCGATCGAGCTGACGACGCAGATGCTAGCCACCCTGTTCGACTTCCCCTGGGAAGAACGGCGCAAGCTGACGCGCTGGTCCGATGTCGCGACCGCGCTGCCCAAGAGCGGCATCGTGGCCTCGGCCGAAGAGCGCCGCCGCGAGATGGACGAATGCTACGCCTACATGTCCAAGCTCTGGAACGAGCGCGTCAACTCCGCGCCGCGCAACGACCTGCTGTCGCTGATGGCGCACAACGACGCCACGCGCTTCATGGACCCCGATAATCTCATGGGCAACATCATCCTGCTCATCGTCGGCGGCAACGACACCACGCGCAACACCATGACCGGCTCGGTGCTGGCATTGAACGAGAATCCGGAGCAGTACGACAGGCTGCGCGCCAACCCGGAACTGATCGATTCCATGGTGCCCGAAGTGATCCGCTGGCAGACCCCGCTCGCGCATATGCGGCGCACCGCGCTGCAGGACACTGAAGTTGGCGGCAAGCACATCAAGAAGGGCGACCGCGTCGTGATGTGGTACGTCTCCGGCAATCGCGACGAGGAGATGTTCGAAAAGCCGAACGAGTTCATCATCGACCGCCCGCGGCCGCGGACCCATCTCTCCTTCGGCTTCGGCATCCACCGCTGCGTCGGCATGCGCCTCGCCGAACTCCAGCTCAAGATCGTCTGGGAAGAGATGCTGAAGCGCTTCGACCGCATCGAGGTAGTCGGCGAGCCCAAGCGGATCTATTCGAGCTTCATCAAGGGGTACGAGTCGCTGCCGGTGAGGATTCCGGGGTAGAGTGCTCGCTATACGGCAGGTGTTTCTCAACCTCAGCTGTCATGCTCCGCGACCCGGCTACGCCAAGGCTTCGCCGGGCTGAGGTTCAGGGGCGCCGAAGCTTTAGCGTAGGCGGCAAGCGGGGCATCCAGTATGCCGCGGCTTCTCGGCTCAAGCACTGCGGGCTCTGGAATACTGGATTTGCCCACCTTCGCGGGCAATGACACGCGGGGGTGGATTGAGAGCGGGCGACTCCACCCCAGCTATAAAATTCCGGCATGACAGCTCGCGCAACATGCGATGGGTCGCATACGGCCTTCTGTCCTAAACCGCACCGCCACATCTAACTCAACTTGATGTCCCACACGCCGTCCTTGCGGCAGGCGGCGACTTCCTCGCGCAGGAGGGCGGTGACGGCAAGCGAGGCCGTCGAGACCGGACGGTCGATCGGAGAGGCGAATATGAGTTCGCGCGTCATCGGCTTCGAGACGACAGCCGTTTCCAGCCGCCCGTCCGCGACCTCGCCGTGGACCGACGAGGGCGGCAGCAGCGCGAAGCCGAGGCCTTCCTCGACGAGGCTCGTGAGCACGCGGAACGAATCCGCCTCGAGCTGGACGTTGAGCTTGATCTTGCGCTGGGCCGCCGCATGCTCGATCAGCGCACGGAGACCGTGGGAATGACTGGGCAGCACCAGCCGTTGCCGCAGCAGCCAGCCGACATCGACGCTCTTCTTGCGCGCGAGGCCACAACCGCGCGGACCAACCGCGACGATGTTGTCGCGCCCCAAGCTCTCCACGTTGAGATGCAGATCGGCGGAGCGGCCGTAGAGGATGGCGAGATCCATCTCGCCGCGATGCAGCCATTCGACGAGATGGCCGCTGTAGCTCTCGACGATGCGCAGCGAAATGCCGGGAAATTTTTCGACGCAGCGCCGCGCGAAGCGCGCCGACAGCACGCAGCTCACGGTCGGGACCAGGCCGAGCACGACCTGGCCCGATGGCGGCCCCTTGGACGACTGGATGTCGTCGCGGATCTGGTCGATCTGCCGCACGATACCGGAGGTGCGCGCCAGCAAGAGGCGGCCGGCATCCGTGAGCACCATGCCGCGGCCGTTGCGGGTGAACAATTCCGTGCGCAGCTCGTGTTCCAGGAGCTTGATCTGCCTGGAGAGCGCCGGCTGCGCCACGCGCAACGTATCGGACGCCTTGGAGAGGCTGCCGAGCTCCGCCACGCAACTGAAGGTCCTGAGCTGACGGAAATCCATGCTTGCCAATCCTGGAAGGCTACTCCATACGCTATAGCAAATGAGCATAGGGGGCTGGCAGTGTTTTCACAACGCCAGAGGATCGGCCGGCGTTATCTTAACTGCCGCACATACGGGAAACCCCATGAGTGAAGAACACCACACCGAAGATCACGCCGACATCCGCGAAGCCGTCGCAAAGCTCTGCGCGCAGTTTCCCGGCGAATACTGGCGCAAGCTCGACCGTGAGATGGCCTACCCGAAGGCCTTCGTCGACGCGCTGACCGAGGCCGGCTATCTCTCGGTGCTGATCCCCGAGGAATATGGCGGCGCGGGCTTGAAGCTTTCAGCGGCCGCGGCGATCCTCGAAGAGATCCAGCGCGCGGGCTGCAACGGCGGCGGCTGCCACGCCCAGATGTACACGATGGGCACCGTGCTGCGGCACGGCAATGACGAGCAGAAGGCAAAATATCTGCCGAAGGTCGCGAGCGGCGAATTACGGCTGCAGGCCTTCGGCGTCACCGAGCCGACCAGCGGCACCGACACCACTTCGCTGAAGACCTTCGCGCGCAAGGACGGCAACGCCGGCTACGTCGTCAACGGCCAGAAGATCTGGACCAGCCGCGCCGAACATTCCGACCTGATGCTCCTGCTGGCGCGCACCACGCCGAAGGACCAGGTCAAGAAGCGCACGGATGGACTTTCGGTGTTCATCGTCGACATGCGCGAGGCCAAGAACAAGGGCCTCGAGATCCGCCCGATCCGCACCATGATGAACCATGCCACCACCGAAGTGTTCTTTACCGACATGAAGGTGCCGGCGGAAAATCTGATCGGCGAAGAGGGCAAGGGCTTTCGCTACATCCTCTCCGGCATGAATGCCGAGCGCATTTTGATTGCTGCCGAATGCGTCGGCGACGCCAAATGGTTCATCGCCAAGGCCACCAGCTACGCCAAGGAGCGCAGCGTTTTCGGCCGGCCGATCGGCCAGAACCAAGGCATCCAGTTCCCGATCGCCAAGGCCTACGCCGCGATGCGCGCGGCCGAACTGATGGTGAAGGAAGCGACGCGCAAATACGAGGCCGGGCTCGACTGCGGCGCGGAGGCCAACATGGCCAAGATGCTCGCGGCCGATGCGTCGTGGGAAGCGGCGAATGCCTGCGTCCAGACCCATGGCGGCTTCGGCTTCGCCGAGGAGTACGACGTCGAGCGCAAATTCCGTGAGACGCGGCTCTATCAGGTCGCGCCGATCTCGACCAACCTCGTGCTGTCCTTCATCGCCGAGCACGTCCTCGGCATGCCCCGCTCGTACTGAGGCAGCCATCATGGGAGCACTTGACGGGATCAGGGTGATTGCGGTCGAGCAGGCGGTGGCGGCACCGTTCTGCTCGTCGCGGCTGGCGGATGCCGGCGCGGAAGTCATCAAGATCGAGCGGCCCGAGGGCGATTTTGCCCGCGGCTATGACGCGGCGGCCAAGGGCCAGAGCAGCTACTTCGTGTGGCTCAACCGCGGCAAGCAATCGGCGGTGGTCGATCTCGCCACCAGGGAAGGCTGCGCCGAACTGGAGCGACTGATCGCGAGCGCCGACGTGCTGATCCAGAATCTCAAGCCCGGCTCGATGGACAAGCTCGGCTTTTCGCGGGAGCGGCTCTTGAAGGATTATCCCAGGCTGATTTCATGCACGATCACCGGCTATGGCGACGACGGCCCCTATGCGCACCGCAAGGCCTATGATCTCCTGATCCAGGCCGAGAGCGGCCTTGCCTCGATCACCGGCAATCCCGACGGCGCCTCGCGCGTCGGCATGTCCATCGTCGACGTCGCGACCGGTGCCACCGCGCATGCGGCGATCCTGGAGGCGCTGATCGGGCGCGGACGCACCGGCAAGGGCGCCGACATCCGCATCTCTATGTTCGACGTGATGGCGGACTGGTGCACCGTGCCGCTGCTCAATTCCGAAGCCGGTAATCCGCCCAAGCGCATGGGGCTGCGCCATCCCTCGATCGCGCCCTATGGCGTGTTCACGTCTAGCGACGGCAAGGACATCCTGATTTCGATCCAAAGCGAGCGCGAGTGGAAGACGCTTTGCGCAAAAGTGCTGGACCAGCCCGATCTGCCCGCCGATCCGCGCGTGGCCAACATGGTCGAGCGCGTGCGCAACCGCGACTTCACCGACAAGACGGTCGCGGATGCCTTCGGCAAGATGACGCGCGATGAGCTATTGAAGCGGCTGTCCGAGGCCGACATCGCCTTTGCCGAGGTCAACACCATGGCGGACCTCACCAAGCATCCGCATCTGCGCCGCATCGAGGTGGACACGCCGCAGGGACGCGTCAGCTATCCCGCGCCGGCGCCGATCATTGTCGGCGAGACGCGCAGCTATGGTGCTGTACCGGCGATCGGCGAAAATCCCCAATCCAAGAAATAACAAGAGCGAGGCGTCATGACCGAGAAGCTCGACATCGATCATCTCAGGCAATGGATCGGCCGCAGCGAAGAGGCCACCGACACCGTCACCGCGCAGCTCGTGAAGGGCCTGCGTGCGACGCTGTTCCAGGAGGTCGGCGCGCCCAAGCCGGGCGACGCGGCGCCGTTCACGGTGCATTGGTGCCTGGCGCAGCCGGTGTTTCCGATGTCGATGCTCGGCCCCGACGGCCACCCCACCCGCGGCGGCTTCCTGCCTCCGGTGCCGCTGCCGCGCCGGATGTGGGCCGGCGGCGAGATCGAGTTCCTGCAGCCGCTGCGCGTCGGCGACGAATCGACGCGGAGCTCGCGCATCGCGGACGTACAGGTGAAGACCGGCTCGACCGGCACGCTGTGCTTCGTCTCGGTCGAGCACAGCATCTCCTCGCCGCGCGGCATCGCCATCCGCGAGCGGCAGGACATCGTCTATCGCGAGATGACGACGACGTCCGCGCCGGCAAAGGCGCCGCCTCCGCCGCCGAAGGCGCAGCATCGCCAGACGCATGTCTCCGATCCCGTGCTGCTGTTTCGTTATTCCGCGCTGACCTTCAACGGCCACCGCATCCATTACGACCGCGACTACGTCACCAAGGTCGAGGGATATCCGGGCCTGATCTTCCACGGGCCGTTGCAGGCAACCTTCATCATCGAGATGGCGGCGAAGCTGCGCGGCGGCAAGCCGCCGAAGAAGTTCACCTATCGCGGCCTCCAGCCGCTGTTCGAGGGCTCGGAGTTCTCCATCAACGCCAACGAGACCGCTGATGGCATGGAGCTGTGGACCGCGAACGCGGAGGGGCAGCCGACGATGAAGGGGACCGCGGTGTGGTGATGGTCTCTCCTCGTCATTGCGAGGAGCGAAGCGACGAAGCAATCCAGACTGTCGCCGCGGCGGCATTCTGGATTGCTTCGCTGCGCTCGCAATGACGGGTGAGGTAGCAGCGCCGATGGACAACAGGGAACGGCAACCATGGTGAAGAACGGCAAAGCCACAACCAAATCCGTCACCGTCAAGCAGGCGACGCTCGACCTGCTACGCTCCTTCGGCATCAAGAAGGTATTCGGCAATCCCGGCTCGACCGAGCTGCCGTTCCTGAGCGACTGGCCCGACGACATCGACTACGTGCTCGCGCTTCAGGAAGCCTCCGCCGTCGGCATGGCCGACGGCTATGCGCAGGCGACGCGCAATGCCGGCTTCGTCAATCTGCATTCGGCCGCCGGCGTCGGCAACGCGCTCGGCAACATCTATACCGCGCATCGCAACCAGACGCCGCTGGTGATCACCGCGGGCCAGCAGGCACGCTCGATCCTCCCCTTGCAGGCGTTCCTCTATGCCGAGCGTGCGTCCGAATTCCCGCGGCCTTATGTGAAGTACAGCGTGGAGCCGGCGCGGCCCGAGGACGTTCCGGCCGCCATCGCGCGCGCCTATTACACCGCGATGCAGCCGCCATGCGGGCCGACCTTCGTCTCGATCCCGGTCGACGACTGGGCGCATGCGGCCGCTCCCATCGAAGCACGCAAGGTCAGCCGCGAGATCGGGCCCGAAGCTGACGCGATGAAGGCGCTGGTCACCGCATTCAATTCAGCCAAGCACCCTGCCCTCGTCGTCGGCCCCGGCGTCGATCGCGCCGGCGCGGTCGACCTGATGGTGCGCGTGGCCGAGAAGGCCAGGGCCAGCGTCTGGGTCAGCCCGTTTTCGGCGCGCTGCTCGTTCCCGGAACGTCATCCCCAATTCGCGGGTTTCCTGCATGCCTCGCCGGCGCAATTGTCGGACGCGCTGCGCGAGCACGACCTCGTCGTCGTGATCGGCGCGCCGGTGTTCACCTTCCACGTCGAGGGCCATGCCGCGATCTTCGACGGCGGCGCGACGATCTTCCAGATCACCGATGACCCGGATGCCGCGGCGGTGACGCCGGTCGGCACCAGCATCATCGCGACGATGAAGCCGGCGCTCGCAATGCTGCTCGACCTCTTGCCGGAGAGCAAGCGCGCGGCACCGAAGGGGCGAACGCTGCCGCCGGCCCTGCTAGCCGGCGATCCGTTGCCGGTCGAATTCCTGCTGCATTCGCTGTCGCAGGCGATGCCGGACGGCGCGTCGCTGGTCGAGGAAATCCCCTCGCACCGGCCGGCCATGCAAAAGTTCATGCCGATGCGCGGCCAGGACAGTTTTTACACCATGGCGAGCGGAGGCCTCGGCTACTCGCTGCCGGCCGCGGTCGGCATGGCGCTCGGCAAGCCGACGAGCCGCACGGTGTGCCTGATCGGTGACGGCTCGGCGATGTATTCGATCCAGGCGCTGTGGACCGCCGCGCAGCGCAAGCTGCCGCTCACCATCATCGTCATCAACAATTCCGGCTACGGCGCGATGCGCTCGTTCAGCCAGGTGATGCAGGTGAGGAACGTGCCGGGACTCGAGTTGCCGGGGATCGATTTCGTGCGGCTGGCCGAGGGCATGGGCTGCCATGCGGTGCGGGTGAGCAAGGCGGCCGAACTGGGCGAGGCGCTCAAGCGCGGGATGGCATTCGAAGGGACGAGCCTGGTGGAGGTGGTCGTGGATTCGGCGGTGCCGGTGCTGTACGGGCAGAAGCATTGAGGGCCGACCGTCGTCCTGGCGAAAGCCAGGACGACACCGGAGGTCGTGGCAGGCCCCTTCCTACGTCCCGAAATCTTCCCGCATCTTAGCCTGGATCTTGGCCATGCCGCCGATCCAACGGTCGTAATTCTCGGTCTTCTTGCGCATGTAGCCGAGCACCTGCGGGTGCGGCAGGATCAGGAACGTCTCCTGATCGAGACCGGCGAGCACGTCCTTGGCGACCTGCTCGGGCGAGAGGTCGCCGTCGCCGGATTGCGGGCCTTTGGGGATCGAACGCAGCATGTTGGTGTCCACGCCCTGCGGGCAGAGGATCGAGACACGGATGTTGTGCGCCTTGTGCGAGATCGCGAGATTTTCGGCAAAGCCGACCGCGGCATGCTTGGTGGTGGAGTAAGCCGGGCTGCCGACCTGCGACAGCAGGCCGGCGGCCGAGATCGTGTTAAGGAAATAGCCGCCGCCGCGCGCCTTCATGCGCGGGATCAGATGCCGCGCCGCATAGACATGCGCCATGACGTGGATCGCCCAGCTGCGCTGCCAGGGCTCATCCGAGGCGCCGCCGGCATTGACCGACATCGGGTCGAAGCCGCCGCCGATGCCGGCATTGGAGCAGAACAATTCGATCGGGCCGAACTGACGCTCGGTCTCCTCGATGACGTGGGAAATATCCTTTTCCTGCGCGACATCGCATTTGAAGGCCGCGCCATCCACCGTGGCCGCGACCGCCCGCGCGTTGTCCGCGTCCATGTCGGCGACGACGACCTTGGCCGCACCCGCCTTGTGAAAGGCTTCGCACAGCGCCTTGCCGATGCCGTTGGCGCCGCCCGTGACGACCACGACCTTGCCGGTCACCTGCATGCGACGTCTCCTCTTGTCTTGTACCGTTTTGGCTTATTGCGCTTCGCGGAGCTTGCTCAGCTCAACACGAGGTCGAGCACCGCGGTATAATGGCACGCCGCGCCGGCCAAGACAAAGCCGTGCCAGATCGCATTCTGGAAGCGCAGCCGCCGCCAGGCATGAAAGATCACGCCGAAGCTGTAGAGCAGTCCACCCGCAAGGACGAAGCCCAGCACCAGCGCAGGCAGCGCCTTGACCACGGAATCGTAGAGCATGATGCCGCTCCAGCCCATCGCTAGGTAGATCCCGACCGCAACGCGGTCGAACCGGCCGGGGTAGAGAAGTTTCAGCACGATGCCGAGGAGCGCCACGCACCAGACGCCGGCGAGCAGCACCAGCGCGAACCCACTGTCCTTCACCTCCAGGATGAACGGCGTGTAGGTCGCCGCGATCAGGAGATAGATCGCCGAATGGTCGAAGCGCCGCAGCAGCCATTTGGCCGGCGAGACTGGCCACAGATTATAGGTCGCCGACAACACCAGCATCGAAAGCAGGCCGGCGACGTAGATCGAGACGCCGACGATGTCGGTCGCGTCGGCAAAGAGCACCGTCAGCACCACCAGCACGGTCGCGGCAATGATGCCGCAGAGCACGCCGATCGCGTGGATCACGCCGTCGGCGATCAACTCGGCGCGGTCGTAATGCCAGCCGACCGCGTCGGCGGCTGCGTGGACGGAGGAGGATGCGAGCTGTTTCAATTGGAAGACGGTCATGGCAATCCGCAAGGTGAGTTAATACCCTCTTGTATGGGTGTTTCGGGATCGGCGCGTCGTTCAAACGGCTGATTTGCCGACAAAGACGGTGGAAGTATGAAGCTTGATTTTCCTCAGGCAGTTGCCACTTTTGTGATTAGTCCTTTTTGCCTATCCGCCCTCGCCCGGGATTCCCAACGTTCATATGGCATTTAGTTTCCAGGATATGATCGAGGAGGCGCGCCTGTCGGCTCGGGCGCTGATCGACTACGGCGAGCATTTCTTCAATCCGACGGTACGATTGGGGGTTACCGGCCTGTCCCGGGCCGGCAAGACGGTGTTCATTACCGCGCTGATCCACGGCCTCACCCGTGGCGGCCGGTTTCCGGTGTTCGAGGCCTATTCATCCGGGCGGATCGCGCGGGCGCATCTGGCGCCGCAGCCGGACGACGCGGTGCCGCGCTTTGCCTATGAGAGCCATCTGCGCGCGCTGATCGAGGAGCGGCGCTGGCCGAACTCGACTGTCGACATCAGCGAGCTCAGGCTCGTCATCGACTACCAGCGCCAGAACGGCGCCGACCGCACGCTGACGCTCGACATCGTCGACTATCCCGGCGAGTGGCTGCTCGACCTGCCGCTGCTTCAGAAGAGTTTTGAGCAATGGTCGGCCGAAAGTCTCGCCTTGTCACGCGAGGCGCCGCGCGTCCATCTTGCCGCGGATTGGCACGCGCATCTCGCAACGCTCAAGCCCGAGGCGCGCGAGGACGAGCAGGCGACGCTGACGGCCGCAAAGCTCTTCAGGGGCTATTTGCAAGGCTGCCGCGACGAGCGGTTTGCGATGAGCCTGCTGCCGCCCGGCCGCTTCCTGATGCCGGGCAATCTCGCCGACACACCGGCGCTGACCTTTGCGCCGCTCGACGTACCCGCGGGTGGCCAGGCGCCGGAGGGATCGCTGTGGGCGATGATGGTGCGCCGCTATGAGGCCTACAAGGACGTCGTGGTGCGGCCGTTCTTCCGCGATCATTTTGCTCGGCTCGATCGCCAGATCGTACTGGCCGACGCGCTCGCCGCGTTCAACGCCGGCCCCGAAGCGCTGCACGATCTCGAAGCCGCACTCGCGGGCATTCTCGACTGCTTCAACATCGGCCGCAGCACATTCCTCTCCGGCCTGTTCCGGCCGCGGATCGACCGCGTGCTGTTCGCGGCGACCAAGGCGGATCATCTGCATCATTCCAGCCATGACCGGCTCGAGGCCGTGCTGCGCCGCGCGGTCACCCGCGCCGTTGCGCGCGCGGAAAATACCGGTGCGGCGATCGACGTCGTCGCGCTCGCCGCCGTCCGCGCCACGCGCGAGGCGCAGGTCGCGCATGGCCGTGACAAATTGCCGTCGATCTTGGGAACGCCCGCCGCGGGAGAAAGCGCCGGCGGCGAATTCTTCGACGGCAGCACCGAGGTGGCAACCTTTCCGGGCGACCTGCCCTTGGATCCCGAGCCGTTGTTCAACGGCACCGACGCATTCCGCGGCCTCTCGACCGAGGCCGCCGGGAAGAGCGATTTTCGCTTCCTGCGCTTCCGTCCGCCGAAGCTCGAACGTGAGGGGGCCGACCACCCGGCGCTGCCTCACATCCGCCTCGACCGTGCCTTGCAGTTCCTGATCGGAGACAAATTGTCATGAACGACCGATCGAAGCCACGGCGACCGGCGACGTTCCGGCTCGACGACCCCGGCGTCGTCGTCACCGAGGCCGACGAGACGACCCGGCTCGGCCGTACCACCATCCAGATCACGCCGGAGCCCGATCCGGCGAATTTGCCGGTGCCAATCGCAGCGACGCTTCCGGCGCGGCGCGGCTTTCCCTGGGGCCCAATGTTCTGGTCCGGCGTTGCCGGGCTGACGCTGCTCGGGGTCGGACTCGGCGTCGTCCGTCTGATCGAGGATCTGTTTGCGCGCAGCGACAGCCTCGGCTTCGTCGGAGTGGCCCTTGCCTTCATCACCGCGCTTGCGCTCGCGGTGGTGACCGGACGCGAGGCTTTCGGGCTGGCGCGGCTAGCAACCATCGAAAAGCTGCATCAGCGCGCAGCCGCTGTTCTTGCCAGCGACGATCGCAAGGAGAGCCGCATCATCGTGCAGGATCTGCTCAAGATAGCGCATCAGAACCCGCAGCTCGCGCGCGCCCGTGCCGCCCTGGAGAGCCACGCCGGCGAGATCATCGACGGCGCCGACATGATCCGGCTCGCCGAGCGCGAATTGATGTCGCCGCTGGACATCGAGGCGCGGCGGCTGGTGTCGTCAGCCGCGCAAAAAGTCTCAATCGTCACGGCGGTGAGCCCGCGAGCGGCGATCGACGTGATGTTTGTGTTCATCGTGTCGCTGCGCCTGATCCGCCAGCTCGCTTTCCTCTATGGCGGCCGGCCTGGCGCGCTGGGCATGATCCGCCTGCTCCGCCATGTCATCGCCCATCTCGCCATCACCGGCGGCATGGCGGCGAGCGACAGCCTGGTGCAGCAGATGCTCGGCCACGGCATTGCGGCGAAGCTGTCGCAGCGGCTGGGCGAAGGCATGCTGAATGGATTACTGACGGCGCGGCTCGGCCTCGCCGCAATCGACGTCACACGGCCGTTGCCGTTCGCCGCACTGCCGCCGCCGAAGCTGTCGGACCTCGCGACGGATCTGCTGCGGAAGAAGGACGAGGAAGAGTAGAACGCCATCTTGCGCGGCGGACTCGTTTTCCCCTCTCCCCTTGCGGGAGAGGGTGGCTCGCCGCAGAGCGGCGAGACGGGTGAGGGGTTCTCTCCGCGCGCGCCTCTCGCAGTCGTCTTAGCGGATAGAGACCCCTCATCCGGCGCTTCGCGCCACCTTCTCCCGCAAGGGGAGAAGGAAGAAGGCCGCCTTGCTAGGCGAGCGTACGCCGCTCAAACTCGCCCGCCAGCACGCGCCACCGGAACAGCGGCGAGTCTTTCGGCGGCGACAGCTCTGGGGTCCAGCCGGTGAGCTTTTCCAGCGTGTACGTGTCCATCACGAGACCGCGCCAGCGGCGCTCGACCTGACCGAGCGGCTCGCGCTTGGCGGGGATGTTCTCCCACAGTGATGAGCGATTGTCCGGCTCGCGCCCGACATAGATGCCGACGTGGCCCTTGATCCGGTCCATGCCCGGATCGCGAAAGTCCTGGAAGCGGCCGCGCTCGTTGATCTCGATCACCGGCACCCGGCCCCTGAACAGCCAGCGCATCATGGCATAGGTGCGGTAGTCCGTGGTGGCGATCCAGGTCGCGCCAGTCTCGTCCAATGCGGCCTGTGCGCGCGCGGCGACCTGCTCGTAACCGGACTCGGCACCGATCGGATCGATCTTGCCAAGTAAATTCCAGGGCGCGGCGACGTAGTAGAGGAACACGATGACGACAAAGGCGGTGCCGGAGACCACCGCCGTGTTGACCCAGAACAGCGACGATCTGATCATCCGCGCCGACCATTTTTCACGCGACAGCATGGTGAGGTTGACAGCGGCGGCGGCGAAACCGACCGGCCACATGAACATCGGCCAGGTGTCGCCGACGCGGAGGGTCAGCGATTTCGCCAGGAAATAGAGAAACGGCACCAGGACCGCGGTCGACAGCAAAATCGCGACCGGCTCGCGCGTGCTATAGCCGCGCCACGCCGTCAGCACCACCCCCGTCAGTACCACCGGCAGCATGACGAAGCCGACCAGTCCGAATTGCAGGCCGATGTAGTCGCCGAATGTGCGGAGCGAGATGCCGTAGCTGGTGGTGGCGCGCACACCCTGGAAGCGAATCGCGGCCCAGTCGTGCTGCACGTTCCAGATCAGGACCGGCGAGAACACGGCGATTGCGATCAGGACCGCGAGATAAGGATAGGGGCTGCGCAACCAGCGCCAGCGCCAATCCGGCACCAGCAGAAAGGCGGCAACCGCCGGTGCGAACATGATCACGGTAAATTTCGACAGCATCGCGAGCCCGGCGAACAGGCCGGCCGCGAGCCACCAGCGGCCGTCGCCGCCCTGCGCGAGCCGCACCAGGCACCACATCATTGCCACCGCAAACGGGATCATGGCGACATCGGGCGCGACCTTGGCCATCAGCAGTCCGTAATAGAGCGCGGCCTCCGGCATCAGCACCGCGAGCACGACGGCGCGCACATCATGAGTGAGGCGGCGGACGATGTCCGCGAGCAGGAGCTGCGTCACCAGCATCGCGACGATGCCGCCGAAGCGCACACCGAGTGTGGTGTCGCCGAAGATCGCAGTACCGAACCGGATCAGCCAGGCGATGCCGGGGGGATGATCCAGGAAGCTGAGCGCCGTCTCCTGCGACCAGGTCCAGTAATAGGCCTCGTCCGTGCGCAGCTCGATGACCGAGGCGTAGACGATGCGCAGCAGCGTCATCGCGGCGATGATCGCCGCGGCCATGACGAGCGGCCGGCGCGCCGCGCCGGCGGGGAGCATCGTGATGTCGGGAGCTGTCCTCACGGCGGCGCTTTTCGCCAACCTGGGAGGGGGAGTCAATGTTGGGTACCGTCGTCCCGGATCCGCGTGCGCCCCCGGGGGTGCTTGTCCAGGACGACACGGAGATTGCGGCCGCTTGCCGCGCATGTGATCGGGCGCGCTATCCACCCCCGGAATTAAACGCGACGCTGGCTGTTCTCCTTCATGAACTGATACAACAGAATCATGGCCGCAACCGCATCCACACGATTTTCCGATCTTTCCCGCGCCATCAGCGTACGCCAGGTGCGGCTGGTTTGCGGTGTCATCCTGTTCGCCTATGTGGTCAGCCATTTCCTCAACCATGCGCTCGGCAACATCTCGGTCGATGCCATGGAGATCGGGGTCTACTACCACATGCTGTTCTGGCAGTTCCTGCCGGTTGCGATCGTGTTCTACACGGCGGCGCTCACGCATATGGGGCTCGGCATCTACGCGTTGTATCAGCGCCGGCAGTTCCGTTGGCGGACGGTCGAGCCGCTGCAGCTCGTGCTGGGCTTGAGCATCCCCGCGCTGGTCATGGCGCATGTGATCGGGGTGCGGCTCGGTCAGACGCTTTACGGACACCAAAAACTCTATCCGCAGGAACTCTATCTGTTCTTCGTCGCGTCGAACCGTATCTGGACCATGACGATCCTGCTTCTCATCGCCTGGGTGCACGGCTGCATCGGCATCTATTTCTGGCTTCGCCTCAAACCGTTCTTCACGCGCGCGGCGCCCTATCTGCTCGCGGCTGCCGTGCTGATCCCGACGCTGTCGCTGCTGGGTGTCTACCAGGGTGGCCGCAGCGTCGAGGTCGAGGCCGACGACGGGGAATGGCGGACGCACAATCTCACGCGCCGCCAGCTGGGCACCACGGCAGAGGCCGCGATGCTCGACCGCATCACCGGCGGCCTCACCGCCGGCTATCTCGGACTGCTCGCTTTGGCGCTGCTGGCGCGTGGCGCGCGCGCCCTGTGCGAGCGGCGCGGCGGCATGATCGCGCTGTCCTACGGCAACGGCAAGACGGTGCGCGTCCCCAAGGGCCTCTCCGTGCTGGAAGCGAGCCTGCGCCACAATGTGCCGCATGCCAGCGTCTGCGGCGGCCGCGCCCGCTGCTCGACCTGCCGCATCCGCATCATCGGCGATCATGGCGCCCTGCCCGAGCCGTCGCAGCGCGAGGCGTTCGTGCTCACCCGTGTCGGCACCAGTGACCCCTCGATCAGGCTGGCCTGCCAGCTGCGGCCGACGTCGGATCTCTCCTTCTTCCAGCTCTTCACCGCGCATACGCTTTCGGCGAACACACAGGCCTCGACGCCTGCCAGAATCGGCCAGGAGCGCTATCTCGTCAGCCTGTTCGTGGATATGCGCGGCTCGACGCAGCTGGCCGAGAAGCGGCTGCCGTTCGACACCGTGTTCATCGTCAACCGCTTCCTCGGCGCCGTCTCGCAGGCTGTGATCGAGAATGGCGGCCAGCCGAACCAATTTGTCGGCGACGGCATGCTGGCGCTGTTCGGACTGAGCGCCGATCCGCAAACCGCCTGCCGGCAGGCGCTGAAGGCCGCCGCCGGCATCGCCAGGCATATCGATGAGCTCAACGAGCTCCTGTCCCACGATCTACGCCAGCCGATCCGCTTCGGCATCGGCATCCATGGCGGCGAGGTCATCATCGGTGACATCGGGTATCGCGATCACATCGTCTTCACGGCGCTGGGCGATGCTGTCAACGTCGCGGCCCGCCTCCAGGACATGACCAAGACGCTGGCCTGCGAAGCGATCGTCTCGGAGGAAGTCCGCCGGACCGCCGGCCTTGCCGACGATGCGCTGCCGCAGCAGGAGGTCGCGATCCGCGGCCGCGACGAACCGATGGCCGTGCGTGTGGTTGCGGACGCGAGGGAGCTGTCGGCGCTCGTCGATCCCGGCGAACGCGTCGCGGCGTAACACCGGCTTGCTGCAACGCAGCGGCATGGGCCTGCTGCGAAAGCACGAATTGACTTCATCTGAGTCGTTGCGACAGATGAGTGAGAGATCGCGGTGATGACCGTGATCCAACGAAAAGCTCCGGGAGGAGACCACATGTTCGATCGACGCGACCTGCTCAAAGGAGCGGGCCTTGCCGCTGTTGCGACTGCACTGAACTCGACCAAAGCGCTGGCACTCGACACCGTCGCCCTGCCCTTTGCCAATGGCGAACGGCCTTTGGTGAAATATCCGCAGAAGCGGCCGATGATCGGCCTGACCAGCCGCCCGCCGCAGCTCGAGACGCCGTTCGCGGTGTTCAACGACGGCCCGATCACGCCGAATAACGCGTTCTTCGTGCGCTATCACCTTTCCGACCTGCCCTACAGTCTCGACCCCGACAAGTTCACGCTCGAGGTCAAGGGCAAGGTCGACAAGCCGCTCAAGCTGTCGCTGAAGGATATAAGGAAGATGAAGGCGACCGAGATCGTCGCCGTCAACCAGTGCTCCGGCAACAGCCGCGGCTTCCTGGATCCGCGCGTGGCCGGCGGTCAGCTCGCCAACGGCGCGATGGGCAATGCGCGCTGGCGCGGCGTGCCGCTGAAGGCCGTGCTGGCGATGGCGGGCGTGCAGAGCGGCGCCAAGCAGGTCACCTTCAACGGCATGGACGGTCCGGTCAGCGACAAAACGCCCGATTTCGTCAAGGCGCTCGATATCGATCACGCCAACGACGGTGAGGTGATGCTGGCCTATGGCATGAACGGCGAAGACCTGCCGTTCCTCAACGGCTTTCCGCTGCGCCTGATCGTGCCCGGCTATTTCGGCACCTATTGGGTCAAGCACCTCAACGAGATCACCGTCGTCGACAATGTCTATGACGGGTTCTGGATGAAGTCGGCCTATCGCATTCCGGACACGCCGAACAATGCGGTCGAGCCGGGCACCGCGCCGAAGGCGACGATCCCGATCAACCGCTTCACCATCCGTTCCTTCATCACCAGCGTCCCGGACGGAGCCAAGCTGAAAGCAGGCGGCACGACGCTGCGCGGCATCGCCTTCGACGGCGGCAAGGGTATCAAGGAGGTCGCGGTCTCCACCGACGGCGGGAAGACCTGGACCAACGCCAGGCTCGGCAAGGATCTCGGCAAATACTCATTCCGTGAATGGACGCTGCCGGTGAAGCTCGCGGCGGGCTCCCACGAGCTCAAGGTGCGCGCCACCGGCAATGGCGGCGAAACCCAGCCGGATACGCCGCGCTGGAATCCGGCGGGTTACTTGCGCAACGTCGTCGAAACCGTCCGCGTTACCGTGGCTTGAGGGGAATGATCATGCAGCGCACCGTTTTCCTCGCCATCACGCTCGCCCTCGCCGCCGTGGTGGGTTCGGCACTTGCAGCACCGGTCAATTACAAGACCCCCGATGAGGTCGCGGCGTTCAAGCTCGGGCCCAATCTCGAAGTCGTGCAGGGCAATTGCAGCGCCTGCCACTCCGCCGACTACATCAACACGCAGCCGCCGATGAAGGACAAGAAAGGTTTCTGGCAGGCCGAGGTGACCAAGATGATCAAGGTCTATGGCGCCCCCATCGACGATGCCGATGTCAGCAAGATCGTCGATTATCTGGCCGCGACTTATTGACGGATGGCGCGCGGCGCGCCGACCAAGTGACCGCGAAAAGGGCAAATCCGGCAAAAACGCCGCGAAGTTGAGCGGAATTCGCCGAAATGCCGATGTGGTTTGAGCTACCAAGCCAGCCACATTCCGCGTATCGTATTAGGACCGAACCGGCCGGTTGGCGGGGACTGGCGGTTCGAGATCTCGGAGGAAGACCCGCGGAGAAGTCGTGATGGCTAAAGGTACGGTCAAGTGGTTCAACCCGACGAAGGGTTATGGATTTATCCAGCCTGCGTCGGGCGGCAAGGATGTGTTCGTGCATATCTCGGCAGTGCAGAAAGCCGGTCTGTCGTCCCTGAACGAAGGACAGACGGTTGAATATGAAGAGATCGCAAACCGAGGCAAAAGCTCCGCAGAGAACCTCAAAGTATAAGCCCGCCGGCTTTTGCTAACTCCCGGATCGATCCGGGAGCCGGGCCAAGAAATTTTAGAAACGGTCAGTGCACTCGACGACAGGCGTTGCGATTGCACAGGGAGAACTATTTGCCCGCGAAGACCGCCCATTGGACGCCACAGCAATGACAATCGCGACGGCACTTCGTTAGTCCACCGGCAATGGTGCGTCGCGCTTGATCTCCTCCATCACCGCATAGGTTCGCGTTTCGCGCACGCCGGGCATCGACAGCAAGGTCTCGCCGAGGAAGCGCCGATACGCAGCCATGTCTGCCAGCCGCGCCTTCACAAGATAGTCGAAGCCGCCGGCGACCATGTGACACTCCAGCACCTCGGGCGCCAGCTTCACCGCGCGGGCAAAACGCTCGAAATTGTCGGGCGTGGTCTTGTCGAGCAGCACTTCGACAAACACCAGGAGGCCGAGGCCGAGCCGGTGCGGGTTTAGCCGCGCGCCATAGCCCTCGATAAAGCCCTCTCGCTGCAAACGCTTCAGCCGTTCGCCGATCGAGGTCGGCGACAGCCCAATGCGCTCCGCGAGCTCGACATTGGCGATTCGCCCGTCCTGCTGCAAAATCGAGAGGATCTTCCGGTCGGTTCGATCTAATTCCATATTCCGTAAGGTCAAATGACTGGGCGACTTCATTTTCTAAGCCGAATGAGCTAAATTGTCTATCGAGCTAAGGTAGCGTGGGCATTATCCTGAATTGAAGCCACAGGACACGCCATGCCGAACATTCCGCCTCCCTTCTCCGCCGCCTACGCGCCCGATGACGCCGATATCGCCGCGCGCCTTTTGCCATCTGTGCATCTCGGCCCGCCGCAGGAGGCGCGGATCGATCGCACCGCGACGCGGCTGATCGAAGCCATCCGCAAGCGCGACGACCGGCTTGGTGGAGTCGAGGATATGCTGCGGGAATTTGCGCTCTCGACCAAGGAAGGGCTGGCCTTGATGGTGCTGGCCGAGGCCCTGTTGCGCGTGCCGGACGCGCGCACCGCCGACCAGTTCATCGAGGACAAGCTCGGCGAGGGCGACTTCATCCACCACGAGACCAAGTCCACCGCCTTCCTGGTCAACGCCTCGGCCTGGGCATTGGGCCTCTCGGCGCGGGTGATCCAGCCCGGCGAGACGCCCGATGGCACCATCGGCCGGCTGGTGAAGCGGCTGGGCGCACCCGCCGTGCGCACCGCCACGCGCCAGGCGATGCGGCTGATGGGAAATCATTTCGTGCTGGGGGAGACCATCGCGCAGGCCTTGGAGCGGGCCCGGCCGCGCTCCGGCGAGAGGCAGCGCTATTCCTTCGACATGCTCGGCGAAGGCGCCCGCACCGCCACCGACGCAAGGCGATATTTCGACGCCTATGCCAGCGCGATTCTGACTATCGGCAAGGCGGCGGGCAGCCATCCCCTGCCCGATCGGCCCGGCATCTCCGTCAAGCTGTCGGCGCTGCATCCGCGCTTCGAGGCAATCAGCCGCGACGGTGTGATGGCCGAGCTGGTGCCGCAACTGCTGGACCTGGCGCAGCGCGCCAAGGTCCATGATCTCAACTTCACCGTCGACGCCGAGGAAGCCGACCGGCTGGAATTGTCCCTCGACGTGATTGCGGCAACGCTCGCCGATCCCTCGCTTGCCGGTTGGGACGGATTTGGCCTCGCGATCCAGGCCTATCAGAAGCGCGCCGGCGACGTGATCGACTATGTCGATGCGCTCGCCCGGGCGCACGACCGCAAGCTGATGGTGCGGCTGGTCAAGGGCGCCTATTGGGACACCGAGATCAAGCGCGCGCAGGAGCGCGGGCTCGACGGCTATCCCGTGTTCACCCGCAAGGCGATGACGGATCTGAACTACGTCGCCTGCGCTCAAAAGCTGTTGAGTCTGCGGCCACGCATCTTCCCGCAATTCGCCACCCATAACGCGCTGAGCGTCGCGACCGTGCTGGAGCTTGCCGGTGCGAACGGCGGCTTCGAATTCCAGCGCCTGCACGGCATGGGCGAGGCGCTCTACGAGCAGCTCGCCAAGGATCACCCGGACATCGCCTACCGCACCTACGCCCCGGTCGGCAGCCATCGCGACCTGCTCGCCTATCTGGTGCGGCGACTGTTGGAGAACGGCGCCAACTCCTCCTTCGTGGCGCAAGCGTCCGATTATCGCGTGCCGGTTACGGCGCTGTTGCAGCGCCCGGCGGATGCCATCGTCCGGCCGCAGCACGCGGCCCATCCCAAGATTCCGTTGCCGGGCGACCTGTTCGCGCCCGAGCGGCGCAATTCGCGCGGCGTCGAATTCGGCGCGCGCGCCGCGCTCGACCGGTTGCTGACGGAGGTCAAAGCCGAGACGATCGACCTCAAGCCGATCGCGGACGCAACGCCGGATCAGGCCAATGCGGCAGTGGCTGCGGCGCGCGCCGGCTTTGCCGCCTGGAGCCGGACACCCGCAGCCACGCGCGCGGCGGCGCTGGAGCAGGCCGCGCATCTTCTGGAGAACCGCGCGCCCCATTTCATAGCGCTGCTGCAACGCGAGGGCGGCAAGACGCTCGACGATGCGCTGTCGGAGCTGCGCGAGGCCACCGACTTCTGCCGCTATTATGCCGCGCAGGGTCGCAAGCTGTTCGGCAACGATGTGGCGATGCCGGGCCCGACCGGCGAGAGCAATGCGCTGGCCATGCGCGGCCGCGGCGTCTTCGTGGCAATCTCGCCATGGAATTTTCCGCTGGCGATCTTCCTCGGCCAGGTCACGGCGGCGCTGATGGCCGGCAACAGCGTGGTGGCCAAGCCCGCAGAGCAGACCCCGCGCATCGCGGTCGAGGCGGTGCGGCTGCTGCACGAGGCCGGCATCCCCGCAAGCGCATTGCACCTCGTCACTGGCGACGGCCGCATCGGCGCCGCACTGGCCGCGCACCCCGATATCGGTGGAATCGTCTTCACCGGATCGACCGAGGTCGCGCGCAGCATCAACCGGGCGCTGGCAGCCAAGGACGGGCCGATCGTGCCGCTGATCGCGGAGACCGGCGGCATCAACACCATGATCGCGGATGCGACCGCGTTGCCAGAGCAGGTCGCGGACGACGTCGTCACCTCGGCGTTTCGTTCCGCCGGCCAGCGCTGCTCGGCGCTGCGGCTGCTGTTCGTGCAGGAGGACGTAGCCGACCGCATGATCGAGATGATCGCGGGCGCGGCGCGCGAGTTGAAGATCGGCGATCCAAGCGACGTCGCGACCCATATCGGGCCGGTGATCGATGTCGAGGCCAAGCAGCGCCTCGATGCGCACATCGCACGCATGAAGAGAGAGGCGCGGCTGCACTTTGCCGGCACCGCGCCGGAGGGCTGCTTCGTGGCGCCGCACATCTTCGAGCTTGGGGATGCCGGCCAGCTCACCGAGGAGGTGTTCGGCCCGATCCTCCACGTCGTGCGCTATCGTGCGGAAAATCTCGAACGCGTCCTGCAAGCGATCGAGCGCACCGGCTACGGGCTGACGCTCGGCATCCACTCCCGCATTGACGATACGATCGAGGCGATCGTCGACCGCGTCCAGATCGGCAACATCTACGTCAACCGCAACATGATCGGTGCCGTGGTTGGCGTGCAGCCGTTCGGCGGCAACGGCCTGTCCGGAACCGGCCCGAAAGCCGGCGGCCCGCACTACCTCGCGCGCTTTGCGACCGAGCAGACCGTGACGATCAACACCGCAGCAGCCGGCGGCAATGCTGCCCTGCTCGCAGGGGATGAGTGAGGCGCGGCGAGGAGCGTTGCATCCCGCCGAAACATCGGTCTAATGCTGCCGTGACGTGGCCCTCGCCAATTCCAGCGCGCGGGATACAACACGAGTGAGGGAGCAACGCCGCAATGGAAAAGGGCATTTTTGCAGGGCTCAAGGTGCTGGATTGCGCGAGTTTCATCGCAGCACCAGCGGCCGCGACCGTGCTGTCGGATTTCGGCGCCGAAGTCGTCAAGATCGAGCCGCCCGGCGCCGGCGATCCCTACCGCAATCTGCCCAACATTCCGGGCTATCCGACCAGCGAGCACAATTTCGCCTGGCTGCTGGAGGCCCGCAACAAGAAGAGCATCGCGCTCGACCTCGCAAAGCCCGAGGCGCAGGCCGTGCTCTACAAGCTGGTCGAAGAGGCCGACGTCTTCATCACCAACATGCCGCCGCCGGTGCGCACCAAGCTCGGCATCACCTATGACCATCTCGCCCATCTCAATGATCGCCTGATCTACGCCTCGTTCACCGGTTATGGCGAGAAAGGCGAAGAGGCCAACAAGCCCGGCTTCGACAGCAACGCCTATTGGGCGCGCTCCGGCCTGATGGACCTCGTCCGCGCCGACACCGACACGACGCCAGCCCGCTCGGTCGCCGGCATGGGCGACCATCCCTGCGCCATGGCATTCTACGGCGCGATCGTCACCGCGCTGTACCAGCGCGAGAAGACCGGCAAGGGCTCGCACGTCGCCTCCAATCTGATGGCGAACGGCGTGTGGGCTGCGAGCGTGCTGGCGCAGGCAAAGCTCTGCGGCGCCAAGTTCGCCGAGCGGCGGCCGCGCGAACGCGCGTTGAACGCGGTCGCCAACCACTACCAGTGCAAGGACGGCCGCTGGCTGATCCTGTCACTGCTGAGCGAAGAGAAACAGTTTCCGACGCTGGCCAGGTGTCTCGGCCGCGAAGATCTCATCACCGACCCGCGCTTTGCCACCAAGCCCGACCGCCACGCCCGCTCCGTCGAGCTGATCAAGATCTTTGACGAGACCTTTGCGACCAAGGATCTCGCCGAATGGCGCAAGATCCTCGACGGCAACGGTCTCGTGTTCGGCATCGTCGGCATCCTGGACGACATCCCGAACGACAAGCAGATGCTTGACAACGAAGTTCTAGTGCCATTCGAAAACGACACCATGCTCACCATCTCCAGCCCGATCTGGATCGACGGCGCCAAGAAAGTGCAGCCGCGCAAGCCGCCCGACGTCGGCGAGCACAGTGACGAAATTTTGCGCGGCGCGGGATACGATGACGCCGCGATCAAGCAGCTGCGGTCGCAGGGGGCTGTGGGGTAAGGAGCCGACAGCGGTCATACATCCACGCTGTCGTCCCGGCGAAGGCCGGGACCCATATCCCAGAGAGGAAGAGGTCGAACGAAGCTGATAACTCCAAATCTTCGCCAAACTGCGTTCGGTGGTTATGGGTCCCGGCCTTCGCCGGGACGACGACGTAGATCGCTTCAACAATCACAGTCATCGCGAGGTCCCATGCCCAGCTACCGCCTGCACTACTTCCCCGAATCCGGCAACAGCTACAAGCTGGGGCTGATGCTGACGCTTTGCGGCGAGAGGTTCGAGCCGGTCTGGACCGATTTTGGCGGCGGCGTCACGCGCACGCCGGAATGGCGCAAGAGCGTGAACGAGATGGGTGAGATTCCCGTGCTCGAAGTCGACGGTGTGAAGATGACGCAGACCGCGCCTCTCCTGCTCAAGCTTGCCGAGCAGCACGGGCGTTTCGGCGCCGAGACCGAGGAGGAAAAGTTCGAGCTGCTGCGCTGGCTGTTCTGGGACAACCACAAGCTCACCGGCTACATGGCGACCTACCGCTTCATGCGCGCCTTCACGCAAAGCAACGATCCGCAGGTGCTGAAACATTTTCGCAGGCGGCTCGAAGACTTTCTCGGCATTCTCGACGGTCATCTCCAGCACAACGAATTCGCGATCGGAACCAGGCCGACCGTCGCCGATATCTCGATGATGGCCTATCTGCATTATCCGAGCGACGAGCACGGCTTCGACTTCGCGGAAAGCTATCCCGCCATTCACGCCTGGCTTGGCCGCATGGCCACACTGCCCGGCTGGCAGCCGGCCTACGAGCTGCTGCCCGGCAAGCGGATGACGAATTACGCGAAGTGAGGGCGCGGCTACTTCAGCGCCAGCCAGCCGAGCGTGAACAGGATTCCGCCGATGATGACGACGACCGCGACCGCCCAGGTGCTGACGCGGATGCTGCCGGTAACCTGCTTGGCCTCTTCATTCTGCGCGATCTCGCGATTGCGCTCCTTGTTGGCTTCGCTGGAGTCCGTCATGGGTCATCCAAACCGGTTCGAGACAGCCTAACGCGTCTTGATGAAGCACATGCCGATGCGGCGCGAAGCCGCGGCAGCCTGACAGGTCAATCCTTTAGCACAGCTCCATGACGTAAAACTCCTGTCGGTCGATCGCGATCCCGCATTTTCCAGGGAACAATGCGCGCCCCAGCCGTCCTGATATTCGGTCCCCGCCAGCTCAGTGCTGCCGCGGGTCTGCGGCCGGCTGGCAAATCCACGTGAGAAATCAGGACGTTTGCCTGCGGCCATCGCGGTCAGGATGTCACGGCGGCGGACCTGGTCGCCAAGAAAATGCGGCGAGGCCGGCACGATGGTCAAGTTGGACGGCTTGTCCGCAAGCCAATCAACGCCCGGGAAGTGAAAGCCGCCGATGCCGCGGGTCTGGTGGCAGCCGGCGCAGGTGACGTCATTGAGGCGGCGCTGGAAGCCCGCGACCGAGCGGACGTTCTGGATGTCCCCGCGCGCAGCAGCTTGCTTCAACGCACCAACCACATCGTTGTCGGAGAAGACCGGCTCGCCCTGTCCCTCTCCGTTGCGCTCCCCTTGCACCATCCCGAACTCCGGCTGCAACGGAGAAGCATCGAGGCCGGCTGGCGTCGGCACGATTGCAGCCTTGGCCAGGAATTTCTCGGGGATCAGCACCGTACCGCGATCGAAGTCGCGAAGATGATCGGGCGCGAGCAGCCAATCCCTGAAGTCGCGCCGGAGATCATTGTCAGCGAGAATGCGGTCGCGGTCGATCTGGTTCTCCAGCGTCGATTCCTCGAACGTCTTCGAGGCGGCGTCGTACTTGAACACCTTGAGCAGATAGTCGGAGCGGAAATCGTGCAGCGCCGATTTCGCCGCAACTGAGATCTGAATGTTGGTCTCGATGCGATCGAGCATCGCATCGTAAGGGAAGAAGTCGCTGCCGATCAGCCCCTGCCAGTCGCCATTGCCGAGCCAGCGTCGCGCGACCTCGGCGCAGGTGATCGGCTTGCCGTTCCCGTCCATCTGGCGCACGTCGCGCGCCTTCATCACCAGATTGAGCGTCATCGGCAGCCGCGTGGCTGTCCTGCCGCCATCCGGTTTGGTCTCGAAACGCACAAGACGATAGATCAGCCTGATCTCGCCGCAGGAGTCTTCCGAGACATAGGCCCGGTCCATGCGGTTGACGATGCCGGCCAGCACGAAACGGGTGTCGCGGGATTTCAGATTGGCGCGATCGAACAATTGTACGTCGAAGCCCTCGCCGACGCCGATGGTCTCGGTCGGATATGCCGCCTTCTGCTGGGCGACGTAGCGATCGATCTCCGCCTCGATCGCGGGAGGAATCTCCTTGAGCTGCGACAACCACGAAAACATCAGATCGGTCGTCAGCGGAAAGTTCGCGTTCCGCTCCGGCCACAACAGGCGCGAGATCGTGAGCGCATCGTGCTGGTCGAGCTCGCGCAGGAGATCGGGATCGGTGATCGCCGTGCCGCGTGCCAGTTGCGCGTTCTCCGCGGCCAACAACGACACGATGCCGCCGAAAAATACGGCGGCGGCAACGAGAATTCGCAAGGCGCGGCTCATGCCTCAGGTAACACCGCGCAGGGACGGCTATTCAAGCAAAAAGGCGCTTCACATCGTGGTGAAGCGCCTTTTCGGAAATCGGATATGGGCCGCTCAGCGCGCGACGATCAGCCCCTTGCTGGTGACGACGACCCAGCGGCCGTCCTGACGGCGGATCGCATCGACACGGCCAACCCCTGGGATGGGGTCACCGGCATACACCTCGTAGAGGCCACCGCGGCCCTCGACCAGTGCGCCGCCGTTGGAGACGTCGCGCAGCACCCAGCCTTCGACCGTCGGCAACCGGCCGACCTCGGTCTTGGGTGCGACGGGAGCCGGCGCAGCTGCGGCGGTTGCAACCTGGGTCGGTGCGATCGAACCAGTGGTCTCCTTGGCGGGCACGGCGGCTGCGGCCTGGACGGGCGCCGCGGGCGGGGTGGCGCGGAGCTTGTCGACCGTCTCGGACAGCTTTGCGATCTTGGCCATTGGCTCGGCCTGCGCCTTCTCGAGCTTGTCGAGGCGGTCGTTGGTCCGGTTGAACTGGCCGAGGCCGGTCTTGGAGGTATGCTCGACGTTGGCTTTGAGCGCGACGACATCGGCATCAATCCGGGCGACCGAGGATTCCAGCGCGCTGGTGTCGGCAACCTGTGCCGGCGCGGAGCTTGCGAAGTGCATCATCCCTGCGGTCGCGAGCGCGCCGCTGATGGCGCCGACACTGGCTGCAATCGCCACTACCGCGGCCATCGCCGACAGGCGGCGCGCGCCGCCGCTCTCGCGCGGCTCGTCCGCCTTCACATGCGGCGCAAACTCCTCACGGTCCCAGGACCGCTCTGCGGGTGCCATGACGATGAGCTTGCCGGGCTTTGGCTCGGACTTGGTCTCGGCTTTGGGCTCAACCTGGGCCTCGAACTTCGGCACCTCGATCCGCGGCGGCTCAATCTCGATCGGATCAGGCTTGGGCGGCGCCTCGTGGTCAGGGGCAATCGAAGGGGCCTCGATTCCCGCAGACTCGACGGCCTGCGGCGCGGTCGCGGCGGCTTCGACGACGCTCGTCTGCTCACCGGTCGTTTGGGCAGCCTGCTCAGCCATTGGTTCGCTCACAGCTCAAATACTCCACTCTGGATTGACCTTTTGGTAACTTTCATTGCTTGCGAAATCCTTACTTCGGGACCCGCTTACCGAAATTTTAGGGAGTCATCCGGGGCCGAATTGGGCCGGGAACGTGGAACCGGTGTGGCGGGTATGAAGCAATTTGTAACCGGGCGAAGATGAACGGCCGCGCAACGGACAGGGTCTGCCGCCCCCACGTGGTCAACGACGGGCGTGGATGACGCCCGCTCTGTCCACATCACTGTCCGTCACATCAGCACCGGTGCATCCGGCAGCTCGTTGGGGTGCGGGCCGCTTGACGGAAAGTGCTTTGTCAGCTCCCGGGACACCGCCTCGATGCCGCCGATCACGCCGCGCTCGAACTGCCCCGACCTGAACTCGACTTCCATGGCGCGGCAGATGCTCTCCCAACGCTCGCCACCAACCTTCGCATCGATACCGCGGTCGGCGATGATCTCGACATCGCGGTCGGCGAGCAGGAGATAGATCAGGACACCATTGTTGTGCGCGGTGTCCCAGATGCGCAGTTGCGAGAACACGTCAAGCGCGCGCTCGCGCGCCGGCTGGTTGCGAAACAGCGGGCCGCCGTCGAGCGCGCCTTCCACCACGAAGCGGAGCTGGCCGGAATGGCTGGCTTCGCCGCGCTTGATCGCCTGCTCGATGCGGCCGAGCACGCCCTTCGGGAACACCTGCTTGGCACGCCAATGGTGCTGGAGCAGATGCCGGGTGATGCGCCTGATGCTCATGACCTACCAGCTCCCCGAGGCGCCGCCGCCGCCAAAACTGCCGCCACCACCGCTGAAGCCGCCGCTCGACGACGACCCGCTGCTCCAGCCGCCGGATGACGAGCCGCTCGACCACGAGCCACGACGCGAGGACCCCGTGCCCGATCCCGCCCCAAACAGATCGGCGATAAACGTCAGGACAGCGCCGAGCACACCGACGCCCAGTCCGATGACCGCTGAGCCGATCACGAACCAGGCGAGGACACCAACGATCGCTCCCGTTATTCCCGAACCGAACAGCCGCCCGAACATGGAGCGCAGGATGCCTCCGATGACCAGCGGGCCGAACAGCAGGAAGTAGAAAAGCGGCTCGACGTCGTTCCAATCGCCGAAATTCACGCTGCGCGAGGGCGTCGGCAGCGGCTCGCCGTCGATGACGCGGATCATGCGGTCGACGCCCGCCGTGATGCCGCCGGCGAAATCGCCGCTCCTGAATTTCGGCGTGATGGCTTCATCGATGATGCGCCGCGACGTGACGTCGGTGAGCGCGCCCTCGAGGCCGTAACCGACCTCGATGCGCAAATGCCGGTCGTTCTTGGCCACAACGAGGATGGCGCCGTCGTCGACCTTCTTGCGTCCGATCTTCCAGGCCTCCGCGACGCGGATCGCGAATTGCTCGATGGTCTCCGGGTCCGTCGTCGGCACGATCAGGACGGCGATCTGGCTGCCCTTGCGCATCTCGAAGTCCTGCAGCTTTTGCGACAGCGCGGCGATGTCGCCGCTGGAGAGCGTGCCGGTCTGATCGACCACGCGGCCGGTCAGTTGCGGCACGGCGACATCGGCTGAGGCGGGGAGCGCAAAGGTGAACAGGAGCGCGAAGACGAGGACGAATGCTGAGAAGCCCAAAACGGCACGCCACAACATCGTTGTCATCGCCCGCGAAGGCGGGCGATCCAGTATTCCAGAGGCAGCAGTGATTGAACCGTGAAGCCGCGGCGTACTGGATTCCCCGCTTTCGCGGGGAATGACGGTGGTGGGTGGGGCATGCATCGGGGTCGAAGGCACTTACTTCGACGGCGCGGGCGCCGGATTGAAATCGACCTTCGGCGCGGTCGAGATTTCCTTCTCGTTCGCGACCGTGAAGTTCGGCTTTTCCTTGTAGCCGAACATCATCGCCGTGACGTTGCTCGGGAACGAACGGATGGTGACGTTATAGTCCTGCACCGCCTTGATGTAGCGGTTGCGCGCCACCGTGATGCGGTTCTCGGTGCCTTCGAGCTGCGACATCAAATCCTTGAACAGCGCATCCGACTTGAGCTGGGGGTAGTTCTCGGTGACCACGAGCAGCCGCGACAGCGCGCCGGAGAGTTCGCCCTGGGCGGCCTGGAATTTCTGGAATGCGGCGGGATCGTTCAGCACCTCGGGCGTCGCCTGGATGCTGCCGACCTTGGCGCGGGCATTGGTGACGCCGAGCAGCACGTCCTTCTCCTGCTGCGCAAAACCCTTCACCGAGTTGACGAGGTTGGGCACGAGATCGGCGCGACGCTGATACTGGTTCACGACCTCGGACCAATTGGCCTTGATCTGCTCGTCCTCGCTCTGGATCGCGTTATAGCCGCAATTGGTGAGGCTCAACGAGGCCAGCGCCGCCAGCACGGTCAGGATCTTGCGCATCAAATTTCTCCCGGTGGAATCGGGCGCAAGCTACCAGATTGCGCGCGCGAGATGCCAGACATCTTGCGTCCCGGCCGTGGCCTGTGAAAAGCAGCCGATGTACGCAAGCCTCTTGCTTAATCCTGGCTGTAATAGTCAACTTGAGGGAACAATAATGCCAGGTCGGGAACGCCAGGGGAACGCGATGAGCTCGTTCGAGACCATCCTCGTGGAGAGGCCGGAGCCGGCGATTGCCCGGGTCGTGATGAACCGGCCCGACGCGCGCAACGCGCAGAACCTGCAAATGACCTACGATCTCAACGCCGCCTTCGACGAGGCGGTGCAGGACGACGCGGTCAAGGTGATCATTCTCGCCGGCAATGGTCCGCACTTCTCCTCAGGCCATGACCTGCGACCCGGCAGCAAGAATGAAGCGGGCGTGGATTTTCCGCCGATCGGAAATTGGGGCGGCTTCGCCGAAGCAAACGCCCATGGCCGCTTCGCGCGCGAGCAGGAGATCTATCTCCAGATCACCCGGCGCTGGCGCAACCTCGCCAAGCCGACCATTGCAGAGGTTCACGGCAAGTGCATCGCCGGCGGCCTGATGCTGGCCTGGGCCTGCGATCTCATCATCGCGAGTGGCGATGCGCAGTTCTGCGATCCCGTGGTCACCATGGGTGTCTGCGGCGTCGAATGGTTCGTGCATCCCTGGGAGCTCGGCCCGCGCAAGGCCAAGGAATTTCTGTTCACGGCCGACGCATGGAGCGCGCAGGAGGCGCATCAACTCGGGATGGTCAACCGGGTCGTGCCGCGCGCAGAGCTGTCATCCGCCGTGCTGGCGCTGGCGCGCAAAATCGCGTCAAAACCGTCCTTTGCGCTGAAGCTGACCAAGGAAGCCGTGAATCGTTCGGTTGACGTGATGGGCCAACCGGCTGCAATCGACCAGGCCTTTGCGCTGCATCAGCTCTGTCACGCGCATAATCTTCAGGAATTCGGCATGATCGTCGATCCATCGGGCCTACACCCCTCCGTCCGCAAGCCGCCGGCCGCCGCGGAGTAGACGGATGGATCTCAATCTCAGCGACGAGCAACGCCTGCTGCGCGAAAGCGCGGAGCGCTTCGTGGCCGAAAGCTACGATGCCGATCACCGCCGCAAGATGGCGAACGATCCGCTCGGCTTCAGTCCGGCGGTGTGGAAACAATTCGCAGAACTGGGCTGGCTGGCGCTGCCGATCGCGGAGGAGTGTGGCGGGCTCGGCGGCAGCGCGGTCGAGATCGGCATTTTGATGGAAGCCTTCGGCCGCGGGCTTGTGTCGGAGCCGTATATCGCGTCGGTCGTGCTTGGCGCCGCGTTGATCGAGCGATGCGGCAGCATGGCGCAGAAGCAGGCCATCCTGCCGAAGATCGCGGACGGATCGTTGAAGCTCGCGCTCGCGCATTCCGAGCGCGCGGCGCGGTTCGATCTTGCCAAGGTCGCAACCACCGCCCACAGCACGGCGCAAGGCTGGCGCCTGGCCGGTCGCAAGATTGCCGTGCTCGATGGCCACGCCGCCGACGAGATCATCGTCTCCGCGCATATCCATGATCATCAGGGCTCCTCCGGCCGCATCGGCCTGTTCCTGGTGCAGGCGACAACTCCGAGTGTTGCGATCTCCGACTACGAGCGCCTCGGCGGCGGGCGGGCCTGCAACATCGAGCTGTCGGACGTGCAACTGCCGGAGGATGCCTTGCTCGGCAACGGGCATGACGCGCTGCCGGCAATCGAATGGGCTGTTGATCGCGCCATGGCTGCGCTTGGCGCCGAGGCCGTCGGCATCATGCAGGTACTGCTGGATACTACGCTGGAGTACACAAAAATCCGGAAGCAATTCGGCCGGCCGCTCGCCGCCAACCAGGTGATCCGCCACCGCCTTGCCGACATGGCGGTGCAGGTCGACGAAGCGCGCTCGATGGCGTTGCGCGCCGCGCTGAAGCTCGACGCCGATCCGGTCGAGCGCGCGCGGGCCGCGTCGGGCGCGAAGGCGAAGATCGGCAGATCTGCGCGCTTCGTCGGCGAGCAGTCGATCCAGCTTCACGGCGGCATGGGCGTCACCGAGGAGCTCGAGGTCGGCGCCTATTTCAAGCGGCTGGTCGCGTTCGACACGCTGTTCGGCGGCAGCGCCCACCATTATGGCCGCCACGCCCGGCTTGGCCGCGCCAGCGTGCCGGCCTGATACAAGGAGCGCATCATGGACCTGTCGTTCAATGCCGAGGAGCGCGCCTTCCAGGACGAGGTGCGCGGCTTCATTGCCAGAAACCTCACCGAGGAGATGAAGCGCGCGACGGCGCTGACGCCGTCGGTGTTCTCCGATCCCGATATCGGCATGGCCTGGCAGCGCACGCTGCACAAGCAAGGCTGGGGCGCGCCGGGCTGGCCGGTCGAGCATGGCGGGCCGGATTGGACCCCGGCGCAGCGCTGGATCTTCGAGACTGAAAGCGCGCGGGCCGGCGTGCCCAATGTCAATGTGATGGGCGTGAAGATGGTCGGGCCCGTCATCATCGGCTTCGGCTCGGCGGAGCAGAAGAACTTCTACCTGCCGCGCATTCTGTCCGGTGAGGATTATTGGTGCCAAGGCTATTCCGAGCCGGGCTCCGGCTCCGATCTCTCCTCGCTGAAGACGCGCGCGGTGCGCGATGGCGACGACTACGTCATCAACGGCACCAAGATCTGGACCACGCATGCCCACCACGCCAATCGCATGTTCGCGCTGGTGCGCACCAGCGACGGGCCACGGCAGCAGGACGGCATCAGCTTCATCCTGATCGACATGAAGACACCGGGCATCACGACGCGTCCTATCCTCACCATCGGCGGCGACCACGAGGTTAACCAGGTATTCTTAGACGACGTGCGCGTTCCCGTGGCGAACCGCGTCGGCGAGGAAGGCAAGGGCTGGACCTACGGCAAGTATCTGCTCGAGTTCGAGCGCGGCTCCGGCATCGCCTCGGCGAAGCTGCGCGAGGGGCTGAAGGCGATCGCGGAGCTTGCCGAGTCCGATCTGACGGGCCGCGCGATCGACAGTCCCGACATCGCGACGCGCATCTCCGAAGTCGAGGTCGACATCGACGCGCTGGAGATGACCGAGCTGCGCGTGCTGTCGGCGCTGCAGACCGGACAGAATCCCGGTGCGGTGTCGTCGATCCTGAAGCTGCGCAACAGCGAGATCCGCCAGGCCGTGACCCGGCTCGGCGCCGACGTGATCGGCCATGACGCCCTCGCGGTCGAGCCGATGCGCCCGCTCTACAAGCTCAACCACGAGCCGGCGATGCCGGAGGAGATGCTGACGGTGATGCCGGAATATCTCAACGGCCGCGCCTATACGATCTTCGGCGGCACCTCGGAGATCCAGCGCGATATTATTGCGAAGATGATGTTGGGGATCTGAGGGGCACTGGCGCTACATTCTCACTGTCGTCCCGGTCTCACTGTCGTCCCGGCGAAGGCCGGGACGACGAGTTGGATTTGTGGCGACAGCCAGCACGACAATGGCCGCTAACCGCCCACCTTCGCATCCCGGATCGCCTGCCAGATCTTCTGCGGCGTCAGGGGCGTGTTGAGCTGGGTGATGCCGAGCTCGGCGAGCGCATCCATCACGCCGTTGGTGACGCAAGGGGGGCCACCGATGGCGCCGGATTCGCCGCAGCCCTTGGCGCCGAGCGGATTGGTGCGACAGGGCGCGGAATCGTCGAGCGTCACCACGATCGGCGGAACGTCGTCGGCGCGCGGGATGCAATAGTCCTGGTAGCTCGCGGTGAGCAGCTGGCCGTCGGCATCATAGGACACCCCCTCATACAGCGCCTGGCCGATACCCTGCGCCACACCGCCATGGATCTGTCCCGTCACCAGCATCGGGTTCACCGCGACACCGACGTCGTCGACCGTGGTGTAGCGCACGACCTTGGAGACGCCGGTCTCGGGATCGATTTCGACCTCGCAGATATGGGTGCCGTTCGGCCAGCTCGGACCGTCCACCTCGCCTTCGGAATCGACGCTGAGCTTTGCGCCGCCTTCTTTCTCGGCAATGTCGAACAGGCTGATGCGGCGGTCGGTGCCGACCACGGTGAGCATGCCGCCCTGATATTCAATGTCCTCGATCGAGGTCTCCAGCACGTTCGCCGCCTTCTCGCGCGCCTTCTGGATCAGATCGTTGGATGAGACCGCGACCGCCGTGCCGCCGACGAACAGCGAACGCGAGCCGACGCTGCCGAAGCCCGTCGCCAGATCGGTGTCGCCCTGGACCACGTCGATCTTGTCCATGGGGATGCCGAGCGTGTCGGAGATCATCTGGGTGTAGGTGGTCTGCAACCCCTGCCCCATCGCCATGGTGCCGGAATGCAGGACGACGCGGCCCTGCGCGGTCGCATGCAGGCTGACCTTCTCGGTGTGGGCGCGGCCGCCGGTCCATTCGATATAGGAGGTGAGCCCGCGGCCGTAGAGCAGGCCCTTCTTCTTCGCCGCCTTCTTGCGCGCGGCAAAGCCGTCCCAATCCGCAAGCTTCACGGCACGATCGAGCATGTGCGCGAAGGCGCCGGAATCGTAAACCTGCCCTGCAGCGTTGGTGTAGGGCAGTTGCGCCGGCTTGATGTAGTTGGCTTTCCGGATCGCGCGCGGGTCCATGCCGATTTTTCGCGCGGCCGCGTCGAACAGGCGCTCGACGATGAACACGGCCTCCGGGCGGCCCGCACCGCGATAAGCGCCGACCGGCGCGGTGTGGGTCATCACCGACTTCACCTCGAAATGTACCAGCGGCAAATCGTAGACGCCGGTCTGCACGAACGGCCCCAGCACCAGCGGGATGATGTTGGCCGCGCCTGAGGAATATGCGCCGGTGCAGCCGATCGAGCTGACGCGGTAGGCCAGCACCTTGCCCTTCTCGTCGAGCGCGAAGGAAGCTGTCGAGGTAAGATCGCGGCCGTGGGTGCCACCGACGAATTCGTCGGTGCGGTCGCCGCGCCAGCGGATCTTCCTGTTCAGCTTGGTTGCGGCATAGGCGACGATGCCGTCCTCGGGATAGAGGTTGGTCTTCTGGCCAAAGCCGCCGCCGATATCGCCGACCAGCACGCGAACGCTGTCCTTCGGACGCTTCAGCACGGCCTCGGCCAGCACGTCGCGGGTCGAGGCAGGCGTCTGCGACTGCACATGCAGCAGGAGGCGGCCGGACGTCTTGTCGATCTCGGCAATGGTCGAGCGCGGCTCCATCGCCGACGGCACCAGGCGCTGGCTGACGAGATCGAGCTCGACGGTATGCGCCGCCCTGGCAAAAGCCTCGTCCACCTTGGCGGCATCGCCGTAAGCCATCGCGCCGACGATGTTGTCGGGGGCCTCCGGCCACACCACGGGCGCGCCGGGCCTGACCGCCTCGACCGGATCGACCACCGCCGGCTGCACGTCATATTCGACCACGATCGCTTCGGCCGCGCCCTGCGCGTCGGCACGCGAGGAGGCCACCACGGCGGCCACGGCCTCGCCGGCATAGCGCACGACTTCGTGCGCCAGCAGGCGGCGTGGCGGCACCGTCATCGGCTTGCCGTCGGGGCGCTTGAAGATGCTCAAGGTCGGGATGACGCCGATGTCGTCCTTGACGAGGTCGGCGCCGGTATAGACCGCGGTCACGCCGGGCATCGCCGTGGCGGCGCTGGTGTCGATCGAGACGATCTTCGCATGGGCATGCGGCGAGCGCAGCAGGTACAACCACAGCGCGCCATCTTCCGGCTTGTCGTCGATGAACTGCCCCTTCCCGGTGAGCAGTCGCTGGTCTTCCAAACGCTTGACGGGCTGCCCCGCTCCGAAACGCAAATTGCCGGGAAGAATGTTCATTCCACCATGTCCTTGAAACCCAGAAAACGACCGCGGGGGTTTTAGCCGATTTTGCGGTCGATACAACCGAGCCGCGGCACATCTGCATTGCGTGTCACGCCCGCTTTGGCCGCAGATTGCCGGGTCAGGAGCGCTCTATGTCGATGATGCCCACATTGATATCACGGGTGTCCGAATCCCGCTTTACCGTGAGGCGAACGGTCTTACCGGCACCGGCCTGCTCGAGCGCATCAGTCAGGTCGGAGAGCCGCCGCACCGGCTTGCCTTCCACCGCGGTGATGATGTCTCCGACCGTTCCAGTCGACAAGTTGACACCGCGAATCCCCGCCTGTTCCGCAGGGCTGCCGGGGGCTGTCCGGACCACGATCACCCCTTGGACGCCAAGCCGCGTCGACACATCCTCGCTGGCGGCGACGATGCCGATGCCGGGCGTCGGCACGCGGCCATTGCGAATGAGCTCGGGGACAATCCGGTTCACGACGTCCACCGGCACCGCGAAACCGATGCCTGCATTCGAGCCGGACGGCGATATGATCGCAGTCGTGACGCCGATCAGCCGGCCGGCGGAGTCCAGCAGCGGCCCGCCTGAATTGCCCGGGTTGATTGCGGCATCCGTCTGGATGACATTGGCAATCTCCCGGCCGCCATGGGTCGGAAGCCTCCGCTTGAGGGCACTGATGATGCCGCTCGTCATCGACTGATCTAGCCCGAAAGGATTGCCGATCGCAAACGCGGATTGCCCGACTTTCAGGTCGGTCGAGCTGCCGAGAGCCACCTGCGGTGGAAGCTCGCGCACGCTGCGGATCCGCAGGACCGCAAGATCGTAATTGGGGGCGGTGCCGATCAGATCAACCCGAGCCACCTCTCCCGACGCAAAGCGCACCGCGAGCTCGCCGCCATTGGCCACGACATGGTTGTTCGTGACGAGATGCCCGTCGCGGTCCCAGACAAATCCCGTGCCGGAAGCGCCGCCCTGCCCCTCCTCTCCCATGACAGGAGTAGCGGCCGATCTCACCGCAACCTGGACAACCGAGGGCGACACTCGTTCGAAGATGTCGATGGTGGCCCTTTCGGCCTCGGACAGCGGACCACGTTGCTCGACGGCGCGCGCGGAGGGGGTTGTCCATGGCGCATGCTGGACCTTCACGGCAGTTACCACGAGCAGCAGGGCGGCAAAAGCCGCCGCAATGATTGCGTAGCGACGATTCATCAGTGATCACCGTGTCGTATGCTGAAGACGATCTCTCGAATGCACATGCCGGGAGGTGACAGAGCCAGCTCACGCAGCAACGTCGAAAATGAATGGAAGTTTCTCGAATCGGGCAGCTAAGGACGGTTCCGCTGCCCGTGCCGGGGCCCATTGCCGCGTGACAAACCGCTACGCCAGCTCCCGCAATGCCGCTTCTACGACCTTGCGCGCATCGGCGGTGAGAGCGGCCTGCGGCGGGACAGGATCGCCGACGTCGTACCCCTGGATGGCCAAGCCGGCCTTGATGCAGGCCGCCAGGTTGAAGCGGGCAAAAGCTTCGTTGATGCGCCACAGCCTGCGCTGGAGCGCCATCGCCTCGTCCCAGCGGCCGGCCTTGCAGAGGTCGTAGAGCGCGACGCTCTGGCGCGGAATGATGCAGGCGGGGCCCGCCATCCAGCCGAGGCCGCCGATCAGCATCACCGCGGCCGGGATATGGGCGGAGGCGGAGAACACCCGCAAGGCATCGCCGCAGCGGTTCATGATCGAGAGCAGCCGGCCGGTGTTGGTCGAGGCGTCCTTGATGTAGCCGATGCGCGGATGTTCGGCGAGGCGCGCGATGATTTCGAGGGTGAGATCGGAGCGCTGGAATTGCGGATTGGTATAGATGACGACGGGGATGTCCACGGCATCCGCGATGGCGCGGAAATAGGATTCGATCTGGGCGTCGGCGAGCGGGAAATACGCTTCCAGGATCGCCAGAATGCCGTCGGCGCCGAGCTTCTGATACGCCTTCGCCTGCGCCACCGCATCTGCCGTCGAGGTGGAGGCGACGCCCGCGACAACAGGCACACGTCCCCTTGCCGCCTCGATCGTGGTCTGCACGACCGCGGTGCGTTGGGCGGCGTTGAGATAGGCGAACTCGCCGGTCGAGCCGAGCGGGGTCAGACCGTGGACGCCCGCGCCGATCAGATCGTCGCAGAGCTTTGCGAGGACGTTCGTCCGCACCGCGCCATCGGCAGCGACGGGAGAGACGAGATAAGGGAAGACGCCGCGAAAATCGGACATGTCAGGTGTGAATCCCGGAAACTGGCTAGCGCCTGACGGTCTTACCAACGCTCGTGCCGGCGATCAAATCCTGATCAGCCGCACCCGCGTGCCCCAGGGATCGATCGCCTCAACGCCGTCCGCTAGCGCCGTGACTTTCGCGCCGCCCTTGCGCAGGCGCTCTTCCTGTGCGGCGAGCAGATCCTGCTTAGCTGTCACCAGCGAGAACCAGGCGAGCCCCGTTGTCTGATCGTCGCGTTGGCCGGCGCCCTCGCTCTGCCACACGTTTATGCCGAGATGATGATGGTAGCGTCCCGACGACAGGAACGCGGCGCCGTTGCGGCTGCGGGTCGGGTCGAGTCCGATCGTGCCGTGGTAGAAATTCTGCGCCTGCGCGAGGTCGCCGACGCGCAGATGCATGTGGCCGATGCGCATTCCGTCCGGTGCCTTGGCATAATCAGGCACGCGCGTATTGGTCAGCGACAGCAGGTCGGGAATGTCGAGCTCGTCGGCCGCCATCTTCACGCTGCCTTCGCTCCACTGCCATTGCGAGGGATCGCGGTCGGCATAGACCTCGATGCCGTTACCTTCGGGATCGTCGAGATAGACGGATTCGCTGACGAGATGATCGGCAAAGCCCGACAGCGGCACGCGATGCGAAGCGGCTGCTACCAGCCAGCGGGCCAAGTCCTTGCGGGTCGGCATCAGGAAGGCGGTGTGATAGAGGCCGGCGGCGTTGCGCGGCTCGATCTCGGCATCAGGACGGGCCTCCAGCACCAGCAGCGCGATGCCGGCCGTGCCGAGCTTGGCGGCGCTCGCCGAGCGTTCCATCACGGTGAGCCCGATCACGTCGCGGTAGTAGTTCGCAACCTTGTCGAGATTCTTCACCCGGAGCGTCACCATGCCGACGCGCATCGGCGTGCGGCTGGCATAGGTCGGACCGCCGCCCTGCGGTGTGCCCTCGGCGCGCGCCGCGCCCGCAGCCGCCATTGCGAGCGAGCTGGCGCCGGCGAGTTGAAGCAGGGTGCGGCGGGTAAGGTCGATGGTCATCAATCAGGGCTCGCAAAAAGGCTTGAGGCCGTACGGCACAAGGTCGAGCCGATTGCTACACGTTCCCGTGAGCGGCTCCAATCACATGTTCGTCGGCCGTGCTCTTACGGACCAGCTTCCCTGCTTATTTCCTGGCCATGCGGCCAGTTACGCGATCGCCCGCGACATCCCAGATTGAGGACAGCTTTACAGGAGCCTGCCATGACCGACTCAACTCCCCTGACTTCGCTGTCGTCCGCGCTCGCGGATATGGTGTCCCGCACCGCGCCGTCCGTCGTCGCCGTCCATTCGCATCGTTCCCGCGCCACCGGCTTCGTCTGGAAACCCGGCCTGATCGTCACCGCCGACGAGGCGCTGGCCGACGAGGGCGACGTCGAGATCGGCCTCCCCGACGGCAGCACCGCGGCCGCCACGATCGCCGGCCGCGACCATACGACGGATATCGCACTGCTGCGCGCCGATACGGCGATTGCCCCGGTCAAGCTGGCCACAATTGTGCCGCCCCTTGGCGCGTTGTCGGTCGTCGTCGCCACCAACCGCGATACGCCGAGCGCCGCGCTCGCGATGGTGTCGCAGTCCGGCAAGAGCTGGCGCTCCCTGCGCGGCGGCGACATCGACGCGCGGATCGAGCTCGACGTCCGCTTGCGCTCCAGCCAGCAGGGCGGCCTCGCGCTCGACGCATCGGGCGAAGCCTTCGGCATGGCCGTGCTCGGCCCGAGGCGTGTGCTGGTGATCCCGACAGCGACGATCGAGCGGGTCGCGGCCCAGTTAGAGGCGCGCGGCCGCATCGCACGCGGATATCTCGGCCTCGGGCTGCAGCCGGTCCGGCTCGACGACGGCGTCGGCGCGATGGTGATGAATGTCGACAAGGCCGGCCCTTCGGCGGCGGCCGGCATCCGCCAGGGCGACGTCATCGTCGCGGTCAACGACCAGAAGCTGTCCGGCGTGCGCGCGCTGTCGCGGACGCTGGGTCCGGCGAGCGTGGGCGCGGTGGTCGATATCGCGGCGCGCCGCGGCGGCGAGCCGGTCAGCTTCAAGGTCACGATCGGCGAGAGGCCGGCGGCGTGAGCGAGGACATCGCGCCCGAGATCGTGTTGGCTTTGGAGATCGACGATCCCGCCCTCGCCGATCGCCTGGCTGCTCTGCTCGGCAATATCGCCGGGCTTCGCCTCGCCGAACCCGGCGAGAAAGCCGCCGCGACGATTGTCACTCGCGATCCGCGCATCATGCCTGAGGACATTGCGCTGACGCAACGTGAGCTCGACGTGCTGGCGTTGATGGCGGAAGGCGGCTCCAACAAGATGATCGCGCGTCAGCTCGGCATTTCCGTCCACACGGTGAAATTCCATGTCGGCTCGCTGCTCGACAAGCTCGACGCTACCGGCCGCACCGATGCGGTGGCACATGCGGCCCGCCGCGGCGTGATCGAGCTCTAGGTCGGGTGCGGCGGGAAGCTGAGCTGGACCGTCAGGCCCGGCGCGTTGTCGTGCAGGGCAATCTCGGCACCATGGAGGCGAGCGACCGCGGCGACCAGGCTTAAGCCAAGGCCGTTACCCGGGGTGTAGCGGCTCTGCTCGAGCCGGTAGAAGCGTTTGAACACGTGATCGCGCTGATCCGCCGGAATGCCCGGGCCGTCGTCGGCGATCGCGATCGTCGCACCGCCGTCGGTGCTGCTGCAGGTGACGGTCACCTGCCCGCCTTTGCAGCCGTGCTTGATCGCGTTGTCGACGAGATTGGCGATAGCGTCGAACAGCAGGTCGCGATCGCCAATAATCGCCACCTCGCGATCGCCGCCGAGGCTGAGCCGCGTCGCAACCTGTTCGGCGGCGGCATCGTAGAGCTCGACGACCTCGCCGGCGATTTCGGCGAGATTGAGGGTGCGAAACGCACTACGGCGGGCGCGGGTCTCGATCTCCGAGATGCGCGTGATGGAGGCGAACATGCCGAGCACGGCGTCGAGATCGGCGATGGTGTCACCGATCAGCGCCGCGTCGGCCTCGCCATTGCGCGAGGCGTGATAAGCCTTTTCCAGCCGACCCCGCATGCGCGTCAGCGGCGTACGCAAATCATGGGCGACGTTGTCGCTGACCTGCTTGACCTCTCCCATCAAAGTCTCGATGCGGTCGAGCATCTGGTTGAGGTTTTCGGCGACCCGGTCCCATTCGTCGTGACTGCCGCGCAAGGGAATGCGCTGGTCGAGGCCCGACATCATGATGGCGCGGCTGGTGGCGTTGATCTCCTCGATCCGCCCGACCGTGCGGCGCGTCACCAGCACCGCGGCGAGCCCGGCGAGCACCAGCATCAGCACGGCGACAGCGGCCATTGCGAGCTCGATCATCGCGGTGAAGCCGCTGTGGTCGCCGGCATCGCCGACACGGCTCTGCACATAGGCGATCGTGCCGAAATAGACATAGGCCATGATCGCCGCGACGATCAGCCCGAACGCCGCGATCGCGATCAGCGCAAGGCGGAAGGTCGAGGAGCGGAGCGTTTTAGCCAGGAGCACGGAGACAATATCCGATGCCGCGGATGGTGTGGATCAGCGGATAGGCCTGGGCATCATCGACCTTGCGACGGACGCGTCCGACATAGACGTCGATGATGTTGGTGGAGGGATCGAAATGCAGATCCCAGACATGCTGGAGCAGCATCGCACGCGAGACGACGCGGCCCTCGTTGCGGACCAGATATTCGAGTAATTGGAATTCCCGCGGCAACAGCGGAATCTTCCGGCCGCGGCGGCTCGCGCTGCGTGCGATCAGGTCGATGGCGAGATCGCCGACCCGCAGGATCGTCTCCTTGGCGACGGTGTCGCTGCGCCGGCCGAGTGCCTCCAGCCGCGCCAGCAATTCGGTGAAGGAGAACGGCTTGACGAGATAATCGTCGCCGCCGGCCCGCAAGCCGCGCACGCGGTCGTCGACCTCGCCAAGTGCGGAAATGATTAGGAACGGCGCGGCGATGCCGTCGTCGCGCAACTGGCGCATCACGCTGATGCCGTCGATATCGGGCAGCATGCGGTCGATGGTGATCACGGCATAGTCGCGCGCGGCGCCATGGCTGAGCGCTTCGCGCCCGGTGGCGGCGAGATCGACGTCGTAGCCGGAAGTCGTCAGCTCCTCGACGAGCTGGCCTGCGGTTTCCGCGTCGTCCTCGACGACCAGAATGCGGCGGTGAGCTCCGGTCATGACAAACTCCGCGCGACGATCGCCACCAGACTATCCCGTTCCGGGGCTGAGCGGAACCGTCCGATGACGATCGCGACAATGGTGCGGTACGGCGATGCTAGTACCAAGAGTCTCCGCACACATTGACCCATTGCCACCCATAGGGCGTCAAGCTCCTGCGCCAGCAGCCGTCATAGTAGCCGGCATAGATGAAAGGTGCTCCGAAGAAGAAGCGATGGTGTTGCCGGAAGAAGGCATGGCGGCCGATGAAGGGCCTGCCGTGCCAGCCGGAGCCAGCGAAGCGCGGCCCGATCGCCGCATGCGCGAAACGTGCACCGCCAAAGCCCGGGCCGCCGAAACGGGCGCCGCCCATGCCGCCGACGCGCATACCACCGAAGCCACCGGTGTGCATGCCGCCGCCGAAGCCTCCCGTGTGCATGCCGCCGCCACCGAAATGCCCACCACCGCCGAATCCGCCATGACCGCCACCGCCACCGCCACCGCCTCTGGCAAGCACCGGTGAAGCGAGCGCCATCACCGCTGCGATCGTCACCGCGGTGAGGCCTTTGAGAATCCTGTTGTCCATCGAAGCATCCTCCGTGCTGCGCGACAATATTCTGCCGCGCGAGGAGGATCAGATGAGAGGAAGGGACAGGCGCCTTCAACTTACAAACGCGCCAGATTCTGACGCGGAAGTTAGGGAGACGCTGCTCTCTCACTCGCTCGCCCCGTTCTTGCGGGGAGAGGGTGGGGTGAGAGCGGGGAGAGGTTAGAAGCTACGCCCGCTTGCCGCCGTTTTTCTCGGCCGCGCGGCGCAGCGCTTCGGCGAGCGCACCGCCGCCGGAAGACTCCTGCTGGCGCGGGGCCGACGACGTCATGCGGGACGGGTTACGTGAGCTGTTATCCCGCTGCATGCCGGGCGCGTCCTTCTTGGCGCCGACCTCGTCGTCGAGCCGTAGTGTCAACGAGATACGCTTGCGCGCGACCTCGAAGTCTAGCACCTTCACTTTGACGATGTCGCCGGGCTTCACCACTTCACGCGGATCCTTGATGTAGGTCTTGGACATCGCCGAGATGTGCACGAGGCCGTCCTGGTGCACGCCGATATCGACGAAGGCGCCGAACGCCGCGACGTTGGTTACGGTGCCCTCGAGGATCATGCCCTTCTTGAGGTGCTTGATCTCCTCGACGCCGTCCATGAACACAGCTGCCTTGAAGGCCGGACGCGGGTCGCGACCGGGCTTCTCGAGCTCGCGCAGGATGTCGGTGACGGTCGGCAGACCAAACGTCTCGTCCACGAAGTCTTTCGGCTTCAGCGTGCGAACGATGTCGCTGCTGCCGATCAGCGCCTTGATGTCGCTCTTGGTGGCGCTGAGAATCCGGCGCACCACCGGATAGGCTTCCGGATGCACACCGGAGGCGTCGAGCGGGTCCTCGCCGCCGAGGATGCGCAGGAAGCCCGCGCACTGCTCGAACGCCTTGGGGCCGAGCCGCGGCACGTCCTTCAACGCCTTGCGCGACTTGAACGGCCCGTTGGCGTCGCGGTGTGCCACGATGCTCGAGGCGAGGCCGGAGCCGACGCCCGACACGCGCGCGAGCAGCGGAGCGGACGCGGTGTTGACGTCGACGCCGACGGCGTTCACGCAGTCTTCGACCACGGCGTCGAGGGATTTGGCGAGCTTGGCCTGGCCTAGGTCGTGCTGGTACTGGCCGACGCCGATCGCCTTGGGTTCGATCTTGACGAGCTCGGCGAGAGGATCCTGGAGCCGCCGCGCGATTGACACCGCGCCGCGCAGGGTGACGTCGAGGCCCGGCAACTCCTCCGAGGCGAACGCCGAGGCCGAATAAACCGACGCGCCGGCTTCCGACACCACGATCTTGGTCATCTTCAAGTCGGGCAGGCCCTTGACGAGGTCGGCCGCGAGCTTGTCGGTCTCGCGCGAGGCGGTGCCGTTGCCGATCGCGATCAGCTCGACACGATGTTTCAGCGCGAGCTTGCCGAGGATCGCAAGCGCCTCGTTCCACTGCCGCTGCGGCTCGTGCGGATAGATCACGGCGGTATCCACCACCTTGCCGGTCGCGTCGGTGACGGCGACCTTGACCCCGGTGCGGAAGCCGGGATCGAGACCCATGGTGACGCGGGTGCCGGCGGGCGCCGCGAGCAGCAAGTCGCGCAGATTCGAGGCGAACACGCGCACGGCCTCTGTCTCGGCCGCATTCCACAGCCGCATGCGCAGGTCGATGTTGAGATGCACCTGGATCTTGGTGCGCCAGGCCCAGCGCACGGTATCGATCATCCAGCGGTCGCCGGCGCGCTTAAGGTCGGCGATGCCGAACCGCTTCATGATCTTCAGTTCATAGACGCTCGGCACGCCGGGCGGCGATGGTTCGGCCTCGGCCTGGATCTGGAGATCGAGGATTTCTTCTTTCTCGCCGCGGAACATTGCGAGGATTCGGTGCGAGGGCAGCTTGGTCAGCGGCTCGGAGAACTCGAAATAGTCGGCAAACTTTTCGCCCTCGGTTTTCTTGCCGTCGCGCACCTTGGAGGTCATGCGCGCATTAGTCCACACCTCCTCGCGAAGCGCGCCGATCAGGTCGGCGTCTTCGTCGAAGCGCTCGACCAGGATGGCGCGGGCGCCATCGAGTGCCGCAGCGGCATCGGCAACGCCCTTCTCGGGATTGACGAAGGCTTCAGCGACCACCTTCGGATCGTTGTTGGGCTCGGCCATGAGCTGAAAGGCGAGCGGCTCGAGCCCGGCTTCCTTGGCGATCTCGGCCTTGGTGCGGCGCTTCGGCTTAAACGGCAGATAGATGTCTTCGAGGCGCGCCTTGCTGTCGGCAGCGAGAATGGAGGCCTCCAGCGCGGCATCGAGCTTGCCCTGCTCGCGGACCGATTCGAGGATGGCCTTGCGGCGGTCCTCGAGCTCGCGCAGGTAACCCAGGCGCTCCTCCAGCGTGCGCAATTGTGCGTCGTCGAGCGCACCGGTCGCTTCCTTGCGGTAGCGGGCGATGAAGGGAACCGTGGCGCCGCCGTCGAGCAGCGCCACTGTCGCCTCGACCTGCTCCGCCCGAACCCCAAGCTCCTGCGCAATTTTCTGGTTGATATTTACCACGCGAGAACCCCTCTATCCAAGCACGCATCGCGGAGGCGAACCACCGGCTGCGGGACGCCGCTTATGGACCAATCGGGGTTGATTCATCAAGGTGCGGCGGACGACCGTCGACAAGGGATTTTTTGTCGAAGCGATGCGATCTCGCCACAATCGTGGGTGCTACGCAGACGGCGCACGTCCTGCTGTCGTCCTGGCTTTCGCCAGGACGACGACGGGGATTGCCTCGACACCTTGACAGGCGCCCCGGTTCAGCGGCTGTTTTGTCTGCCGGACTCCTGAACTTCATGTGAGGATTATAATGCGGACGACATCGGTCGGCGTCTTCAAGGTCGCCACCAGAGGCCCCGGCGACGTCTCCGGATTGATGAGCATGATCGGCTCCGGCGCGATCGATCCGGCATCCATCCTGGCGATCCTCGGCAAGACCGAAGGCAACGGCGGCGTCAACGACTTTACCCGGGAATATGCCGTTGCCGCGCTGTGCACGGCGCTGGCGCCGCAGCTCGGGCTGTCGCCGCAGGAGGTCGAGCAACGCATCGCCTTCGTGATGTCGGGCGGCACCGAGGGCGTGCTCAGCCCGCACATCACGGTGTTCACGCGCCAGGACATTCTACAGCGCCCGGCAGGCCTCTCCGGCAAGCGCCTGAGCATCGGCATGGCGCACACGCGGGATTTTCTCCCTGAAGAGCTCGGCCGCTCCGCTCAGATCACGGAGACAGCCAAGGCCGTGAAGGCCGCGATGGCGGATGCCGGGATCGCCGATCCCGCCGACGTCCATTTCGTGCAGATCAAATGCCCGCTGCTCACCAGCGAGCGCGTCGAAGCGGCGAATGCGCGCGGTCACAAGACAGCGACGACCAGCGCCTACAGTTCGATGGCCTATTCGCGCGGCGCTTCCGCACTCGGCGTTGCGGTCGCGCTCGGCGAGATCGCAACCGGCGTTCGTGATGAGGACGTGCTGCGACGCTACGATCTGTTCTCGAACGTCGCCTCGACCTCGTCCGGGATCGAGCTCATGCATAACGTCGTCATCGTGCTCGGCAATTCGATGTCCTCGACGAGCGAATTCGAGATCGGGCATGCCGTGATGAGCGATGCGATCGACACCGCGGCGGTGCTTGCGGCGTTGGAGAGCGTTGGGCTCCGTGCCGGGCAACAGACGACGACCGGCAGCAAGCTTGTCAACATCTTCGCTAAGGCCGAGGCCTCCCCTGATGGCTGCGTGCGCGGCTTCCGCCACACCATGCTCGAAGATACCGATATCAGCTCGACACGCCACGCCCGGGCTGCCGTTGGCGGGTTGATTGCCGGCCTCGCCGGCACTGGTGCGGTCTACGTCTCCGGCGGCGCCGAGCATCAGGGCCCAGCCGGCGGCGGCCCGGTCGCGGTGATCGCAAAGTTCTCCAATTGATGCGCGCGCATGCAATTCGGGATTACCTCTCCATCCGGCGCAACCCTGCCCTTCGCGCCGCTCAGTTGATTAAAGTGTTCCTGTGCGAAACTAAGGTGGCGCCGCACGAAGAGGTTTGGATCGCATGACTTTCCCGATGAGCTGGAACGAATGGGCGCAGCACGATGGCGTGGGGCTGGCCGCGCGCGTCCGCAAGGGCGAGCTCACGGCAAAGGAGTTGGCGCGCCAGGCCGCCGCGGGCGTCGCCAAGGTCAATCCGGCACTGTCGGGCGTGGTCGAGCTGTTCGATGACGTGATCGCCGATCCGGCCAAGGACGGCGCCAATCTCGCCGGCCCGTTCGCAGGCCTGCCCTTCCTGATGAAGGACCTCGGCCCGACCATGAAGGGGCGGCTCCAGGAGATGGGCTCGCTGTTAATGCGCGGCAATCGCGCCAGCGCCGACACGTTCCTGACCGGCAAATTCCGCCAGGCCGGACTGAACCTGATCGGACGCACCACGACACCGGAGTTCGGCGTCTGCAGCTCGGCCGACAATCCGGCCGTCTATGTCACGCGCAATCCCTGGGACACCGACTACACCACCTGCGGCTCGTCGGCCGGGAGCGCCGCAATGGTCGCGGCCGGCGTGGTGCCGATCGCACACGCGACTGACGGCGGCGGCTCGATCCGCATTCCCGCCGGCGTCAACGGCAATATCGGCTTGAAAGTCTCGCGCGGCGTGTTCTCGCTCGCACCGCACATGTCCGATCTCACCGGCCTCGTCTCGATCCAGGGCTGCCAGTCGCGCTCGGTGCGCGACACCGCCGCCTTCGTCGACCATGCAAGGGGAGCGGCGCCCGGCGAATTCATGCCGTTCTGGACCACGGCGCAGCCTTATTCCGAGATGATCAAGCGCGACCCGTCAAAGCTTCGTATCGCGCTGTCGCACAGCTGGGGCGACTACACCGCGACGCCCGAGATCGCGGCCGAGCTGGCGAAGGCCGGCCGCTTCCTCGAAGGCCTCGGCCATCACGTCGACTACGCCCTGCCCGAACTCGAGTTCCGCGCCGCGTTCGAGGCGCAGACCACCTGCTACATCTCGAATTTTGCCGTGGTGATCTCCAACATGCTCGCCGCGCGCGGACTGGAACGGCCGCCGGAAGATCTCATCGAACCCATGAATATCCGGATCTGGGAAGCCGGCCGGCATACGAGCTTCGCCGAGCGGGCGAAGATGCAAGGCGTGTTCAACACGACCTCGCGCGCCTTCGGCGCCTTCTTCGAGCAGTGGGACGTGATCTTGACCCCGATCACGGCGCTGCCGACGCCGAAGGTCGGCACCCGGGAATATCTCACCATCTCCGACAACCCCGACGTGCTCGACTGGTTCGGCAATCTTTGGCGCTTCTTCGCCTTCACGCCGCTCGCCAATCTCTGCGGCATGCCGGCGATCTCGATGCCGATGGCCACGCAGGACCACGGCCTGCCGCTGGGCATCCAGGCGATTGCGAAGCAGGCCAATGACGGCCTCCTGCTGCAACTCGCCGCCCAGATCGAGCGCGCGCTCGACGGCAAGTGGAACGACGGCAGGAAGCCGAAGGTGCATGTGAGCTGAGCGAGTTGATCGCATTAACTTGCGATCCGCGAACGGCCTCAGTTCTTCACCGAGGGAATTTCCTCCGGCCGGGGCTGCTGCTGGCCCTGCTGGTACATTGCCAGCGCCTTTTCGAGCGCTTCGCGCAGAGCCAGCGCCGCGGCCACGCTGCAACGCAGATGCGCGGTCTGGACCACATCAACCCTGACGGCGGCGCCGACCGGCATCAGAAGGTTCGCCGCAAGCTCGATTTGAATCGCGCCGTTGTGGTGGCCGAAGCAGGATGCACCGTCGAAATAGATGATCGGCGCCCGCTCCGAGCTCGATGTCGAAATGATGACGGGCCCCTGGCTGGTGACGGGCGTTTCGGGATCGGCCATGGGCACTCCTTACGGCTGGTCGAACGAACGAGGCGCCCACCATCGTTGCTTCGGCCCGCCCTGTCGAGGCCAAACCGCCCCCGGCACCCACCGTGGGACGCGCATTCGGGGTTTTGCGCCGCGCCCGCCACTGGTCTAGAACGTCCTCATGTCCAGCTCACCGACCACACTTTCGTTCGAGGACCTCGCCGAGGCGATCAAGGGTCGCCGCTCCGATTACGGCCAGATCAGCGGGCTCCAGCTCGACCGCTTCGCACCGCGCGAAGCCTGGTCCAGCCTGCCCTACCGGCCGGTCTTTGTCGGTGACACCGAGACCGGCGTCCTGCATGGCGGGGTCGTCACCGCGATGCTGGACGAGAGTTGCGGCATGGCGGTGCAACTCGCGCTGGACGGCACAAGCGCGATCGCGACGCTCGATCTGCGCATCGACTATCAGAAGCCGGCAACGCCGGGCCTCGACATCAAGGCGCATTCGGTCTGCTACCGCACCACGCGTTCGATTGCCTTCGTGCGCTCCACCGCCTATCAGGAGTCCGAGGACGATCCGGTCGCGACCGCGACCGCCTGTTTCATGATCGGCGCCAACCGCACCAACATGCTCGCGGATCGCAGGATGGATTCGCCCGGCATCCCGAGGCTGGAGGCGCCGGACGATCCGGAAGGCCCGTTCGCCAACAGCCCGTTCGCACGCTGCCTCGGCATTCGCGTCAACGACGACGGCACACTGACGATGCCGTTCTCGCCAAAGATCATCGGCAATCCGATTCTGCCTGCGATCCATGGCGGCATGACCGGCGCCTTCCTCGAAACCACCGCGATCTTCGGAGTGGCCCGTGAACTCGGCGCCACCGCACTGCCCAAGCCGATCGGACTGACCGTCAACTATCTGCGCTCCGGCCGCGCGCTCGACACGTTCGCCAACGTCTCGATCGTGAAACAGGGCCGGCGCATCGTCGCCTTCGAGGCACGGGCCTGGCAGGACGATGCGAACAAGCCGATCGCCACAGCCTTCGGCCATTTCATGCTGCGGCCGACGCCCGGAAACGACGAGGAATAGGCGCATTTTCCCTTGACGGCCAAGGTCTGGGCCACAACGATAGCGCGTCCCCTCACGAGAGGTATTGGCTTGCGGCATCCGCTCGACATCATCGCCATGTTCGCCGCGCTCTGGCTGCTGGCAGCGATGGTGCTCGACGCGCTGACGCCGAAGGAGCTGACGACGGTGATGATCGGCATCGCCATCGGACCCGCCGTCGTCATCACCGCCGTGTTCTACTATCTGCGCTGCCCGCGCACCGATTTCGCGGTGATGTTCGCCGCGCTTTGGCTGATCTCCGACATCGGCATCGCGTTCATCTCGCCAACGCAGCTGCCCCACTTTCTGATCGCGCTCGGCTTCGTGCCGGCGCTGCTGATCGGGATCGTGCTGCACTGGCAACGCTTCCAGCGCCGCCATGAGCGGCTGCCCGTGCCATCGGTCAAGCGCGGCTAGCGCGGCAGCAAATTGGTCTTGGCGAGATCGACGACCTCGTCGCCGCGGCCGTTCATCACGGCGCGCAAGACCCAGAGGCTGAAGCCCTTGATCTGTTCGGGCGTGATGGTCGGCGGCATCGACAGCTCCTGCTTGGCGGTGACCACATCGAGCAGCGCCGGTCCGTGGTGGGCCAGCATCTCCTTCATCGCACCTGGAAGCTCGCCGGGATCCTCGACCCGCCTTGCGAAGATACCCATCGCGCGCGCCATCGCCGCGAAGTCCGGATTCTCCAGATCGACATTGGTGTCGACGAAACCGGCCGCCTTCATCTCCAGTGCGACGAAGCCGAGCACGCCGTTGTTGAAGATGACCACCTTCACCGGCAGCTTCATCTGCGTCAGCGTGATCAGATCGCCCATCAGCATGGTGAAGCCCCCGTCGCCGGAGAGCGAGATCACCTGCCGGCCGGGCTGCGCGGCCTGCGCGCCGATCGCCTGCGGCATGGCGTTGGCCATCGAGCCGTGCACGAACGAGCCGATCAGCCGGCGGCGTCCGTTCATCTCGAGATAGCGCGCGGCCCACACCGTCGGCGTGCCGACATCGGCGGTGAACACCGCATCATCGCTCGCATGGTCGCTGATGACCTTTGCCAGGTATTGCGGATGGATTGGTTTGCTGCCCGGCGTGCCCTTGGCGAGCGAGTCGAGGCCTTCGCGCGCCTTCTTGTAATGCGCGATCGCATCGTCGAGGTGCTTGCGCTGCGTCTTGGATTTCAGAAGCGGCAGCAGCGCCTCGAGGGTGAGCTTGACGTCGCCGACCAGGCCGAGGTCGATCTTGCAGCGGCGCCCGAGATTTTCCGGACGGATGTCGATCTGCGCGATCTTGGCATCGGTCGGGAAGAACTGCTTGTAGGGAAAATCGGTCCCGAGCATCACCAGCGCGTCGCAGGCGTGCATGGCGGCATAGCCGGAGGAGAAGCCGATGAAGCCGGTCATGCCGACATCGTAGGGATTGTCGTATTCGACATGCTCCTTTCCGCCCAGCGCATGCACGATCGGGCTCTTCAAGGCTTCCGCAAGCTGCATCAGCGGCGCATGCGCGCCGGCGCAGCCGCGACCGCAGAACAGGGTGATGCGTTCGGCGCCGTTCAGGAGATCCGCAAGCGCCTTCAACTCATCCGCCTGCGGCACAACCTTCGGCGCCGACAGCGCAAGGCCACGCGCCGTCGACAGCGCGCGCTTGGGTGGGCTGCGGAAGGCGACGTCGCCCGGCATGGCGACAACGGCGACGCCGCGCATGCCGACCGCCGCGCGGATCGCGTTTTCCAGCACGTAGGGAAGCTGACTCGGATCGGAGACCAGCTCGCAATAATGGCTGCACTCGCGGAACAGGTTTTGCGGATGCGTCTCCTGGAAATAGCCGCTGCCGATCTCGGCGGTCGGAATTTGCGCGGCGATCGCCAGCACGGGAACGCGGCTGCGATGGGCGTCGAACAGGCCGTTGATCAGATGCAGATTGCCGGGACCACACGAGCCCGCGCACACCGCAAGGCTGCCCGTCATTTCCGCTTCCCCGGCGGCGGCGAAGGCCGCGACCTCCTCGTGCCGGACATGGATCCATTCGATCGTGCCGCGCCGCCGCAGCGCTTCGGTCAGCGCATTCAGACTGTCGCCGACGATGCCGTAGATGCGCTTGACGCCAGCCTGTTCGAGCGTTGCCACGAACAGATCGGCTACATTGTTGATCGCCATGTCGGTCTCCTGATCTCGCTGGTGCAGCAAGATAGGATAACGTGCGACCGTGACGACATCACGGCTTGTTTATTGCCGCTTCAGTCTTTCGCAATCGCCCGATCGTAGGCCGCGATCGTCAATTTTGCGCGAGCGGCAACGTCCGTTACCGTCATGCCGGGCTTGTAGAGGTTGGAGCCCAGCCCGAACGCCGTCACGCCACCCTCGATGTACTCCGCGAAATTCTGGTCGGAGACGCCGCCGACGGCGGCGATCATCACGCCGGCCGGCAGCACGGCGCGGATCGCGGCGATGCCGGACGCGCCGAGCACGCTTGCCGGAAAGAACTTCAGGCCAGAGGCGCCGGAGCGCGCGGCCAGCAGCGCCTCGGTCGGCGAAAACACGCCCGGCAACGTGACCATGGCGTATTGGTGCGCACGCGTGAGCACCTGCGTATCGACATTCGGCGAGACCATCAGCTTGCCGCCGACATCGTTGAGCCGATCGACATCCGCTGTGGTCAGCACCGTGCCGGCGCCGATCAGCACGCCGGCCGGCGCGAGCTTGACGGCGGTGGCGATGGAGCGGAACGGATCGGGCGAGTTTAGCGGGATCTCGATCGCGGTCATGCCGGCCTCGATCAGCACGCCGACGATGGCCTGCGTTTCCTCGGGCTTCACGCCGCGCAGGATCGCAAGCAGTGGCCGCTTCATCGCCGGAAAGGGAACGCTCATTTCAACAGTCCTCTCATTTCGTCCAGATCGCGGCAGCCGCCATCGACAGACCGCGGCGGACCGCTTCATCGGCATCGACGGGGTTCACGGTGACCGACAACGCATCGAAAGCCAACGTGTACAGCATCGCGAGCCGCCCCGAGGCAATCAACGTAATGCCTGCTTTCGGCACGGCGCCGGAGAGCCCGGCGGCCAGCTCGATGCCGATCAAAGTGCCCGACAGCGTTTCGCGCGCCGCGGCCGGTGTGCTCCCGAACAGAAGCTGACGCGAGCGCGCGCCGAACAGAAAATTGGCCGCGAACGACGGCGCCTCATACGCAGCTCTCACCGCCGCCTTGAAGCTCGCGACGTCCTCGGCGTCTTCGGCGCCTGCGACCGCAAGCGACAAGATCGTCTCGCGCGACACAACGCTGAAGAGCTCGCCGGTCATGAAGGTGGAGAAATGCGCGATCGTATCGTCCTTCAGGCGTACCCATTTCGAATGCGTGCCGGGCATGCAGACCAGCGCCTCACCTGCGGCATCGAGACCAAGCGCGCCGAGCAGCTGTGTCTCCTCGCCGCGCATCACGTCCGGCGCTCTTGTATCGCGCTGCGCGATACCCGGCAGGATGCGGATATCGCGTGCTTCGCCCGGCACGTGCGCGGCCTGCTCCAGGACGGCCGCGAGCGGCGCGGGTGTATCGACATATCCGGCTTCGACCCAGCCCGTCTTGGCGCCGGCCATGCCGCAGACCAGAACCGGCAGATGAGCTGGTGCTTCGACGGCGGCAAGATGGGATTGCAGCACGGCCGCGAAGCCGGTCTTTGCCGCCGCCAGCATGCCCTCGCCGCTGCGGCGTTCGGCCAGCACTACGCCGGTACGATCGATCAACCAGAGCCGGAAGCTGCTGGTGCCCCAGTCCACCGCGACGTAAGCGGGTTCGGTCATCTCGGTTCTCGTCCTCGTCTCACCGGCAAGACGCCGTCTCGCGACAATGAGACGACGGCCCGCAAATTCGCCACGGGATATCGGCTATTGCCGCCGCAAACCAGCGTTTTCTCGCGGGACTGAGCCGCTGTAGCGCTGGCACACCGCTTGCGGAGCGGTGGCACACCGCTTGCTCAAGCAACCCTGCTCACGTCCGTGAACCGCGCAATAAGACGCGTCAACATCAGATGAGGAAACCCATGGAGATCGGCTATTTCACGATGCCTTCGCACCCGCCGGAGTGCGGCCTGAAGGAAGGGAACGACTGGGACCTGCAGGTCATGCGCTGGCTCGACGAGCTCGGCTATCAGGAGGCCTGGGTCGGCGAGCACCATACCGCGCCCTGGGAACCCAATCCCACGCCCGATCTGCTGATCGCGCAGGCGCTGATGCAGACCAAGAATATCCGTATCGGGCCGGGCGGCTTCCTGCTGCCCTATCACCACCCGGCCGAGCTCGCCAACCGCGTCGCCATGCTCGATCACCTCTCGGGAGGTCGGCTCAATTTCGGCGTCGCGGCGAGCGGCCTGCCGAGCGACTGGGCCATGTTCAATGTCGACGGCATGAGCGGACAGAACCGCGACATGACGCGCGAGGCGCTGGAGATCATTCTGAAGATGTGGAGCGATCCCGCGCCCTGGACCTACAAGGGCAAATTCTGGACGGTGACCAAGCCGGACACGATGTTCGACTTCTTGAAACCCCACATCAAGCCGTTGCAGACGCCGCACCCGCCGATCGGCGTCGCTGGGCTCTCGAAGAACTCGGACACGCTGAAGCTCGCCGGCGAGCGCGGCTTCATTCCAATGAGCCTCAACCTGAACCCGGCCTATGTCGGCAGTCATTGGGATTCGGTTGTAGCCGGTGCCGCCAAGACCGGGCGCAAGCCGGACCGGGCCGATTGGCGGCTGGTGCGCGAGGTGTTCGTCGCCGATACCGACGAGGAAGCGTGGCGGCTCTCGACCGGCGACATGATGGGCCGGATGATGGGCGAGTACTTCCTGCCGCTGCTCGGCCATTTCGGCTTCAAGGACTATCTGAAGCACGCGCCCGACGTGCCCGATAGCGACGTCACCGTCGAATATTGCGCCAAGCGGAACTGGATCGTCGGCTCGCCAGCGACCGTCGCCGAGAAAATCGAGAAGATCTACGAGGAGGTCGGCGGCTTCGGCGTGCTGCTGGTGTTCGGCTTCGACTACAAGCACAAGGCTGAAGCCTGGCATCACTCGCTGTCGCTGCTGAAGAACGAGGTGATGCCGCGCCTGAAGCATCTCGGCTCCGCGAAGAAGGCGGCTTGACCCGACGCGGGTGCGGCGCGATCGTGCCGCACCCACATCCATTTCGGAGATTTCCGCGTGACGGTGGACGCCAGTGCTTTCGACGCTAAGAATTTCAAGCAGGCGATGCGCCAGTGCGCCGGCGCGGTCGCGCTGGTGACGGTCGGCGCCGAGCACGGCAAGCGCACGGGGCTGACGGTGACCTCGGCCTGCTCACTGTCGGACTCGCCACCATCCCTGATCGTGTGCGTCAACCGCAACGCCAGTGCGCACGCGCGCATCCGCGAGGAAGGCGCGTTCGCGATCAACTTCCTGCACGAGGACCACGCCCTCCTGGCGCTTACCTTCAGTGGCCAGAAGGGCGTCAATGGCGACGACCGTTTTGCGTTCGGGGAGTGGACGCGTGGGGTGACCGGCGCGCCGGTGCTGAGCGATGCGGTCGCCGCATTCGACTGCGTGCTGGCGCAGGAATTCGAGACCAAGACGCATTCGATCTTCGTCGGCGAGGTGCGCGGCGCATCGCATTCCGACGGGGCGGCGCCGCTCGTGTATCTGCGCAGCAGCTTCCACGCCCCGCGCGAAATCCGCGGCACCGTGACAGTCGGCGACCTCGACTCGCGACATCTGAGCTGGAGCGATTTTTCGTAGAGAGCGGCGGCAGGCTCGCTGCCGCTCCCGTCTCCCCTTGCGGGAGAAGGTGGCGCGAAGCGCCGGATGAGGGGTATCTCTCCGCGGACTCAGAAGCAAGAGAGTCAAGTGCGGAGAGATACCCCTCGCCCGTCTCGCCGCGTTCGCGGCGAGCCGCCCTCTCCCGCAAGGGGAGAGGGAAGAAAGATCGCTACTGCGTCGTCTCGATCTTCAACTGCTTGATCTTGCGATACAGCGTGGCGCGGCTCAGCTTCAGCGCGCGCGCTGTTTCCGTCACGCGGCCGCCGTGTTTGCGCAAGGCTTCGACGATCGCCGCGCGCTCCGCCGCTGCGAGATCCGGCTCCGCCCTTCCACCAAACGGCGGCAGATCGAGGTCGGCATCGGTGATGACGTCGTCCTCCGCCGTGCAGCCGGCGAGCCGCAGCACATGCCGAAGCTGGCGCATGTTGCCGGGATAGGGATAGGCCGCGAGCCGCGCCCAGGCCTCGTCCGAGAGCGAGCAATTCGGCGCCTCCTCGTGAGCGATCTGGCGGATGACGTCGTCGCGGTCGGCGCGCTCGCGCAAGGCCGGCAGCCGCACCTCCATGCCGCGCAGACGGAAATATAGGTCGGTGCGGAAGGCGCCCTCCTCGGCCATGCGGCCGAGATCGCGATGGGTGGCGCTGATCAGGCGAATGTCGACCGGCACGGGCTTCAGCGCGCCGAGCGGCCAGACTTCGCGGTTCTCCAGCACCCGTAGCAGCCGCGTCTGCAGCGCGATCGGCATGTCGCCGATCTCGTCGAGGAACAGCGTGCCGCCGTCTGCCTGCACGATCAGGCCCTTCGAGCCGTCGCGGCGTGCGCCGGTGAAGGCGCCGGCCTCGTAGCCGAACAGCTCGGCATCGATCAGGCTTTCCGGCATCGCCGCGCAGTTCAGCGCGACATAGTTGTGGCGCGCGCGATTGCCGGCTGCGTGAATGGCACGGGCGAACACATCCTTGCCGACGCCGGTCTCGCCATGCAGCAGCACCGGCAGATTGCGATCGCCGATGCTTCTAAGTCGCTTCACGCTCCTGATCAGGCTGGGATCGCGTCCGGCGAGCCGCTGCAGCGCATCGAAGCGATCGACCGGTGCATCGCGGCGCGGCGCGAGCGGACGGGTCGAGGCCCTCGCCCGCAGCGGCGGCGCGACATGGCCGTGCCCTAGTGAACTGCCATCGGCCCGGCGCAGTTCGACGAGATCGTCTGCGTCGCGCGCGGCGGGATGGTCGAATTTGACATAGCGCGACAGATCGATGCCGGCTGCGATCAAGCCGTCGGTGAGACCCAGCAGTGCGCGCGCCGAACGGCAGGCGCCGACGATGCGGCGATCGTCGTCATAGGCGAGCAGGCCGCCGCCGCCGTCGCCCGGCACGGTCGCGATCCAGGCGTTGCGGAAATGACTGCGGAAGATCGCGCCCTCCATGCGCCGCGTTGCCTCCATCGTCACCGCGAGCGCAAGCTGATGCGCGGTGCGTTCGAGGTCCTCGCGGCAGGAGGTGATGTTCACGGCGCCTGCGAGCCGTCCCGCCTGGTCAAACAGCGGCGTCACGGCGCAGGAAAACATGTGCCACTGCGCGCGAAAATGCTCGTCGCGATGCACCAGGATCGGCTTCTGCTCGGCGAGCGCGGTGCCGAGCCCATTGGTGCCTTCGGAGGCCTCGGAAAAATTCGAGCCTGTGTAGATCTTCCAGTCCATGAATAGTCGTGCGTCGGCCTCGCCGGGCAGGCGGCTGAACAGCATGGTTGCGTTCACGTCTGCCAGGTTGACGCAATAACCGGCACCGCGCAGTACCCGGGCGAGGTCGTCGAGCTCCGGTGTTGCAAGCCGGATCGTCTCCTCCATGGGTTCGGCGACGTGACGGATCTCGGCTTCGGTGAGCGTCTGCGGCGGCCCCTGACGGCCGGGATCGAGCTTGTGGCTGACCAGGCAGCGCCGCCAGGAATTGGCAATGCGCGAAGAGGCATCGACGTCGGCCAAGCGGTCTATAACCTGATTGGCGACGGACAAGACACGGGCGACATGGTTCGAGGCCGAAAGGCTGGCCATCGCGGACGTCTCCACCCTGCATTATTGTGCAAAGTCTGGCACCGCAGGCGGGGATGTCAATCGGGAACCGGGAACGCGGCGAAGCGCAATCAGAATTGCTGCACCGCCCTCACCACGTATCAATACAGGGCCGCTTCTTCCCAGTCCGCGCCGGCGGCTTCGGCACCGAGCGCAGGCCCGCCATGATCCAGCGCCTGGTCTCGGCGGGGTCGATGACGTTGTCGATCTCGAACACGGAGGCGATCGAGACCGCCTTGCCGTTGGCATAGAGCTCGGCGACCTTGTTGCGATAGTAAGTCTCGCGCTCGACGGGGTCGGCGATCGCCTCCATCTCCTTGCGGAAGCCGAGGCGGACGTAACCCTCCAGGCCCATGCCGCCGAACTCGCCGGTCGGCCAGGCCGCGGTGAAGAATGAGGCGTGGAAGCCACCGCCAATCATCGACTGTGCACCCAGCCCATAGCCCTTGCGCAGCACGATGCCGAACAACGGCACAGTCAGGCTCGCGCCTGTCACGAACATGCGCGAGACGTGGCGCACGATTGCCGTCTTCTCGGCTTCCGGACCGACCATGAAGCCGGGCGTGTCGCACAGCGAGACGATCGGCAGATCGAAGGCGTCGCAGAGCTGGAGGAAGCGCGCGGCCTTGTCGCCGGCATCGGCGTCGATCGCACCGCCGAGATGCCGCGGATTGTTGGCGATCAGGCCGAACGGCTTGCCCTCGACACGGATCAACGCCGTGATCATGCCGACACCGTAGTCGCGGCGCAGCTCCAGCACGGACTCCTTATCCGCGACGAGGTCGATCACGCTGCGGATGTCGTAGACGCGCAGGCGGTTCTCGGGGATCGCGCGGCGCAGCAGGCGCTGGTCGGCGGCCTGCCAGTCCGTCACCGCACCCTGGAAATAGGATAGGTATTTTTGCGCAACGGATGTTGCCTCTTCTTCGTCCTCGACGAGGATGTCGATCACGCCGTTCGGCGACTGGAACGTAACAGGACCGACCTCGGCCGGGTGATAGACACCGAGCCCGCCGCCTTCGATCATCGCGGGGCCCCCCATGCCGATCGAGGCGTTTTTGGTTGCGATGATGACATCGCAGCAGCCGAGCATCGCGGCATTACCGGCGAAGCAATAGCCGGAGACGATGCCGATAACCGGCACCAGACCCGAGAGCCTTGCGAACTGCACGAAGGACGGACCATCAAGCCCGGTCATGCCGAGCCGGTCGGTATCGCCGGGGCGGCCGCCGCCGCCCTCGGCATAGAACACCAGCGGCACGCGCCAGTCTTCCGCGAGCGTCAGCATGCGGTCGATCTTCTTGTGGTTCATGTGGCCTTGCGTGCCCGCGAGCACGGTGTAGTCGTAGGCCACGACGATGCAGCGCCCGCCTTCGGGACCGAACTTCTCGGCGTTCACGGTCGCGACGCCCATGACGAGGCCGTCGGCCGGCGTGTTCTTGACGAGATCGTCGAGCTTGCGCCGGCGCCGCTGCGCCGCAATCGCAAGGCTGCCGTACTCCATGAACGAGTCGTCGTCGACGAGCTGCGCGACATTCTCGCGCGCGGTGCGCTGATTGGTGTTGCGGCGGCGCTCGACGGAGGCAGGGCGATTTTCGTCGAGCGTGTTGGCCTGGCGGGCGATCAGTTCGGCGAGATCAGGACGGATGTGGTCGAGATCGACATCGGTTTCCGTTGCCGACGCGTCCGCCGCAACGTCGAGCGGCTCCAGATACATGATCGGCTCGCCATGCATCAGCGTGATACCGTCGCCGGCGAGTAGCTTCGTGACGCGGCCGCCCTGCTCGGCCATGACCAGATGTTCCATTTTCATGGATTCGATCACGGCGAGCTGCTGGCCCGGGCGCACGACCTCGCCTTCCTTCACCTGAATAGTGACAATGGTCCCCTGCAAGGGTGCCGCGACCATCACTGTGCCTTCGGGCACGGTCTGTGCCGTATGCGCCTCGGTGCCGGGACCGCCGTTTCGCTCCGTCGCTGCAAAATAAAGTGGTTTGGCCGCGCCATCCGCGGCTTCGACGAGCTTGCCCATGTTGCAATCGATGAAGTCGGTCGCGATGCGGTTGGACCTGAAGTCGGGATGCGCCAGCACCGCCTGGAGGAAGGCGATGTTGGTGATGACGCCGTCGATCCGAAACTCGCGCAAGGCGCGCGAAGCCTTGGCGACCACGTCGTGCCAGGCTTCACCGGGCGTATGCACGATGACCTTTGCCAGCAGCGAGTCGAAGGCGGCGCTGGTCTTGTAGCCGGCATAACCGAAACTATCGACGCGGACGCCGGGGCCCGACGGCGGTTCGAACACGGCGAGCACGCCGCCGGTCGGGTGCGTCGCGCCTAGCTCGTCCAGTGTCTCCATGTTGACGCGGAGCTGCATGGCATAGCCGCGCGGTTTCGGGATCGAGCCTTGCGCCAGGCCGAGCGAGGCAAGCGAGGCACCGGCGGCGACCGCGAGCTGGGCGCGGACGAGATCGAGGCCGAGCACCTCTTCCGTCACGGTGTGCTCGACCTGAAGCCGCGGGTTGGCCTCGATGAAGGCAAAACTGTCTTCGGCGGCACCGTCGACCAGGAACTCGAACGTGCCGAGATTGTCGTACGACGCGGCCACGGCGAGTTGCTTCGCCGCCGCGATGATACGGCCACGCAAGCCGTCGCTGAGCGACGGGCTCGGCGCCACCTCGATCAGCTTCTGGTGTCGGCGCTGAATGGTGCATTCGCGCTCCCAGAGGTGGGAGATCGCGCCGTCGCGATCGCCGATGATCTGCACCTCGATATGGCGCGCCTGCCGGATCAACCGCTCGGCATAGACGCCGTCGAAGCCGAACGCGGCCTTGGCCTCGGACTGGCAGCGCGCATAGGCCTCCGCGAGATCGGCAGCGCGCTCGACCACGCGCATGCCGCGCCCGCCGCCGCCGGCCATTGCCTTGATCACGATTGCCGCGTTGCTGCCGAGCGAGGTGAAGAACGCCGCGATGTCCTCCAGCGAGGACGGCCCGCTGGTGCCGGCGATGATCGGGACGCCGCAGCGCTTTGCCAGTTGCCGTGCCGCCACCTTGTCGCCGAACAACTCGAGCGCCGCGGCCCGGGGCCCGACGAAGGCGATGCCTGCATCGGCGCAGGCCTTCGCGAACGCAGCGTTCTCGCTGAGGAAGCCGTAGCCGGGATGCACGGCGTCGCAGCCTGCGCTCTTCGCCGCCTTGACCACGGCCTCGATGTCGAGATAGGCCCGCGCGCCGCGACCGGGGATTTCGACGGCCTCGTCGGCAACCCGCACATGCAGCGACATCGCATCGTCCGCGGGATGGATCGCGACCGTCGCGATGCCGGAATCGGCTGCGGCGCGCGCGATGCGGATGGCGATCTCGCCGCGATTGGCGATCAGGAGCTTCTTGAACGACATGCAGCGTCTCCATGCCCGCGTGCCCAAGCGCGGGTCGGCAGGTCCCATGGTTCTGCTTCGTCACTTTAACCGAGGCCGTCAAGGGCAAGAACGCGGTCCCGACGACCGTTCCCGCGGGCCGGAATTTCAATCGGTCGCGCGCGCCGTGATGAGGCGAATAATCCGCGCCACGGCAGACGGGATCGGCGCGATGATCGGCACGGTGAACATCGGCTGAAGCTCGCACGCAGCTTCGCCCAGCGGGCCGCCACCGATGATGACCGCCTCCGCGCCATCCTGTGCGATGCAGGCCTCGACCGCGCCGGCAAGCGCCGCACGCAATCGCGCCGGATCGCCCATCAGGTCTTGCGGATCGCCTTTGGCGAAGCGGGCGCCGGTATAACGCGATCGCAACCCCAGCGCGTCCGGCACGGCGTCGATCTTCGATTCCAGCAGCGGCGTCGTGGTCGCCACGCCGAAGCGACGGCCGTTCTCGGCGGCTGCCAGCATGGAGGACTGACCGATACCGACCGCGGGCCGTTTAACCGCGGCTTTGATCCCGGCCAACCCGGGATCGCCGAACGCCGCGACGATGATGCCGTCGCATGCATGCCGGTTCGACTGCGCGATCTCCAGAACTTCGATGGAAGCTGCATCCAGCGCATCCGGCGTCACGATCATTTGCGGCGCGCGCGTTGCGGTCGCGCCGTCGATGTCGAAGCCGTCCACGGCGGCCGACCTCGCGATGGCGACCATCATCTCAGTGGTCGCCACAGAACTGTTCGGATTGATCAGGAGAATGCGCGCGCTCATTCTCCTGCTATACTAGGCCGCCCGTACCCCCGCAACGAAAGCACTGACCTCGTCTTCCAGCGATTGCAGCTTCTGCGACAGCCGGCCGCTCGATTGCAGCACGAGGCCGGCGGCCTGGCCGGTCTCCGCCGTCGCGTCGGTCACACCCGAGATGTTCTGCGAAACCTGGTCGGTGCCGGAGGCGGCCTCCCGTACGCTGTGCGCGATCGCCGCCGTCGCGGCGCCCTGCTCCTCGACGGCTGCGGCGATCGACGAGGAAATTTCGTTGACCTCCATGATGGTCTTGCGAATGCTGTCGATGTTGCCGACCACCTGGTTGGTCTCGGCCTGGATCGCCGATATCTGCGCGCCGATCTCGTCGGTCGCCTTCGCGGTCTGGCTCGCCAGCGACTTCACTTCGCTTGCCACCACTGCAAAACCCTTGCCGGCCTCGCCGGCGCGCGCCGCCTCGATGGTGGCGTTGAGCGCGAGCAGATTGGTCTGCGAGGCGATCTGGTTGATGAGGTCGATGACCTCGCCGATCTTGTGCGCGGCTGCAGCAAGTCCCTGCACGGTGTCGTTGGTGCGTTGACCGTCGGCGGCGGCCTTGTCGGCCACGCTTGCAGCCTGCGCGACGCGCTGGCTGATCTCGGCGATCGAGGACGACAGCTGCCCGGCGGCGGAGGCCACCGTCTGCACGTTGCTCGAGGCCTGCTGGCAGGCGGTGGCGACGAGGCTCGCACGGTCGGTCGCCTTGTCGGCGGTCTCGGACATGCCCTGCGCGGCCTGCTGCATCGCGCGCGCCTCCTTGAACACGTCGCGGACGACGGCTTGAACGTTCGCTTCGAACTTGCCGGCGAGGTCGGTCATCGTCTTGCGCTTCTCCTCGTCGGCCTTCTGCTTCGTCTCCTGCTGTTCGGCGTGCATGCGGCCGACCGCCGACGCATTGTCCTTGAACACGGCGAGCGCCTTGGCGAGCCCGCCGATCTCGTCGCGACGATCGGTATGGGGCACGTCGAACGCGCTGTCGCCGGCGGCGAGGCGGTCGGTCAGTGCCGTGATCTTCGCCAGCGGCCGGGTCACGCTGCGGCCGATCACGAAGGAGGCGCCGAGCACGAGCACGAACACGACCAGGCACACCAGGGCGAAGGTCATCGCATTCTGGCGGAAAACGGCGTCGACGTCGTCGAGATAGATCCCGGTGCCGATGATCCAGCCCCAGGGCGCAAAGCCCTTCACATAGGAGATTTTCCCGACCGGCTGGTCGAAGCCGGGCTTCGGCCAGAGGTAGCTGTAGAAGCCCGCGCCCTGCTTTTTGACGACGTCGACGAAGCCGACGAACAGCGCGTTGCCGGACGGATCCTTCATCCCGGAGAGATCCTTGCCGTCGAGTTCGGGCTTGATCGGATGCATGACCATCTTGGGGGTCATGTCGTTCAGCCAGAAATACTCGACCTTGTCGTAGCGCAGGCTCTTGATCTCCGCGATCGCGCCGGCCTGGGCCTGCTCGCGCGGGAGTTTTCCTTCGCTCTCGAGCTTCTGGTAGTGCGCCAGGATGCCGTAGCCGACGTCGACCAAGTGCTGCGTCTTGGCCTGACGATCGGCGATCATCTGCGCGCGCAAGGTCGAAAGCGCGATCGGCGCCAGCGCGATCATGCCAAGGAGGCTGATGCCGACAATCAGGACCAGCTTGAAACTGATGCGGGAGAAAAACATTGGTGCTCGCAAGATTTGGAAGGCTGATATGCCAGTTTATCCCGCGCCCCTTAGCAAAGCTTTAAGCATTCGGGTTCCCCCACCCCGCAAAACTCCATGCATCCTACCGGCATGCCGCAGACGGCTCGCAGGCTCGCGAGGCTGGCTGCATCCGAGATGCGAACTCTTCAAAACTAGAAGACCTCGACATCGCCCCTCCGAGCGTTGACTTGCAGGGGGCTCTGACGGAACGATCGGCGCAGATCATCGGCGCCAGCCGGGGCATGGGCGCAGCCGGAGGCCAGAGGCTCAATGCACCAATCGACATCGACAGGGTCTCTCGACCTTCCGGCGCTGAGCGCAGCGGAGCGGCTCTTCATTTGGGGATTTCGGGCCAAGGCGCGCAGCGGAAGCGCCGTTCCGACCGCGGCCGACATCCAGCAAGTGACGACCATTTTGGCGTGGGCGACGCCGTGCCTTCGCTGGAATCCATCATCGAGATCTTTGCCTGCACGGCGCATACGGCCATCGCGGTGCACTGCCCGACCTGCCGCCGCATGTCCGACAGCGAGCACAGCATGTTACGGGCGATCGCGGCCGCGCAGAAAGAGCGCGACGATATCGCGCGCGAGCAGTTCGAATGCTGGCTGCCGCCAGTCGGCGCCGATTGGGCTCTCGCACCCGTGCGGGGGCTTGCAACGATCTTCCGCATGGCGGGTCTCATCCTGCCCGACCGGCACGTTCCGTCTTTGGACCATGACCAGACGATGGCGATGAAGAGCTGGCTGGTCGGAAGCCCCACGTTGCACTGACCGGGATCGCGCATGATGCAGGATAGTTGCGGCTCTGTGCCTGCCACGGAAGCCGGCGAGGCGCGGCTCTGTCCGCTTCAGGCCGCGCTTGCGACGCGGCCTGACGTCGAGAGCTACGATGATTTTGGCCGCGTCACGCTCTCGCTGTTCCGGTTCATCGCTGCCGCCTATACGACCGGCGCGTCCGATTGCTGGGAGGCGGCCTATCGCTTTGCCGACGAGGCGCCTGGCATCACCGACAGCCCGCTGCTGGTCGCACGCGTTGCCGCGCTCGTCAGAATCCTGCGCAGCGGCCGGCCCTGCCAATTGTGCTTCATGCCGCCGTCGTGCCGACGCCTGTCGAAGGACGAGGCGGAATTGATGCGACTGCTGGCGGTGGCACGCGGCAAGCAGCCGGGCGAGCTCCAAACTGTCGTCTGCCAGTTCGTCGGCAACGAGAACGAGACCGTGACGACGCGGGCGGTCAACGCGCTCGCGGTCTGCTGACACCTAGCCGCCCTTCCTGCCGAGCACGAGATCGATGGTGTGGGACGCGATCTTGCGCAGCTGCGCCTCGTCGCCGAAGGCACGTTCGAGCACGGCGAGGCCGCGCGTCACCGTGATGATGTGCAGCGCCGCGGCCGCGGAATTGCCGTTGAATTCACCGCGCGCCGCACCTGCCGACAACGTCTCCTGAACCAGAACGGTGATGCGCGAGATGAGGTTCGCGAAGGCCTGCCGCGCCTCCTCGTCCAGCCCCTCGCCTTCGGCCGCGCCGAGCTCCATCAGCCCGCGCGTCGTCGGGCATCCGCGCGGCGGCGTGCCGGCGCGGAAGTTGCTGATGGTCAGGTCGAAGAACGCGGTGAGGCGCTTTCGCAATGAGCCCGCGCCGAGCGCCTTTTGCAGCGCAAGGAGATAATCGGCCGCATAGCGCTCATAGGCCTGCAGGAACAGCGCCTCCTTGGTGCCGAAGGCGTTGTAGAGGCTGCCGCGCTGGACACCGGCGTCGCGCGCGATGTCCGACAGCGAGGTGCCGCGCACGCCCTTGCGCCAGAACTGGTCGAAGGCGATACGCAGGACATCGTCGTGGTCGAACTCGCGCGGCCTCAAGCTTTGCCCCTATCAAGCATATTTGACACGATGTCAAAAACATGATTTCTTGACGCCGCGTCAAAAACAAACTGGGGCCGATGCGCCCTTTCGTCAATGAGGATTTCGCGATGCCTCTCCTCCACATCTCGATGCGCGCCGGAAAGCCGGAAGCTTACCGGAAGGCAATCCTCGGCGGCCTCTACCGCGCCATGCGTGAGGCCCTGAACGTCCCTGAAGGCGACGAGTTCATGACCATCAGCGAGCATTCGCCCGCGAACTTCCGCTGCGGCAATGCCTACAGCGTCACGCGCAGCGACGATGCCGTGCTGATCCAGATCACCGTGTTCGCCTCGCGCACCCCCGAGCAGAAGAAGGCCCTGTACCGGCGGATCGCGGACCTGCTCGGCGAAAACCCGGGCCTCCGCCCCGAGGACGTGTTCGTCAACGTCCTCGATGCGCCCGCGGAGAACTGGTCCGTTGGAAATGGCATCGCGCAATTCGCCTGAAGCGGCAGCTTCACCGATCCGCAACGCAGGTCTCCATGATCCCGTCGAGCTCCGCCTTCGAGAGCACGCCTAGCTCGACGATGAAAACAATCCGCGCGCACGGCAGAGCCGGGGCATCGCCAACGGCGAGCGCGGCATCGCTAACGGCGAGCGCGGCATCTGCAGGGGCGAGCGTGGCGCGGCCGGCCGCGAATTGAAACACCATCTGGCGCCCGGGCTGCTCGACGGTCTCCAACAGGCCTTTTGCCCGCGCGAGTTTTGGCGCGAGGCGGCCGATGGCCTGCTGCAAGCGGGCGAGCGAAAGTGGCTGGTCCGAGGTCCAGCTCAGGGTTTCGAAGCGTTGCTCTGCCGGACGTTTCGGTCCGGGTTTGCGCGGCGCGGGCGCACGATCGACGGTCGCGGGAAACAGCAGCGCGGACGGAATCTCGCCGTGCTGCGCGTCGACCACCACGGCAGGAACGCGCTGTGCGCGGATGGCCTCGCGGATACGCCCGCCCGCACCCTCATCCGCCAGATCCAGCTTGCTCAGCGCCACGATGTCGGCGACGCGCAGCTGCGAGCGGTGCAGCGCGTCGTCGAGAGCGGCCGGCGGTGTCGCCGTGTCCATCACGCAGAGCACCGTTTCCAACGGCGCTTCGCGCAGGATCACGGGATCCATCAAATTGCGGACGATCTCGGCGGGATCGGCGACGCCGCTGGTCTCGATGACGATGTATTCCGGCTTCGGATCACGCCGCAGCAGCGTCGCAAGCGTGCGCAGCAGGTCGCCTTCGAGCGAGCAGCAGATGCAGCCATTGGCGAGGCTGACCACGCCGTCGCTCGCGCCGGCGATCAGCTCGGCATCGATGTTGATCGCACCGAAATCGTTGACCACAGCGGCGATCCGCCGCCCCTCCGCATGCGCCAGCAGATGGTTCACGACAGTGGTCTTGCCGGCCCCCAGAAAGCCCGTCACCAGGAGAATGGGGACCGGCATGTCTCAGCTCCCGACGACGGGACGGCGCACGGGACGGCCGGGCCGCACCGCGACGTCCAGCACACCATCTGTGATTAACGGCTGGCCGCTGACGATCAGATGCCGCACGCCTTCGGAGGGACGGTTCATCGCCGTGAAGGTCGCGCGGTCCGAGAGCTTCTCGTAGTCGAACACGACGATGTCGGCATCGGCATCCTTCGCGAGCCGACCTTTTGCGCGCATCGCGGGCGTGCTCTGCGACAGGATCTCCGCCGGGATCAGCGCGCATTTGCGCACGCCTTCGAGCAGCGACACGGTCTTGCGCTCGCGCACCCATTCGCGGATGAATTTCGTGAAGCAGCCCGCCGAGCGCGGATGCGAGGTGGCGTCATTCGGCAGCGGCCAGGCATCGCCGGTGTAGGTCTTGCCGTCCGACGTCGTCCACGGCATCGCGTCGGAGGCGATCGCGCCGCCGGGATAGAGCACCGACATGTCGAGGAGGTCGCGGTGATGCGCATTGTTCTCGGTGTCGAGGATGTGCCACAGCACCAGCGAGGACGGCTCTTCCGCCTGCGCCTTCAGGAGCTCCTCGCGATCGCTGAAGCGATGGCCGTCGGTGACCCGCTGCACGGAATCGTAACCGGTGCCGTTGCGCTCGACGAATTCGGGGTCGCTGAAGAAGGCGGCCGCCAGCACGGTCGAGCCGGTGCCGTAGGGATAGGCCTCGACCGTGATGGGCAGGCCCTGCGCCTGCGCTTTCGCGATCAGCACGCGGCAGCGCTCGACGTCGGTCTTGCTCGACGAGTTGAAATGGCAGATGTGCATGTGCGCGCCGGTGGCTCCGGCATAGCCGATCAGGCGGATATAGGCTTCCGCCGCGCTCTCGGGATCGATGCGCGACATGTAGGCGACATGGGTGAAGGTCGGCACGTCCTGCGCGGCCGCGAGCTGGCAGACCGCGGTCAGCTCCTGCACGCCGGCGCCCGGCGCATAGGCGTTCAAGATCCCGATGCCGATGCCGCCCTCGTTCAGACCGCGCGAAAGGCGCTCGAGAATGCCGGCAACCTCCGCATCGCTGGCCACATTGTCCATCCAGCGGCGATCGCGCATGGCGTTGCCGAACGCCTCCAGCGAGCTCTCCGCATTGGAGCCCGTCATCGCGCCGATACGCGCGAAAGCCCAATTGGTGGCCGCGCCGTAGTTCAGCACGCGCCCCTTCCGCGCCTGGCGCTCATACCAGGATCCGACCGGCAGCACGCCCGCTTCGAGATCGAGCGTGGTCGTGACGCCGTCGAACGCCTGCATCCGATCCGCGGGGAGCGACTGGCCATGCGCATGAAGGTCGATGAAGCCGGGGGCGACCACGAGCCCGGTCGCGTCGATCGTCCGCTCGGCGCTTCCGAGCGAGGCGCCAATCGCGGCGATCCTGCCGTCCACGACCGCCACATCACCAACCGCGTCCATTCCGCTGGCGGGATCCACCACCCGGCCGCCAGAGATCACCAAGCCGCTCATATCAAAATTCCTCCGCGCTGAATTCGCATCAAGGCAGATTCCGGGAGGGACGACCACCTCCACCGATGCTGACGCATCATGCTCGCAAGGAAGGCTCGAAAGGGAGGCTCGAAAGGGAGGCTCGAAAGGGAGGTCAGTTTGCATGCGGGTTGCGGATACGCGCTCGCAGCCTCGCGGCATGTTTTGCCCGAGCTATGCTTCTCGCTTCACCCCCTCGAAAAGAAAGGGCGCAGGGAAGACCGGGCGCCGGCTGGCACCCATAAAAACCCCCATGCGAACTGATTGCACACGCAATGCATAGGGGAGACACAGGGCAGCCGAGACCAGGCCTTCCCTGCGCGATGGTTTGACGGCCTATGCCGCGCTCTCCCCGGAGACGAGTTCCTTTTTGTCTCCGTCACCCCCGCGAAATGCACGGCACCGCGCCGGTTGACGCGCTGACGCCTTCGCAAAGGCTTGACCGTAGCAACGACGGCCAGGACCACACGGTTTCGCCGTACGCAGGCTGACCCTGCTTCGCCAAGAGGCTTCGCAGGACATGCCTGCTTCGCCAGAGGCTTCGCGAGGTCTGGGCGCCGTCCGTCGATGCGGTTCGTGCCGTGCTCACGAGGTTCATCTCGCCCTGCACGCAACAAGCCCGCCTTTAACGCCGCCCGCGTCCACCGCAACTCCCAGCCCGCGTTCGTGACGACGTACGACCGCCCCTTTTGTGGGCTGGGATGGCCGACACATACGATATTTCCGAATTTCGGTAAACTGGAATATTTTTGCGGAGAGGGATTGACTTGCGTTTGCGGCTGTTTCGCCCAACCGGCGGAGACGACGGACTGCACGACCATGCAATGGACCGCAGAGCAGCTCCGCCGTCTTCTCGCCCCCATTATCATTCAGAGATGTAGCGGGGCGCTACGGTGGGCAAAGTTCCCAAAGGTTTTGTGTGATCGCTCGACGTCTCCTGCAACGCGACCCTCGTCATTCTATTTCGCGCCGCGCTCTCCTCGGCGGATTTATGTCGGCGGGGACCGCCCTCGCGCTTGGCGGATGCGCCGGCTTGGGTGCGACCGGGGCGCGTTTCGACGCGTCATCGTTATCCCTTGACCCCACATTGCTCGTCACCACCACGCGCAAGCCGGTGAACGGCGGTCGCACGAAGCCCTGGTTCGGGCCGGAGCGCGCGACGACCATGACAATCGCGCGGGCGAAGCTGGGGGCGCCGGACGAGAGCCGCCTTTCTCTGGCCTCGGTTGGACTTGGCGATTGGCGCCTTGACCGGGTCGAACCGGTGTCGGCCGACGTTGGCGATCTCGTTGCGCAGGCCGGCGGAGGAGACGTGCTGATCTATGTGCACGGCTTCAAGCAGACGTTCGAGACGGCGGTGCTGGATGGCGCCCATCTCTCCGATGGGATCAAGTTCCGCGGCCGGACCATGGTGTTCTCCTGGCCCTCCAAGGCAGGACTGTTCGACTATGCCTATGACCGCGACAGTGCGATGTGGTCCCGCGACGAGTTCGAGCGCGTGCTCTCCACACTCGTGTCGGCGCCAGGCACCGGCCGCGTGAACATCGTTGCGCACAGCATGGGAACCATGCTGTCGCTCGAAAGCCTGCGTCAGCTCTATGCGCGATACGGCGACACAGTGACGAGCAAGATCGGCGCCGTGGTGTTTGCCGCGCCCGATATCGACATGGACGTGTTCTCGTCAGCGATCCAGCGCATCGGTCCGCTTGCGGGCAAAATCACCGTGATCGCCGCGACGAACGATCGCGCACTGGCGTTGTCGGGACAGATCGCAGGTGGAATGACCAGGGTCGGCGCCGCCGAAAAAGCCGTCATCGCGCGCCTCGGCGTACGCGTGGTCGATGCGTCAGCGGAAGGCTGGGGCATCATCAACCACGATCTTTTTCTGTCGAATGCCGAAGTGCAGCGGGTGATCCGCCGCTCGATCGACGGCACGATCGCTTAGGAGAGCGCCTGCGCGGCATGAGTTTGATGCGTCGCGATCAATGACACCGAAGCGACAACCAACTACAATGGCAATTTTCGCTCGGCGATGATCCGCACAGGCGGAAAGGCGACGCAATCCACCACGTCGAACAACACTTCAATGTTGCGGTCAAACGCGTGCGCGAAGTCCATCGCATCATCGCGGCGTTCATCGGCAATAGCAGTGCCGAGCGTGCAATGGGGCGTCCAAGCGCCGGGCCGGTAGTGAGGACGACAATGCGCTGGATCGATTGCCGCGCTGATGATGCCGTGGATGCGAGCCACGGATTCGTTGGCCTCCGGCTCCGCCCAGAGGACAAGCGGAGAAGCTTCGAACCAGCGAATTCGTTTGAACCTGATCCGCAGTTGCCTCTCGCCAGAACTAGCTGCCAGCATTGCATCGCACGCAGCCTTCTCGTGAGCCGCCGGGGAATCGTAGATGGCAAACGTAAAATGAGGCCGGTAGCCAAGGGCACGCATCGAGGGCTCGGCCTCGAAGACGGCAACCTGATGCCACAGCCGCACGATCTCGCCTGCTGAATCGTTGTCAGACCGGATATTGATCGCCAATGCCACAGGCGCACCCAAGGGGCGGAACAATCAAATCGAGATCAGGGGAAAGGCTGGCTTCAAGACAATGGCGCTCCCTAGGGGAATCGAACCCCTGTTTCAGCCTTGAGAGGGCCGCGTCCTAACCGCTAGACGAAGGGAGCGTTGAGGGAGAGGACATAGCCTCGAATTTTGCCGGCGGCAAGCGGGGATCGAGGGGTTTCGGATGCTCGCTCTCCGCTGTCGTCCTGGCGAATGCCAGGACCCACCAGTCCCCGCAACCACACCAGCCGGTGTTATGGGTCCTGGCCTTCGCCAGGAAGACGATGGCGGCGAGTTCCGAGGCCGTACTCACGGCTCATTGGCGAATTTCAGCTTTCCAGCCGGCTTCAACGTGTGGGCATCGAAGGTGCGGATCTCGGTGACGCCGCCGATGTCGAGCGTGATCACGAGCCGGTCGCCGGCGACGCCGCTCGAGACGATTTTGGCGCCCTTCGGGAGAGTCGCGGTGACGTCGCCTGCCGGCTCGGGCGCCCTTCCCTCGGACTTGAAAAGGCGGTAGCCCACCGCGATCAGCACGGCGCAGATTGCCAGCGCCGTGGTCAACCCCGCGACCAGCATCATCCGCCGCACCCGCGCGAACAGCGCGGCCTGCTCGGGGCTCGGTTCGGGAACAACGGTATCAGACGTCGTCATGGAAAATTCTGGCTCTGCGCAAAGGTTGGAGGTTGTCGTCGAAGGCTCCGAGGGCTCGACCCGGCTCGACCGCGTGCTGGCGCTGCACCTTGCCGAGCTATCGCGATCGAGGCTGAAAGCCCTGATTCTGGGGGGCGCGGTGAGCCTCAGGGACGCCGCGATCCGGGACCCCGCTTATCACGTCGCCTCCGGCGATACGATCACAATCGACGTGCCGGAAGCGGCCGCGCCGGAGCCGAAAGGCGAGGATATCGCCCTCGAGATCGTGTTCGAGGACGACGACATCGTCGTCCTCAACAAGCCGAAGGGGCTGGTGGTGCATCCCGCGGCGGGCCACGAGACCGGTACGCTGGTCAATGCGCTGATCGCCCATTGCGGCGGCTCGCTCTCCGGCATCGGCGGGGTGCGCCGGCCCGGCATCGTGCACCGGCTGGACAAGGACACCACCGGGTTGATGGTGGTCGCCAAGAACGACCTCGCGCATGCCTCGCTCACCGCGCAATTCGCCGATCACGGCCGTACCGGGCCGATGCGGCGCGGCTACATGGCCTTCGCCTGGGGGCTGCCGGGCCGCCATCGCGGCACCGTGGACGCGCCGATCGACCGTCACCCGCATGCGCGCGAGAAAATGGCGGTGCGCCAGGGCGGCCGCGAGGCCGTGACGCATTGGGAGCTTCTGGAGAGTTTTGCCGGACGCGACGGCAAGCCGATCGCGACGCTGCTCGCCTGCGAACTCGAGACCGGACGCACCCATCAGATCCGCGTCCACCTCGCCCATATCGGCCACCCCCTGATGGGCGACGCCGTCTACGGCCCGCATTTCAAGACCAAGGCGAACCAGCTGGGCCCCGAGTCGCAGGCCGCCCTCGCCGCGCTGGGGCGGCAGGCGCTGCACGCCTACCTGCTGGTATTGGAGCACCCGAGGACTGGAGAATTACTTCACTGGGAGACGCCTCTGCCGGAGGATTTGCTTCTCCTTCAGGGGGCCCTCAAGGCGGCGCTATGACGCAGGCCGCTTCAGAAATGCTTTACATTACAAAAAGTTATAGCTGCCACACGGGGACGTGACGTCAGCAATCCTTCCCTTTTTGCCTTCCGATGGAGTATATTGCGCTTGCGTTGAAGACCAACGCGGAACATCGCAGCACCGATCGGCTTTAACCAAGCGGTCGTCTGCCTGGCCCGCCGCTATCGGGGGCCTGAACCTGTTTGGAGGGCGCACTATGGCCCGTACAGCTACCCTGCCGGTCCTTAATGGCGAATCCGGCCTTTCCCGTTACCTCGGCGAAATCCGCAAGTTTCCGATGCTGGAACCCCAGCAGGAATACATGCTCGCCAAGCGTTGGCGCGAGCACGATGATCGCGACGCCGCGCACCAACTCGTCACCAGCCATCTCCGTCTCGTGGCCAAGATCGCCATGGGCTATCGCGGCTACGGCCTGCCGATCTCCGAGGTCGTCTCAGAAGGCAATGTCGGCCTGATGCAGGCGGTGAAGCGGTTCGAGCCCGAGAAGGGCTTCCGTCTCGCAACCTACGCGATGTGGTGGATCAAGGCCTCGATTCAAGAGTACATCCTGCGTTCGTGGTCGCTCGTGAAGATGGGCACCACCGCGAACCAGAAGAAGCTGTTCTTCAACCTGCGCAAGGCGAAGAGCAAGATTTCCGCACTGGACGAAGGCGATCTCCGCCCCGACCAGGTGGCCATCATTGCCAAGCGTCTCGGCGTCACGGCTCAGGACGTGGTCGACATGAACCGCCGCCTCGGTGGCGACGCGTCGCTCAACGCTCCGATCCGCGACGACGGCGAAGCCGGCGAATGGCAGGACTGGCTGGTCGACAATTCGCCCAACCAGGAAGCCATGCTGGCGGAGCACGAGGAGTATGATCACCGCCGTGACGCCCTGAACGGCGCCATGGGCGTGCTCAACCCGCGCGAACGCCGCATCTTCGAGGCGCGCCGCCTCGCCGATGAGCCGATGACGCTGGAAGACCTGGCTGCCGAGTTCGGCGTGTCGCGCGAGCGCGTCCGCCAGATCGAGGTCCGCGCCTTCGAGAAGGTGCAGTCCGCGGTCAAGGGCACGATCGCAAAGGCCGAACAGGCCGCGCTGGAAGCCGCGCTCTAAGCGCGAGGTTTTTAGCGCCAGAGTTTGGCGGATCGACAAGTGACAGAAAGCCGGCGGCAACGCCGGCTTTTTTGTTTGGACGCAACTCTCGCCGTCATGCCACGCGAAGGCGGGGCATCCAGTACGCCGCGGCGCTTGTTGCAAGAGCGAGGTCTCCAATGCAGGCCTCCGGAATACTGGATCGCCCGGCTAAACCGGGCGATGACAGCGGGGTTGTGGCTCTGCCTTGAACCCGCGCTGCCGGTCGACCGACCAAAAGCATCGGGCCGACAGCATCAAGAGAACGGACACGCACCGTGTCGATCATCCTGCAATCCACCGTCGGCGGTTTCTCCGCCCAGTTCATGCGGAAGCTGCCGCTGGTCGAGCAGGCGATGCGCGACCACGGGCTCGAGCCGTCGGAGTTCGTGATCTCGAAGGACTACGCCTCGACCGCGACGATCCCGCTGATGGGTCCGTTCTTCTTCAACTACAGCGTCTACTTCGGCGACGAGACATTCACCGTCACCGAGCCGAACGACATGGTGTTCCTGGACTACTTCTTCAAACGCGTGCTGGCGGCGGATGACCCGCCGGAACTGCCGCGGCGGCCGGGCTTGATCCGGCGGCTGTTCGGCTGGATGTCGCAACCGGTGTAGCTCGTCACTCCCCCCAAACCCGCGCCAGCGTCGCGAGCCAGCAGCCTTCGCAATAGCGGGCGTCCTTGTAGTCGATCCAGTTGTGCGCATAGACGCGGTCGAGCGGGATGCCGTAGCGCGCGCGCAGGATCTGGACGAGGATCTTCCACGCCGCGACCTGCGCCGCGGTCGGGCCCGTCGTGACGTCGGGATAGTTGCCGGCGAACTCGACGCCGATCGAATTGTCGCGCACCACCTGGCGATAGGTCGGCTTGTTGTCGATGTACTTGTTGTCGTTGCGGTTGGCACCATCGCCGTGGGTCGGCACCAGGTTTTCCGCGACCGCCCAATAGACGGTGCCGTCGGTCTCGACCCACAATGTGACGCCGCGACGCGTGGGGTTCTTCGCTTGCACCTCGGCACCGCCCCGCGCCGAGCCGGCCGGTCCCTCGGTCTGGTGCACGATGATGTTGCGCCACGGTTTTGCGTTGCCGACGTCACCCCATGGCGCCAGCCACACCATCTTCAGGCCGGGAATGTCGGGCGTGCCGGAGGCGCGCGCGAGCTTTGCGAGCTCGGCGTCGGTCGCAGCGGCAGGTGCGATCAGAGTGAGAGCGGCGAGAACGGCCGCGAGCAGGCGAGAGATCATCATGCGGGTCCAATGCGGACCTGACGTTAGCACGCCCTTACGCGAATTTGCGCAAGGCCTCGCCTGGACCGATCGGGTCAGGCATGAGCGGCGGCGCCGGATCGTGGACGGCAAAGTCGTTCTTGCCGTTCTTCTTGGCCGCATAGAGCGCGTGGTCGGCATGCGCGATCAGGCGGTCCGGAAACTGGCCGACGCCGCGGTCCCACTGCGCTACCCCGATCGAGATCGCGATCGGAATGTCGACGCCGGTGCAGGTGACGGCATCCTGGCGGCAGACCTCGAGCACGCGGCGGGCGATCGCAGCCGCCTCGCGCAAGGTCGACGAGGGCAGCACGACGCAGAATTCGTCGCCGCCGGTGCGGGCGAGCATGTCGCCGGGCCTCAAGCGCGTCTGCGCCATCAGGGTGAAGTGCTGGAGGCAGGCATCGCCCGCGGCATGGCCATGGGTGTCGTTGATGGTCTTGAAGCCGTCGAGATCGATGACCAGCAGCGAGAACGGCTCGCTGCTGCGCTCCGAGCGGGCGCATTCTTCGCTCAGCCGCTGCAACAAATGCCGCCGGTTGGCGACGCCGGTGAGATCGTCGAGTAGCGCGAGGTCGGCGACCTCGTTGCGCAAGCTGTCCATCGCCATCAGCAGGAAGCCGAAATTGAGCGTCATGGACAGGAACAGGAGACCCAGCACCATGACGCCATGAGCCTGGCCGCCGGCGCTTGCCGAGAAATCGCCGCCGAGCAGATTGCCCACCGTGCGGACGACGAGGATCGCGATAATGGCGAGGATGACGATGCCGGACAGCCGGGCGCCCGGACTGACGCGGCCTTCCGGCGGCGACAGCAACAGACGCAGCGCCAGCACCAGCGGCACGGCCTGACCGAGCGTGTAGCAGAGCATGCGCAGCTGCATGTTGTCGAAGCCGACCACGAAGAACACGACGCCGGCGAGGCTTAAGCCTGCTGTTGCGATCATGACGCGCCATGAGACGGGCCGGTGATAGAAGCGTTGAATGCCCATGGCGGCAAGGCAGCTCGCCGCGATGACGCCGGCAGCGCCAAGCAGGAGCGGCAACGGAGACGCGACGAACAGGCGCAGCAGGGCCGTCATCGCGCCGGTCGCGCCGATAAAGGACGATGCCATCCAGAACCGCGCGGCCGCGAATTTCGGATAGGTGCGCATCACGTAGGCCCAGATCAGGCCGAGCGCCAGGAAGTTGACGACGAACACGGTCCAGAGTGTCGGCACGTTCAGCATGGCGCACGCGGCGCGCGCAGCGTCGCGCCCTCCGTCCCTGCCAGCTGACCGTCCATGATCCCGTCCCCGTTTTCTTTGGGGGGACAATGCCGCCGCCGCGCTTAACGGAGTCTCACTGCGATCCGCGAAAGCATGACTTTGGTTTTGGATTCATGAACGGCTGGCGCATTGTCGGATCGTTAGGCATGCCGGCGATGCGGATTCGTGAGCTAAAATCACCCGAAAATGCATCTGAGCTGTGGATAACGCGATGACACGGATGTGACAGCGCGGGGCAGAAGCGCGCGAATCTGCTGAGCTTGTCATCGAGGATGTTGCGAGGCTGGCCCTCCGCCGAGCATCCCTCGTGTCGCGTTTCACCATTAACCCTGAAGAGGATCCTATGGCTAAGAAAGCGAAGAAGGCGAAGAAGGCGACGAAGAAGAAGGCCAAGAAGGCAGCGAAGAAGAAGTAGCGAGGCTTCTTATTCTTTGCCCGGGTGGAGCACGCTCCGCCCGGGCGTCGGGTGGGAGTTCTGAGTTGGAAGATGGCGGGCGCAAGGCCCGCTTTTTTGTTGGCTGGAGAAGCTATCGCTCCGCGAACGCCAGCTTGGCGCCGAGCGCGGCGAAGCCGGCGGCAAAACTCCGGCGCAGCCAGGCCATGACACGCGGGCGGGAGATGACGCGCTCGCGCACCGATGCCGCACAGAGGCCGTAGACCACGAACACCGCAAACGTCATCGCCATGAAGGCGCCGCTCAATTGCAGCATTCGCGCCAGCACATGGGCTTCGTCCGCGGCGATGAACTGCGGCAGGAAAGCCAGGAAGAAGATCGACAGCTTCGGATTGAGGATGTTGATCAGGAAGCCGGTCACGATCACCCGACCGACCGAACGCTCGCGGATCTCGCCGTCGACTGCCAGCGCCCCGGTCTCGCGCAGCGCCTGCCAGGACATGTAGAGCAGATAGGCGACACCGCACCATTTCAGCGCGGCGAAGGCGAGCGCGCTGGTGTGGAGCACGGCGGCGAGCCCCAGCATCGCGGCCGTCATGTGCGGCACGATTCCGAGGGTGCAGCCGAAGGCAGCGGCGATGCTCGCGCGCGAGCCGCGGGTCAGCGCGGCCGCCAGCGTGTAGAGCACGCCGGTGCCGGGCGAGGCGACGACGATCAGCGAGGTGAGCAGGAAGGACAAGGTCATGGACCGACCTTATCACCGCGCCGCGGACCACGAAAGCCGGCCTGCCGGATCGACCCTCAGGACAGCTGCGCGATCTCGGCCTCGCGGAGCACGTCGAGCGGCGCCCATGGCTTGGCCCAGAACTTCGCGCCGTTCGGCAAGGCCTGCATCAAGGGCCGGCCGGAGGTGACGACGACGTCGAGCTTCGGGTTGCGGTCCTTGGCGACATGCGCGAGCTCGACGCCGTTCATGCGGCCGGCAAGCTGAACGTCGGTCATCATCAGGCAGAGCGCGCCGGCGCTCTTCTCCAGCACAAGCTCGGCCGCCTCGGCGCTCTCGCATTGAATGACGTCGTAGCCGCTTTCTTCGAGAAGAAGACTGAGCATCTCCCTCTGCATGAGGTCGTCTTCCACGATCAGTGCGGTGGCTCGAAACGGCTTTGCTTGTCCCATCGGCGGCTCCCAATGCTGCCTGTCTTCATCAAGTAACGTAGGTTAAGGTGGGAACCGCCATGCGGTTCGGTTCCAATATGAAAAAATGTAAATCATAGTTCCGCTCAAGTGGCTCGACGGGGGAATCATCATGACTGCAATCCGCGGCGCCGCCGCCTTCACCGGAGCGGCAAGCGGCATCGGCCGCGCACTGGCGATCGAGCTTGCACGGCGCGGCTGCGATCTCGCGCTCGCCGATCGCGACGAGCCCGGGCTGAAGACGCTCGCGGCCGAGATCGGCGCCGCAAGCAAGCTCAGCCTGCATCGCGTCGATGTCAGCAAGCCCGACGACATCGCGCAATTCGCGCGTGAGGCGGCCACCGCGCATCCCGCACTTGGCATCGTCGTCAACAATGCCGGCGTTGCACTGATGGGATCGTTCGAGGAGATCGACCAGGCGCAGATGGACTGGCTGTTCGACATCAATTTCTGGGGCGTGGTGCACGGCACGCGCGCCTTCCTGCCGCATCTGAAGACGCTGGGCGAGGCACACATCGTCAATTTGTCCTCGATCTTCGGCATCATCGCCCCGCCGGGACAGTCGGCCTATGCCGCGGCGAAATTCGCGGTGCGCGGCTTTTCCGAGAGCGTGCGGCACGAGCTGGCCATGGCGGGCAGCCCTGTCAGGCTGTCGGTCGTGCATCCTGGCGGCGTCGCCACCGCCATCGCCCGCAACTCGCGCACCGGGGTCGGCGTCACCGACAACGCACGCCGGTCGCAATCGATCGAGCGGTTCGAGAACGCGGCAAGGACCACGCCCCGGGACGCCGCGCTGCGCATCATCAAGGGCATCGAGAGAAACGAGCCGCGCATCCTGATCGGCAACGACGCCCGCTTCATGGATCTCCTGCAGCGCTTCCGCCCGGCAACGTACTGGGCGCCGTTGCAGCGCAAGCTGGAGAGGATGGCGAAGGGGACGGAGTGAGGGGCGCCGTCGAATTAAACCGTCGTCCTGGCGAGCGTTCACGGACCTCTCCGTTGTCACTCCCCGCGAAGGCGGGGAATCCAGTACGCCGCAGCCTCTCCGTATTCTCGCGCGGTCTCTGGAATACTGGATCGCCCGCCTTCGCGGGCGATGACACCAAGTATGTGCGCGAGTGCTCCGTCTCTTTGGCTCCCCTCACTGCCCCGCCAGCCGATCGGCAAAATACCCGATCGTCTTGCGATAGATCACCGCCCTGTTCCATTCGCGCATGGCCTCGAAATTGGCGGTGCCTTCGCCGTAGGGCTGGCCCATCTTGAAGCCGCTGGTGTGGAGCAGGTTCGCGGTCGAGGCGAGCACGTCGGGGACGCTGTGGCGGAGATCGACGTGGCCGTCGCCGTCGAAATCGACGCCGTACTTGATGTAGGAGGACGGCAGGAACTGGGTCTGGCCGATCTCGCCGGCATAGGCGCCGATCAGGTCGCGCAGCGGCAGGTCACCGCGCTGCACGATCTTCAGCGCCGCGAGCAGCTCGCCCTGGAATAGCTCGGTGCGGCGGCAGTCATGCGCGAGCGTCGCCAGCGTGCGGACCACCGGCAGCTTGCCGATGTCGCCCTTGCCGAAATCGCTCTCCAGCCCCCAGATCGCAACCAGGATATAGCGGGGCACGCCGAACTGCTGCTCGATGCGTGAGAGCAGCGCGGCATGGCGCTGCAACAGCGCCTTGCCGCCATTGATGCGGCCGGGGCCGACGCGGGTCGAGACATACTGCTCGAAGCTCTTGTTGAAGGTGTAGCGCTGGCGCCGGTCGAAGGCGAGCACCGCGCCGTCCTGCTGCACGCCGCTGAGCGCCGCGCTGGTCACGCTCGCCGAGACGCCGGCGGCCTGCGCTTCCGAGGCCATGCTGGCGACAAAGCTGTTGAAGTCGCCGCCGCAGCGCGCGGCTTGCGCCGATCCGCCGGCCAGACAGGCGATGAAGGCGATGGCCAAGGCGTATTTCGACATTCGGATGAATCCTACAGGGAATGGGCGGGAGAGCGGCGCGCGATCATGCCCGGGAACCAGATTCGCGTCAAAGCGGCAAATCCTCACCAGAACCAATCGCATCCTGGCTCGACGAATGAAGTCCGATGTCGCGACCACTGCATATCTCATGCGCTCGCTGCGGCATCGCAGCGCCAGCGATTTGCCTTGCCATGGCATGGCGCCGGTTATAACATTCTATTCTAGGTTGTCGCCCCGCCAGCCCCGGGCGACGCTGAAGACCAAAATAAACGGCGGGCTTCGCGGCCCGCCGTTTGTTGAGGCAAGGGTGAGGCAAGGATCTCCTAAGGAGCGCATCGGGTTTTACGAAGCGTTGGACTCTTCCGCCCGACATCGAGGCGCCTCGTAAATGGGTTCGTCGATCGATCGCGCAGCTGGTTCTGCCGCTGCAGGGTCCGCGCCCAGCCACCGGAAACCTGCCAAAGTCATTTGACTATGGCCCCCTGATCGACGAAAAGCCGGCCATGGCCAAAAAACCCGGAACCAATCCCAAGGGCGAATTCGCCTTTTTCAACGTCTTCTATGAAGACGGCTCACAACGCTCCAACCGGCGCGTGCCCGCCGAATTGCTCGGCGGCCTCGACGGCGACGAGCCGGCCCGCGCCTATATCATGGAGCAGGACCGCGAGATCGCCGAAAAATCCGGCCGCCCGGCGCTTGAGATCAAGAACCTCGAGCGGGTCGGCGCGAAGAAGAAGTAGGTCAATCCAGGCAGGCGCTCACCAGCGTCCGCTCCGCCTGTTCCAGGCAAACAGCAGATCGGCAAACCGGTCATAGAAGAACCGGGTGAACGGCAGCGCCACGCGATTTCCGAACAACCCCGCAAGCCACCCCTCCCTCGGCGTCAGCCTCCACAGCGCAATCGCGACATCCGCGCCGACGATGAGTTGGCCGGCCTCATCGGTCGCATGCAGGCGGCGCCTGATGTCGCCGAGCGTGGCGCCAAAGCACGCCAGCGCCTCGGGCTGCTCGTTGATATCCCTGAATTCGATCCTACCCGCGCGCACCAGCGCCAACAGCTTGTTGCGCTGCCAGTCGATGCCGGCATTGCAGACAGGGCAACGGGTGTTGTACCAGACGGTGAGGTGAGCCGGCATCATCAAAGCATAGATGTCGATCCTTGCGACGTCGAGGCTGGAGCCATCCACCCGGAATTCCAGAATCGATGCGCCTCTCTGGTCGGGTGTATATTCGATTGGAAAAGCATGAGCCTCTATTGGGCTGAACGCTGTCGAAGTAGGCGTGAACGAAAACGGCGGGCTTTCGCCCGCCGTTCTTGTTTCAACAGACCACCAAGTGGCGGCGTTTGAACTAGTTATCCAGGAACGACCGCAGCTTCCTTGACCTTGACGGATGCTTCAACTTTCGCAGCGCCTTCGCCTCGATCTGTCGAATACGCTCTCTCGTCACCGAGAACTGCTGGCCGACTTCTTCCAGCGTGTGGTCGGTGTTCATGCCGATGCCGAAGCGCATGCGCAGCACGCGTTCTTCGCGCGGGGTGAGCGAGGCCAGCACGCGCGTGGTGGTCTCGCGCAGGTTGGACTGGATCGCGGCGTCGATCGGCAGGATCGCGTTCTTGTCCTCGATGAAATCGCCGAGGTGTGAATCCTCTTCGTCACCGACGGGCGTCTCCAGCGACAACGGCTCCTTGGCGATCTTGAGGACTTTTCGGACTTTCTCCAGCGGCATGCCGAGCTTCTCGGCCAATTCCTCAGGAGTGGGCTCGCGGCCGATCTCGTTGAGCATCTGGCGCGAGGTGCGCACGATCTTGTTGATCGTCTCGATCATGTGCACGGGGATGCGGATGGTACGCGCCTGGTCGGCGATCGAGCGGGTGATCGCCTGCCGGATCCACCACGTGGCGTAGGTCGAGAACTTGTAGCCGCGGCGATACTCGAACTTGTCGACCGCCTTCATCAGGCCGATGTTGCCTTCCTGGATCAGGTCGAGGAACTGCAGGCCGCGATTGGTGTATTTCTTGGCGATCGAGATCACGAGACGGAGGTTGGCTTCCACCATCTCCTTCTTGGCCTGGCGGGCTTCGCGCTCGCCCTTCTGCACCGAGTGCACGATCTTGCGGAACTCGATGATCTCCAAGCCGGTCAGCGCAGCTAACTGATGCACCTCGTGGCGGAGGTCCTTGATGCGGTCCTTCTCGTGATGGACGAAGTTCTTCCAGCCCTTGGCCGACAGCTTCGAGACACGGTTGAGCCAGCGCGGATCGAGCTCCGAGCCGGTGTAGTTGCGCAGGAAGTCTTCGCGCGCGACGCCATGGCTGTCGGCAAGGCGCATCAGGCGGCCCTCATGCGAGACGAGGCGCTTGTTGATGTCGTAGAGCTGCTCGACGAGACTGTCGATACGCGCCTGGTTCAGGCGCAGCGACTTCACCTCGACGATGATCTCGTCCTTGAGCTTGCGGTATTTGCGCTCTTGGTGCGGCGAGAGCGAGGGCCCGTGCGAGGTGCTCTCGAGCTGGTTCTGGATGTCCTGCTCTTGCAGCTTGCGCAGCTTCTTGTAGCTGTCGGCGATCTTGTCGAAGATCTCGACGACCTTCGGCTTGAGCTCGGCCTCGATCGCCGCAAGCGACATCTGGTTCTCGAACTCGTCGTCCTCGTCCATGTCGGCTTCGGCGGCGGATTCCGCCGGATCCTTCGCGGCGTCGCCGACATTGCCGGGCGCAGGCGCGGCGCGGAACGGGGTCGGCGCCGGCGGTGCGGCCGGCGGCGCGACATGCGCGGGCGCGGCGCCGGTGGCCTGGCCGCCTTCGGCCGTCGCTTCACCGGTCTCGCCGTTCGGACCGGCGATCATCGCATTGTTCATGCCGGCCTTGGCATCGGGCCCGGCATAGGTGGCTTCGAGATCGATGATGTCACGAAGAAAGATTTTTCCTTCGTTGAGCTCGTCGCGCCAGATGATGATGGCCTGGAAGGTCAGCGGGCTTTCGCACAGACCTGCGATCATCGCCTCGCGGCCGGCCTCGATGCGCTTCGCAATCGCAATTTCGCCTTCGCGCGACAGCAGCTCGACGGTGCCCATCTCGCGCAGATACATGCGCACGGGATCGTCGGTGCGCTCGCCCGGCTCGCTCTTCTTGACCTCGGTGACGGCCTTCTGGGTGACTTCGACGAGCTCGTTGTCGGTCTCGTCCTCGCCGCCCTCGTCCTTGTCCTCCTCGCCTTCGCTATCGTCGGCTTCGGTGACGTTGATGCCCATGTCCGAGAGCATGGACATGATGTCCTCGATCTGCTCGGGAGAGGTCTGGTCGGACGGCAAAACTTCGTTGAGCTGATCGAAGGTCACGAAGCCGCGCTTCTTGGCCTGCTTGATCATCTTCTTCACGGCCGCGTCGGACAGATCGAGCAACGGCGAGGGCGCGTCCTGGGAGTCCTTCTCCGGCGCGTCCGCTGCCTTGTCGTCTTTTTCCTTGTCCTTCGCCTGCAGCGTCTTTGCCTTGGTGGCCATCCATTGCTCCTAAACGCGTTTCACACAGACGTTCGCCGCGCCCGCGCAAAATCACTTGAACCTGTTGCTCGATGCTCTCGCTTCGTCAGATCTCGACACGGAAAGGGCGGCGCGGACCTCTTGTCGCCACCCCCGACCTTTCACTCGCCGGATTTGCCTAACGCTTCGTAGAGCCTCTTTGTCGCAGCGGATACAGGTGTAGTGCCAACAGCAATTGCGCGGATTCATTCCTGACGCGTCTGTTCTGCCTGCGGCCGCCTGGTGGCCAAAGTGCTACAAGACCGTTAAGCCTCGATTAACCCTGTTTTTGCCGCCAAACCTCGGATTTGGCGAGTCTTTTAGCGGTTCCGGTCCCGGCCGTCCGCATGATTCTTTCATCACACGCTCTTCTGGAACCGGCCCGACAGCTCGCCAAAACCCTCGATCAGGGCCTCGGTGCCGTCGACTTCGCCTATCCGAGCCTTGACGTCGCGCAGCCACGCCATGTTGGCCTCGCTGGGATCATCCCCCAAGGCCAGCTCGGCGTCTTTCAGCTCTCTAAGTAGTGAATGGTACTGCCGATGCAAGGCGACCAGCTGATGCCAGGTGGAGAGAACGTCGTCCCGTGCGGCGCCCTCACGGGCGCCCCACACCGCCGCGGTCGTGATACCGCTCTCAACCCTTTGAAGAGCCTGCGAAAATCCGCCCTTCTCGAGATCGCTGCGCATCTTCTCGGCGAGCTCGCCGGGGTCCGGCGAATGGTGATGGTCGTTGGCAAAGGCGGCGATGATGCCGGCCCGGAGCTTATGGACCTCGGGATGGGCGAGCTCCAGGGCCGCGACTTCCTCGAGATGATCGTGCAGCAGCCAGGGGTGATTGATCAGGATTTGCAGGATCAGGGCCTCCCGGCGGGAGATGGCGCTGCGCTGGCCGCGCATGATCGGGCTTGCCGCGAGCTGCGCGCTCGCCGCCTGGTAGGGTCCGGAGGGCAGCTGGATGGGCCCGGGTGGGCCGCGGCGGCCTCCAAATCCCTGACCGCCGAATCGATTCGCGCCTCCCCCACCGCGGGGCTGGAACTGACGGCCGGCCGAGCCGGGGCGGAAATTGCCACGGCCGCCGCCGAAGCCGCCGCGTGCGCCTTCGGGGGCAAAGGCGCGCTGAAGCCGCTCGGCAAGATCCTGCCGGTAATAGCGCCGCACCACCTCGTCGCGGATGCCGTTGGAGAGCTCCTTGATGCGCGCCTCTAGCGCGGCGCGGCGCTCGGGCGTGGCGAAATTGCCGCCTTCGAGCTCGCGCGACCAGATCATCTCGGCGAGCGGACGCGCCGCCGCGATCACCTCCTCGATCGCGCCACGACCGCCGGAGCGCACGAGATCGTCGGGGTCCTGCCCTTCCGGCAGCAGGGCGAAGCGCAGACTCTTGCCGGGCGCGAGGAAGGGTAAGGCGAGATCCGCGGCACGATAAGCGGCTTTCTGGCCGGCGCGGTCGCCGTCGAAGCAGAGGATCGGCTCGTCCGCCATTTTCCAGAGCAGCGCGAGCTGGTTTTCAGTGAGCGCGGTGCCGAGCGGCGCCACGCTGCCGGCAAAGCCCGCGGTGACCATGGCGATGACGTCGACATAGCCTTCGACCACGATGAGGGGGCTGCCGTCATGGGTGGCTTTGCGCGCGGTCTGGTGGTTGTACAGATTGTCGCCCTTGTGGAAGAGCGGCGTCTCCGGCGAGTTCAGGTACTTGGCCGGAACGTCCTTCTCCAGCGCGCGCCCGCCGAAGGCGATGACGCGGCCGCGCAGATCCATGATCGGAAACATCACGCGATCGCGGAAGCGATCATAGGGCACCGGGATGTCGTTGCCGGCCACCAGCATGCCGGTTTCGACCATGTCGTCGACGGAGACGCCGAGCTTGCCGAGATGCTCTTTCAGCGCAAAGCGATCAGGTGGCGCATAGCCCAGCCGAAACTGCAATTGCGTCGCCGGCGAGATCGCGCGGTCGGCGAGATAGCCGCGCGCCTTGGCGCCGACGCGCGAGGCCAGCGTCTCGGCAAAGAACTTGGCGGCGAGATCCATGACGTCATGCAGCGAGCGGCGCCGCTGCTCCTGACGCGCTGCATCCGGCGTCACCGCTGGCAGCGGCAGGCCCGCCATATTGGCGAGCCGCTCCACGGCCTCCGCGAACGGCAGGCCGTCGGTCTCCATCATGAAGCTGATGATGTCGCCGTGCTTGCCGGAGGAGAAGTCGTGGTAAAAGCCCTTCTGGTCGTTGACGTAGAAGGACGGCGTCTTTTCCTGCTGGAACGGCGACAGCCCCTTCCACTCTCGCCCCGCCTTCTTCAGTTTGACGCGCTTGCCCACGACTTCGGAGACCGAAAGCCGGGCCCGAAGCTCGTCGAGGAATTGGGGCGTGAAGCGCATCAGGTTGATTTCTGGGGTGAGTCGGGCGTTTTGCCAACGAATAGGCATATAAGGATGCCCCCGGGAAATACGATGCACTTAGGGCTTCTCCCGGCTATTCACAGGTCGAAGATTCGACGGAAAGCTTGAACCCGGCCCGGTTCCACGCTTCCATGGGGGCCATGTTCAGGACCTTCCGAGGCGGCCAGAGCGGGGGTTGGCGCATCACCTCGATTTCGCCGGTGACGGGCGAGCCCCTCGCCTTCATGCCAACGCTGTCGGTCACCGACAGCGAGGCCATCGCGTTGCCGCTGGTGCCCTCGCGCAATGCTTGGCGCCTGGTCGGTGTCGCGAGCAGCTTGCGCTACACCGAGCGCCCGGAGAAGCAGCAGCTCACTGCCGTGCAGGCCGGCCTCGGCCGGCTGGAAGCAACCAGTGGGGCGCTGATCCCGATCCGCAAGTCGCAGGCCTGGTGGGATCTGACCCAGGAAGAGCGCCGCAGGATCTTCGAGGACAAGTCGCATCACATCGCGAACAGCCTGCGCTTCCTCCCTGCGATTGCGCGGCAGCTCTATCATTGCCGCGACCTCGGCGGGCCCTTCGACTTCCTGACCTGGTTCGAATTCGCGCCTGCGCACGCCTCGCTGTTCGAGGAGCTGGTCGCGATGCTCAGGCGAACCGAGGAGTGGAGTTATGTCGAGCGCGAGGTCGACGTGCGCGCAGTGAAGGAAGTGCTGTCGGGCTAGAGCCCAAGAAAGCGGCCGGATTCGATGCGCGGCAGATCGGTGACGGGCCAGTTGTAGATGTAAGTCCAGGCCGGTGCCGTCACCCCGTCTGCACCTGTCACGTCGACCAGCTGGCGCAGATATTCGGTCGGCTCCGGAAAGCCCTCGCCGCAGGCCTCGTACATGTCGAGCTCGCGCAAGAGTTCGTCGGGCACGCGCAGGTGAAAGAGTTCGCCGTGGGCGCGGTCGGACGGCACATCGGAGAGCAGCAGCCCCGGATAATGCGTCACCAGAACGAGCCGGCCGCGGCAGGTCGCTTCACCCAGAAAATCCGCGTGGCCCGCAAGCAACCGCGCCATCGGATGGTCGAAGCCGCGCATCAGCGTGCCGTAGACGAAGAGACGATTGGAGGTCATGGCCTTCTATAACCATCAATCGGCAGCGTGCAAATCGCAGCGGATCTACAAAACCTCCGCCTCGAGTGTCTCGCCGCTGCATTGCTCGTCCGACACCACCCTGATGGTCACGTCCATGGCGTCGAACGCGCCGGCAGGGCCGATATAGACGCCGTGCAGCGGGATTGCCTGGCGCGGATCGCGGGCGACCGCGACGCGGATGAGGTCGCGGGTGCCGACGATGCCGTTGGTCGGATCGAACTCGATCCAGCCCGCGCTGGGCAGGTAGACCTGGACCCAGGCATGCGTCGAACCGCCGCCGACATGGCGCTGCTCGATATCCTCCGGCAGGAAGATGTAGCCGGAGACGAATCGTGCGGCGATTCCGAGATGACGCAGCGCCTCGATCATGAACAGAGCGTAGTCGCGGCAGGTTCCGCTACCGGACTGCAAGGTGTCGAGCGGATGCTGCGTGCCCAGCTCGTGGCGCTTGCGGTACTTGAACCGCTCGCGGATACCGTGGGTCATGCCGCTCAGGATCTTGAAGGTCGGCGTCGGCGCGTCCTCGTCGAGAAAGCCGCGCGCCCATTCCGCGATCTCGCCATCGGGATCGGTATATTGCGGCGTGATGTAGTGGACGAGGTCGGGAAACTCCTCATCGTCATACGCGAAAGGATAGAAATAGGCCGAGTCGTCCGGCGTCAGCGCGAACTCCTCGACCGGATTGTGCTCGACGGTGACGTGCCAGTCGAAGATCAGCGCGTCCGCGCGCTCGTCGAAATTCGCGATCGCGACGGAATTGCCGAACACGTCGTGGATCCAGTGCAGCGACATCGGCTCGGGCGATATCTCGAGCCTGGAGTCGAGCACGCGCAGATCATGCCCGTCGCGCGGCCGCAGCATGATCCTGTGTTCGCCGAACGCCACGGGGCGGGTGTAGCGATATTCGGTCTTGTGATGAATCGTCAGCAACGGCATCGTCAGGCAATCATGGTGATGTCGGGCGGACCAATCTATAGCAATCCCGCCCGATTCTTCGGGGTGACTGCTGTTTCATTAGGCAATCAGGATGGCTTTAGACACAATCGGGGCGACCAATCAACTCCTCAGCGAGGGTGACGTCCCCCCGGTGCACGAGGTGAATGCGCAAGGGACATCGCCTTTTTTGCTCACCTCGGACCACTACGGAAGGGTCCTGCCGGCTGCGCTTGGCGATCTTGGCGTCGCCGAGAACGAGCTGACGCGGCATATCGCCTGGGACATCGGCATTGGGGGCGTCGCCGACCGGCTGGCAGAGATGCTGGGCGCACATCTGATCGCCCAGCGCTATTCGCGGCTGGTGATCGACTGCAACCGCCCGCCCGCCGCCGTGAGCTCGATTCCCCTGATTTCCGAAGCAACCGCGATCCCGCGCAACGAGGGAATTTCGGAGCAGGAGCGCAAAGCGCGCCGCCGCGAGATTTTCGAGCCCTATCACCGGCATATCCATGCCGCGATCGACCGCCGCGTGCACGACAAGCGGCCGACGGTGCTGGTGTCGCTGCACAGCTTCACGCCCGTTTACGCCGGCGTCGCGCGTCCCTGGCACATCGGCGCGCTCTACAATCGCGACACCGTGCTGCCGCAGCTGCTGCTCAGGCATCTCCGCAGCGAGAGCGATCTCGTCGTGGGCGACAACGAGCCCTATGCGGTGAACGACCTCACCGACTACACCATCCCCGTGCACGGCGAAGCTCGCGGCCTCGTCAATACCGGCATTGAGATCCGCCAGGATCTGATCGCCGACCAGTCTGGCCAGCAACAATGGGCCGAGCGGCTGGCGCGGATTTTTGCAGAGATCGAGGTTGAACTGCGGGCGGAAAGGCTGGTCGATTAGCCCGACGGCGGTTATTTCGCCCTGGTCAGCGCCAGCCAGATGCCGCCGCCGATCATGAAGCCGCCGGAGATGCGCGACATCATGCGGGTGCGGCGAGCCGAGAAGAACTTCCGGGCCCGCCCCGCGGCGATGGCGTAGAGCGCGTCCGTCATCACCGCAGTGACCATGAAGGTGGCTCCCAGCAGCGCGACCTGCGGGAAGTGGTCGCGGTTCATGTCCATGAACTGCGGGATGAAGGCGCCGAAGAACACCAGCACCTTCGGGTTCGACAGCAGCACCAGGAAACCTTGCAGGAAGAATCCGCCGCGCGGCGGCGCCGGCGGCTCATCCACATTGACGCCCTCGACCGGCGCCCAGATCAGCTTGATGCCGAGCCAGACCAGATAGGCGGCGCCGGCAAAGCGCACCCAGTCGAACCAATACCCCATGGTCGCCATCAGCGAGGTCAGTCCGACCGCGACGATGCCGATGACGATGGCGAGGCCGGCCTGCGCACCGGCCACATTGGTCAGCGCCGCGCGCGTGCCGTGGCGCAGCCCGTTGGCGATAACGAGGGTGACGATCGGCCCCGGCAACAGCGCGAGCGCGATGCAGGCGGCAAGGAAGGCGAGATAGGCTTGCAGAGACATCATGGGGAGGACTCGCTGGGAGCGGTTTGCGGCATTAATGCATGGCGAGGGCGGGAACGGAAGTCACGACCTTGCGCTTGACATGCAATCATTTGGTTGCCTATTATCGCCGCCATGGATGAGGTCTTCAAAGCGCTCGCCGATGCGTCACGACGGTCGCTGCTCGACAGACTTCACGCCAGGAACGGCCAGACGCTGAACGAACTCTGTGAAGGCCTCGCGATGACGCGCCAGGCCGTGACCAAGCACCTTGCCATTCTGGAAGAGGCCAATCTGGTCACGACCATCAGGCACGGCCGCGAGAAGCTGCACTATCTCAATCCGGTTCCGATCCATCAGATCGGCGAACGCTGGATCAAGAAATTCGAGCGCGGCAAGCTCGCCGCACTCGGCGAGTTGAAACGCCAGTTGGAGAAGCGTGATGAGTAAGCCGCAATTCGTCTATGTCACCTACATCGAGACAACGCCAACGAGGCTGTGGGAGGCGCTGACATCGAGCGAGTTCACCAAGCAATACTGGTTCGGCGCCGAGGTCAGGTCCGACTGGAAAATCGGCTCCCCTTTCGCGCTGCTGCTGGACGGCGAGACCACCGATTCCGGCGAGATCCTCGAAGCCGATCCGCCGCGGCGGCTGTCTTACAGCTTCAAGCACCAAAAATACGAGGAGCTGCGCGGTGAGCCGATCTCGCGGGTGGTCTTTACCATCGAACCGTTCGGCTCGCTCGTGCGTTTGACGGTGCTGCATGACGGCTTCGTCGAAGGCGGCAAATATTTCGGCGCCGTTTCCAACGGGTGGCCGGCGATCCTGTCCGGGCTCAAGAGCCTGCTGGAAAGCGGCAAGGTGCTGGCCATTCCGCACGCAGCCCTCAACAAGGGATTCGATGCAAGATGAACCTCGATCGGTTCAAGCCGCTCACCGTCTACACGATTTACATCGCCGCGACGCCGGACCAGGTGTGGGAGGCGCTGACCTCCGCCGAGTTCAGCCGCCAATATTTCTCCGGCTTTGCGGTCGAGATGGAGCCAAGACTCGGCGGCAAATTCGTCGTGCGCGCGCCTGATGGCTCGGAACACATTTCGGGCGATGTGTTCGAATACGATCCGCCGAACAAGCTGACGGTGACGTGGAACGTCAACTGGCCCGACCTCGTCGCAAAGCTCGGCGCGATGCTTGTCACTTACGAGATTGAACAAGCCGGCGAGGCCGTCCGCCTCACCGTGAGCGAACGCCACGACCGCCCGCTCAGCGACGACATCCTTTCCGGCGGCCGCACCGGCTGGCCCGCAATCCTGTCGGGGCTGAAGAGCCTGCTGGAAACGGGCAAGGCGCCGCAGATCAAGATGGCGCCGCCGGCGCAGATGCTGGAAGCGTTGAAGGCGATGGGTATCAAGACGCCGTAGCGGGCGAACTCCGTGTCGTCATCGCTTCTTCTTCACCGGAGGCGGATTGATTTCGTCGATCTTGCGACTGCAATCCGCTTCCGAGTCGTGCGGGCCCGAGACAAAGGTCCCACTGACCTTGATCGCGTACCAGCCCGACTCGACGCCGAGCCGGAGCGCTTCTTCTGTCTTGACGTGCCGTGGCGAGAGAGCTTGCATCGGTTGAGTTTGCATCGGGTGCTTTCGGTTGGCGTTCGATCTCATGATCGATCGCGGTGAAACCTTCAGGTGTCCGCGGCACGCGCCTGCCGCGTCCAACTCACCGCTGGAGTGGGCAATATGCGCGACGACCGCTGTTACGACGTCGCTACGAGTCGGCTCCGCCGCTGCGAGGGAATGAGGCGCTTCACGTCGCGCGAATAGTCGTGGCGCTGCATAGGCGCAGAAACGACAGATCTTTCGACATTCCCGCACCGTGCGCGCAATCGCCGCAATTAGCTATCATTTTCTCGCCCGTGCCGCACTTTTGAGGCGCCAATTGCCGCCCGCGACCGAATAAGCCGTCAAAGCCTTGTGATCGGCCGCTTCGTAGCCATGTTACGAGCTTAGCCAAGGGAAAATCGTATGAAGCTCCGCGTCGGGTTTGAGATGCTGTACGAATTCCCGCAGCCCACGCCTATGATCATGGTGCTGGGCACGCACTTCACCCGCGCCTCCGATGTCATCGTGCCCGACCTGCTGACCACCAGACCCTCGGTGCCGATCACTCCCTATCGCGACCTCTTCGGCAATTGGTGCAGCCGCATCGTGGCGCCGGCTGGCGCCTTTCGCCTTGCCGGCGACGGCGTCGTGAGCGACAGCGGCCTGCCCGATCCAGTGTTCCCGAACGCGGCTCAGCACGCCGTCGAGGCGCTGCCGACCGACACGCTCGTCTATCTGCTCGGCAGTCGCTACTGCGAGACCGATCGCCTGTCGGATATCGCATGGAAGTTGTTCGAGCACACGCCGCCCGGCTGGGCGCGGGTCCAGGCCATCTGCGATTTCGTTCATCGTCACATCGCCTTCGGCTATGAGCACGCGCGCGCGACCAAGACGGCGCGGGAAGCCTACGACGAAGGCAAGGGCGTGTGCCGCGACTATGCTCATCTTGCCATCGCGTTCTGCCGCTGCATGAACATCCCGACGCGTTACTGCACCGGTTATCTCAGCGACATCGGCACGCCGAAGCCCTGGGCCGTGGGAGATTTCGCCGGCTGGTTTGAGGCTTATCTCGGCGGAAGCTGGCACATGTTCGATCCGCGCAACAACACGCCGCGGATCGGTCGCGTGTTGATCGCACAAGGACGCGATGCCGCGGACGTCCCGATCACCCAAACCTTCGGTCCGAATACCCTTGTCAATTTCAAGGTATGGACCGACGAGGTTGCCTGATGACAGACAGCAGCGTTGCACTCAGCGCCGATGAATTTGCGTCCTTGGCCGAGATCGGCAAGGGCAAGGCGCAAGGCGAAATCCCGCAAGCGCACGGCGAGCGCCTGACCAACCTCGGTTATGCAATCAGGCGCCTCGGCGAACTCGAACTGACCTCATCCGGCGAACGCCGGCTGGCAACCGGCGAATAGCTCGCTGCCGTTGCGTCCGGCTTCCCGCTACGCCACCGGCACCACGATCCGCCGATAAAGATGCCAGGTCGCGTGCCCGAGCACGGGCAGCGTCACCACCAGCCCCAGAAAATACGGCAGCGCCGAGACGATCAGGACCATCACGATCACCGCGGCCCAGCCAATCATCGGCAGCGGGCTGGCCACGACCGCGCGCACGCTTGTCACCATCGCCGTGACGAAATCGACCTCGCGGTCGAGCAGCAGCGGAAACGACACGACCGTCAGCGAAAACAGGATCAGCGACAGCACCGCGCCGACCGCGTTGCCGATGCCGAGGAACAGCAGGCCCTCGTTCGTGGTCAGCACCACCGTCATGAACTCCTGCAGGCTCGAGAACGAGGCATGCAGGCCAAGCAGCAGCGCGATCAGAAGCCGCACCTGATACATCCAGACCACGAACACGAACAGCGTGACGAAGGCCATCCAGCCGATCTCGCTGCGCGCGCGCACAGCCGACCAGATCGCGCCGAGCGAGACGGGCTCGCCGCGCTCGCGACGGCGGCTGACTTCATAGAGCCCGATCGCCACGAATGGCCCGAGCAGCGCGAAGCCGGCGGCCAGCGGATAGACCAGATAGACCATGCCGAACGCAGTGAAGCACAGCATGATGGCGATGCCGCCGGCGGCGTAGAGCGTACCGAAGCAGAGGCCGTAAAGCGGCAGCGCCTGGAAATCCCGCAGGCCTTCGACCAGCGCCTCGGCGATGTCGGTCGCCGCGACGGGACGCACCACCGGGTCGACCTTGCCCGAAATGGACATCAGCTTCCTCCTCGTTCGCCGGCGCGATCTCCGTCGCACGCGGATTGACTCGATCTTAGCGTCCCCGCGGCAGGTGCGCACGCGCGAGTTGTTGGCTGGACGACAGTATCCCGAAGCCGCCGGCGCAGACCCGGGAAAACCACCGCGCCGACGGCGCGCGTCCTTCGGGAAGCTCATCCGTCCTGCCCGCGGCTCGAAATCTTTCCCCGTCGGGGACTTTTTCGACCCGATGCCTATGGACTGAGCGGCGGGTGGTGCCGCAAATTGAGTCTTTGAACGAGCGCGATGACTCGAATGGACCGTCCGACCGATGAGCTTGCGTACCCGACTACTGATACTCGTCATCGCGGCCATGCTGGTGCCGGCGAGCCTCGTCGGGCTGCGTTTCGTGCAGAACCGGAGCAGTGAAGTCAACGCCGCCCTGGCCAATCTGTCGGCCTCGGCCGACGACATTGCGAGCGATCTGGGTGGGAAGATTCAGGGCACCGCTCAGCTTCACTATGGTCTGGCCCGCGCGCGCGACCTCGACACGCGCGACAAGGCGGCGTGCTCGGCGTTTCTGTCGGACGTGCGCGAGGAATACCCTCAGTTCACGGGAATCCTGACCATCGATCCGGACGGCAGCCTGTTCTGCGACTCGCTGCGGACCAACCGCACCCTCGATCTGAGGGATCGCGCCTATTTCAAGCAGGCCCTGGTCTCGCGCAACGTCGTGGTTGAGCCGGTATTCGGCCGGCTGACCGGAATATCGGTGCTCCAGATCGCATATCCGGTGCGATCGGAGGCGGGCGCGCTGAAGCTGGTGCTGCTTGCCTCGTTCAACCTGCGCAAATTCGCCGAGTATCACCACAAGCGGCTGCTCGCCGAGAAGGATATTCTGCTCATCGACGGCAAGGGCACCGTTCTCGTCGCTCCCTTGGGAGCCGGCTGGACCGCGCCCGTGGGCGCGTCGATCGCGGGATCCGACCTGCTCGGCTTCGCGACGGCTCCCGATCAAAAGGCATTTCAGGAAGTGACCGATCGCGACGGCCGCACGCAGGTCTGGGCCGTCGCCCACTCACCTTCGATCCGTGATGCCGGCCTCTACATCCTGGTCGGACGGTCCAAGGACGGATTGGTCGCGGCGGCGAATCGCCGGCTCTATGAGGATATGGCGATCCTCGCGGTGGCCTTGCTGCTGCTGCTGGCCGGCGTATGGATCCTCGCGACCGTGAGCGTCGGGCGCCAGGTCGGGCGGCTCGCCAACATGGCGAAGAGACTCGGGCTCGGCGATCTCAACGCGCGAATTCCTCCTCCCCATCCGCGCGGCGAGCTGGGCGGATTGATGACCCTGCTCAACGACACTGCCGAATCGCTTGAGCAGCAACGGGCGGCCATCGCGGACCTCAACCAGAAGCTCAGCCAATCCCAGAAGATGGAGGCCATGGGTCAGCTCACCGGCGGTGTGGCGCATGACTTCAACAATCTCCTCACCGTCATTCTCGGCAATTCGGAGCACCTTGCCGACAGGCTGGCGGGGAACAAGGAGTTGCACCGGATCGCCGGCGACATCGCGACAGCTGCCGAACGCGGCTCCGACCTGACGCGGAGCCTGCTCGCCTTCGCGCGCAAGCAGCCCCTGAGGCCGCGAGACATCGACATCGGCGAAAAGATTAAGGAGGTGGAGCACTTGTTGCGCCGCCCCTTGGGCGAGCACATCGAATGCACCTTCGCGCTCGCACCGGACCTGTGGTTGATCAGCGTCGATCCCGGCCAGCTCACGACTGCGCTGCTCAATCTCGTGCTCAACGCGCGCGATGTCATGCAGTTGGGCGGCAGGCTGACCATCGAGGCGCGCAACGTCTCGCTCGGTGAATCCGACTTGGACATCAATGGCGAACCGCGACCAGGCGACTATGTCATGGTGGCCGTGATCGACACCGGCAGCGGCATGACCGCCGAGGTGGCGAGCCGGGCGTTCGAGCCGTTCTTCACCACCAAGGAGGTCGGCAAGGGGACCGGGCTCGGCCTGAGCATGGTCTACGGTTTTGTGCGGCAGTCCGGCGGGCTGGTGCAGATGCAGTCCGCACCGAGACAAGGCAGCACCGTCAGGCTGTTCTTTCCCCGCCTGGCAACACCGCCAAACGAGGACGCCTCACCCGCCGAAGGGATCGTCACGCGCGAAGGAAGCGAGACCATTCTCGTCGTCGAAGACAACGACATGGTTCGGACTTATGTCGAAAGCGAGCTGAAGACGCTCGGCTATCGCGTCATCACGGCCGCGAGCGGCCCGGCGGCGCTCGACTTGTTGCGCCAGTCCGGGGATATCGACCTGCTGTTCACCGACGTCGTGATGCCCGGCGGCATGTTCGGGCCGGAGCTTGCCCGGCAAGCAATCCAGCTGCGACCCGGGCTCAAGGTGCTCTTCACCTCCGGCTACAGCCAAAATCCGGTCTCGGCGCCCGACGCAATCGGCGATGCCCGCATCCTGACCAAGCCGTTCCGGCGGCGAGACCTCGCCGCCATGCTGCGATCTGCGCTGTCGACGCCGTCGCGGTAGTCAGGAGCGCGACGCGAGGAGAAGCGCCGCACCCAGATTGGCCACGAACAAGGCCGCGTCGATGACGAAGATCCTGAGCATCGGGCCTTTCAACACGGGCCAATAAGCGACCCCGACGCGTCCTCCGCGCAGCAGGACCGGAAGGTTGTAGGCGAACTGGCTGAAATGGCAGGCGGCAAAGAACAGGAACAGCACCAGCTGCGCTTCGACCGGCTGGAAGAAGACCGGACGGGCTGCCAGAAGGTAGAGCGACAGAAGGCCGATCGGCAGATTGATGCCGCCAAGGAATGCCACGCTGGCCGACAATGTCGGCGCGATCGGATTGGTGCGCTCTTCCCGCGGCAGGAGAATCTTCAGTGTATTGGCTTGCGCAATGCTGAACTGGATGAAGGCGCCGCCGAACCAGAGCGCGTTGAGGAGCAGCACGATATCCGAAAGACGCATGGCGGAGCCCTCCCACGGCTCGTTGGCCAGGAAAGTGGCAAAGCCCGCTCCTCATGTCAACCATGTTGACTTCAGGAATCGTCAGTTGGTGTCGGCGATCGCCTCCATCACGCCCATCCACGCAGCCGCACCTGTCGCTCCGACGCGATCGAACGCCTCGCGCAGCACCTTGCGCTCGTGGTCCGATGCGCGCTGCTCGATGCGCTGCCCCGCGGCCGTCAGGCGCAGCAGCTTCGAGCGATGCTGCTCGGGCGAGCGTTTTGAGGTCAGGAGCTTGCGCTCAAGCAACAAATTGAGCGGCCGGTTCAGGGCCTGCTTGGAAATGCCGAGGATCTCGATCAGCGAGCCGATCGCGATATCGGGCCGGCGCGCCACCACGTAGAGGATGCGATGGTGCGGGCGCGACAGTCCTTGCTTGGCGAGATATGCGTCGGCTTCGAGTGTCATGCCGCGCCAGCCGTAATACATGAGCTCCAGCGCCGCATCGAGTTCGCTCAGCTTCGCAAGTGAAGCGCGGTGAAGCCCCGCGGCTTGAGACGTCTTTGCCATTGCAGGAAGCTAACCCCTCGTCCGCAGCTCGCGCCGCAGCACCTTTCCGGTGGCGGTCATTGGAAGTGTCTCCGCGAACTCCACGAACCGTGGGTATTCGTGGGCGGCGAGTTGCACCTTGACGAACTCCTGGATCTCGCGCGCGAGTGCGTCGCTGGCGGCAAAGCCCGGGCGCAGCACGATCCAGGCCTTGATCGATTCAGTGCGGATCGGATCGGGAATGCCGACCACCGCCGCCATCGCCACCGCCGGGTGCTTCATCAGCGTGTGCTCGATTTCGGACGGGCCGACACGATAGCCGGCGGTGGTGATGACGTCGTCCTCGCGGCTGACGTACCAGAAGTAACCGTCCTCGTCCTGCACCCCGAGATCGCCGGTGAGCAGGAACTCGCCGGCATATTTCTTCGACGTTGCCTCCGGATTGCGCCAGTATTCGAGCATCGTGCAAGGACAGGGTTGGCGCACCCCGATGATGCCGCGCTGGCCACGTGGCTGCTCCTCGCCTCTGTCATTGACGATGCGGACGTCGAAACCCGGCGTCGCCTTGCCCATCGAACCGGGGCGGATCGGAAACAGATTCGCGTTGCTGCCGATCACGAGATTGCATTCGGTCTGGCCAAACACCTCGTGCGCGTCGACGCCGAAGGTCTCGCGCACCCAGCCGAGCAGCTCGCCGCCGAGGGACTCGCCGCCGGTAAAGATGCTGCGCAGCTTGATGCCGGAATGCGTCACGCCGGCCTGCCGCATCAGCTTCAGCGCGGTCGGCGGCAGGAACACATTACGCACGCCGAGATCGGCCATCATCTGCATCGCCGCTTGCGGCTCGAACTTTCGCGCGCGGTGACCGACCAGGGGAATGCCGTGGTACCAGAACGCGAACAGGCCGTTGATGAGGCCGCCGATCCAGGCCCAGTCCGCCGGCGTCCACATCAGATCGCCGGGGCGCGGCAGGAAGTTGTGGCACATCTCGACATTGGGGAGATGTCCGAGCACGACGCGGTGGGCGTGCAGCGCGCCCTTCGGATTGCCCGTCGTGCCCGAGGTGTAGATGATCAGCGCGGGATCGTCAGCAGACGTGTCCACCAGCCTGAAGTCGGGCGATGCAGCCTTGACCGAATTCCAGAACGATGTCGTACCCGCCGGCGTTCGTTCGCCAACGATGTAGACCTTCTTCAGCTCCGGCAGACGGTCGCGAATCTTCGAAAGCTTCTCCCAGCCACCCTCGTCGGTGACGATCGCCCTCGCTTGCGAGTTCGACAGGCGGAATTCCAGCGCGTCTTCGCCGAACAATGCGAACAGCGGAATGGAGATCATCGCCGAACGGAACGCGGCCATGTGCGCGATCGGCAGCTCCAGCGACTGCGACAGGAACACCGCGACGCGGTCGCCGCGGACAAGGCCATCCGCCCTCAGCACATTGGCGAAGCGGCGCGACATCTCCGCGACATCGTCGAAGGATGTGCGCGTGATGGCGCCGTTCTCATCGAGATAGACCAGCGCCAGCCGGCCGGTGCCGTCGGCGTGGCGATCGCAGCAGGCCTCCGCCAGGTTGAAGCGCGCCGGGATCTCCCAGCGGAAATTGCCGTAGAGTTCGTCATAGGTGCTGGCTTCGGTGAGCATGGTCGTTTCCCGGCAGCGTCGTCTGACCGGACTTGTCCCGGCCATCCACGTTCTTGTTTGACCTGAGTTTAAGGGCGCGGATGCCCGGGACAAGTCCGGGCCTGACGGAGAATGCGTCTCAGCGCACCGTCCGGAAGAACTTTCTGACCTCGCCGACATACAGCTCCGGCTGCTCGAATGCGGCGAAATGGCCGCCCTTCTCCATCTCGCTCCAATGCGTGATGTTGCGGAAGTTCGGCTCCATCCAGCGCCGCACCGGCGTGATGATCTCCCTGGGAAAGACAGCCACGCCCGTCGGCACCTTGACGACCGGCGTGGTCCGGCGCTTGCCAAAGCTTTCCCAATAGAGCCGCGCCGACGAGGTCGCGGTCTCCGTCGCCCAGTAGAGCATGACGTTGTCGAGCAGCTCGTCCTTGGTGAAGATGTTCTCGGGATGACCGTTGCAATCGGTCCAGGCCCAGAATTTTTCCAGAATCCAGGCCGCCTGCCCGCTCGCCGAATCCGTCAAGCCGTAGCCGAGTGTCTGCGGCCGCGTCGATTGCTGCTTCGAATAGCCGGAGTCGAGGTCGACGTAATGCTGGAGGCCGGCGAGCGCGCGCTTCTCTTCCGGCGTCGGTTCGCCCTCGACTTTCGGCGCGGCGTTGAAGGCGAGCGTGATGTGGATGCCGGCGCAATGCTCGGCGTCCTGCATGCCAAGCGAGGTCGTCACTGCCGAGCCCCAGTCGCCGCCCTGCGCGCCGTACCTGATATAGCCGAGCCGGTCCATCAGCTGGGCCCAGGTCGCGGCGATACGATCGACGCCCCAGCCGGTGGTCTTGGGTTTGCCGGAAAAGCCAAAGCCCGGCAGCGACGGGCAGACAACGTGGAAGGCATCGGCAGGATTGCCGCCATGCGCGACAGGATCGACCAAGGGCGCGATCACCTTCTGGAATTCGACGATCGAGCCGGGCCAGCCATGGGTGATGATCAGCGGCAGTGCCGACGGCTCCTTCGAGCGCGCATGCAGGAAGTGGATGTCGAGCCCGTCGATCTCGGTGGTGAACTGCTCGAAGCAGTTGAGTTTCGCTTCGCGCGCGCGCCAGTCGTAGCCATCAGCCCAATAGGTGCAGATTTCCTGGATCCATGCCAGCGGCGCGCCCTGGCTCCAATCATCGACCAGCTCCGCCTCCGGCCAGCGCGTGCGGGCGAGGCGCGACTTGAGGTCGGTGAGGACGTCGTCGCTGATGGCGATGCGGAACGGCTTGATGGCGGTCATGGGAGAGGCCCTGCTCATCGGAGGTTCTCGTCATGGCCGGGCTCGTCCCGGCCATCCACGTTCTTTCTCTCCATTTTGAAGAACGTGGATGCCCGGCACAAGGCCGGGCGTGACCAGGATGATAGTCTGTCAGCTCCTGGCAAACCTTCGGCGCGGCCGCCTAGCCCGTCAGAGCAGCCTTCACCAAACCAGAGGCCTTGCCGAAATCCATCTGGCCGGCGTACTTGGTCTTCAACACGGCGATCACCTTGCCCATGTCCTTCATGCCGGCGGCGCCGGTCTCGGCGATCGCGTCCGAGATCACCTTCTTGACGTCGTCATCCGACATCTGCTTCGGCAAGTACGCGGAGATCACCGCGATCTCGTCGCGCTCCTGCGCGGCGAGTTCGGCACGGCCGCCCTTCTCGTAGAGCTCAACCGATTCCTGGCGCTGCTTGATCATCTTCTGAAACACGCCGAGCAAGTCCGCGTCCGAGAGCGGCGGCTTGCCGTTGCCGCGCGCCTCGATGTCGGCGTTCTTGATGGTCGAGTTGACCATGCGCAGCGTGGACAGCTTGCGCTCTTCCTTGGCCTTCATGGCCTCCTTGACCGCATTGTTGATGTCGTCGCGCAGCATGATCGTGATCCCCTAGACTATCCGACGCCTGATCTAGGCCGTTCGCAGCCCGGAGACAACCGGGGTTCCCAGCCATTCGACCAGCGCCCGCACCGTCGCCGCAGGCTGCTCCGGTTGCGGCAGGTGTCCGCAATTCTCCAGAACGACGAGCCTTGCGCCGGCAATGCCCTCCGCCATCTCCTTCGAGAATGCGTTGGGAATCGTGTTGTCCTGATCGCCCGTCAGCACCAATGTCGGGCATTTGATCGTCGCAAGCGTCGGCCGTGAATCCACCCGCGCGATGATCGCGGTCTGCTGCCGCAGATAGCCTTCGACGCCGACGTCATCGCCCTGCTCGTGTACGAGCTGGCGAATGCCTGCATCGTCGCGGCGCGACGGATGCACCAGTTCGGGAAACATCTCCTCGCGCGCGGCACGCAGCTCCCCGCGCCGGGCCAGCTCCATCAGGCCGCGGCGGCGTGCGGTCGCCTCCTCCGTGTCGGGCCGCGCCTGAGTGTTGATCAGCGCGAGCCTGGCCACCCGCTCGGGCGCCTGGCGCATGATCTCGAGGGCGATGTAGCCGCCCATGGAATGGCCGGCGAGCGCGAAGCGCGGCGGCGCCTCGCTCAGCACCCGCCGGGCGATCGCCGCCATGCTGTCATCGCGAATATGGTTGGCGACCATCACCGGGCCGAACTGCCACAGCGACGGGATCACCGGTGCATAGATCCGGGCCGAGGAGGCTAATCCCGGAACCAGCAGAATCGGCGTCGTCTGGTCCATTATTGCCTCCCGAGCCCCGGAATTTGCCGGAAATTATGCTGCGGAGCTTAGGGGCCCAAGCCGACCTGTCAAATATGCAAAAACGCATGTGAATCGGCGCATCTCCGCTTTGACGGCAGCGCCCGCGGGGACTATGAACCGGGCTCATGACACAACATGATAACGATCACGCTTGGCCGGACCACAAACCGACCGCGCTGTTGGTGCTTGCCGACGGCACGGTGCTCGAAGGCTTTGGCCTCGGCGCCGAAGGCCAAGCCGTCGGCGAGGTCTGCTTCAACACCGCGATGACCGGCTATGAGGAGATCCTCACCGATCCCTCTTATGCCGGCCAGCTCATCACCTTCACCTTCCCGCATATCGGCAATGTCGGCACTAACGACGACGACATCGAGACGGTGAACATGGCCGCGACGCCCGGCGCGCGCGGCGTGATCCTGCGCACCGCGATCACCGATCCCTCGAACTATCGCGCCACCAAGCACCTCGACCAGTGGCTGAAGGCGCGCGGCATCATCGGCCTCTCCGGCATCGACACCCGCGCGCTGACCGCGCTGATCCGCAACAAGGGCATGCCCAACGCCGTAATCGCGCACGCCAGGGACGGCGAGTTCGACCTGCACGGCTTGAAGGAAGAAGCGCGCGAATGGCCCGGCCTCGAGGGCATGGACCTGGTGCCAATGGTCACCTCAGGCCAGCGCTTCACCTGGGACGAGACGCCCTGGCTCTGGGACAAGGGCTTTGGCCGCCAGGACAAGCCTGAGTTCAACGTGGTCGCCATCGATTACGGCATCAAGCGCAACATTCTGCGCCTGCTCGCCGGCGTCGGCTGCAAGGTAACGGTGGTGCCGGCAACGACGTCGTCCGAGGATATCCTGGCGATGAAGCCGGATGGCGTGTTCCTGTCGAACGGTCCCGGCGATCCGGCCGCGACCGGCAAATATGCCGTGCCCGTGATCCAGGACGTGATCAAGTCGGGCACGCCGACATTCGGAATTTGCCTTGGCCATCAGATGCTCGGCCTCGCCGTCGGCGCCAAGACCAAGAAGATGCACCAGGGCCATCACGGCGCCAATCATCCCGTGAAGGACGAGACCACCGGCAAGGTCGAGATCACCTCGATGAACCACGGCTTTGCCGTCGACGAGAGCACCCTGCCGACGGGCGCGACGCAGACCCACATCTCGCTGTTCGACGGCTCCAATTGCGGCATCCAGCTCGACGGCAAGCCGGTGTTCTCGGTGCAGTACCACCCCGAGGCCTCACCGGGTCCGCGCGACTCGCACTATCTGTTCCAGCGCTTTGCCGATCTGATGCGGCAGAACAAGAGCGTGTAGGGCGCGCGCTCTCCTGCAACTGCTTTGACGACATCGAGCCCGGGCCTTCGCCCGGGCTCTTGTCGTTCCGGGCGCAGCGCAGCGCGAATCCGGAATGACAGCGGAACGAGGAACGCCGCTTAACTCCCTTCGTTGATCACTGCTACGCTCACGCAGGAGCCTCTTATGTCTGTCGTCCGCGACAATGCCGAGCCGCTCGCCATCGTATTTGAGGATGACGGGCTCGTGCCCAACAATATCCTCCCCTTCCTGGTCTACCAGGCCGCGGTGAAGCTCGATTCCAGACAGCCGGAAGAGACGATCGAACGCTTGTTCGAAGCGAACGGCTGGGGCGGCACGTGGCGCAATGGCGTGTTCGATTATCTGCATTATCACGCAACGGTGCACGAGGTGCTCGGCGTTGCGCGTGGCAGCGCGCGCGTCCGCTTCGGCGGCGACCACGGCCAGGAGCTGGAGATCAAGGCCGGCGACGTCGCGATCCTGCCCGCCGGCACAGGTCACCAACGCATCAAGGCCAGCGCGGATTTCTGCGTGATCGGCGCCTATCCGCCGGGCGCGAAGATGGAGGTCACCCGCGCAACACCGGAGAACCACGCCAAGGCGCTGAAGACGATTCCAAACGTCGCGCGGCCGCCGGCCGATCCGGTGAGGGGCAAGAACGGGGCGTTGATGCGGTTGTGGCGGTAGCTACAAAGACGGTGCAGTAGGGTGGGCAAAGCGAAGCCTGCCCACCAAACAGTTTGAACTGCGGAGAGATAGTGGGCACGGCGCGCGAAGAGCGCGCCTTTGGCCACCCTACGACAGTGTGCCCCTACGCCTCGTTCGCGCCTTCCTGTCTTGTGGCTTCGAACAGGAACCAGGTGCGGCGCTCGGTCTCGTCGATGAAGTTCTCGAGGATGCTGGCGCTGGCGACGTCGCCGGCGTCGTCGCAGACCTCGTGCGCCTTGCGCATTGCGGCGGCGACATGCTTGTTGTCCTGCATCAGCTCGCGCAGCATCTCGCGCGGCGGGACATAGTCTTCGTTGTTGTCCTTGATGGTCTGGAGCTTGGCGATCTGCCCGATCGATTTCAGCGTGGTGCCGCCGATCTTGCGGACGCGCTCGGCGAGCTGGTCGGTGGTGGCGAAGATCTGGTCGGACTGCTCGTCGAGCAGCAGATGATAGTCGCGGAAATGCCGGCCGCTGATGTGCCAGTGGAAATTCTTGGTCTTCAGATACAGCGCGAACGCGTCGGCCAGAAGCACGTTGAGTGCCTCCGAAACCTTGTTGACCGCCTGGGACGACAGATCGGTGGGCGTGTCGAGGTCGGGCGAGACCTTTTGTGGAGCTTTGCTCACGGGAAACCTTCCTGTTAGGACGCAGACATTGACGGCGCGCCGCCGCACCCCTAACGCAGGCGGGCAGCGCCGGTTCCTGCAACGGAACCGTTTGGCCGGGGCCCTCGACGACCATGGACGATTGGATCGATTATTACGACTCGACGCACACGATCTATGTCAGCAAGCTGCATCGCGACTTGCACTTCCAGATCATCGCGCGGGACATCATCGGCTACATCTCTTCGCCCGAGGCGACCGTGCTCGACTATGCCTGCGGCGAGGCGCTGTCGGCGAGCCAGGTCGCGGCGGCCTGCGGCAAGCTGATCCTCGCCGAGCCTGCGCCCGGCGTACGCGGCCGGTTGATCGCGCGGTTTGCCCCGAACACGAAAATCCGCGTCCGCTCGCTCGACGACGTCCGCAAGATGCAGGAGCAGTCGATCGATCTCGTCGTGATGAACTCGGTCGCGCAATACATGACGCCGGACGAGCTCGACGCCGCGCTCCTCAACTTCTCCCGTATCCTGAAGCCCTCGGGCAAGCTCGTGCTGGGCGATATCCTCCAGCCCAATGTCGGCATGTTCAGGGACGTTACGGCGCTGCTCAGCTTCGGCCTGCGTCACGGCTTTTTGAAAGATGCACTGATCGGGCTGATCAGCACCGCACTGTCGGATTACCGTCAGCTGCGAACGCGCATCGGGTTACAGCGCTACAGTGAGGAGGAGATCACCGCCACGCTCAAGGGAGTCGGCTTCGCGGTCCAGCGTGCTCACCGCAATATCGGCCACAATAGCTGGCGCATGACGTTCGTCGCGCGGCCGCCGCTGGTCCGTTGAGCTTGGTGGATCCGTTAAGCATAACGTCTGCCTGAGGTGGCTTGTCGCACCCCGATCGGTAATGATCGCCGCGGCCCGGTGGCGGAAGTGTCTACGCGAGGGCGATGCATCGCTCTTTATCCTGGTTCAAATCCAGGCCGGGTCTCCACGCTTCGCCCCTCACGGGGCTACGCGTGGCGCAGCCACGCGAGGCCCGAAGGGGGCTAAGCGTGTCCGGCGTAGCTGGAGCGAAGGGCAAGCGTAGAGGGACTGGCCGCCCAATCCTCAATCAGCCTCAACCACTTCACATTCCGACACAAGCCGCAGCCGGTCGGCATCTTTTGCCGCGGAGGTGATGACAGCATCGAGCAGGCCCGGAAAGCGTGCGTCCAGATCGTCGCGGCGCAGGCGCACGAAGCGGTTGGTGCCGGCGACGCGGGTCTGCATCAGGCCGCATTCGCGCAGCTTGGCGAAGTGATAGGCAAGATTCGACTTGCCGCTGAGCCCGTTGAAATCGCCACAGCACAGCTCGCCGCTGACACGTTCCTGCTGCGCGAGCTGGTACACGATCGCCAATCTGATCGGATCGCTCAGGCAATCCAGAACCATCGGCAGTTCGATCTGCTCGCGGGTGGGGTGGGGTGGGGTGCGGCTCATCGTCCGAAGAGCATAGCGAAATGACCTGGATGTTCAATAGTTCTTGAACCAATTGACTCCTGACCCGGTCCCATCAATAGTTCAATAAACGTTGAACATAGGGATTTCTCCGATGAGCGTATTCTGGTTGGCCTTGGGAGCCTTTGCGATCGGCACGGAAGGCTTTGTCATTGCTGGGCTTTTGCCGTCGATCGCCACGGACCTGGCGATTTCCGTCCCCGCCGCCGGGCAGTTGGTCACAGCCTACGCCCTCACCTATGCGGTCGGCTCGCCGATCTTGGCGGTGACACTGAACAATATCGACCGCCGCACCGTGCTGGCCTTGGCGCTATCGACCTTCATCGCCGGAAACCTCGCGGCGATGGTGGCGTCGAATTACGCCCTGCTGCTGGCCTCGCGCATGCTGATGGCGCTGGGCTCCGGGCTGTGCATGCCGACCGCGCTGGCCGTATCCGTGGCCGTCGCCGCGCCGGAGCGACGCGGCCGCGCGGTGGCGCTGGTTACCTCGGGCCTCACGGTTGCGACCGTCATCGGCGTTCCCCTCGGCAATCTCGTCGGCAGCCTGCTCGGCTGGCGCGCGACCTTTGCCATGGTCGCCCTGATCGGTGCCGTTGCGCTCGCCGGCCTCCTGCTCGGTCTGCCCCGCGGCCTGCCACGCAACACGGCCTCGCTCAGCGATCGGCTGGCAGTGGCGCGTCACCGCAATGTCCTGACGGCGCTTCTGATCACGATTTTATGGGCGCTCGGTGGCTTCACCGTCTTCACCTATTTCGCGGTCCCGCTGCGCGGCCTTGGATTCGATGCGTCGCAGATCAGCCTCGCGCTGCTGGTGTTCGGCGGCGCCGCCGCGATCGGGAACATGTTCGGTGGCGTCCTGGCCGACCGGCTCGGCACGCTCGCCACAGCAGGTCTCGGACTTGCCGGCATGGCCAGCGCGCTGATCCTGCATTCGCTGGTCCTGAAGCTGATGCCGGAACAGGCGCATTACGCGGTGCTAGGTGCGATCTTCCTCTGGGGCATCTCGGGATGGGCGTTCTACCCGGCCCAGGTCGCCAGCATCATCCGGATCGAGCCACAGGCCTCGATGATCGCGCTCTCGCTCAACGCCTCGGCCATGTATCTCGGCTTTGCGATCGGCGGTGCCTTGGGCGGCGCCGTGCTTGCGGCGTGGAGCCCCGCCGATCTCGGCTGGGTCGGCGGATTAAGCGTTTCGGCGGCTCTTCTGGTCCATCTCGCCCGCGGTTGGCAGGCCCGGCCAAAACCGGTCAAAATTGCCGGTTGATGGGCGTTTTTCGGGGTTTCGCCGCCCGGAAAACTGGTCTAAGACCCACCCCGCGCGCGAGGGGGGACCACCGCGCTCTCGGCCAAAGGGACGCGCAGCAGGCGCGCCCTTTTTTTGTGCCCAAATTCCACTTCGGCGAGAGTTGATGCCCAAACGTACAGACATCACCACCATCCTGATCATCGGCGCCGGTCCCATCGTGATCGGCCAGGCCTGCGAGTTCGACTATTCGGGCACCCAGGCGGTGAAGACGCTGAAGGAAGAGGGCTATCGCATCGTCCTCGTCAATTCCAATCCGGCCACCATCATGACCGATCCGGAATTGGCTGATGCGACCTATATCGAGCCGATCACGCCAGAGATCGTCGCGAAAATCATCGAGAAGGAACGTCACGTCATTCCCGGCGGCTTCGCGCTGCTGCCGACCATGGGCGGACAGACCGCGCTGAACTGCGCGCTGTCGCTGCGCCAGCAAGGCACGCTCGACAAGTTCGACGTCGAGATGATCGGGGCCACCGCGGACGCGATCGACAAGGCCGAGGACCGCCAGCTGTTCCGCGAGGCCATGACCAAGATCGGGCTCGAGACGCCTAAGTCGCGGCTCGCCAACGCCTCCGCCCTGAAGAAGTCGTTCCGCGACAAGTACCAGGCCGAACGCGCCAAGGCATCGGGCGCTGCACTCGAAGAACTCGAGCGGCAATGGACACTCGGCGAAAGCGACCGCCGCAAGCGCTACCAGGAATATGCGCTTGGCCAGGCGCTGATGGCGCTGTCCGAGATCGGCCTGCCCGCGATCATCCGCCCCTCCTTCACCATGGGCGGCACCGGCGGTGGCATTGCCTACAACAAGGAAGAGTTCCTCGACATCATCGAGCGCGGCCTGGATGCGTCTCCCACCAACGAAGTGCTGATCGAAGAATCCGTGCTCGGCTGGAAAGAGTACGAGATGGAGGTGGTGCGCGACAAGAACGACAATTGCATCATCGTCTGCTCGATCGAGAACCTCGATCCGATGGGCGTTCACACCGGCGATTCCATCACGGTGGCGCCGGCGCTGACGCTGACCGACAAGGAATACCAGATCATGCGCGACGCCTCGCTGGCGGTGCTGCGCGAGATCGGCGTCGAGACCGGCGGCTCCAACGTGCAGTTCGGCGTCAATCCCGAAGACGGCCGCATGGTCGTCATCGAGATGAACCCGCGCGTGTCGCGTTCCTCCGCCCTGGCTTCGAAAGCCACCGGCTTTCCGATCGCAAAGGTCGCCGCCAAGCTTGCGGTCGGCTACACGCTCGACGAAATCGCCAACGACATCACCGGCGGCGCCACGCCGGCCTCGTTCGAGCCGACGATCGACTATGTCGTCACCAAGGTGCCGCGTTTCGCTTTCGAGAAATTCCCCGGTGCCTCCACCACGCTGACTACGTCGATGAAGTCGGTCGGCGAAGTCATGGCGATCGGCCGCACCTTCCAGGAAAGCCTTCAGAAAGCATTGCGCGGGCTCGAGACCGGCCTCACCGGCCTCGACGAGATCGAGATCGAAGGTCTCGGTCGCGACGACGATAAGAATGCGATCCGCGCTGCGCTGGGCACGCCGACACCGAACCGGCTGCTCCAGGTCGGGCAGGCGATGCGGCTCGGCTGGTCGGACGAGGAGATCTTCAATTCCTGCAAGATCGATCCGTGGTTCCTCAGCGAGATGCGCGGCATCGTCGAGATGGAAGCGAAGGTCCGCAAGAACGGCCTGCCGGGCAACGCCTTCGGCATGCGCACGCTCAAGGCCATGGGCTTCTCCGATGCCCGGCTCGCGGTGATCGCAGAGACGACGGAGGCCGAGGTCACGGCGAAGCGACACGCGCTCGGCGTTCGCCCGGTCTACAAGCGCATCGACACCTGCGCGGCCGAGTTCGCTTCGCCCACCGCCTACATGTACTCGACCTATGAGGCGCCGTTCGCGGGCGCGCCTGCGGACGAGAGCTCGCCGTCCGACAAGAAGAAGGTCATCATCCTCGGCGGCGGACCGAACCGCATCGGCCAGGGCATCGAGTTCGACTATTGCTGCTGTCACGCCTGCTTCGCGCTGCACGACGCCGGCTACGAATCCATCATGGTGAACTGCAACCCGGAGACGGTGTCGACCGACTACGACACCGCCGACCGGCTCTATTTCGAGCCGCTCACCGCCGAGGACGTGCTGGAGATCATCGCGAAGGAACGCACGAACGGCACGCTGCACGGCGTGATCGTGCAGTTCGGCGGCCAGACCCCGCTCAAGCTCGCGCGCGCGCTGGAAGCCGCCGAAGTGCCGATCCTCGGCACCTCGCCCGACGCCATCGACCTTGCGGAAGACCGCGACCGCTTCAAGCGGGTGCTCGACAAGCTGCGGCTGAAGCAGCCCAAGAACGGCATCGCCTATTCGGTCGAGCAAGCGCGCCTGGTCGCAACCGATCTCGGGCTGCCCCTGGTGGTGCGCCCGTCCTACGTGCTCGGCGGCCGCGCGATGCAAATCATCCGCGAGGAAAACCAGCTCAGTGATTACCTGCTCGGCACGCTGCCGGAGCTGGTGCCGGGCGACGTCAAGGCGCGCTACCCGAACGACAAGACCGGCCAGATCAACACCGTGCTCGGCAAGAACCCACTGCTGTTCGACCGCTATCTGTCCGATGCGACCGAGATCGACGTCGACTGCCTCTGCGACGGCAAGGACACCTTCATCGTCGGCATCATGGAGCACATCGAGGAAGCCGGCATCCATTCCGGCGACAGCGCCTGCTCGCTGCCGCCGCACTCGCTGGACGACAAGATGATCGAGGAGCTGGAGCGGCAGACCCGCGAGCTGGCCCTCGGCCTCGACGTCGTCGGCCTGATGAATGTGCAATACGCCATCAAGGACGGCGAGATCTACGTGCTCGAAGTCAATCCGCGGGCCTCGCGCACGGTGCCCTTTGTCGCCAAGGTGGTCGGTACGCCGGTGGCGAAGATCGCGGCGCGCATCATGGCCGGCGAGAAGCTCGCCGATTTCAACCTGAAGAAGGCGAACCTCGATCATGTCGGCGTGAAGGAATCGGTGTTTCCGTTCGCCCGCTTCCCCGGGGTCGATACCGTGCTCGGCCCCGAGATGCGCTCGACCGGCGAGGTCATGGGCATCGACCGCTCCTTTGCGGTGGCGTTCGCCAAGAGCCAGCTCGGCGGCGGCACGCGGGTGCCGCGCAAGGGCACGGTGTTCGTTTCGGTTCGCGAGAGCGACAAGACGCGCATCACCGAGGCCGTTCGCGAGCTGCATTCGCTCGGCTTCAAGGTGCTGGCGACGTCGGGCACGGCCCGCTTCCTGACCGACCAGGGGATCCCGACCGAGAAGGTGAACAAGGTGCTGGAGGGCCGGCCGCACATCGTCGATGCCATCACCAATGGCGACGTCCAGCTCGTCTTCAACACCACCGAAGGCCCGCAGGCGCTCGCCGACAGCCGTTCTCTGCGGCGCGCGGCCCTCTTGCATAAAGTGCCGTATTACACCACTCTTTCCGGGGCCGTGGCGGCCGCGCAGGGCATCCGCGCCTATCTGGGCGGGGACCTTGAGGTTCGGACCCTGCAGAGCTACTTTTCGGAAACCTGATCGCGAGCGGAAGGCCCAACCTTCTGTTAGTGATTGGCGGTGAAGCCACTATGGCCGGAGGAACTGTCCGGCCATATGGTTGTTCTGTTCCGGTGCCAAGCCCATATGAACGTTCGGCGGCACGCGCGTTGAGCCCCCGGACAGACTGACGAATCAAGTTGCGTGCGCGCTGACTTTTCAGGGCGCGCGCGACCGAAGGACGAGAGAAGAGATGGAAAAGGTACCGATGACAGCGGGCGGCTTTGCCGCGCTCGGGGAAGAACTGAAGAAGCGCCAGTCGGAGGACCGTCCGCGGATCATCGAGCATATCGCCGAGGCGCGCTCGCACGGAGACCTTTCGGAGAACGCGGAATACCACGCCGCGAAGGAAGAGCAGTCCCACAATGAAGGCCGCATCGCCGAGCTCGAGGACAAGCTGGCGCGCGCCGACATCATCGACATCTCGAAGCTGTCCGGCGACACCATCAAGTTCGGCGCGACCGTGACACTGGTCGACGAGGACACCGAAAAGAAGACGGTGTGGCAGATCGTCGGCGAGGTCGAGGCCGACGCCAAGAAGGGCCGCATCTCCATCACCTCGCCGCTCGCGCGCGCGCTGATCGGCAAGAAGAAGGGCTCAACCGTCGAGGTCAACGCACCCGGCGGCGCCAAGGCTTATGAGATCACCAAGGTGGAGTGGCGGTAACGATTTGCCGTCGCGCGTGATTTGAAAAGGCCGCGCGATGCGCGGCCTTTTTATATCTAGTGTTGCCGAGGGGGTGCGGCTTACTCCACCTCGCTCCGCCTGCGGGGAGAGGACGAACTACCTTCTTCCTCTCACGTCGAGCGGCACGGCCGCCTCGTATTTCGAATTGTGCAGCACCAGCGAGGTCCGCACGTTGCGGACGTGCGGGGCGGCGGTCAGGTGGGTGACGAAATCCTGGAAGGTGGCCATGTCGGGTGCGACGCATTTCAGGATGAAATCGACTTCGCCCGACAGCATCCAGCACTCGCGCACCAGCGGCTCGGCGCGGACGAACTCCTCGAAGGCGCGCAAATCGGCCTCCGCCTGGCTGGAGAGGTGCACTGCGGCAAACACCGTGACGTCGAAGCCGAGCTTGCGTGCATCCAGAAGCCCGCGATAGCCGTGGATATACCCCTCCTCCTCCAGCGCCCGCACGCGGCGCAGGCAGGGCGGGGGCGAAATGCCGACGCGCTTGGCCAGCTCGACATTCGTGATTCGACCGTCGGCCTGAATCTCGGTGAGAATCTTCAGGTCGATCTCGTCTAGGTTCCGCGACACGTGATTGGAACTCCTGGTCTTGCGGCGGTATCGGTGGCTTTGTCGCAATCCTCATAGCCCAGACCGCACGACCGGCGCAATTTTATTGCGCGTGCAGCGCAATCGACTTTTGTTCCCTGTTGGAAAAATCCGCCGATAGGGAATGCAATTCTTGCATAGCTCACCAGAAGGCTTAGATTACCTCTGATATTTCAGCGCCTCCGCGAGGCCTCCCGGCACGTTCCGCGCCCGCGCTGCAGTCCCCCGTGAAAGGCATCTGTCGAAATGTCCGCCGCTGTCCATGCAAAGGTCGTCATCATCGGCTCCGGCCCCGCAGGCTACACGGCGGCGATCTACGCCGCGCGCGCGATGCTCGAGCCGATCCTGATCCAGGGCATCCAGGCAGGCGGCCAGCTCACCATCACCACCGAGGTCGAGAACTATCCCGGCTTCGCCGACGTGATCCAGGGCCCCTGGCTGATGGAGCAGATGGAGAAGCAGGCGCTGCATGTGGGCACCCAGATCAAGACCGATCTGGTGACGAAGCTCGACACCTCGCAGCGACCCTTTCGCCTCACCTGCGATAGCGGTGACGTCTATCTCGCCGACACCGTGATCCTCGCCACCGGCGCCCAGGCGCGCTGGCTCGGGCTGCCGTCCGAAGCGAAATTCCAGGGCGGCGGCGTGTCGGCCTGTGCCACCTGTGACGGCTTCTTCTACCGCAACAAGCAAGTCGTGGTGGTCGGCGGCGGCAATACCGCGGTCGAAGAAGCCCTGTATCTCACCAACCATGCCTCGCAGGTCACCATCGTGCATCGTCGCGATCACTTCCGCGCCGAACGCATCCTGCAGGAGCGTCTGTTCAAGCACCCGAAGATCAAGGTGGTCTGGGACTCAGCCGTCGACGAGATCTGCGGCACCGAGAACCCGAACAAGGTCACCCATGTGCGACTCAAGAACGTCAAGTCCGGCGCGTTGACCGATGTGCCGACCGACGGCGTCTTCATCGCCATCGGGCATGCCCCGGCGACCGAGCTCGTGGCTGGGCAGGTCAAGCTGAAACCGTCGGGCTATGTCGAGGTCGCCCCGAACTCGACCGCGACCTCGGTCCCCGGCCTGTTCGCCGCCGGCGACGTCGCCGACGAGACCTATCGTCAAGCGGTCACGGCGGCCGGCCTCGGCTGCATGGCGGCGCTCGAGGCGGAACGATTTTTGGCCCTGCGCGCCAGCGAGCGCGCGGCAGCGGAATAGACATCATGGCAAGAACACGCGACGGATTTACGGATATGGACTGGGACAAGCTGAAGGTGTTTCACGCCGCGGCGGAAGCGGGCAGCTTCACGCACGCGGGCGAGCAGCTCGGCCTGTCGCAATCGGCGGTGTCACGCCAGGTCTCGGCACTGGAGCAGGAGCTCTCGGTCTCGCTGTTCCACCGCCACGCCCGCGGCCTGATCCTCACCGAACAGGGCGACCTCCTGTTCCGCACCGCCCATGACGTCTTCATGCAGCTGCAGGCGGCGCGCGCGAAACTGACCGACAGCCGCGAGCGGCCGAGCGGCGATCTCAAGATCACCACCACGCCCGGCGTCGGCATCAACTGGCTGATCCCCAGGCTCGGCGAATTCACCGCGCTCTATCCGGAAATCCGGATCTCGCTGATCGTCACCGACGAGGAGCTCGACCTGTCGATGCGGGAGGCCGACGTCGCGATCCGCACCCGCAAGCCGACGCAGCCGGATCTCATTCAGCGCAAGCTGTTCGCGATGGGCTTCCACGCCTATTGCTCGCCTGATTACATCAAGCGCTTCGGCACGCCGCGCACGCTGGAGGAGCTCGACTCCCACCGCATCATCACGCTCTCTGACGGCAACTTCGCCCCGCATCTTCAGAACCGCAACTGGCTGGTCGAAGCGGGGCGCAACGGCTCGGGTCCGCGCGAAGCCTATTTCAGGGTCAACAACATTCTCGGCCTCGTCCGCGCCTGTCAGCAGGGCCTCGGCATCGCGGCGCTGCCGGACTATCTGATCGAAGAACAGAGCCGCCTCGTGCAGCTGTTCGGCGAATCGGATTCGATCCAGCTCGATACGTATTTTGTTTATCCGGAAGAGCTGAAGACGGTCGCGCGCGTGCAAGTGTTCCGCGACTTCGTGGTGAGCAAAGCGCAGCGCTGGCCGTCCTGATTTCCGCATGTCTGACATGCGGCTTGGACGCTTGATGCATGGCGCGAGGCTAGCCCATAATGTTTCTACGCTGAGCCTTCGCGTTGCGCATTTGTCCCCCTCCTCCAGTGGCGCGGGAGTTCAGTAATCCCTCTTGGAAGGTGATTGTGTCGGCCTCACGTGGCCAATACCTTAAGCCGGGCTCGATCGAGCCCGGCTTTTTTTTGGCAAATCCGGCCATCGCCCTCCGCGTGTATTGACAGTTCCATGCTTACCCCGCATCATTTGCGAATGATCACGAAGTCGTGCGCAATCTCCTCGCAGGCAGTCGCCTCGAAAAAAGGCCCCCATCTGGGGACCTCGGATTTTTGCGCGCGCTAACAGCCTTCGTCATCGCGAGCCGAAACTTCGAAAACCCCGCCGCCTGGACGGGGTTTTTTCATGTGCCCCGTCTCAGGATTTTTCCCGAGAAGGAGATGGAACATGACCGGACTACAGGAACAATTGCACGGGCTCTGGCTGCCGCTGATAACGCCGTTTCGCGACGGCGCTCTCGACGAGAGGTCGCTGCGCCGGCTGACACGGCATTACAGCGGGCAGGCCGTCGACGGCTTCATCCTGGGGGCGACCTCCGGTGAAGGCATGACGCTGCGCGAAGCCGAACTCGAACGCCTCGTCGCCATCGTGCGCGACGAGCTGACCACCGCCCACAGCAAGCTTCCGATCTGCCTCGGACTTTCAGGCGCGGACACCTCGCGGCTGAAGGAGCGTCTCGACGAGACCGCGGACTGGCCGATCGACGGTTATCTGATCGCGAGCCCGTATTATGTGCGGCCGTCGCAGCGGGGGCTGCTGGCGCATTTCGAGGCGCTCGCCGATCACGCCGCCTGGCCGTTCGCGCTCTACAACATTCCCTATCGCACCTCGGTCAACATCACCAACCAGACGCTGCTGCGGCTCGCCGGGCATCCGAGCATCATCGGCCTGAAGGATTGCGGCGCGAGCCGCGAGCAATCCATCGCGCTGCTGCGCGACCGCCCTGCGGACTTTCGCGTGCTGACCGGCGAGGATGCGAATTATTTCGAGGCGCTCAGCGACGGCGCCGATGGCGGCATCGTGCTGTCAGCCCATCTCGAGACCGCGACGTTCGCGGCTGTCCATGCCGAGCTGAAGCGCGGCAATCACGATGCAGCGCTGGCGCGCTGGCAGGAGGTCGCGGACCTGACGCGCCTGTTGTTCACCGAGCCCAGTCCCGCCCCGGCAAAATACTGGCTGTGGCGCGCGGGCCTGATCGACAGCCCCGAAGTGCGCCTGCCGATGGTCGAGATCGGCAGCGAACTCGCCGTGCAGCTCGATTGCGAGATCGAACGGCGGATGCAAGTCGCGGCTTAGATGCTTCACCTCTCCCGGCAGGCTTCCCTTCTCTCTTGCGGGAGAAGGGAAGACGCACCGTGGTTAACCCCGCCCCAACGGCCTTCGCTGCTGCCGCATGGCGCATCCACGGCTCGTTTACGCAAACGCGCCTATCGTCTTCATTCAAAGTCTTTTCAAATGGGGGAATGATCATGGGGCAACGCATCCGCCCGACGGCGGCAGACATGTTCGCGTCGGCTGATTTCTTGCGGGGAATTGTGGTGGTGTCGTCGTTCGGCTTCTGGGCGGTGATGCTCGGCCTGATGCCGGTGCTGGTGTTTCGAGTCTGGCTGGCGTGATGCCAGCGCGCCGCGATGGTTAACTCGTGGTAGCAGCTGTGTTCAAAAGCGCGCGAAACTGCGACCCGGAATTTTAAAATATCCCGTGTAGCGTTCATGCCCATAAGCGAAGAAATCGCGGGGGCGTTTGTGAATAGTCATAACGAGATGGCGTCGCATTACGACGCTGGACAGCAGGGCTTTACCACCGAGGACATTCTGTGGGCCGCCGGCATCTGGTCGGTGATCCTCACTCTGTCGCCGGTGATCGTGTTCTACATGCTGATGGTGGCGTAACTTCCATCCACTTTCTTGAGCACGATCTTATCGGAAAACCGCTTCACACTTTTCCGGATCGTGCTCGCCCAAAAACGCAAAACGCGCGGATGTCCGCGCGTTTTTCGTCCGGGGAATGATTTATGAAAATTACGCCGCCTGCTTGTGCATTGCGCCGGACGCCGACGCCGTGCCGCGAATAGCCTTTACCGAACGTTCGATCGCCGCCCACAGCCTTGCGATTTCCTGCGCCGCACGGCTCTCGGCCTGATATTCCCGCGCGCCCTCGCCGTGGCTCAGCGCCATCAGCAGATCCGAACGGTTGGTGATCTGGCCGCCCCACACCGGAGCACGGAACTTCGCCAACGCCTCGCGGGCGATGGTGACGATCGGGCTTTCGGACTCGTCGCGGCGCGCCGGCGCACCGTTGAGCACGACCGCGTAGGGCTTGCGTGCCGCACGGCACATCTGGATGGTTTCCTGCACCGCGTTGACGTCGAACACGCCGGGACGGGCGGGAATCACCACCATGGTGGCGTTGCGGATGGCGTCGTCGACGACGGCCGACAGGTTCGGCGGCGTGTCGATCAACACCCATTCATAACCGTCGCGCTTGGCCGCGGAGACGATGCCGCTGACCGAGTTCACCGCGGACTTGATCGGCGGTTCGTTGGTGCCACGCAGCTTGTGCCACAGCGTGAGCGAGCCTTGCGGATCCGCATCGACGAGCAGGATCGGCTTGGTCGCCTTGATCTGCGCGGCGAGATGTGCGGCCAGCGTACTCTTGCCTGAGCCACCTTTACGCGATGCAAAAACAATAACGTTCATACCTCTGCCTCCAGATTGACCCCAGGCGGCGAAAATGAATCACCGCGGTGATTCGGGAAAGAAAAATTTATCATAAGTTATGCTGGCGCCATGAAATAACAAAGCGCGTTGGCTTTTGAGTCACACTACTGCGTGCGACGACGGGTGCGAGCTGCATCGCAACACCTTCACGCCAGCAATCGTGCGTTTTTTGAGCAGCCTTGGCAGGACGAAGCGGAATGCAACCTCGCCGCGCAATCCGTTTCGCTAGCCGTTTCCGTCCTGCCTTATCGCAAGCTTCCGCACGCCGAGGCGAACAAAAGGAGTCCGGTGGCTGGTGTGGGGCTGATGCCTGGGTCAGTTTGACTCAAGGGGCGAGCGAACGAGGGCTGGACACGCAAATGCCCGGGACATCAAACGCACTGCGCGCTGTGGCCCGGGCATGATCGAGTTTCAAAAAGGGAACGCGGCGCCCGCGTTCAGCCTTCGCTGGCTTTCTTCTTCTTGGCCGGCTTGGTGCTCTTCTTCGCCGTCCGGCCCGAGCTCCTGGGCGCGATGCTGGTCGGCTTGCCGGCGCGGGGCGCGGCCGCCATGCCCGGCTCCGGTCCAGGCCGGAAGAACGCGCGGCACTGCGGCGAGAGCTGCGACTTCTTCTGGATCATGCAGGCGGTGATGGCGTCGACGTTCGGAACGAACTCGCCGCACAGCCGCATCGCATCCGGCGTGCAGGCCTGCTGCTCCTCCTGGGAGTAGGCAAAGCCTTCACCCGGCTGGATCAGGACGGCCAGGGCGATCCCCGTGATCGCGGCAGCCGTGTATGTCTTCACGGATTTCTTAAAGCGGAACGCCGGCATCGATCCCCCAAATGTCGAGTCGGAGACGATAGTGGGTGAACGGGGGTTCGTTGGCAACCGAGGGGAGATGCGAAAGGCGGGACGTGTGCGGTCTCGGCAACAGGGACCCCCAAAACAAAAAACGCGAAAACAACCCCATGCACAGTAGCCAAGTCCATGTGGCGATTGAACTTTGCGGATCGCGATTTGCGGATTTTACGAAATGAGGTTTGACTCGTCGGGCAAAACAGGAGCATGATGCCATCATCACAGAACGTGCGTGGGGTGGTCGGCTTGTCTCCTGCGCTGGACAAAAGCGTGAGCGGGAGCGGAGACGATTGCATGGAGCGACATGAGGCGGAGCTGCCGCTGTCCGGCGTGACGGTGGTCTCGCTCGAGCAGGCGATCGCGGCTCCTCTTGCCAGCCGGCATCTTGCGGACTGGGGCGCGCGCGTCATCAAGATCGAGCGGCCGGGCGACGGCGATTTCTGCCGCGACTACGATCACGTGATGAACGGGATGTCCAGCCAGTTCGTCTGGACCAACAGGTCGAAGGAAAGCCTCGCCATCGACATCAAGAGCCCTGAAGGCCAGGAGGTGCTCAAGGCCCTGCTGCCGCAGGCCGACGTCTTCATCCAGAACCTGGCGCCCGGCGCGGCGGAGCGGCTGGGCCTCGATGCCGCATCGCTGCTGCGGAAGTATCCCCGGATCATCGCCTGCGACGTGTCGGGCTATGGCGCGGGCGGTCCCTACAGCGACAAGAAGGCCTACGATCTCCTCGTGCAGTGCGAGGCCGGCGTTCTCGCCATCAACGGCACCGAGGCGGAGCCCGCCAAGGTTGGGCTGTCGGTGGTCGATATCGCCACCGGCATGTACATCCTCAACGGCGTGCTGATGGCGCTATATCGCCGCGAGCGCACCGGCAAGGGCACCGCCTTCCAGGCCTCGCTGTTCGATTCCATCACGGACTGGATGAGCTATCCCGCCTTCTATACGCAGAGTACGGGCCGGCCACTGCCGCGAACCGGGGCAAGGCACGCAACGATAGCGCCGTATGGCCCGTTCCGCGTCGGAGACGGCAACACGATTTTCTTCGGCATCCAGAACGACCGGGAATGGCGATCGCTGTGCGCCGTCGTGCTTGGCGAGGCGGCCCTTGCCGACCACCCCCGCTTCCGCAGCAATCCGCTGCGCATGCAGAACAGGGACGATCTGCAGGTCCATATCGAGCAGCGTTTTGCAGCGATGACCAGTGACGAGGTGCTGCGGCTGCTCGACGAGGCCTCGATCGCCAACGCGCATCTGAATTCGGTCGAGGCTTTCCTGGAGCACGAGCAGCTCCGCGCCCGCTCCCGGGTGCAAACGGTGGGATCTCGTTGCGGCCCGGTGATGAGCTTCCTGCCGGCTCTCACCATTCCCGGCCTGTCGCCCCGGATGGATCCCGTGCCTGACGTCGGGCAACACAACCAATCCATCCTCAGCGAACTCGGTCTCGCAAAGGAGACATGACGATGGCCCCTCAGCGGCCGACGCGGGTCTATCTGGCCGTTCCGGCGCATCGCTCCCGTCTCGTCGCCAAGGCGGCTGCCTCGGCCGCGGATGCGGTGTTTATGGATCTCGAGGACGCCGTCCCGCCCTCCGAGAAGAGCGCGGCGCTGGAGGAAGCTGCGCGGGCGCTATCCTCGCTGGATTGGGGCAACAAGGTCGTCGCCGTCAGGCTCAACGCCGTCGACAGCCCCTTCATCGCGCAGGAAATCGGCACGCTCGCTGCGCTTCCCAGATTGGATTCGGTGATCGTGCCGAAGGCGGAGCGCGCGAGCGACATCGCCGCCATTGCCGATCAGCTGCGCGCCGCCGCGCCGGATCGCCCCTCGCCTGTGGCGCTCGAACTGCTGATCGAGACTGCGCTCGGTCTCGTCAATGTCGACGCGCTCGCGGCCGCGCACGACAGCGTCGCCGCCCTTCATCTCGGCGTCGGCGATTTCGCGGCGTCGATCGGCGCCCGCTCCTCGGAAATCGGCGCGTCGCCGGACGACTACCGCCATGTCGGCTCCATCCAGAGCGGCTATGCCACCGCCCCGCTCGATCTGTTCGCCTATCCGATGATGCGCCTGCTGGTGGCGGCGCGCGCGTTCGGCCTGCGCGCCATCGACGGTCCGTGCGGCGCGTTCCGGGATGGCAGACTGACGGAAAGCAGCGCGCTCAAGGCGGCTGCGATGGGTTTTGACGGCAAGCAGGTGATCCATCCCGACCAGATCGAGCCGACGCTGCGGGCGTTCGTCCCGTCCGACACCGAGCTCGCGCACGCGCGGCGGGTGGTCGCGGCCATGGAGCACGCCGAGGCGCAGGGCCAGGGCGCGGTGACGCTCGACGGCAAGATGATCGACTATGCCAATGTGCGGATGGCGCGCCGGATCATCGAGATGGGGTCGTAGCGGCGCATGACCACGGTGCTGATCGTCGCGCCGGTGTTTGCGCTGATCGCGGCCGGCTATGCCGCGGTGCTGTTTCGCTTCGTCTCGGAGACCGCGCACAAGGGCATCAGCGAATTCGCCTTCAGCATCGCGATTCCCGCGCTGCTGTTCCGCACCATCGTCGTCTCGGAATTTTCCGGCGTCAGCCCGTGGCGGATGTGGGGCGCCTATTACGGCGCGCTCGCGCTGACCTGGATCGCGGCGCTCCTGCTCTCGGCGCTGCTGCGGCAGCGGCGCGAGGACCGCGAGGACGGCGTCGTGTTCGCGATCGGCTCGGTCTACGGCAACATCGTGATGCTCGGCATTCCCCTGACGCTCTCGGCGCTCGGCAATGAGGCGGCAGGCCCGATGGCGCTGATCCTGTCGGTGAACACGCCGCTGCTCTGGCTCTGCGGCACGCTGCAGATGGAGCTGGTCGACCGCAAGCAGACCGCCTCTGCCGCGTCGCTGATCCTGCCGGTGCTGCGCGATCTCGCCCGCAACCCGATCATGCTCGCGATCGGCTTCGGCCTCGTCTGGCGCCTCACCGGCCTCGGCCTGCATCCCGTCGTCGACCGGACCGTCGAGCTGCTGGCGCAGGCGGGATCGCCGGCGGCGCTGATCGCGCTCGGCATCAATCTGTTCAGGTTCGAGGTCAAGGGCGAGATGTTGAGCGTGGTCGTGATGAGCGCGCTCAAACTGCTGGCGATGCCGGCGGCCGCCTTCGCGCTGGCAAGGATGCTCGACCTGCCGCCACTCGCGGCCGGCGTCGTCGTGCTGTTTGCGGCGATGCCGACCGGCGCCAATGCGTATATCTTCGCGGTACAGTATCAGCGGCTGGTGAACCCGGTATCGGGCGCGGTGGCGCTGGGCACGCTGCTGGCGGCTGTGACGTTGCCGGTGGTGGTGTGGGTGGTGGCGAGGTGAGGCAGGCTGTGCGCGATAACTCGCTTGGAGCAAAACTTCTTTGATGTCATCCAGCTGTTGGCATCGAACGCAATCCGCATATCAGCGTTCGTGGCGACACCTTGTCGTCGCTGTCCAAAGCCGTGTGATCTGCGTGGAACCCCTGACAGCACACGCGTGATAAATCCATTTCGGCGCATTGAACCGGTCCAAACGCTCAACTGACCAAAAAGAGATCTGCAATAAAGGAGCAGTTCCATGGGCATTCCCAAAGATGGGACGGTTTCGGTCCGCATCACATGCGTTGGTCACGCCAGCCGACGCTGGAGAGGTGCCCGCACGAAGGCGGCGGCATCCGCACTGAACCAACGCCTATCGGAATTCAGGGCGAAAACGATCTTCGACCAGGTCGATCCCATCGTCAAAATGCAGCTGCCGGGATTGCCCGTCGCGCTTGGCCAAAAGGCAGTCGGGAGCACGGAACCGTTTCCGACGGCCGGCGAAGATAACGCCGCCATCGATCGCAGTGTCGTCCTCATGGTCGACCTGGTTTGGACAGGTACGGGCGGTTACAAGAAGGTGCACCGTCCGCCTCGGCTTGTTTATGCGCCGAGCACCTTCTGGGAGATGAAAATCGCAGCGCTCTTTGGCGCCTCGGGTATCGGCGTCAAATCGAGCTTGCTCCGCGTGAAGATCAAGAACTTGAGTACAGGGCGCGAACTTTCGCTTTTTGGGCCGATTATCGGCGGTGATCTGACCATCGGTGCCGGCATGTTCAAGAAGGTGCCCAAGGTGTCGCCCGTGAGCTTCGACAAGTTCGATCCCAAACAATTGCGGGATGCGCAAGTGGGCAAGCCGGTCGTGTTCACGACGCCGCTCATGGACTTCGAAGACTGGATCAACGGATCGGAAGGCCAGCTCGTGCGGGTCGTTCACGGTCATCTTAAAACCGGCGTGACCAAGTCGCAGACCAGCTTTCTCCAGTTCGTCAGCGTCGATACTCATCCCGGCTCATTGGTCTTCGATCTGAAGGCGCTCGGTTTCTCGTTGGGTATTCCCGAGGTATCCAATCAGGTGCAATCCGGAACACTCAAAGCCGAAAATCATCCGTCAGACCAGTATCTCGTCGACACACCTGATGACGTTGTTCCTGTCCAAGTCGCACAGCACCGCAGCGAAGGCCTTCTGATCAGCTTCCCAACTGAAAAACATCACTGGACGGATTTGAGTTCGAGCCAGCAAGAGGAAGTGAAGCGATTTGTGTTGAACAGAACGGCAGCCATTCGCGCTTTGTCTGACTTCAAGGATGTGGTCGCCCCGACGCCGTGATGGGGCGGGTAGCTGGCAGACTGATTTCCCGACGGAGCTGTGGCTTCGTGCTTCGAGGGGGCGAGAAGCCGAGCATCCTGGTGGTATGCGCGCTCGACCCAATGCAGGTGCCGACCTGCGCGAATACGTACATCTTCGCCGTGCAGTATCAGCGGCGGGTGAACCCGGTGTCAGTTGCGGTGGCTCCGGGCACGCTGCTGGCGGCGGTGACGTTGCCGGTGGTGGTGTGGGTGGTGGCGAGGTGAGGTGGTCGGCGGCTTGGCGAGTGCGCCGCACCACCTCCCAAATACAATCAGCGCAGGCCCAGGAACGAGAGCACCACACCAATCACGACGACGAGTCCGACCAAATAGATAATGCCGTTCATGTCTGAGCTCCTCAGCGTTGTCAGTCCTGCCGCAACACAAACACTCCAGGTCGTGAAAAGGTTCGGCGTTGCCCGACGCCGATTTCTCCTGAAATGGGGGAACGAAAGCGACCGATCCTGCTTCGTGGCGTGCTGAGCCTTCGCCCCCCTCAACTGATGATTTTGCGTTTACACGCAAAGGTCGCTAGGCTGACTTGATACGTCCTGCAGGGAGGGTGATATGGGACAGCGTGAAGAGAGACTGGCAGTGATCAGAAGCGCTTACGCAGCACGCGATGGCGGTGACGCCGAGGGCTTGGTAACAGCCTTTCATCCCGAGGGCTTGTTCACCTTGATGGGCGACAAGAGCGCGCTCGCACTGACAGGGAGCATGCAAGGGCACCCGACCCTGCGTGGAGCTTTCAGTAGATTGATTGATGAATTCGGCTTCGAAGGTCGCGAAATCCTGGCTGAGCTGGTCGACGGAGATCGCGTCGCCGTCCATTCCCGCCTCGTCGTTCGATACCGCCCGACCGGGCAGGCTTCAAGCACCGAGATCCTGGATCTGTTCAGATTTAAGGACGGCAAGATCATCGAGCTGATCGAGTTTGCGGACACTGCGCAGATCAAGGCGATGATTGCGTGACGCGTGGTGAGGTTCTGTTAGTGTCGCCTGACGTTGGTGAGTTTGGTGCACTGTCATAGTAATTCGAATTGTATGACGTTCAGGCTGTGAACCTGACTGCCGAAAGAGTTATTGAACACGCTGGCCCGCGCGCCAGGCCATCTGCCAGAAGTCCGCCTCGAGTCGGGTGGCTTCCTTGAAGATCGCAATCAGCTCTGCCTCGCGGGCCGGTGTGGCGTAGAGATCGGCGAGATGCTCCATGTGCGCCTGCGCTTTGGCAGCGACCTCCTGGTACGGCGCGCCGGCATACTCGGCGATCCAGACGCGGTAGGCGTTCGTCGCAGCGTCCGCGAGGGGGAGCGAGGCGAGCCGCGTTGCGATCTCCGCGTACCCGATCACGCAGGGGGCAAGCGCCACCTTGAGCGCCAGCAGATCGCCGCGCATTCCTGCGTCGAGCACGTAGCGTGTATAGGCCAGCATCTCGGCCGCCGGCGGGGCCTGTTCAAGGTCGGCCGGGGACAGACCCCAATCGGCGCAGAGCTTCACATGCAGGTTCATCTCGACATCGAGGATAGCCGAAAGGCCGGCCGCGGCTTCACGCATGTCGGCAAGTCGGGGCGACTTGTAGACCGCGAGCGCGTAGGCGCGAGCAAACTCGATGAGGAACAAATAGTCCTGAACGAGGTAGTGACGAAACGCCGCTTCGGGGAGCGAGCCGTCTGCCAATCCGCTCGTGAAGGGATGCTCGGTGTAAGCCCGCCACTCAACGGATGCTGCTGTCTTGAGACGCTCGAAGAAACTCACGATCTTTTTCGCCCGGCTTGCTTGTCCATGAACGTCTTTTGGCTCGCTACCGATAGCGCATTGCGAACGGGGGAGCTACGGTGACCGCGCACAAAACTCACTTTAAGCAGCGTTGCGGATGGGCACTCCCCGCATCGGGAGTTTTGCGTCACCGTAACCCCAAGAGTTTTAAAAGGAACGGCTGGCCGACTTGTCCGGCGCCGCACTGCCCCAGCACTGTATGAGCGGGCTTCAAGTACAGGCTAACTGAGCGCCGAATTTCAAGGTCGGCATGCGTGCAACAGCTCGATGCCGAATCCAGCTAACCTGTAGTAGTCGGTTTGACCAGAAAGATGCCGCGACAAACAGCGAGCAATTACCAAATTTTCGATCGAAACAGCCGCTAGAGTCTCGCGAATACTCAATCGGTCCGCAAAGATTTTTGGATCAACAGTTGCCTGATTGGGGTTTTGGACGAGCGCGCGAGCCTCTTGCAATAGAAGTGCATCAAGCGGCTGCAGCTTCTGGAGAGCAGCAACGAACTCGGGTCGGACATCCGCGGCACGATCGGTGTCCATCGCATTAGCTAAAAGTCTTGCCCAAATCTCCTGCATCTCCGTGCGAGATTCTTGCTGGGCTGCTTCCAGCAACGGTATAGCGATTTGCTCTGGCAGTTCGGTCGTCTTAGCGTCGCGCTCCCGCAATATCTCCTGTGTTCGCCGGGTTATTGCATCCAGTCGCCGGTGCCGTGCAGCGTGGAGCGGGTCTCCAATCAGAATACCGTAAACATCGGCGATTTGCTGAGAACTGGCCTTCACAAGGTCCAGCGCCTTGCTGGCGGCTTTTGCGCTTTCTTCAATCGCGCCTTCGTACGGTGCCTTGTCGGTCATTCGCTTATTCCCCGAGCTTAAAGCCAGCGATAGGCGGCCCAGCCGACCTTGACGAGAGCAAATTGCAACCAAGGACTAAGATTGCCAACTCCCAACTTTTTGATGCGCCTGAATGTAGGGGCCAAACAGCTTGGGAGCAGTCCGGTAATACTCGTTCAGCTCATTCATTCGATCATAGTGCAGCTTCGGGCCAGCCGGGTCGTGTAGTTTGATTGCAGAGTTCGAGTCCATCAGATCGATGATCACAATTCGGATGCGCTCAAGATATTCGTTGACGTCTGGTCCAAAATAAAACGGCGCTTTTTCGATTGCCTCCGCGTACTCATAAAGTGTGCCATCGTCTGGTTGTCCGGAGGACATGGTCTTGGCTACCACATGTCTTATTGCTTCAAAGATTGCTATACGGCAGTCGAACAGCTCTAGCACGACGCGCTCATTCTCGGTTTGCCAGTTTTGTTTGGCAACTTCTGCCTGGAGGCGAGCCGCCTCAGCTTGGGAGCTTCCTAGGCGATAGGCGACGAAAGCCGCAGCTCCGGCCGCGATGACACCGGCGCTTCCTTACGTGAACAACGATAGACGGCCCAGCCAGCGAGAAACGCGACGGCGAGCAGCACCGCGTTGCGGCGGGAGGCGAGCCATCCGAAGGTTCTAACAGAAGGCGCGCGCCAAGGCGCCCCGAAAGGGGCTTGGCAGATTAACGCTTCGGTGTTCGGATGTCCGTGGGCGTGAAATTAGGACCTGGGCTATTGCCGCGTCTTCACACACGCGTCCACCGCGTAAGCGCACTGCTCCCCGGCAGTTAGGAGACCGCCAGTTGGGCCGGTGTAGTTCATTGAAGAGACCTGGCCGCCGGCAAACACCACATTGATCTTGCAAAAGCGACGTGAGCTGACCGCGGTGGCGCCGTACCGATCGCCGCTGACGCTGGCGACCTCCATGCCATTGCCGGAATCATAGCCCCAGACCTCGGTCGCGCCCTCGGCCGCTTTGTTGGCCGGTGCGCCCATACAAGAGAGCACCTGCTCCTTTGACATGCCTACCATTTGCGTTCGTGCATCTTGGGCGATTTCGGCGCGCTGAAAAGCGCAACCACATAGCGCGACGCCAAGCGCTACGATTCCCAAAACTCGCATGTTCTATTCCCCCAGCCGTGCATCCAACCGCAACGTACGGGGAAGCGCAACCTAAACGCGCTGCAACAAAAGAGATTCCGGTTACAGTGCGTGAAATTGGGATTACAGAAAACGAGTGCCCTGGGATCGAGAGGTTAGTGCACTGTTATGGGTAACCTGGCAGGTCGACTAACCCCACGTCTCAAGCGGCAATCTGCTATTGCGGCGTTTTGTCTATGTGCCCCTCTGTCCGCTTGTCGCCTCGCTTGCAGGCTGTGGTACGGCGCAATATGCGTTCACGCCGATCCGACAAGCTACTGCAAGTGCAATGCCGACCACAGGAACCAAGACAACTGCCGATAAACCAACGACAGAGCCAATTCCAGCGGCTATGGCGCCTACGACTTCAACCTTATGCTTGTTAGTGAGGCTCTCGATCTTTTTTGCGCAAGTCCTTGTAAGAGGGGTCTCCGCAATGAACTTGCGCACCTCTTCCATCACTCGACGGAAAAAACTATGCGACCCGCTACTTGCTCCAAAAGGGAAGGTGTTCTCGGGACCGACCCTGGACAGCCAATTCTGACCGATTTCCTCTAAGCTCGTTTCCATTGGAGAGCATCGCTTCTATAGTCTTTGCATGAGCGGCCGGAAGCGCTCCTATCCAATCAAGTGACGTAGAATTTTCGAAATCGAAGGTCATGACTGCAACTCGCGAATGTACTCAGCGGAAATCGCGTGGGTGGTCTGATGCAAGGTATGAGGGTCAACACCGCCCAAGCTGATGCCGCCACCTGCCCTAGGAGCGTAACTGCCGATTATCATCGCTGCGATGGTTCGCCCATCGCTGAGCAAAACTGGGCTCCCGGACTGCCCCGGACGCGCTTGAACGTTCAAGATAATGAGCAACGATAGTGATCTTTGTCCCGGTCGGATCTGCATCGGTCTTCTCAAGACGCAAATGTGCCGGGGCTTAAGGTGTCTGAGAATTGCACCGCTGGTACAGTTGGGTGGGCTCGAACCACCGACCTCCTGTTCCACAGACAGGCGCTCTAACCAACTGAGCTACAACTGCATCCTTGCGAGCCGCCCGAGGGGCGCCCTTGATAGGGCCGGTCACCGAGGGGGGCTGGACGGGGCGGAAACTAGGTGCAACGGGCGTTTTTGGCAAGGCCGCAACACCCTCAAAACGTCCCGCAAACGAGGTTATTTCCAAAGCAAAACCCGGGCTCTAGGCCCGGGTTTCTTAATTCAAACGACCCGGCCAGATCAGGCGGCGGGGTAGAGCTTCGCGGCGGAGGCCTTGATCGGCTCGGCGGCGGCAGTGGCCGCGCGCTGGGTGATCTCGGCGAGCTCCCGGGCCTGGGCCTGGAAGGTTTCGAGCTGCGTCTTGGAATGGTTGGTCCACAGCGCGAACGCATCCTGCGGCGCCTTCACGCTGAACAGCTCCTGGGTGAAGTCGAGATGGGCCTTGGTGTTGGCCTTCGCGAACTCCATCAGCTTGGCGGTGTATTCGCTGACGCCCTTGTGGGCGGACGCGAACACGGCCTCGACGGTGCCGTTGTGGGTTTCGGCGGCGTCCTTGAACTTGGCGTAGTTCTCGCGGGCCTGCGACACGCCCTTTTCGGCGAACGCACGCATCTGCTCCGGAACCTCGAACGGAATGACGGAGGCGGAGAATGGATCAGTCGTACCTGTCATGCTTTGTCCCTCACACTAATGAAAAAACGGAGTGAGCCTTCAGGCGCGCCCGCCGGCCAACCGGGTGACGGGTGCGAAGACTGGAAACACAAAACGAATGATGGCTCGCCCAGCGCGGAGACCATGCCTGCCTAAGATGTCAACATTGTGCAACGCAACGGGTTTTGGGGTGCATTGCGCAAATTTAATCGCGGGGAGGATGAGGTTCCCGGTATGGGGAACCGGTGGTTGAGGTAATCAGGTGGTGCCTGAGCGCGCGCCTCGTCCTTTGAGACGACCGCTGCGCGATCTCCTCAGGATGAGGCTGGGCGGCATGGGTATCTGCGGACGCGGGGATCTCGAAGAATGGGGATGCGAACGGGCTACGGCTTGCGGGGTCAGGGACATTAAGGTTATCGCGGCTTTAGGCCTTGGCGCATAGGCTTCGGCCGTGGACCTGCCCGGCCCTGCGGGCGATACTAACCCTTTCTTAAGGCTGTCATTCCCGGCAGCCTGATGCGCACAAGCGGGACGCGAAGCCGGTCGGATGACGAGTTCGGATTTCCAGTTGCGAGGCGTGGGCGATCCCCGGCTGGCCGTGCACGCGACCTCGCCGCTGCCCGTCTGGCTGTGGTCGATCGACGGCACGCGCGTGCTCTGGGCCAATCCGGTCGGGGCAAGACTGTTCGGCGCGGCCCATGCCACGGCGCTCGCAGACAAGACCTTCGGGCCCGCCGACAGCCACCGCCGCCAGATCATCCGGCTTGCCGGCCGGCTGCCTCCGAACGGCGCGATCCGGCTCGAACGGCTGCGCGGCTTCGGCGCGCGGTTGGGCACTCTGATGACCTGCGCCTGCGCCCGGCTCGACTTCGCCGATGGCGGCCGCGCCGTGCTGGTCACCGCGATGGACCCCGGCTTGCGCACCATGCCGCTGGTCGAGCGGCTGCTTCGTCTGGTCGACGGCGCCAAGACGCCGATGGCGGCGTTCGCACCCGACGGCCTGTTCGTCGGGGCCAGCGAAACGGCCCGCACCCTGCTCGGCTTCCGCGATCTCACCGAGGGCGGCCTCGAACAGGCGCGCAGCGATGCGCTCAGCCTTGGCCGCGCCGAGACGCCGATCGGCATCGGCCAGATGGTGCTGCAGCGGGTCGGCAGCGGGGCCGATGTCGGCCTGGTCGCGCTGATCGAGCCTGCCGTGCAGCAGGCGGCGGCTGCGACTGATGAGGTCGAGTCCGAGGCCGCCGAAGAGGTCGCGCGCGAAGAGATCGCCCGAGAAGACATCGCTCAGCATGAGGCTGCGCCGTCCGCTGCTCCAGCCGCCGTACCGCAGGATGTGCAAGCGGCGCCGTCGCACGAGGCGCCATCAGAGATCGCGCTGTTCGACGCCTTCGCCGAGCCGGTCGACGCGCCGCAAGCAACGATCGCGCACGAACCGCCCGTAAGCGAGCCGGCGACCGAGATCGTCTCGATCCAGCAAGCCGTCGAGCAAGCGGCCGAAGCGCGCGCCGAGGTCGAACCGAAGACTCCGGTTGAAAACTCGGCCGAAGCCATGGTGTCGCCGCAGGCCGCGCCGACCGTAACCGGCATGGTCGAGCCGCCGTCGGGCCACGAAGAGCCGCCCGCACCGCGTCAGCATCCGCTGCGCTTCCTCTGGAAGGCGGATGCAGAGGGCCGCTTTGTGCTTCTGTCCGACGAATTCATCCACCTGATCGGTGCGCGCACCGCCGCCGGCTTCGACCGCCCCTGGCGCGAGATCGCCGACGCCTTCGCGCTCGATCCTGAGAGCCGCGTGGCGCAGGCGCTTGCGAGCAAGGACACCTGGGCCGGGATCACCGTGAACTGGCCGGCCGATGGCGGCGAGCATCTGCCGGTCGAGCTTGCCGGAATTCCGGTTTATGACGGCGAGCGCAATTTCGCGGGCTTCAGGGGATTTGGCGTCTGCCGCGATCTCGACGGCCTCAACCGGCTCGATGCGCTCAGGCGTTTTGAGCTTTTGGCCGAACCGGCGGCGCCGCAAAGCCTGTCCGCCAATGTGGTCGAGCCGGAGCCCGAGCCAGAGCCGCCGCCTCCGCCGATCGAGCCGCCCGCACCTGAGCCTGAAGCTGAACTGCCCGAACCCACACCCGACGCGAATTCACATCCAACCGATCCGGAACCGCCAGTGGAAACGCCTCCCAATGTCCTGCCGTTCCGAGCGCCCGGCGACACGCGATCGCCGACGCTGACGCCGGTCGAGAACAGCGCGTTCAACGAGCTCGCCCGCCAATTGTCCGAGCGCCTCGAACGCGACAAGGAAACCATCGCGGCATCGTCCGAGCCGCCGGATGCCGAGATCACGCCTGAGGCGGCGACGCCGGAGCCCGAGCCTGAGACGCCGCACGCGCCGGCCGAATGGCTGACCGCGCCCGCGCCGCCCGCGCACGGCCACAGCCCGCGCGACCGCGCGCTGCTCGACCTGCTGCCGACCGGCATCCTGATCTACCGGCTCGACCGCCTGCTCTACGCCAACCCCGCGTTTCTCGCGCGCATGGGCTATGCCAGCCTGAGCGCACTGGAGAATGCCGGCGGGCTGGATGCGCTCTATGTCGAGCCGGGCGTGTCCGCGGCCAGCAGCACGTCGCAAGCCGGCACGCCTGTCACGATCAGCGCGACGCTCGCCAATGGCGAAGCGCCGCTGCCGACCACCGAGGCGCATCTGCACGCGATCGACTGGGACGGCGAGAGCGCGCATGCGCTGATCTGCGCGCTGCCGCAGGCTGCGCCCGTCATCGCCGAGACCGTCACCGCCGAGACCATTGTCCCCGAGACCTTCCCCACCGCGCCGGAGCCCGACGCCGGCGAGGCGGCCGCGGAAGATCTCGCCGCGATCCTCGACACCACGGCCGAGGGCATCGTGATGTTCGATGCCGAAGGCAACATCCACGCCTGCAACCGCAGCGCCGAGGCGCTGTTCGGCTATGACGGCGAGACGCTGATGCAGCAGAATCTGGTGACGCTGTTCGCGCCGGAGAGCCAGCATGTCGTGATCGACTATCTGGAAAACCTCAAGAGCCAGGACATCGCGAGCCTGCTCGACCACGGCCGCGAGGTGCTGGGGCGCGAGAAGAAGGGCGGCGTCATTCCGCTCGCGATGATCATGGGCCGCACCCGGCCCGACGGCCCGAACTTCTTCGCCGTGTTCCGCGATCTCTCGCACAGCAAGCAGGGCGAGAGCGAGCTGACGCAGGCGCGACGTCTGGTCGACGGCGCGGCCAATGCCAAGGCCGACATGCTGGCGCGGATCAGCCACGAGATCCGCACGCCGCTGAACGCCATCATCGGCTTCTCGGAGGTGATGATCTCGGAACGCTTCGGCACGCTCGGCAACGAGCGCTACGGCGAGTACATGAAGGACATCCGCGCCTCCGGCGAGCGCGTCATCGCCATCATCGACGACCTGCTCGAGCTGTCGCGGATCGAGACCGGCAAGCTCGACCTCAACTTCGCCAACCTCAACCTCAACGATCTCGTCGAGGCCTGCGTGGTGGTGATGCAGCCGCAGGCCAATCGCGAGCGCATCATCATCCGCACCTCGCTCGGCCATGCCCTGCCGCAGGTGAGCGCGGATGCGCGCGCGATGCGGCAGATCACCATGAACCTGATCTCGAACTCGATCCGGCTCGCCAGCGCCGGCGGCCAGGTCATCGTCTCGACCGCGCTCACCGACCGCGGCGAGGTCGCACTTCGCATCCGCGACACCGGTCACGGCCTCAGCGAGCGCGAAGTCGCCGCCGCGATGGAGCCGTTCCGCACGCCGCCGCCCGGCGACGCCGAAGACAGTTCGGCGCTGAGCTTGTCGCTGACCAAGGCCCTGGTCGAAGCCAACCGCGCCCGCTTCAACATCAAGAGCGCGGCGAACTCCGGCTCGCTGATCGAGGTGGTGTTCGCACCGGCACTGGCGCAGGCGTAAGCGGCGAACGCGATTTCCTGCCCGCGGTGCACGGGCGGCTTCGGCCGAGCCGCGCCCCGCGAAGGGCGCCAGCTCATTGCGACTTCTTCCCGAGCGGAACCGAAGCCCCTCGTTGCGGCTTGAAGCCTGGACCCAGCGTTTCTCCTGCTGATCAGTTCGACACTGCAGCTCCGCACTCCAGCGACTTCAAATGACCGAACGAGCGAAATCCGTGGCATCGAAGCAGCGTCCGCCCAAGCGGAGCGAGGCGGTGCGGAGCGACAGAGGCCCGACCACGACTGAGCGAAAGCCGCTGCCTACCGGCGCAGGCGCGCGCATGAACGCCCGAGTCGTGCTTGCCCTTGCGCTGGTCGCACTCGCGTTGTGGACGGCGGCGGGCTTTCTGCCCGCGGTGATCTGGGCCGCGATACTCGCAACCAGCCTGTGGCCGCTCTACACCAAGTTTGCGGCACGCGTGACCTCCGGCCGCTCCAGCCTGGCCCCGCTGGTCTTCACGCTCGTCGTCGCCCTCATCCTGTTTACGCCGATGTCGCTTGCCGTCTATCAGATCGCGCAGCAAGGCGATCTGCTCGTGGGCTGGATGAAACAGGCCGGAGAGAGCGGGATCGAAGTGCCTGATTGGCTCGCCCGCCTTCCGATCGCCGCAGAGAGCATCGAGCAGTGGTGGCGCAGCAATCTTTCCGATCCCAAAGCCGCGACCGCATGGCTGAAAAGCGTCAACGCAGACAACGCATCGGAACTGTTTCGAACGTTCGGCGGACAGCTGCTTCATCGCCTGTTTCTTCTGTTCTTTTCGCTGATCGCCTTGTTCGTCTTGCTGCGCAACGGCCGGTCGATCTCGGACCGCGTGCTGGAAACCTGCGATCGGCTTTTCGGTGAGGCGGGAGAGGGTCTCGCCGAGCAAATGGTCGATGCGATCCGCGGCACCGTGAACGGTACGGTGCTGGTCGCCGCAGGCGAGGGATTATTGATCGGCGTGGCCTATTTCGTCGCGGGCGTGCCGCATGCCATCGTATTCACAATATTGACCACGGCCTTCGCCATGCTTCCGTTCGGCGCCTGGCTCGCTTTCACCGCTGCGGCGGTGGTGCTGGTCTCTGGCGGAGGCAGCGGCTTCGCAGCCGCGGGCGTCTTCTTCTGGGGCGCGATCGTCATGTTGGCCGGCGATCATTTCGTCTGGCCGACCCTGGTCGGCGACTCGGCGCGGCTGCCGTTTCTGTTCGCGTTTGTCGGGATCTTCGGAGGCTTGGCTGCCTTCGGCCTTCTGGGCTTGTTTCTCGGCCCGGTGATCATGTCGGCGTTGCTGGTGGTCTGGCGCGAGTGGGTGTTCCGACCTGTCGCGCCCGAGAAGAACGGTTGAGTTGCCGCGGGCGTATCCCCAAGCACACGCCAGAAAGCAAAAGGCACGGCGCTTGCGACGCCGTGCCTTCCGCATTCATGAGGCTCGATCTCAGCTGTAGATTTCGAACAGTCCCGCGCCGCCCTGGCCGCCGCCGATGCACATCGTCACGACGCCCCACTTCGCCTTGCGGCGCTTGCCTTCCTGGAGGATGTGGCCGGTGAGCCGCGCGCCGGTCATGCCGAACGGATGGCCGATCGGCGCTGGCGAAGGCATAAGGCGAGATCAGGCTGGGACTGGACTGGCGGCTGCCTTTACGTAGTGGCGCAACCCGCTCGGACATGTAGTATGGCCCTGCCGGAGCGGGGTACCAAATTGGACGGAATCAATCTTCACGATCCCCTCTTCGCCACCTATGTCGTTGCCGCCAGCTTGATCATCCTCAAGGCCGTGGCGATGTCGTGGCTCACCGTGGTCCGGATGGTGAGGGCCCAGGGCGGCTACCGTTCGCCGGAGGACATCAAGAAGACACCACTGAATCCCGCACCCGATCCGGCGCAGCTTCTTCCCAACGAAGATGTGGAGCGGATCCGCCGGATCCAGATGAACGATCTCGAGAGCCTGCCGTATTTCCTGGCCGCGGGCTTTCTTTATGTTCTCACAAAGCCGTCGCTGCTTCTCGCGCAATGCCTGCTCTACGGCTACGTTGCCTCACGCCTGCTGCATTTTCTCGCCTATCTCACCGGGCAAATTCACGACATTCGCGCAATGCTGTGGACCGTCGGCTCGGTCATCCTGGTCTTCATGACCGTGCGCACGCTGCTCGTTGCACTCGGCGCTTGAGGCTCAGTCGGCCACGCCGGCGATCTGCTGGGCCGAAAGGTAGCGTTCAAGCGCCTCGTGCTGCTTGAAAAAGCGCATGGCGCGCAGATCGCGGATCGTCGTTTTTTGTGCCGCATCGCGAACCCGGGTGACCTCGCGGGCTTCCTCCAGCCGGCCGACCCCGACCAGGTTGGCCGCGAGCATGCGATGTCCGGTGCCGTTGCTCGGATTGTGCCGAACCGACTTGCGCGCCCAGGCAACGCCCTCCTCGTACTGCCCGAGGGCAAAGTAGGACGCGGTCAGTCCCGTCATCCACATATGGAGCATGCTGTCCTCGGGGCTGAGGACGAGAGACCGATGCAGGCATGCGAGTGCGTTGGCATAATCGCCTCCCATGCTGTCGATCATTCCGAGTACACCCCATGCGAAAGCCGAACTCGGATTGAGCCTTGCGGCTTCGCTGGCGTGAATGCGCCCCTGATCGTTGTCGCCGGCGGGCCCAAACAGCGTGAAGCCATAGACAGCGTGGGCGAAAGCGTCCCCACTATCCTGCTCGACGGCGCGGCGCGCCAGACCGACCGCCTCGGACGCGGCATCCGCAGACATGTTGGCGCCGAGCGGCGGAGCCATCACGAGTCCCCAAGCCAGCGCCGCCAGCGTCGCCGTTCGCTCCTGATCGAGGCTCAGAGACCGCCGAAGCAGATCGATGGCCTTGACGATACCTTCGCGGGTGCCGCCCCATAAATGATGAAGGCCGCGCAAATACAGATCATAGGCCGAAAGATCAGTTGGCGGCTTGCGGCGTGCGCGTTCGATCTCGGCGCTACGAACGGCGGGATCGACGACTGCGGCAACACTGCTGCTGACGTCGTCCTGCAGGTCGAAGATGTCGACCAGGGGGCGATCGTAGCGATTGGACCAGACCTGGGCCTCGCTTCCGGTATGAGTGAGCTCGGCCGAGACGCGAATGCGGTTGCCCGCCTTGCGAATATGACCGCTCAGGACGTATTGCGCACCGAGTTGCTGCGCAATCTGCCGGCTGGTCATTCCCTTGTCCCGAAGGGCAAAGCTCGATCCGGCCGCGATCACCACCAGCTCGCGAAAGCGCGATAGAGCGGTGATGATGTCTGCAGTGACGCCATCGGCGAAGTAGTCCTGTTCGGTTTCATCACCCATGTTGCGGAACGGAAGCACCGCCACGGAGGGCCTGTCGTTGCCGAACACGTGCTCCGCCTGGTGCGAAAGGTCTGCCGTCGGCTCCGCTGCCGGCAGAACGATCTTCTGCTCCTGGACCTTGCGCAATTCCGCAGCCAGCGCGCTGGTTGTGGCATCGGGCGCGGTGCCGAGCTCTTGCTTCAGAAAGGCAACGACGGCCTGATAATATTTGAGCGCCTCGGCGTTGCGGCCGGCCGCGGACAACGCGCGCATGATCAGGCGGTGCGCATCCTCGCGCATGCTGTTGAGTGCATTGGCGCGCTGGCCGGCGAGCAGGGCATCGCCGGCACGTCCGTCGGACAGTTCCTGGTCGCCGAGCGCTACCATCGCGCCGACAGCCAGCTCCGATAACCGCTCGCGTTCGCCGGCCACCCACTCGCTCCAGCCCTCAGCGTTGACCGCGATGTCATCGACGAGGCGCCCGCGATAGAGATCTGCCGCCGCGGTCAGCGCGTCACGGCTGCCCTTTCTGACAAGCCGCTCGAATTGCGGCACATCGCAGGTGATCACAACGGCATTCAACGAAATGAATTCGCCGTCACTCCTGAGAGCACTCTGACCAAGAACTTGACGCAGCTTGAACAGGGCCTGTCGCAGGTTTTGCTTCGCCTGCGCTTCGAAGTGCGATCCCCACAGCAAGGTCGAGAGTTTTTCGCGGTGCTGAGGCTGAGGTGCCGTGTAGGCCAGATAGGCCAGCAATCCCGCGAGCTTCTTGTTCGGTAAGCTGACGGCACCGTCCGGCCCGATCAGTTCAAAACGTCCAAGAAGTGCGAGAGTAAAACTTGGGCTGGGCGCGGGTGCAGTTTCGGTCATTCCGCCTCAAAAATAAGCAGATGCGCTCACGGATATACATCCTACACGAATTGCCGCCTTAGCGAACAATATTAACGCTGCAGTGACGGCCGAGTGACGCCGGCGACGACGACAGTGGGTTCAGATCGCATCGCGACGAGATGCCGGTTGGTTGATCGACGCGGAGCAATTTCATCCGGAAGTCAGCGTGCGCGCGCATCACCTCATCATGATCGTCGTTGGCTTGTTCGTGGTTCTCGCCGGATTCGACGCAGCGTTGACGACCTTTGCACACCCGACACTCAGGGCCGCTTCGCAGTCGGCGCCGCCCGTCGCACCGCTCCTTTTCGGAGGCGACTGATCGCACGCCGGCATCACAACAGCCATCAAACAGGAGGTCGCATTGACCGACATCGCACAGCAGGGAAGACAATCGCAGAGGTTTCTCGCGTCCGACCAAGAACAGCGATTGGTTGCGATGTGGAGACTTGGAGTGGTCGCCTTCTATGGCTCGCTCCTGGCGCTGGTGATTGCCTTCGCGGCAATGAGCAAGGCGCCCCGAGAGCGCCAAGCCAACCTCGCCTCCGACGATTTCGTTACCCACTACATTTCGAACCCGCCGGCGCCGTAGGCGATCGGGACGAGCGACAGCAAAGCATATGAGGACAATCGTGAACAATCACAACCGTGCTGCGTCTCCAATTCGGGCCAGATCTCCGGCATCGCACGACAGAAAGCGAACAGGCGGCGAGACGCGCCTGATGATCCTCGTTCTGCTGGGATTCGGCCTCGTTCACGTGATCGGCGCGATCCTGATTCAGCGCGCGTCGACCGAGCCAGGTGATCCGCCCCTGATCCTCGCTTCGCACACCGACTGACGGCCGCCACATGCAGCCGGTTCATGGGATTTGAAAAACCAGGAGGCAACATGCCAGCAATCATACGCACGATTTCCCGCACGGTCCTCTCGGTCATCGGTGCCGAATTGGCGAAGCACGCCCTCCTGTTGTGCGCAGCGTGCGCCTTTGTGTTCGTGCTCTCACGAACCTACGGCCTGGATTTGAGCGCCGGATTCTTCTGACGTTCGCAATGGCGGCCGACATGACTGAAATCTGAAGACGCATCGTCGTTGATGCGTAAGTCCAGAGGAGCTGATATGTACGTTGGCCGGATATTGTCCACGCTTGGCGGACAAGGACCCATGCTCCTGGTGATCTCGCTTTGCGCAGGGCTGGTGATCACTCCCTTCGCTCATCTCGGCTACGATCTTTTGCCTTTTTCGGCATTTCTTCTGACGCTGGGCTCGTTTCTTACGGCGGGTCTTGCCCCCTCTGAAGCCAGCATTCGTCCGCTCCTGATGGGCGTGGTGCTTGCCTGGGTTGGCCTGGTGCTGCCATTCGCTGCTGCGATTCTGCTGTCCTTTGCTCCGCTTGATCCTGCGCTGCGGGCCGGCGTTCTGCTTTCATTGCTGGCGCCGCCGGTCGGAAGCGCCGCTGCGATCGCCGGAATGCTCGGTTTGCGACCACGTCTCGCACTGCTCGTTTCCATCGCACTGACCTTGCTCACGCCGATCTCGATTCCGAGTTTTGCCACGGTGCTCGGACTTGGAATTGCATTCGACATGGGCAGGCTGGCGATCCGGCTCTTCAGCATTATCGGCGCTGCAGGCCTGGTGGCCTTCTTAGCCATGAGGTTTCGTCGTCATGTGATTCCTGTTCTGCCCGATCAAAGCGCCGCCACCGGGATCGCCGTTGTCGGGCTCATGATCGTGGGGCTTGCCACCTCGCAAGGCATACGGGCGCAATGGACCAGCAACGCCCTGCGTTTCGACGTGATGCTCGCCGCGGCGATCGTGTTCAATTTCGGTCTGTGCGTCCTCGCTGCCATGACGTTCGCGAGACTGGGGTGGCAAACCGCCGGTACCATCGGTCTCGTGAGCGGAAACCGCAACGTCACGCTCGTGTGGGCAGCGGCGAGCTTCGGTCTGCCGTCGCTGGCGGAAGATTATGTCGCTGCGTGCGTCATCCCGGTCCTCGCGCTTCCCCTCATCATCAAGCTTTGTCTTAGACTACCATCCTTCAGCCGCTTCATCCCACAAAACCGATGACCCAAAGAGTACACGCCTGACCTGGTGCTCAAACAACAAGGCACGGCGCTTGCGACGCCGTGCCTTCCGCATTCATGAGGCTCGATCTCAGCTGTAGATTTCGAACAGTCCCGCGCCGCCCTGGCCGCCGCCGATGCACATCGTCACGACGCCCCACTTCGCCTTGCGGCGCTTGCCCTCCTGGAGGATGTGGCCGGTGAGCCGCGCGCCGGTCATGCCGAACGGATGGCCGATCGCGATCGATCCGCCGTTGACATTGTACTTGGCGGGATCGATGCCGAGCTTGTCGCGCGAATAGAGACACTGGCTGGCGAAGGCTTCATTGAGCTCCCAGAGATCGATGTCGTCGATCTTCAGGCCATGACGCTTCAACAGCTTCGGCACGGCAAAGATCGGGCCGATGCCCATCTCGTCCGGCTCGCAACCCGCGGCCGCCCAGGCGACGAAGCGGCCCATGGGATTGAGGCCGCGCTTCTCCGCGTCCTTGGCTTCCATCAGCACCACGGCCGCGGCGCCGTCCGACAGCTGGCTGGCGTTGCCGGCCGTGACGAACTTGCCGGGGCCCCTGACGGGCTCGAGCTTGGCGAGACCTTCCAGCGTGGTCTCGGGCCGGTTGCACTCGTCGCGGTCGACGACGTAATCGACGATCGACTCGGCCTTGGTCGCCTTGTCGACCACCTTCATCTTAGTCTTCATCGGGACGATCTCGTCCTTGAACTTGCCGGCCTGCTGCGCGGCGGCCATGCGGCGCTGCGACTCCAGCGAATACTCGTCCTGATATTCACGGCTGAGATTGTAGCGCTCGGCGACGATATCGGCGGTGTCAATCATCGCCATGAAGATCGCCGGTGCCGTCTTGAGCAGTTCGGGATCGATCGATTCCTTCGGCGTGCCGCCGCCCGGCATCGAGATGCTCTCGACGCCGCCTGCGACGATGCAGTCGGAACCGTCCGAGCGGATCGAGTTGGCGGCCATCGCGATGGTCTGGAGACCGGACGAGCAGAACCGGTTCACCGAGACGCCCCCGGTCGATTTCGGCATTCCCGCCAGCAGCGCGGCCTGGCGGCCGATGTTCGGCGCGCCATGAGCGCAATTGCCGAGATAGCAATCCTCGACATAGTCCTTCTCGACGCCGGCGCGGTCGACTGCGTGGTGAATGGCGTGGGCCGCGAGCGACATCGGCGGGGTGATGTTGAACCCGCCGCGGCCGGATTTCGCGAGGCCCGTGCGTGCATAGGAAACGATGACGGCTTCACGCATTGTTTTCTCCCTTTCGAACGATTTTGACCGGAGCATCGGTCGAGGTTTCTCGGCGCCATTGGTACACAATGTCCGGCGGTCGCGGGAGAAATAAAAACGCCGCCCTCGCGAGAGGGCGGCGTTGTTCCGCGGGTCGGAATATGTCGGCGGATCAGAACGTCAGCGCCTTGACCTGCTTGACCTGCGGCAGAGCCTGCACCTTGGCAAGCAGATCGGCCGGCACCGCGCCGTCGACCTCGATCAGCGCGATGGCATCGGAGCCCGGCGCAACGCGGCCAAGATGGAAGGTCGCGATGTTGATCTTGGCATCGCCGAGCAGGCTCGCGAACTTGCCTATGAAACCCGGCTTGTCCTCGTTGGTCACGTAGATCATCGACTTGCCAAATTCAGCGTCGACGCGGATGCCCTTGATGTCGACCAGGCGCGGCTTGCCGTCGGCATAGACCGTGCCCGAGACCCACCGCTCCTGCCGCTCGGTGGTGACGGTGACGGTGATCAGGCTTTCATAGTCACTCTGGGCGGCGCGGACGATCTCGTCCACCACCATGCCGCGCTCCTTGGCGACGACGGGCGCGGAGACGACGTTGACCTCACCCAGCATCGGCCGCAGCAGGCCCGACAGCACGGCGGAGGTGATCGCCTTGATCTTCATCTCGGCCACGTGGCCCTCATAGGTGATCTCGACCTTGAGGATGCCGCTCTCGGTGAGCTGTCCCGCGAACGAACCGAGCTTTTCAGCGAGCGCGATGAACGGCTTCAGCTTCGGCGCCTCTTCCGCCGTGATCGAGGGGAAGTTGACGGCATTCGAGATCGCGCCGGTGAGCAGGTAATCCGACATCTGCTCGGCAACCTGGAGCGCGACGTTCTCCTGCGCCTCGGTGGTGGACGCGCCGAGATGCGGCGTGCAGATCACGTTGGGATGACCGAACAGCACATTCGCGGTGGCGGGCTCCTCGACAAAGACGTCGAAAGCGGCGCCGGCGATGTGCTTGGAATTCAAAGCGTTGACCACGGCCTGCTCGTCGACGAGACCGCCGCGGGCGCAGTTGATCAGGCGCACGCCCTTCTTCATCTTGGCGATCGCGGCTGCGTCGATGATGTTCCTGGTCTTCTCGGTGAGCGGGGTGTGCAGGGTGATGAAGTCGGCGCGCTTGAAGAGGTCGTCGAGCTCGACCTTCTCGACGCCGATGTCCCTGGCGCGCTCCGGCGACAGGAACGGATCGAACGCGATCACCTTCATGCGCAGGCCGAGCGCGCGGTCGGCGACGATCGAGCCGATGTTGCCGCAGCCGACGACTCCGAGCACCTTGCCGGTGATCTCGACGCCCATGAAGCGGTTCTTCTCCCACTTGCCGGCCTGGGTCGAAGCGTCCGCCTGCGGAATCTCGCGCGCCAGCGCCAGCATCAGGGTGATGGCGTGCTCGGCGGTCGTGATCGAATTGCCGAACGGCGTGTTCATCACGATGATACCCTTGGCCGTGGCGGCAGGAATCTCGACGTTGTCGACGCCGATGCCGGCGCGGCCGATCACCTTGAGGTTGGTCGCCTTCTCGAGGATCTTCGCGGTCGCCTTGGTCGCGGAGCGGATCGCGAGGCCGTCGTAATTGCCGATGATCTCGGCGAGCTTGTCCTTGTCCTTGCCGAGATTGGGCTGGAAGTCGACCTCGACGCCGCGGTCTTTGAAGATCTGCACGGCAGCGGGAGAGAGCGCGTCGGAAATGAGAACTTTGGGTTTGGTCATGGAGATGTGTCCTTCGCCGTCCCTAGAGGGAGATCGGCCTGAGGGCCGGAATGGGGAATTGCTCGGAAGCTCTTTGCTCTCCCTCTCCCCGTTCTTACGGGGAGAGGGTCGGGGTGAGGGGCAGCCACAGGCGAGGTGCTCGCGGAGAGAGCCCCTCACCCGGATCGCTGCGCGACCCGACCTCTCCCCGTAAGAACGGGGAGAGGTAAAAACTACGCCGCCTTGGCGAGCGCGGCCTTGGTCTCGGCGAAGGCCCAGTCGATCCACTGGGTCAGCAGCGCGACATCACTGGCCTCGACGGTGGCGCCGCACCAGATACGCAGGCCGGCGGGCGCATCGCGATAGTAGGCGAAGTCGTAGCCCGCGCCCTCTTTCTCGACCAGCGCCACCAGCTTCTTGCTGAACTCGGCCTGCGCGTCCTCGGAGAGTGAGGTGATCGCGGGATCGGTGAACTTCAGGCACACCGAAGTGTTGGAGCGGATTGCGGCGTCCTTGGCGAGGAAGTCGATCCAGGGCGTCTTAGCCTTCCAGTCGGCGAGCACCTTGGTGTTGGCGTCGGCGCGCGCGATCAACGCCTTCAGGCCGCCGATCGACTTGGCCCAGTTCAGTGCGTCGAGATAATCCTCGACGCAGAGCATCGACGGCGTGTTGATGGTCTCGCCGACGAAAATGCCTTCGTTGATCTTGCCGCCCTTGGTCATGCGGAAAATCTTCGGCAGCGGCCAGGCCGGCTTGTAGGTTTCGAGCCGCTCCACCGCGCGGGGCGACAGGATCAGCATGCCATGCGCGGCTTCGCCGCCGAGCGCCTTCTGCCAGGAGAAGGTGACGACGTCGAGCTTGGCCCAGTCGAGGGGTTGCGCGAACGCGGCCGAGGTGGCGTCGCAGATGGTCAGGCCTTCGCGGGTCGCGCTGATCCAGTCGGCGTTCGGCACGCGCACGCCCGAGGTGGTGCCGTTCCAGGTGAAGACGACGTCGGACTTCGGATCGACCTTGGAGAGGTCGGGGATCTCACCGTAAGCCGCGTTGAGCTTGGTGACGTCCTTGAGCTTCAATTCCTTGACGATGTCGCTGACCCAGCCCTCGCCAAAGGATTCCCAGGCGAGCGTGGTGACGGGCCGCGCACCCAGCATCGACCACAGCGCCATCTCGACCGCGCCGGTATCGGAGGCCGGCACGATGCCGATGCGATAATCAGCGGGCACTTCGAGCACTTCGCGCGTCAAATCGATCGCTAGCTTGAGCTTGGTCTTGCCGACCTTCGCGCGATGCGAACGGCCGAGCGCTGCGTCCTTGAGATTTTGGGCATTCCATCCGGGGCGCTTGGCGCAGGGGCCGGAGGAAAAATGCGGCATGTTCGGCCGCGAAGCGGGCTTCGCTACAGTCATCGTCTACCCTTCCAGATAGTAAGCCTCCCGTTGGGGGGAGGTGTCCCGCCGCGGCTGATACGGGAATCGGGAAGACCAGTCAAGGAAGTTCCGGCGCCTCACGCGCGGGTGATGGCGCCTCCGGTGCGATCTTGGGGGAATCGACCACCGCCAGCGCGTTCAGCAAGCCCGTGGCATCGCTGATCAATTGCGCGGCGCGGCGGCGGCTGCCGACTTTCAAAATGCATTTGTCATTGGCCTGCACGACGTAGTCGTTGCCGACCTTGATCATCGAATAGCTTGTCATCGAAATCCCCGAACCGATCGAGCCCGGTTTCGACGTCCCGTAGCACCGTTCGTTCCTTCACCAACGTGAACGCCGTGACGGTGGTTTATCAGCTCTTAATATGAACGTACGCGCGATCCGATTTCGCTGATCGCGCAAGGCTCATAGCGTGCTGCGTCAAAAGCGGACAGTCATGCCGACGTGACTCGCCGTGAACCCAAGCCGCTTGTAGAAGCGCTGCGCATCTGTTCGCGTCTGATGCGTCAGCAGTTCGACGAGATTGCAACCGCGCGCTTTCGCTTCCGTCACCGCCCATTGCACCAATTGCTCGCCGATGCCGCGGCTGCGGCAATCGGAAGCGACGCGGACGTCTTCGAGCAGACCGCGCAAGCCGCCTTGCGAGCTGAGACCCGGCAGGATCGCGAGCTGCAGGCAGCCGACCACCCTGCCCTCACTCTCGACAACCACAAGCTGGATATTTTGATCGCGCTCGACCCGCGCGAATGCCTCGTAATAGGACGCATGCAACGGGTCTTCCACGCGCTCGCGTGCGCTCCCGAGATGATCGTCGGCGAGCATCGTCACGATCGCAGCAACATCTTCGCGGCGCGCGGGACGAATGGAGACAGATTCGGCGTTCATAAAGTTACTCCTGCCTCAAGCGCGCCTAACGCACCTTGGGTAGCCCGAGAAAGGTCTCGGCTTCGCCGATCCAGCGGCGGATGGCGGCATAGCGACCGAGATCGAAGCCGCCTTCATGCGCGACGCGCGTATAGGCAAGCAGCGAGACGTCGGCAAGCGAAACGTCATCACCGGCGAAGAAGCGGTTTGCCGCCAGATGCTGCTCCATGCGATCGAGCGCCGCGTAGCCGCGCTTGACCTTTTCAGGATCGAGCTCGGAGGCGTCCTTGCCGAGATAGACGAGCTGGAAGCGGCACACCGCGATATAGGGCTCGTGGCTGTATTGTTCCCAGAACAGCCATTCGTCCATCTTGGCGGCAGTGAAGGCGTCGCCCGGAATGAGCGCACTGTCGCGCGCGAGATAGCGGATGATGGCATTGGACTGCGCCAGCGTGCGACCGTCGTCGAGAGCGACGGTGGGCACCTGGCCGGCACCGTTCATCTGGAGGAATTGCGGCGTACGGGTCTCGCCCTTGCGGGTGTCGATCTCGATCCACTCGTAGAGCACCGCGAGCTTGTCGCAGACCCACTTCACCTTCAGACAATTGCCGGAATTGCTATCGCCGTAGATCCGCATCGGTGCCCCCGCGCATTCGGCGACAGAGCATCAGGACGGAAGGAATCTGTCAACAGGAAGCGGGCGACTCAGAACTGGTAGCCAATGCCGACGCGGAAGTTATTCAGGCCGACAGTGATGTCCTTCACGTCCGAGAAGCCGACATGCTCCCATTCGCCGCGAACCAGGATGTTGTTGCAGATCGCGTACTCGACACCGATACCGGCCGTCCATCCGTACATGAAGCTGTTGGTGCGCAGCTCAGTCTTGTTAAACGTACCCGTGTCAATCGTGTCCTGTCGATGGATCGTCGCCGTAACACCGCCCAGGACAATCGACTCGTCATAGTCGTCATGCTTGATGTAGGACACCGTCGCGAATCGCGAAACTTCAGCGCGCCCAATCGCCAGACCGGCGAAGGCATAGGGCATGAAGTCGCCGCCGTCCCAACCGACCCGACCGCGGAAGGTGGCGTAATCCTTCAGCTTTAGCGCAGCACCACCACCGAGTGAAGTGACGTAGGTATAGGTATGGCCCGTTGGCGCCGTCTCACCGTCGAGAATGCGTGTCATGGAATCACTTGCCGAGCTCGATATATTCTTCATGTAGCTGTAATTGGCCTCGACGCCGAACACTGCATCGTAGAGCTGCCAATTGCGGCCGACATAGGCGCCAAACCCGGTCGACTGCACGTGGTTACTCGGCAGCAGCGACCAGCCGCCGACTGGCGCCTCAAGGATGCTGTTGCGAAGCATGAAGTCGGTCATCGTCTTCGGAGCATGACTGAAATCAACATCGGTCGTGGCAAACCCGAACTGGCCGCCAACATAAAAACCGTCCCAGTTGTGGGACGTCTTTGACAGCCCGTCGGTGAAGCTGCCTCGGAGGATGGGAAGATCGGAGAGATCGGCCGCGTGCGCCGCAGAGACCGTCCCCAACATCGCCACCGCCAACAAAAGCCTACGCATCGAACGCTCCATCGAACTCGAACTTTCGCTCGTGATCATGGCCCGTTAACCTTAACCAATGGTTGCGCCGGAGGCTTTCGTCGCCGCCCGCCATGAAAAATACGCAAAGCAAAACGGCGCGGGATGATCCCGCGCCGTTAAGAGAGATTAAGCGATGAGGCTGACGATCAGCCCTTGGTGACGAGCGGCGGCATGTAGGCCGGCGGGCTGTCGAGATTCCAGCGCACGCCGAGCTTCAGGTCGTGCGAGGTAATGTCCTTGAACTTGAAAACGTTGCCGGTGGTTGCCCCGGTGTAGGTCGACAAGACACCGGTTTGCCCCTCACCCATATCGACATAGCTGTAGGCCAGTTCGAGAACGAGGTTGGGATTGACCTTGTACGCGAGACCCGCATGGGCAGCCCACGCCAGGTTCCACTTCGAACCGGCTGGTGCGCTCGAGAAGCTCGCCGTCGAGAACGCAAGATCGTTGATGCCGGTATCGGTAAAGTTCGAGATGGAGACGCGTGCGCCGCCAACGCCGGCACCGATGAACGGCGTGATGCACCACCAGGTGCCCAGGTCGACATACGCGTTCGCCAAGACCAGCCATTCGGACTTGGATGCGCTGTAATTATCGATCCCGCTGTAGGGCACGCCGCCCGCGGTTCCGGTGAAACGATCCGTTCCCTTGAAATTCGAATTGCCGCGATACTGCCCGGTCACGTCCGCGCGGAACCAATTGTTGAACCGGTAACCCGCGCCGAGGCCAAAGATGCCGGCGGTGTCGAACGACGACTGCTGATTGAACGAGGTGAGCTGCGAATAGGCGGACTCGCGACCGTAGTGGAGATCGCTCGTCTTCTGATTGCTGAAGCCGACGTCGCCGCGCAGGTACCAGCCACCGAAGTCGGCGGGCGGAGCCGGGGGCGCGTACATCGGAGGGGGCGCCGCGATCGGCATGTCGGCGGCGAACGCCATCGAGGAGATCAGGGTTGCCGCACCCGCGGCAAGGAGAGACTTAACGCTACGCATTGGCTTCGTCCTTTTGGCCGGTGAGGCAATACGGCGCCTCACGTTCTGGAAACTCACGGCCCGGACGATGCCAGCAAATGCTTAAGCGCCACTTAACCCTAATTTTTAAGGTTGATTTTTTCTCAACTCGCACGCGCGGGCGTCGCGAGCGTTGCAAAAATGCAGCGCCAAATGCGACGCCGTCGCCGCATTTCCTAACGATGTATGAAGCCGCGTTGCAGCAAGTCAGGATATGTTAACGCGCGTGCCGCGGCAGCTTGGGCAGGAATACCGCAAGCAGGCCGATCGCCGGCAGATAGGCGCAAACCTGGTAGACGAACGCGATCGAGGTGTGGTCGGCGAGCTTGCCGAGCACGGCGGCGCCCAGGCCGCCGATGCCGAAGGCGACACCGAAGAATACGCCGGAGATCATGCCGAAGCGGTGCGGTACCAGCTCCTGCGCGAACACGATGATCGACGACGTCGTCGAGGAGATGATCAGGCCGATGAGCACGGACAGCACCGCGCTCGCATAGAGCCCGGCATAGGGCAGCGCCAGCGTGAACGGCAGCGCCCCCAGGATCGAGATCCAGATCACGATCTTGCGGCCGAAGCGATCGCCCAGGGGACCACCGAGAAAAGCGCCGACCGCGTTCGCTGCGAGGAAAATGAAGAGATACATCTGCGCGGCTTGCGTCGATACGCCGAAGCGGTCGATCAGATAGAAGATGTAGTAGCTCGACAGGCTCGAGACGTAGAGCTGCTTCGAGAACAGCAGCGCGACCAGCACGAGGAGCGCAACGACGACGCGACGCGAATTCGGCGCGTCGGGATGGGCTTGATCCACCACCGCCTTCTTCGCCTTGATCTGCGGTTCGTACCAGCGGCCGATGCGCCAGAGGATGAGGATCGCGAGGAAGGCGATCGAGGAGAACCAGGCGATGCTGCCCTGCCCGAACGGCACGACGATGAGCGCGGCGAGCACCGGTCCCATCGAGGTGCCAAAACTGCCGCCGAGCTGGAACACCGATTGCGCAAAACCGTAACGGCCGCCGGAGGCGAGCCGCGCGATGCGCGCCGACTCCGGGTGAAACACCGCCGAGCCGAGGCCGACCAGAGCGGCGGCGACGAGGATGACCAGATATTGGTGGGCGGCACTGAGCAGCAACAGACCGAAGAAGGTCGAGGCCATGCCGATCGACAGCGAATAGGGCTGCGCCTTCTTGTCGGTGTAGTGGCCGACCACCGGCTGGAGCAGCGAGGCCGTGAACTGGAAGGCCAGCGTGATCATGCCGATCTGCGCGAAGTCGAGCGCGTAGGTGTCCTTCAGGATCGGATACACCGAAGCGATCAGCGACTGCATGGTGTCGTTGAGGAAGTGCGAGAAGCTGATGCCGGCCAGCACGACATAGGCCGGCCCCGCGGCACTTTTGGCGCCGGGTGCGACGTCGCTGACGAGGACGGGCTCCGTCAGTGTTTCCTCTGAGACGACGACAGGCTTGTTCACTGGAGCATCCCGGCGGGCGCGGCAGATTGCCGCGACAAGCTAGTTACGATGCGCGCGGCGACCGATCCACCGCCAAACGCCCATGGCTGGAATGCGCTTCGCCAGATTTCGCGGCCAAACTGCGGCCTGCATGGTTCGAGACGCCCGCCTGTGGCGGGCTCCTCACCATGAGGGTCTACGTCTTCGCCTGGAAACAAAACCTCATCCTGAGGAGCCCGCGAAAGCGGGCATCTCGAAGGATGGCTGCGAGTTCAGGCCGCGGCGTTCCCGAGCGCCGAGACGATGGTATCGACGACGTCCTCGACCAGGATGCGATCCTCGCCCTCGCCCATGACGCGGATCACCGGCTCGGTGCCGGAGGAGCGGATCAGCAGGCGGCCGTGGCCGTTGAGCCGCTGCTCGCCGTCGGAGATCGCCGATTTGACGTCGGAATTGTCGAGCGGCTTGCCGCCCTTGTGACGGACGTTCTTCAGGATCTGCGGCAGCGGATCGAAACGGTGGCAGACTTCCGACACCGGCCGGCGCAGCTTCTGCACCACGGCAAGCACCTGCAATGCGGCCACGAAGCCGTCCCCGGTGGTGGCGTAGTCGGACAGGATGATGTGGCCGGACTGCTCGCCACCGAGATTGTAGCCGCCGTTCAGCATCTGCTCGAGCACGTAGCGATCGCCGACCGGCGTGCGCACGAGATCGAGCCCCTGCGCATTAAGGAAGCGCTCGAGCCCGAGGTTCGACATCACGGTGGCGACGATGCCCGATCGCGACAGCCGACCGTCTTCCTTCCAGCTCTGCGCGATAACCGCGAGCAGCTGGTCGCCGTCGACGATGTGGCCGCGCTCGTCGACCAGGATGACGCGATCGGCGTCACCGTCGAGCGCGATACCGATGTCGGCGCGCATCTCGCGCACCTTCTTCGACAGCGCTTCCGGCGAGGTGGAGCCGCATTCCTTGTTGATGTTGAAACCGTCGGGCTCGACCCCGATCGGGATCACGTCGGCGCCCAGCTCCCACAGCGCTTCCGGCACCACCTTGTAGGCGGCGCCATTGGCGCAATCGACCACGACGCGCAGGCCGTCGAGTGACAGATCGCGCGGCAGCGTGCGCTTGGCGAATTCGATGTAGCGGTCATGCACGCCGTCGATGCGGCGGGCGCGGCCGAGACTGGCGCTCTGGGCGAGACGCTTGTCGATGGGCTCATCGAGCAGCTGCTCGATCTGCTTCTCGACGTCGTCGGAGAGCTTGAAGCCCTGCGGCCCGAACAGCTTGATGCCGTTGTCCTCGAACAGATTATGCGAGGCGGAGATCATCACGCCGAGATCGGCGCGCATCGACTTGGTCAGCATCGCGACCGCGGGCGTCGGCATCGGGCCGACCAGCAGCACGTCCATGCCGACCGAAGTGAAGCCCGCGACCATCGCGTATTCGATCATGTAGCCGGACAGGCGGGTGTCCTTGCCGATCACGACCCTGTGGCGGTGGTCACCGCGCTGAAACGCCAGGCCTGCGGCCTGGCCGACCTTGAGCGCGAGCTCCGGCGTGATCAGTCCGTTGGCGCGGCCCCGGATCCCGTCCGTCCCGAAATATTTGCGGCTCATATCGTCCCCCACGCAACAACCAGGGATCCCCAGCGCAACCTCCGGGTGCCCAAGCGGGACCCGCATCCCTGATTTGCTGAGGTCTTATAGAGCCATCACGGCTAACTTGGCTTCAAAAAATATGATGAATCATTACGGAACCGGGCGGCTCCCGGCCCCGATAACGTCTTGTTAACATTATATTCCGTTGAAGATACTGGAACAGGGCGGAACCGGCACCTAGTCCGAGCGCTTCACATGGCCGTCGGCGCGGCTCGGCGCCGGCTGGGTGACACTGACGGGATCGGAGCCCGGAAAGGTCTCTTCCAGACCCTCCTCCAGCGCTTCCTCGAGATCATGCTTCTCCTTGATCTCCTCCGGCGTCGGTCCGGTGTGCGGCCTGGTCATGGCGCCCTCCTCTCCACAAAGGATTTGCAAACGATTTGGCTGTGCATCCAACCATGCTAGATGACCCCTCGATCTTCCGATGCAAGAGTCTTCCCATACAAGACTCTTCCGACAAGACGGGCCGGGAAACGTTCATGAAGCACATCACCTGTATCGACGATCTTCGCACACTGCATCAGCGCCGCGTGCCGAAGGCGTTCTTCGATTATTGCGACCGCGGCTCCTACGCCGAGGAAACGCTGCGCGCCAACCGCGAAGACATGCAGGCGATCAAGTTCCGCCAGCGCATTCTGGTCGACGTCTCCAAACGCGACACCGCGACCACGATCCTCGGCGAGCCCTCGACCATGCCGCTAATCCTCGCGCCGGTGGGCCTGCTCGGCATGCAGCATGGCGATGGCGAGATCCATGCCTGCCGTGCCGCGCAAGCGGCCGGTATCCCGTTCACGCAGTCGACGATGTCGATCTGCTCGATCGAGGACATCGCGGCCAATGTCGAGAAGCCGTTCTGGTTCCAGCTCTACGTGATGAAGGACCGCGGCTTCATCAAGGAGTTGATCCAGCGCGCGATCGCGGCGAAATGCTCCGCGCTGGTGCTGACCGTCGATCTCCAGGTCATCGGCCAGCGCCACCAGGACATCAAGAACGGCATGACGATCCCCCCCGAGTGGACGATGTCTAAATTTCTGGATTTCGCCACAAAGCCCGCGTGGGTCTCCGGCGTGCTGCGGGGCAAGCGCCGTACCTTCGGCAACATCGCCGGCCACGTGAAGAACACCGAGGACCTCAATCGCCTCGCCGAATGGACCGCCTCGCAGTTCGACACGTCGTTGAACTGGAAGGACGTCGAGTGGGTCCGCAGCATCTGGCCGGGCAAGCTGATCATCAAGGGCATTCTGGACGTCGAGGACGCCGAGGAAGCCGCCAAGACCGGCGCGCAGGCTCTCGTCGTCTCGAACCATGGCGGCCGTCAGCTCGACGGCGCGCCGTCATCGATCGAGGTGCTGCCCGAGATCGCCGAGGCGGTCGGTGACAGGATGGAGATCATGTTCGACGGCGGCATCCGCTCCGGCCAGGACGTGATGCGCGCGCTCGCGCTCGGCGCGAAGTCCTGCATGATCGGCCGCGCCTACGCCTATGGCCTTGGCGCCGGCGGCCAGGCCGGCGTCGCCAAGGCGATCGACATCATCCAGAAGGAGCTGCTCACCACCATGGGCCTGTGCGGCGTCAACCGGATTGACGAAATCGACGAACATATCATCGCGATGTGAACCGCAGCGGCAGTGCCGTAGGGCGGGCAAAGCGAAGCGTGCCCACCAATTCGCAAATCGTAGGGTGGGCACGGCGCTTCGCGCCTTTGCCCACCCTAAGATTTCAGCGTTCGCCCTCACATCGGCGGCGTCACCCCGTCGCGGCCGACATTCACCCGGTTGGCCTCAAGCGAACCATCGTCCTTCTTCACCGCGCCGAAAATGATCAGCTTGGCGCCGGGCTTGAGCTCGGATTTGTCGCTGGCGACGAAGGTGACGATCGACGTGTCCGGCGGCACCACGACTTTCTTCTCGCCGTCCTTGTACTTGACCGTGATGTTCTGGCCGTCGGTGCCCTTCACCGTCTGCGCCACGGTGGCGTTGGTCATGGTCGAGTTGGCGCGCGCGTCCCAGGGACGAAAACCTTCGGCCGCGCCGCGCTGGTTTTCGGGGAAGATGTGCACCGCGATCGCCTTCTGGGTGCCGTCGGGCTCGGGCAGGCCGGTGACGCCGATATAGGAGCCGTCCTTGATCTCCGACAACGACGTCTTCACCACCGCGAAGACGGCGACGTTGTCGGTCATGCGCACCTTCACGTCGGTTCCTTCGCGGGTCTTGATGCCGAGCGTGTTGCCGTCGACGCTCTCGATGGTGCCGCGGATGCGGACCGTCGGCGTCTGCTGCGCCAGGGCGGATGACGTGACGATGCAGGCGGCGAACGCGGCCACGCCGAGGCGTGATATCCAGGTTCTCTTCGACATGTTGTTATTCTCCATTTACATCGGCGGCGTCAGGCCGTCGCGGCCGACGCTGACGCGGTTGGTTTCGAATGAGCCGTCCGGCAGCTGCTTCATGAAGGCGATCACCTTGGCGCCGGCCTTCAGATCGGATCTGTCGCCGGGGACAAAGGTCACCACCGGCGTATTGTCGGCGACGAACACCTTCTTCTCGCCGTCCTTGTACTTGACCAGCAGCGTATGGCCGTCATTGCCGACCACGCTCTCCGACACGGTCGCATTGGTCATGCTGGAATTGGGCTTGAGGTCATAGGGTCGCGAGCCCTCGCCGGTGCCGCGCATGCTCTCCGGAAACACGTGCACCTCGACCGCGTTCGCGCCTCCGTCCGGTCCCGGCACGGTGGTGGCGCCGACGAAGGAGCCGGGCTTGATGTCGGCAAGTGAAATCCTGGTAATGCCCGACACGTTCACGTCGGAGGCGATGTGCAGCTTGACATCCTCGCCGCTGCGCGCCTTGACCTGCATCGTGTCGCCATTGACGCTTTCGATCGTGCCTCGCACGCGCGTCGGCACCGGCGCCCTTTGCGCAAGGGCCGAGAGGGTCGAGACGGCCACCATCGCGACGGCGATGAGCGGACGTGTGAAAGTTGCACGTTGAACAGACATGATGGTCTCCGATTGCGCCCTATTGTCCCTACGGACATAGAACTCCGGAGATTACGCGCTATTCTCTCAAGTCTTTGTGAGATCGGCCTCGACCAGCGCACGCAGCTCGGCCGTGACCTGCGGCCGCTGGCCGAACCACAGCTCGAAGCCGCGGACCGCCTGATGCAGCAGCATGCCGAGCCCGTCGGCGGTCTTCAACCCGCGCGCCTGTGCGGCCGCCAGCAGCGGCGTCACCAGCGGGACATAGACGAGATCGGCGATCACGGCGCCATCCGGCAGGCGCGCCACTTCAAGGTCGAGTGAAGGCTGACCGTGCATGCCGAGCGAGGTCGTGTTCACGAGAAGTTTTGCACGCGGCAGAATGTGGTCGATGCCATCCCACGCAACAGGATGCACCTTCGGCCCGAACTGCCTTGCAAGCATCTCGGCCCGGCCGACGGTGCGATTGGCGAGATGGACGCGCTTGATGCCGCGTTCAAGCAACCCGAACACGATGGCGCGCGAGGAGCCGCCGGCGCCGAGCACCAGCGCCTCTTCGGCTGCGTCCCAGCCGGGCGCGCTGGCATCGAGATTGCCGATAAAGCCCTCGACGTCGGTGTTGGTCGAGCGCAGCTCGCCGTCTGCAAACCAAAGCGTGTTGGCCGCACCGACCGCTCGCGCGCGGGCATCGGGCGTCGACAGCTCGAGCACGCCTTCCTTGTGCGGGATGGTGACGTTGGCGCCGACGAAGCCGCGCAGCGACAGCCGCAGGACGAAGTCACGCAAATTATCGGGTGGAACCGCCTCGATGACATAGCCGCCCTCGATCCCGAGCGTGCGCAGCCAATAACGATGGATCAGCGGCGAGCGCGAATGCGCGGCCGGCCATCCGATCAGGCAGGCTGCGGGAGCCTTGGTCACGGTCGTCCTCCCCTGGGGTGGTTTCGGAGGCGATCCATTTCGCGTCCCGCAGGCGCTGTCAAGCGCGCGGGGCCGTCTCGGGAGAGGCTCGACGTCAGGTCGTGCCCGCCTCACCACCCGCGGGCAGCGCCGCGCCGCCCTTGATGTCGGCGACCGCACGCGCGATGGTCTCGCGATAGCGCGCGCGTGGCGGCGTGACGCCATGGGTGAGCAGCGCACGGCGGACCGCAGGCGACGCCCCTGTGATGAACAGCCGGATGCCCTGGCGGTGGGCCTTGGCGGCGACGCGGCCGAGCACGTTGGCCGCGGTCGAATCCAGGAACGGCACGTCGGCGAAATCGACCATAAAACCCTTGCGCTTGTCGGCGATGCCGTCGAGCACGCTGCCGATCGCCGAGGCCGCGCCGAAGAAGAACGCGCCGGTGATGCGATAGACCAGCACGTCGCGATCGACCGCGAGTGCGGGGTCGTAAGGCACGCGCCCGCCATTATCGTCATCGGGACGATCGGCGGCCACCAGTGGCGATCGTTCCTCGATGCCCGTCATTTCCGCCATGCGATGGATGAACAGGACCGCGCCAAGCGCGAAGCCAACCAGAATGCCCTCGGTCAGATCGCGGAAGATGGTGAGCAGGAAGGTTGCGAGCAGCACGACGGCATCGCCCCATGACGAGCGCAGGAGCGTCGCGAATTCGTGCTTCTCCGCCATGGTCCAGGCCACCACGACGAGCACGGCGGCGAGCGCGGCCAGCGGGATGTAGCTCGCGAGCGGCGCTGCGATCAGCATGAACAGCAGCAGGAAAACCGAATGCAGCATGCCCGCGAGCGGCCCCCGCGCGCCGGCGCGGATGTTGGTCGCCGTGCGCGCGATCAGCCCCGTGACACAGATGCCGCCGAACACCGCCGCGCCGACATTGGCGGCACCTTGCGCCACCAGCTCGCAATTGGAGCGGTGACGGCGTCCGGTCATGCCGTCGGCCACCACCGCCGACAGCAGCGATTCGATGGCGGCGAGCAGTGCGAAGGAGATCGCATCGGGCAGCACGGCGGTCGCCTTCGCGAGCGAGAATGCAGGCAAGGCTGGCGAGGGCAGTTCCCGCGGAATGCCGCCGAAGCGCGATCCGACGGTCTCGACCGGCAGCGACAGCACGGCACATGCGACCGCCGCGAGCACGACCGCGATCAGGATACCGGGCCAGGACGGCAGCCAGCGTCGCAGGCCGGCGATGATGGCAATGCTGACGATCGCAACCGCGACGGCCGACGGATTGACGGTGTGCAGGCCCCCGGCAAGCGCGACGAGTTTCGGGACGAATTCGCTGGGCTCCTTCGCGAGGAGCGTGATCCCGCCGAGATCGCGCAGCTGGCTGGCGAAGATGATGACGGCGATGCCGGCCGTGAAGCCAACCGTCACAGGATATGGAATGAACTTGATATAGGTGCCGATCCGCAGGAAGCCCGCAGCGATCAGGAACAGGCCCGCCATCAGCGTGGCCAGGACCACGCCGTCAACCCCGTGACGGTCGGCGGTCGCCGCAACCAGCACAATGAAGGCGCCGGCCGGACCGCCGATCTGGAATCGGCTGCCGCCGAGCAGTGACGCAATGAAGCCGCCGACAACAGCGGTGTAGAGTCCGCGGTCCGGCGTCACGCCCGAAGCGATCGCGATCGCCATCGACAACGGCAACGCGACGATCGCGACCGTGAGGCCCGCGAACACATCGGCACGGAAATCCGATAAGCCATAGCCCTCGCGCCATACGGTGACGAGCTTTGGCAGATAGAGTTCGGTAAAGGTCGGCCGACGAGGCTGGTGCAGCTTGCCTGCGTGTTCGCCTGTGATGCTCATTTCAGCAAAATGCTCCGCTGCCCACAACGCTCCGATGCATCGTGCGGCCGCGTATCGGGGCGCGACGGTGCGTTAGTTAAGACTGCTCCCGAGCATGATCATTGCGGGATCATGCTCCCACCCGACGCGGCGGCCCCGGCTCCTTGAGCCGAACGCCGCGTCCGCCGCCTTCGCTGCGCGCCTGTTCGCCGATCAGCTCGACGCCGGCGCGATCAAAGGCTTCGACCACTTTCATCAAGGTCTCGACCACGCCGCGGACATTGCCGGTGCTCGCCTCCATCCGCTGAATGGTCGGCAGCGAAACGCCTGCGAGCTCCGCCAAGGCCCTCTGGTCAATGCCGAGCAGCGCACGCGCTGCCCGCATCTGGAACGACGTGATCACCTTGGCCTCACGTATGAAAGATTATAAATGATGTCTGGAGCATGCACAATGATGTAAAATACATCATAAACGACCGAACGCAAGGGGAAGCTCGCCATGCGAGCCATCCGTCTCCACCGTCATTGCGAGGAGCGAAGCGACGAAGCAATCCAGAATTCCTCCGCGGAAAGACTGGATTGCTTCCGCCTTCGCTAAAGCTTCGGCGGACAAGTCGCTGCGCTCACACTGACGGTTGGGAGGAGCAGCGTGAGTCCAACCTTCGCCACGCCCATTGTGAAGCCCGTCACCCCACCCCTCTCCCCGTAAGAACGGCGAGAGGGAGTGAGACAGTGATGCGTCCCTTACTTCGGCAGACCGATCACGCCGCGTGCTGATGCGCTGCGATGATCTGGTCGGCGGCGCGCCCCGTGACTTCGGCCATGTGGTCGAACTGGCGGGTGAAGCTGCCGGCGCCTGCCGTGGCCGAGCGCAACTCAACGATCAATTCGCCGATCTCGGCTTCCGGCATCATGGCGCGGACGCAGTCCCATCCGCTCCAGCCGTCGCGGGTGTCAAAGCCGAGGATCTGGCCGCGCCGTGCCGACAGAATCGCATTGATCTTGGCGGTGGCGTCGGTCGGGCAGACGATCTCGACCACATGGATCGGCTCCAGCAGCACCGACTGGCATTGCGGCAGGCCCTCGGTGAGCCCGACCCGCGCCGCCGTGCGGAAGGCGAGGTCGGAGGAATCGACGCTATGATAGGAGCCGTCGGTCAGCGTCACCTGCAAATCGGTGACCGGGAAACCGAGCGGGCCGCGGGCGAGCCCGTCGATGACCCCCTCTTCCACCGCGCCGATGTAGTTGCGCGGGACCGCGCCGCCGACCACCTTCTCGGCGAACTTGAAGCCCTCGCCGCGCGGCAGCGGCCTGATGTCGAGCACGACATCGCCGAACTGGCCATGCCCGCCAGACTGTTTCTTGTGGCGGCCGCGCTGGACGATCGGCTTGCGGATGGTTTCCTGATAGCCGATCGCGGGGGGATGCGAAGCGACCTTGACGCCGAAACGATCGCGCAGCCGCTCGCTCGCGACGCGCAAGTGCATCTCGCCCTGACCCCACAGCACGGTGTCGTGGGTCTGCGCGTTCATCACGAAGACGAGCGAGGGGTCCTCCTCGTGCAGCCGCATCAGCGCCTGGCCGAGCTTGACGTCGTCCTTGCGGTCGGTGGCCGCAACCGAGATCGCGAGCACCGGCGGAGTGGGTTCTACGGCGGTTAGCGCTGCCGGCTGGATCTTGCCGCTCGAGACCGTGTCGCCGGTCTTGATCGGGTCGAGCTTGGCGAGCGCCACCGTATCGCCGGCTTCCGCCGCGGTACGCTTGGTGTCGTAGGCCCCGGTGACGGCGAGGATGCCGGAGATGCGGCTGGCCCCTCCGGAGGAGGCTTGCAGCGTGGCACCGTCGTCGAGATGGCCAGCGAGCATGCGCGTCAGCGACAGCTTGCCGCCGTGCTGCGAATGCAACGTCTTGAAGACGAAGCCGAGGGCGTCCCTCGTTTCGGGAACGCCGAGACGTTTTGCCGTTTCCGCGATACCGGGCGCCTCGTGGCGCAACGCTTTCATCAAACGCAGCACGCCGTTTTCGCGTGCGGCGGCGCCCAGCAGCACGGGGCAGATCAGCCCGTCGCGCAATTCGCGGGCGAGATCGTCGAACACGGCATCGCGCGGCGGCTGGATGTCCTCGAGCAGCTGCTCCATCAGCGCATCGTCGTGATCGGCGAGCTTCTCCAGCATCGAAAAGCGGGCCTCCTTCTCGCGATCGAGATCGCCGCCTTGGAGCGCGACCACTTCGGAGGCCTTGTGCTCGCGGTAAATGAACGCACGCTCCAGCGCGAGATCGACGAAGCCCTCGATCAGTTCGTCCTTCCAGATCGGGATCTGACGCAGCACCAGCGGTACGCGCGAGGCGGGCTGGAGCATCTCGAGCGTCTCGCGGATGCGCTTGTTGGCGCGGTCGATCTTGTTGAGGAACAGGAAACGCGGGATCTCCAGCTCCTCCAGCTCGCGCAGGATGATCTGAAGCTGCGGCAGCTTCTTCTCGTCGGCTTCGCAGACCACGATTGCGGCATCGACCGCAGGCAGCGCGGCGCGCATGTCGTGGGCAAATTCGACGGAACCGGGACAATCGAGGAAGGTGTAGCTGTCGCCCATGAAACTCGTGGTGACGGCAGTCAGCCCGACGGTCATCTTGTGATGACGGGCCTCTGGCGTGGCGTCGCCGACGGAGGTTCCGGCATCGACGCTGCCGGCGCGCGGGATTGCGCCCGTTCGCGCCAGGATGGCTTCGAGAAGTGTGGTTTTACCGCTTTGGAAAGGGCCCACCAGCGCGATGCACCGTGGACCTCGGGGACTTCTGACGTCTTGTCCCATTCGCCGCCTCCTTGGTGTGGAGCTCGGCCCATGATTGGGTCGGCAAACGCTGATGCTCTGCCCGTCCCCGAGATTTGGCAAGCATCAAAAATCGCTGCGGTGCGTCGTCGGTATTTCCTCCTCTCCCGGAGAGAGGTTGAGGAGGAGCGCTTCGGCTGGCGCCGAGTCTCAACGTCCCGGGCGGAGTTCCAGGCTCTCGAGGCCGGCGGCGACGTTGAGGCCGACCTGGCCCTGCACGCTGAGCGGCTGGAGCGCGATCGAATTGTTGGAGCCGCCGACCAGCACGTTGCCGCCGAGACCGACACCGACCGAGGCGCTGCCCTGCGCACCGGCGTAGTTGCCGGCGAGGTCGCCCGGGCCGAGCCGGTTCACCGGCGCGAACACGCCCCACGCCAAAGCCGTCTCCTGTGTGATGCCGATATCCAGACCGACCTTGCGGATCGTCGCAACGTAACGGTCGTCCGGCAAACCATCGACGCGCAGCACGCAACCGAGATGGGTCACCGATCCCACGATGAAGCCCACGCTGGCGCCGCCGCGGCATTCGAGCACGCCCACCTGCACCATCCGCGATTGCGCGCTGGCGCCCGTAACGGAGGCGACGAGGCTCGCAACGGCAAGCCCGGCGAGGAGGAGTGAACGGCGCATGAATATCTCCGGCGATGAATGTGATGCGAGCATGGAGGCGCGGCACACGCCGCGCGATGGTCTATGCCACAACAGTTCCGGTGGCGCCAGATCGTGCAGACTTGAAAGAAAAAGGGCCCGCATTGCGCGGGCCCTTTGATGTCACTTCATGTCTGTGAGTTCAGCGCAGATTGCCGCAGAAGCGCTGGATGCGCTTGCAGGCGTCTTCGAGGTCCGAGGTCTTGGTCGCGTAGGAGATGCGGAACGCGGGGCCGAGGCCGAAGGCCGAACCCTGCACCACGGCGACGCCTTCGGTCTCCAGCAGTTCGGTGACGAACGTCTCGTCATTGTCGATCACCTTGCCCGACGGCGCGGTCTTGCCGATGGTGCCGGCGCAGGACGGATAGACGTAGAAGGCGCCCTCGGGCCGCGGGCACTCGATGCCCTTGGCCTGGTTCAGCATGGAGACGACGAGATCGCGGCGCTCCTTGAAGACCTTGTTGTTGGCGGGGATGAAGTCCTGCGGACCGTTCAGCGCCTCAACCGCGGCCCATTGCGCGATCGACGACGGGTTCGAGGTCGACTGCGACTGGATCGTCGACATCGCCTTGATGAGCTGCGCCGGACCGCCGGCATAGCCGATGCGCCAGCCGGTCATGCAATAGGCCTTCGACACGCCGTTCACGGTGAGCGTGCGGTCGTAGAGTTTCGGCTCGACCTGCGCGACCGTGGTGAACTGGAAGTCGTCATAGACGAGGTGCTCGTACATGTCGTCGGTCATCACCCACACATGCGGATGCTTGACCAGCACGTCGGTGAGCGCCTTCAGCTCGGTCCTGGTGTAGGCAGCTCCCGTCGGGTTCGACGGCGAGCACAGGATCACCCATTTGGTCTTCGGCGTGATCGCGCGCTCGAGTGCCTCGGCCTGGAGCTTGAAGCCGGTCGCGGCGGTGCAGACCACCGGCACCGGCTCGCCGCCGGCGAGCGCCACCATCTCGGGATAGCTGACCCAGTACGGCGCGGGGATGATCACCTCGTCGCCCGGATTGATGGTTGCCATCAGCGCGTTGTAGAGCACCTGCTTGCCGCCGGTGCCGACGATGATCTGGTTCGCCTTGTAGACGACGCCGTTCTCGCGCTGAAACTTGGCGATAATGGCTTCCTTCAACTCGGGAATGCCGTCGACCGCGGTGTACTTGGTCTTGCCGGCTTCGATGGCGTGGATCGCGGCCAGCTTGATGTTCGCGGGCGTGTCGAAGTCGGGCTCGCCGGCGCCGAGACCGATGACGTTGCGGCCCGCCGCTTTCAGCGCACGTGCTTTATCCGTGACCGCGATGGTCGCGGACGGCTTCACACGGTCGAGCGCAGCGGCAAGGAAGGACATCGTCATCTCCTGACAAGCGTCGTGAGCCCTTTGGCTTCACGACTCCGATTGTGGGAATGAACCACCCTAAAACGAGTGCCGTTGCACCGCAAGAAACTTCGGTCCGATCCCGCAAAAGTTTACGTGTCTGGCGTTTCGAGCCGCGATTTCCCGCAATATTCCGTAACTTTGCCGCGCAAACCCCTTATATCCGACAACGCGTGCCCTCGGAGCAATTTTGCGGGCCATGACGATGCGGAAGCTTCAGTGCCCAAGACGCGACCGCGGTGCTCGCACACATCGCGTCGAGCAACGCACTTGCGCGTTGACGCAAGCGTGAACTGAGTTGGATGGTCGCACGGAAATGATCTTCCGCCGCATTGCAATGCGGTAGGGTTTTCGAGTTTTTCTATTGGCCGGGTCTTGCGGCGGATTCGCATCGGCATCATTGTTTAGCCGCGTTGCGGGGCAACAAGCGCCGCGCCCTCCCGTCGTCCGGAATCATCCCCAGAATGTACAAGCTCTATTCGATGCAGCGCTCGGGCAACAGCTACAAGGTCCGCCTTGCGCTGGCGCTGCTGAACTTGCCGTACGAAGCGGTCGAGGTGGACATTCTGCGCGGCGAGAGCCGCACCCCGGACTTCCTGGCCAAGAACCCATCCGGCCAGGTGCCGCTGCTCGAGGTCGGCGACGATCGCTATCTCGCCGAGTCCAACGCCATTCTCTGGTACGTCGCCGTCGGCACGCCGCTCGCGCCGGAGAACCGCATCGATCGCGCCGACGCGCTGCAATGGATGTTCTTCGAGCAGCACGCGCTGGAGCCGAACATCGGCGCGGCCTATTTCTGGCTGTCGCTGGTGAGGGGCGGCCGCGACCTCCAGACTCATTCGCTGGAGGACTGGATGGAGCGCGGCTATGGCGCGCTCCAGGTGATGGAGAATCATCTCAGGACCAACGCCTATTTCGCCGCCCGCCAGCTCACGGTCGCCGACATCGCGCTGTACGGCTATACCCACCTCGCCGACCGCTGCGACTTCGACCTCTCGACCTTCCCGGCGATCCGGGACTGGCTGAAGCGCGTGGAAGCGGCGCCTGGCTACGTCGCAATGGACTGGCGGCCGGCCGACATCGAGGACCCCGCCAGCATCGCCGCTGGTGCCTGAGGGGCGAGCTCTGGCAAATAGCGGGCATAAAGGTCACCATTGCCGCAATCTCGCCATTTTCGCTCGATTGGCCGCCGCAATATTGCCGATTGCAACAGTGAAATTGTTCGATGTCGCGGGTGATTCGCTCGCGCGTTGAAGGATTTAGACCATGATTCGGGCGTCCGGCACGGCAGGCTTTCAGGGCCCACCCGCTACCGTTTCGTCTTCCCGGCTGACCAACGCGGTCGCGGCCTCGCTCGCCGTCGCCGCGCTCTCGTTGTGCCTGATCGTCACCCTGACGGTGCTGTCGACCAAGGCGACCATGGCGATGGGCCTGCCGGTCTGATTCCCGCTTCATCCTGGACCCGCCTTCAAGGCGCCGCATGGCCCGCGCCGACCGGCAGCGCGACAGGACGTCGATGAAATCACCTGTGGTCATCGTTGCAATCACCCTGACCGCGGCCATCCTGGTCGCGGCATCGCTGTTGATCTTCGTCGGCACGCGCAAGGGCCAGGGGACGTCGAAGCTGAATGCGCCCGCGCTGCAACAACGTCTCAAGCACGCGCACTTGGTCTAAAATCATCCGAAAGCTTTGCGCGAGACCCAAAGCGCACCTTAAGCACACCGCGCGAAACCGCATCGCAATGGCGCAATGTTCGGTCAGTGTTGCCGCCTTACCTCGTTCAGGAAGGAGCGAGACAGCCCCATGCGGTTGGGATGGCGTGCGATCTCCGGTCCGGCGCTGACGGCAGCGACTTTGCTGCTGACGGTGTTTTTCGATCGCTTCGTCCCCACTCCCTGGCCCGCGCCGCTGCTCGTCTGCATCGTGGCGCTCGCCGGCGCGCTCTCGGGTCCCGCTTCCGCCGTCGCCAGCGCAGCCATCGCCGTCATCGGCGCGGCACTGCTGCTCCTCAGCCGGCACGGCGTTGCAGGCCTTACCACGGCGGATATGATCCAGCTCGGCCTCCTGGCCGCGACGGCCGCGGGCACCGCAGGCATCACCGGCCTGATGCGCCAGCGGCTGCTCGGCACGTTTGCCGCCGAGCGTCGGAGTCACGCCATCGCCGCGCGGCTGTCGGCCGCGCTCGACCAGGTCGATATCGGCATCGTGCTGCTCGATGCCGAGACGCGCGCCGAATTCATCAACCGCGCGTTCCGCGATTATTTTGCGGTGCCGGACGACATCGCCGACGGCAAGCCGCCGTTCGTCGCGCTGATGTATCACGGCCGCGACACCGGCGCGTTCGAATTGCCCGAGGACGAACTCGGCACCTTCATCGCTCAGCGCATGGAGATGGTCCGGATCGGCGATGCCACGCCGATCAACATCGCCTTGCGCAATGGCGAGGTGTTGCGCTTCGTCTGTGCCGCGCTGCCCGACGGCGGCCGCATGCTGAGCTACACGCCGGTGACCGACCTCGTGCGCCACACCGATGCGCCGTCCCGCGCCGACTACTACCGCTCGCTGCGCGATCCCGCGGGCCGCAAGCTGATCCGGTATCTGCGCGTCGCGGAGTGATGCGCGATTGATCAGCACGTCCATCATCACGTATGAAGGACGCCTCATCGATCGCGGGAATTTCATATGTCGCTCACCATTCGCCCCGTCACCAGGCAGGACTACGATCAATGGCTGCCGCTGTGGGACGGCTACAACGCCTTCTACGGCCGCTCCGGTCCGACCGCGCTCTCGCCCGAAATCACGCGCGTGACATGGCAGCGCTTTTTCGATGCCTATGAGCCGGTGCACGGATTGGTCGCCGAGAGTGACGGCCGCCTGCTCGGGATGACGAATTACCTGTTTCACCGCAGCACCACCGCGATCGAGCCGTCCTGCTATCTGCAGGACCTGTTCACGACCGAGGCCGCGCGCGGCAAGGGCGTCGGCTCGGCGCTGATCCACGGCGTCTACGAGCGCGCAAAGCTCATGGGATCGCCGCGCGTGTACTGGCAGACGCACGAGACCAACGTGACGGCGCAGCGCCTGTACGACAAGGTCGCCGAGCGTTCCGGGTTCATCGTCTATCGCAAGATCTTCTGATCCTCGCGATCGCGCCGCCTGTGGATAACTCTGTCTGTCACCTGCGCGTAACATAGCGGGACTAGGCTGCAGCTGCGTCTGGTCAGCCCCCCGTCACCGATCAAGCGCCCCAAAGCGGTCCCCGTCAGTCGCCGCGTCTGACAGGGGCCGCATTTTTTTGTCGGCAGTCCTTGTCGGCAGCCTTGTCAGCATGGCAGCAACGCGGCGCACGGCTTGCTGCGGCGGGGCACCGCGGTCACAATGCGCCCCTGCCCATCTCCGACGGGGATCTCCCATGGAAATTCGCAATCTCGGCGCCTCCGGCCTGCGCGTGTCTGCGGTCGGGCTTGGCTGCAACAATTTCGGCCAGCGCACGGACCTGGAGACCTCGCGCAAGGTGATCCACGGCGCGCTCGATCTCGGCATCACGCTGTTCGACACCGCCGACATCTATGCCGGCATGGGCGGTTCGGAAACGGTGCTCGGCACCGTGCTCGGCGACCGCCGCAAGGAGATCGTGCTCGCCACCAAATTCTCCAAGCCGATGGCGGCCGACGGAACCAAGCAGGGCGCTTCGCGCCGCTACATCATGAACGCAGTCGAGGCGAGCCTGACGCGGCTCAAGACCGACTACATCGATCTCTATCAGCAGCACGATTACGACCCGCTGACTCCGATGGAGGAGACGCTGCGCGCGCTCGACGATCTCGTCCGTCAAGGCAAGGTGCGCTACATCGGCAATTCCAATTTTCCGGCCTGGCGCCTAGCGGAGGCCGAGTTCACCGCGCGCGCGATGAATGTCAGCCGCTTCGTCTCTTGCCAGGACGAATACAGCCTGCTGGTGCGCGACATCGAAAAGGATCTGCTGCCGGCGGCACAAGAGTACAAGCTCGGCCTGCTGCCGTTCTTCCCGCTCGCAAGCGGGCTGCTCACCGGCAAGTACCAGCGCGGCGCGGCCGCCCCGACCGATACGCGCTTCGGCAAGGTACCGGCATTACGCGACCGCTATGTCACGCCGCGCAACGAGGACATCGTCGAGAAGCTCACGGCATTTGCGAAAGCGCGCGGGCACAGCATGCTCGAGCTCGCCTTCTCCTGGCTCGCCGCGCGCCCGCAAGTGTCGAGCGTGATTGCCGGCGCCACCCGCGTCGCGCAGGTCGAGGAGAACGTGAAGGCGATTGCGTGGAAACTCGGTGCGGAGGAGATGGCGGAGATCGACAAGATCACGCTGGGCTGATCTTTGCGGCGGCGCGCGCTACTTGGCGCCGCGCCCCACCGTCTGCATCACCTCGAAGCCCTCGAACTGGGGATGGCCGAGATAGGTCGGCTTGGTGTCGCCGGCCCGCGCGTGCGCGGCACGAAAGGCATCCGATTTGGTCCAGGCCTCGAACGCCGCATGGTTCGCCCACACCGTGTGCGAGGCGTACAGCGTGTGATCCTCGAGCTCGGGGCCACGCAGCAGATGAAACTCGACGAAGCCCGGCACCTTGTCCAAATGAGTATCGCGCGAAAGCCAGACCTGTTCGAAAGCAGCCTCGGAGCCCTTGGCGACGCGGAAGCGGTTCATGGCGATGTACATGGGTGATGGTCTCCTGACGTTCGGCCGATCATGTCGTCATTCCGGGACGCGCCGCAAGGTGCGGGCCCCGGAATCGTAGGTTAAGCAACCAACCCCTTCATCGGACGTGCGCTTGCGCTATCTGGAAACACCGTCTCGGCCAGCACGCGATCCGACAGGCCGAACTGGCCCTGCAGCACGCCCTTGATCACGGAGCGCAGATCGGTGGTGGGCTTGAGGTCGCGGGCCTCGAAAAGGTTGGCGGGCTTGAGGCCGGGCCAGTCGGCGATGACGCGGCCGCCCTTCACCGCGCCGCCGGCGAGCAGCGCGATCGTTCCCGTGCCGTGATCGGTGCCGTCTGTGCCGTTGATGCGCGCGGTGCGGCCGAATTCGGTGGCGACCACGACGACGGTGTCGCGCCAGCGTTCCCCTAAGCCGCTTTCGAACTCGGCGAGCGCACCGTCGAGCCCGCCGAGCAGGAATGCGAGGCGACCGACAGGGCCGCCTTCATTGGCGTGCGTGTCCCAGCCATCGAACGCGAGCGCCGCGATGCGCGGGCCGTCGTCGGACGCCATCAGTTTTGCGGCGCCGCGCGCGACCTGCCGCATCTGCGCGACCGCGTTGCCCGGCTTCGGCTTCATGTCGTCGCCGCTCGCGGCCTTTTCCAGCGCAAGGCCCTGCGACAGCACAGCCGCCAGCGCGGGATCGCGGTGACGATAGAGCTCGACCAGACGCATTGCGGTGTCGTCATCGGCTTGCGGCAGCGCCACCGGCGCCCAGCCGACGGTCGGCGCATTGCCGCGCAGCACCAGCGGCGTGGTCGGGCCGACGGCAAGAGCACTCGACACCCGCTCGCCGCGCGGCAGCGCTTCCAGCGCGCGGTTGAGCCAACCGGATTGCACGCGCCCCGGGCCGGCATAGCCGCTTTCGAGCACGTCCTGGCCGTCGAAATGCGAGCGGTCGCGATAGGGCGTCGCGACCGCGTGGATCACCGCGGCGTGCCTGTCGCGATACATGCGTGCGAACTCAGGCATCGCCGGATGCAGCGCAAAGAAAGTATCGAGCATGATCGCGGGATGCGCACCGTCCGCCGTGAGCGCGATCGCCCCGTGCAGGCCGGCATAATCGGGATCGCCGACGGGCGCGACGGTCGAAAGCCCATCAAGCGCGCCGCGCAGGATCACCACGATCAGGCGAGGATCGCGGCCATCCGCGGCGCGCGCGAATTTCGGCAAGTAAGCCCAGGCCGCGAACGAGGCGCCGCCAAGCAGGAGGCCGCGCCGCGAGGTGAGGAGCCGGTTCTCGACGCAGTCGATCATCATCATCTCCTCTGCATTTCGGGCGACATCAACAGCAGCGCCAGCGCCTGCTGCCGCGACTCCGCGCGCTCGATGGTCCGCCGCGTTTCGATCGAGGCCGCATCCGCGGCGGCAAATTCCAACAAATCGAGCGGGTCGATGTTGGGCCCAAGCCGCGCGCCCATTTGCGCGGCAATGTCGAGCCGGAGCTTGATGCCTTCCGGCGCAGCCCAGGCGGCATTGGTGTCGGCGAAACCATTCGGGCCGGCCGGCGACCACAGCGGCTGGCCCAGCAGATTGAGGTTGTTGAGATAGGCGCCGGGATCCTCCGGCACGCGCGCGAGCAGCCGGCCGCTCGCGACCAGGAAATCATAAGGGCTGCGCATCTTCGTCAGTGGCGCCTTCCACGCCTCGTCGGAATCGACCAGTGCGGTTGCCAGCGCTTTGAGATCCCCGTCGGTCTTGATGAAGACATCGCGCAGTCGCGCCACCAGCGCCGGCGGCGGATCGTCGGCGACGAAGTGGCGGACGAATTTGGTGGCGATGAAGCTCGCGGTCGAGGGATGGCGTGCGATGTCCGCGAGGGCGGCTTCGCCTTGCGCAAGGCCGGTCGGCTCGTAGGTCTTGCCGAGCAGCATTTGCGGCCCGGGCTGGTGCGCATTGACGTTGAACACGAACGAACCGGGCGCTCCCAGCTGTCCCTGCCGGCCAGCAAAGGTCCAGCCGGTGATGATGCGCGCGAGCGAGGTGACGTCGTCCTGCGTATAGCCGCCGCCGACGCCGAGCGTATGCAGCTCCATGATCTCGCGCGCGAGATTTTCGTTCAGCCCGCGCTTGCGGTTCTGGCCCGCGCGCGAGTCCGGTCCGAGCGATTGCTGGTTGTCGAGGAAGAACAGCATCGCCGGATGCTGCTCCACCGCTTTCAGCATGTCGGCGAAACGTCCGAGCACATGCGGCCTGATCGCCTCGCGCTCGAACGCACCGGCCCAGATCCGCGCCAGCTCGCCCTTGCTGGCGGAGATGCAGAAATGGTTGGACCAGAACACGACCAGCCGTTCGGTGAAGCCGCACTCGACCAGCGTCGCGCGCTGCAACCGCGCCAGTGCCTCGGCGCGAAAGGTTTTTTGGATGACGTTGAGCGGCTGCGGGGCGGGTTTTGCGGCAGGCGGCGCGGCCGCGTTGGGCTGCATAGTGTCCGGCTTGGCCATATTGTCCGCCGGCTTGTTGTCAGCCGGCTTATTGTTACCGGGCTTGGCCTCGGCCATCTGGCCGGCGATCTCGGTTGCCACGGCGTTCAGCGAGAGATTGCGGCGCGGTCCGGGCCTCTGATCGGCCGGCGCTTGCAACGGCGCTTCAGTCGGCGCGCCGGCCTTCGCGGCGGCCTCGCGCGCCTGCTTGACCTGATCCTGATAGGCGAACACGGCCTGCCCGAGCTGCGGCGCGGATTGCAGGCCCGGCGCCTCCAGCAGCACACCGTTGGGACGAGTGAGTTCCGCCCTCACAAAGCCGCGAGGATCGGAGGCCGCGTTGATGAGATCGCCGGATGCGCCGCCGCGGGCGCCGAAGCCGAAACGGTTGAGCGCGACGAGCGCGGCTTGCGAATCGCGGGCCATCGATATGTCCTTCGCGCGCTGCCAACCGCTTTCCCGATACGTGCGCGAGGCCTAATATACCGCAGCGGGAGATGAACCCGGCATGAAAACGACAGCCCGGCTTTTGCGCAAATCATGACAAATCGGCAAGACATTCCGGCGCAGCAACCCCGCCGCCTCGCCTGCTCTCGTTGCGGCGCCGAGTTCGGCTGCGACCTCTCCGGCACCTGCTGGTGCGCGGAAGAAACGGCGCGGCTGCCGATGCCGGTCAAGGGCGAGGATTGCTTGTGCCGGGCGTGCTTGCGTGCGGCGGCGGAGGCAACATAACCCTCCGCGTCCGCGGTATGGGTCCTAGCTTTCGCCAGGACGACGTTGAGGAGAGACGGCTCGCGACAACTACACTGGATGCCCCGGGGACTTCCGTGCCATGCCGTCGAACGCATCCAGCAGCTTTTCGCGCCAGGCGTAAACCGGGTCGTCCGCTTCCAGCAGCTTGAACGGGCTCGTCGCGCGCGCCCACTGAAAACCGCCGAACACGATGTAGTCGGCATAGTTCGGTGCGGCGCCGCCGATGAAGGGCTGCTTCTTGAGGGTCTGCCGCATCACCTCGAGCGATTTGCGGAAGGCGACCACGCCGGCATCGCGGCTGGCCATGATCTCTTCCAGCCTCTTGCCGCCGAAACGGGCCTCGCGCGACTGGCGGAAATAGGCGGCGTCGACCTCATCCAGATTGTTGGGAATGTCGGCGATGATCAATGGAAAGATGCCGCCGACGATGGCGATGTCGCCCCAGACATTGAGCATGCGTGCCATGGCGCGCCCGCCCTCGCCGCCAAACAGCGACGGACGATCCGGAAACTTGTCTTCGAGATAGATCGCGATCGTCCAGGAATCGACCACCGGCTGGTCGTGATGCAGCAGCACCGGAACCTTCTCCGAGCCATGTGGCGCGATCGCGCTCTTCTCGGTGAAGCGCCAGGGCAACGTTTCCGCCGAAAGGCCCTTGTGCGCCAGTGCCATTCGCGTGCGCCAGCAGAACGGGCTGAACGGTCGCGAGGCGTCTGTGCCGACGAGTTCGAAGAGTTTGAGCGACATGAAAGGGTCTCCCGGTATTCCGTCATTGCACGCGAAGCGAAGCAATCCAGGACTGCCGCCGCGGAAGCATTCTGGATTGCTTCGCTTGCGCTCGCAACGACGGATGTGGAGAGCTAGCGCCCGTTCGTGCGCAGCAGCCTCTCGCCGTCCTCCGTCACCGCGATCACCAGCCCCATTCCGGGCAGCGTCTCGCGCGCGACATAGCCGCGGTCGGCGGCGTCTTCCCAGATGGTGAGGCGCGGGCACGACGTCTTCCAGGTCGCGATCACCTCGGCATAGGCGCGGGGCTCGCGCGCAACCCACTCGACGAAGTCCAGCACCAGCGGGTCGGCAGTCTCGCTCATTGCAAACCTCCCTTGTCGAAGGCTGCCAGCACCGGCGTGCGGACCAGCAGCCAGCTGCCATAGGCGATATAGTAGCAGGCGATGGTGGTGATCAGCTTCATCGACCAGGCCACGAATTGCTGATCGGTCATGGCTTCGAGGATGCGCCGCGCCAGCGTGGTGCCGAGCATGGATGCTGCGATCGCGACGGCCGCGAGCACGGGATCGAGCGTCGCCGCCTGGTCGATCACGCCGCCGAAATAGATCAGCTTGCTGAAATGGCTGACGAGCTGGCACATCGCCTTGGTCGCCACCTTCTCGCGCCGGCCGAAATCGCCGCCGAGGAAGAAGGTGTCGAGCAGCGGCCCCGACACGCCGGTCATCAGCATGAGGCCCATGCAGATCGTGCCGTAGACGGTGCCCTGCCAGAGACGGTCGGGATCCGGCTTGATGTTGGCGGGCAGCAGCCGGGCCATGAACGGCGTGATCCCGAGCAGCAGCAGCGCGACCGGCTTGTCCGGTACGTAGCGCGTGAGCGACCACGCCGCGAGCGCGACGGCCGCGCCGACCATATAGTTCGCGACCGGGCGCCAGCGGATATGCGTCCGCCAGAGAAAGGCGCGCCAGCCGTTCGAGGTCATCTGCGTGATCGCATGCAGCACCATCGCGGTCGGCAGCGGCATCAAGGCCAGCAGCACGCCGATCAGGATCAGCCCGCCCGCCATGCCGAACAGCCCCGACAGGAACGCGGTGCCGACCATCAGCAATCCAAGGGCAGCGATCATGATGGGCGTCACGTAAAAATCTCCCGACCTTCTCCCCGCTCGCGGCGCGAAGCGAAGGAAACGTGCCCCGCTTGCCCCGTCTACGCAAACTGAGTTATCTTGGCCTGGCATCAGCTTTCCTGAGGGTCGGTCATTTGCGGCGCTTGCTGTTTCTCAACGGCATCAAGGCATTCGAGGCCGCGGCGCGGGCCGGCAGCTTTGCCGCGGCCGGCCTCGAGCTGAGCGTATCGGCAGCCGCCGTGAGCCGCATGGTGCACATCCTGGAAGAACGGCTCGGCGTCGCGCTGTTCGAGCGCAAGGCCAACAAGCTGCTGCTGACGCAGGCGGGCCGCGCCTATCAGAGCGGGCTGACGCCGATCTTCGATGCGCTCGCAAGCCTCACCGCGCAGGTGACGGCGCCCTCGAGCGTCCGCGTGCTCACCATCGGCATCGGCCACACCTTTGCGATGCGCTGGCTGATCCCGCGCCTGTCGGAGTTTCGCAGCGAAGAGCCCGACATCGAGGTGCGCTTCACCACCGGCGGCGCGTCGGTGCCGTTCGGCGAGGACTGGAGCTGCGGCATCCAGCTCGGCACCGGCGACTGGCCGGGGCTGGTGGCCGAGCCGCTGTTCGCCGGCGACCTCACGCCGGTCTGCGTGCCCCGCCTCGCCTCCTCGCTGAAGCGCCCGGCCGATCTCAAGGCACCGAGCCTGATCCGCGTCGCGCATTCGCCCGAGGACTGGCCGATCTGGCTCAAGGCCGCAAACCTCGCGCGCGTCAACGCGCGGGGACCGGAGTTCCAGTTCTACGGCCAGGCGCTTCAGGCTGCCGCCGACGGGCTCGGAATCGCCATGGGCATCCGACCCTATATCGACGACGACCTCGCCGCCGGCCGGCTGGTGGCGCCATTCGAGCTCTCGGTGCCCAAGGGCATGCGCTGGTACCTGCTCTATCGCAGCTTCCAGACCGAGCAGCGCGACTTTGCCGCGTTCCGCCGGTGGATCATGCGCGCGGCGTCGGAACCCGCCGCCCGTCCCGTCCGGCGGCCCGGCCGCACCAGCGCGCGGAACTGACGCTGCTATCGGACTTTGGCAAAAAAGCCCGCCGCTTGTGAACGGCTTCACATCCCAGAATCCGCAAACGTGGTCCCCTGACCCTCCAACAAGGCGCTCGAATAAAACATTTTGGGGACTGCAATGACGACCCTTTACGACGGCTTTGACATCGAATCCTTCGAAGCTGGCCAGGGGCTGTGGCACGCCCGGATCCGGCGTGCCGATTTCAGCCCGGTTGCCATCGACGGCGTGCTGTTTCCGGCCATGGAAGTCGGCTTCGCCTGGCCTGATCCCGATGCCGCGATTGCCCATGCCAAGCACCACATCGATCGCTTCCGCCGGCGGGCCGACGACAGCGACGACGAATAAGCGAGCGGGACTGCAGGCGAACCAAGGAACGGCGCAGGGTCAAAGGGGGAAATCGGTCATGTCAGTCATCGAATTCGAAGACACGCCGCGGCCGAGGATTTACACCCGCAATGTGTTGTCCAGCTGCCCGGAATGCGAGGGCGATCTCACGGTGCTCCGCGTGATCGGCGGCCGTGCCGGATGCGAGTATTGGACCATGCGCTGCACCGATTGCGGCGGCATCCATCTCGACATCCTCGAGCCGCGTCAGGCAGCCGGGGACGATGAGGGACCGCTGCCGGCGGCCTGATCGCAAGATCCCAAGGCCTGCTGCCAACCTGCTGTCAGCAGTCTGAGCATTGCCGGGCATTCGCTCTTTATTGCGAGGCGGACTCGCCCCATATTCGGAGCATGGCGAAGAAACCTGCATCCTCCGAAAAATCCGGCAAATCCCCCAAGGCCAAGGCTCCGAACGCGAAGGCGCCGAATTCCAAGGCGTCTCGCCCCGACGTGCAGCCGATCGGGCCGGCGTTGGCCGAGTTGCTCAATCCCGCGATCAATCGCGGCGGTGCCGGGCTCGGATCGGGCACCGGACTGCAGCCGCCGCCGGACAATTCGCGCGATCGCCGCTCCGGAGGCGAGGCCGCCGCGCATCGCGCGCGGGCCTCGACGCCGAAAGAGTTTCCGCAGGACAATACGAGGCCAATGCCGCTGCGGCCCAATCCGCAGCCGCCCGGCGCCCGCGACGCGGGCTTCGACGAGGCGCCGCAGGCCAATTACGGAACCGCGGCCACGATACCGACGCTCGATCCGGAACTGGCGCGTCAGCTCGGCCTCCCGACGGAAGAGGACGATGCCGAAGCCCTGGCTCGTCCGCCGCGCAGCAAGATGGAGGCGCTCGGCGTCAAGGCCACCGCCGACGCGCTGGAATCGCTGATCCGCGAGGGCCGGCCGGAGTTCCGCAAGGACGACGGCTCCACCAGGGTGTGGACCCCGCATCGGCCGCCGCGCCCGGAAAAGTCCGAAGGCGGCGTGCGCTTCGAGATCAAGTCGCATTATGAGCCGCGCGGCGACCAGCCAACCGCGATCGCCGAGCTGGTCGAGGGCATCAACCGCAACGACCGCTCGCAGGTGCTGCTCGGCGTGACCGGCTCCGGCAAGACCTACACCATGGCCAAGGTGATCGAGGCGACGCAGCGGCCCGCCATCATCCTGGCACCGAACAAGACGCTCGCCGCCCAGCTCTATGGCGAGTTCAAGAGCTTCTTCCCCGACAACGCGGTCGAGTATTTCGTCAGCTATTACGACTATTACCAGCCGGAAGCGTATGTCCCTCGCACCGACACCTACATAGAAAAGGACTCCTCGATCAACGAGCAGATCGACCGCATGCGCCACTCGGCGACGCGCGCGCTGCTCGAACGCGACGACGTCATCATCGTTGCCTCGGTGTCCTGCATCTACGGTATCGGCTCGGTCGAAACCTACACCGCGATGACCTTTGCCCTGAAGAAGGGCGAGCGCATCGACCAGCGCCAGCTGATCGCCGACCTCGTCGCGCTGCAGTACAAGCGCACCCAGGCCGATTTTACCCGCGGCACATTTCGCGTGCGCGGCGATGTCATCGACATCTTCCCGGCGCACTATGAAGACCGTGCCTGGCGCGTGAACCTGTTCGGCGACACCGTCGAGACCATCGAGGAGTTCGACCCGCTCACCGGCCACAAGCAGGACGAGCTCGAATTCATCAAGATCTACGCCAACTCGCACTATGTGACGCCGCGCCCGACGCTGGTGCAGGCGATCAAGTCGATCAAATCCGAATTGAAGATGCGGCTGGACCAGCTCCACGACCAGGGCCGCCTGCTGGAAGCGCAAAGACTGGAGCAACGCACCACCTTCGACCTCGAGATGATGGAGGCAACCGGAAGCTGCGCCGGCATCGAGAACTATTCGCGCTATCTCACCGGGCGCCTGCCCGGCGAGCCGCCGCCGACGCTGTTCGAATATGTGCCCGACAACGCGCTGGTGTTCGCCGACGAGAGCCACGTCACCGTTCCCCAGATCGGCGGCATGTTCCGCGGCGACTTCCGCCGCAAGGCGACGCTCGCCGAATATGGCTTCCGGCTGCCCTCTTGCATGGACAACCGCCCGCTGCGCTTCGAGGAATGGGACATGATGCGGCCGCAGACCATCGCGGTCTCCGCGACGCCCAGCGCCTGGGAGATCAACGAGAGCGGCGGCGTGTTCGTCGAGCAGGTGATTCGCCCGACCGGTCTGATTGATCCGCCGGTCCACATCCGCCCGGCCCGCACCCAAGTCGACGATCTCGTCGGCGAGGTCCGGGCCACGGCGCAGGCCGGCTATCGCTCGCTGATTACGGTGCTGACAAAGCGCATGGCGGAGGATCTCACCGAATATCTGCATGAGCAGGGCATTCGCGTTCGCTACATGCACAGCGATATCGACACCATCGAACGCATCGAGATCATTCGCGATCTGCGGCTCGGCGCGTTCGACGCGCTGGTCGGCATCAATTTGCTGCGCGAAGGCCTCGACATTCCCGAATGCGCGCTGGTCGCGATCCTCGACGCCGACAAGGAAGGCTTCCTGCGCAGCGAAACCTCGCTGATCCAGACCATCGGCCGCGCCGCGCGCAACGTCGACGGCAAGGTGATCCTCTATGCCGACCAGATGACGGGATCGATGGAGCGCGCCATCGCCGAAACCGACCGCCGCCGCGAGAAGCAGGTCGAGTACAACACGGCGCATGGCATCACGCCGGAGAGCATCAAGAAGTCGATCGGCGACATCATGAACAGCGTCTACGAGCGCGATCACGTGCTGGTCGAGATCGGCGGCCACGACATGACCGACGACGTCATCTCGATCGGCCACAATTTTGAAGCCGTGCTCGGCGATCTCGAGACGAGGATGCGCGAGGCCGCCGCCGATCTGAACTTCGAGGAAGCCGCGCGCCTGCGCGACGAGGTCAAGCGCCTGCGCGCCACCGAGCTCGCGGTGGTCGACGATCCCACCGTCAAGCAGCGCACGGTGCAGGGCAAGGCCGGAGCCTATGCGGGCGCGAAGAAATACGGCGACGCCGCCAATTTGCCGGTCAGCGCGCTGAAGAACAAGAGCGCCGCCACAGCGCTCAAGGCCAGCGGCAGCAAGGGCTCGCGAATCCACAAGCCGCATCTCGACGAGATGCACGGCCCGGAATCGTTGCCATATCGGGGCGACCGCGCGCTGCCGTCGAAGCCGTTCGGTGGCGAGAGCCGCATCATCCAGCCGACGGATTCAAGGCAGTCAGGGCCGGAGTTCGGGCCATCGCCGAGGTCGAGCGGTGGGGCGCCGGGGCATAGGGG
>NZ_JADPIQ010000049.1:0-1732 GCF_023073015.1 Bradyrhizobium sp. 87
CCTTGTATGGGGCTTTTTTTGTCAAGGAGGCGTTTCAAGAGGCGACAGGTCGCGCATCTTTTCCTTCGTCAGTTTCTTTGTTCGATCTGAAAGCCGTTTCTTCGTCCCGACCCGCACTTCGCCTGCGCTGGCGTGCGCAGAAGCTGTCAAGGTTGGCCGTCGCACGAATCATACCACAGGCTCCGCCGTTGCCAGGCCACACCTTGACAGCTTCGAGCACGACGGCACGGTTGGTGCGATCGGGATAACGATCGGAGGGGAGCTCGCTTGCGGGCGCGATCAATCGCGCCACAACCTTGTATTCGGTGGGTCCAAGGACCCGAACCATGATGCAGTCATACGCATCGGCAGCGAAGCTCCGAAGGGCGGACCCATTCTCCCTTTCGGCATTGAAAGCCAAGGAAACACGTCGGGACCCCGCCACCTCGAACCGTCATCGGCGACACCGTCACAAGCGGACAGACAGGGCCGAAACTGTTGGGTGTCGTTCAGTGACCTCCGTTGATTATGCCGGCCGCAGAACGACGCCGTCCGGCACTACTCCCTCCCGCACGAGACGCCACAGGGCGATCAGGAGCTTGCGCGCCAAGGCCACGATCATGGTCTTGCGCGTCCCGCGGGCATTCTCGGTGCGGGCTCGAAACCACTGCGCCAAGGTGCTGTCCTTCTGGAACATGAGAAATCGCCACGCCAATTGGATCATGCCTCGTCGAACCCGAGCGTTGCCGGAACGGGTCAGCCCTTTCTCCCGGCGTTTTCTGCCGCTCTCGTCGGGCGAGCCCGTGAGGCCGGCATAACGCGCTACGGCCCGTCGGTCGCGCATGCTTCGCGACAGTACCTCCTGCACCAGCATGTCGGCCGTCTCAACACCAACCCCGATCACGCGCGCCAGCAGGTGCACCATTGCATGTGGTCCATCATTGGGCGCTTGCTTGAGACGCTCCAGGCGAGCGTCCTCGATCTGCCGTATCTGATCGCTGACGAGCCGCCGGCGCGCCATGTCGCGACGCAGCTCAGCCAGGGTGTTGGGCGGGATCGGCTCGCCCTCGGGGGAGCGCAAGCCGTCAAGGCGTTCGGCAGCTTTCTTCAGCTTGGGATTGAAGCCGCGGATGCCGAGCCGGATCAACGCTGCTTTCATTCGGTTGACGATCCGACTTTGTTCTCCGACGAGGCTCTCGTGTTCGCGGTTGGGCCGCTTGGCATCTTCGTCCTGGATTGTCGGGATCGCCACCATCTTGCAGTGATCACGCTCGCCGCGCAGCCAGCCGAGAAAAGAGCGTTTGAGCAGCTCGGTGTCGAGCCGATCGGTCTTGGCGCGCCGGTGCTCGCGCGACACCGCCACACTCGATGCGTGAATGACGTGAGCCTCAATGTCGCGTGCCCTGAGCCAGCGCGCCAGCCAGAAGCCGTCACGGCCGGCCTCGAAAACGACGGCGATGCGTTTGATCCGATGCCCGGCCTTCGTTGCTTCCTCTCGCCATCGATGCAGCAACTTCAGCAATGCGCTCTCGTCGACCGCGAGCTTCTTCAATGGCTGGCGCTCGACGCCAGGCACGATGCCGGCGACGAGCCAGCTCAACAGGCTCAGTTCGATAACTGCGATCAGCGTGCCATTCGGGTCGAGGGGGCTCGAGGATCGGCTCAGATCGTTCAACTTCTGCATGGGGCGCTCCATCGGTTCATCAGCAACAATGGATGCAATATCCTCGTCGCCGCCCCATAGCATCTCCCT
>NZ_JADPIQ010000113.1:0-1635 GCF_023073015.1 Bradyrhizobium sp. 87
CGTGAGCAGGCCGTTGGCGTCGATCGTGGCCGACAGGTTGTTGGCCTGAAGCGCGGTGTTGAGCTGATCGAGCGTCTTGACCGTACCGTTGGTGCCGTCGCCCAAGGTGACATTGACCGCCGTGCCGCCGTTGAAGGAGGAGAAGGTCAGGGTCTTGCCGCTGATGCCGCCGACACCGGAGTTGCGAGCCGCGGTGAACGCGGTGGCGCTGCCGGTGTTGCCGGCGAGGCCGAGCGCCGCCAGTGCGTTGCCGGTGCCGGTGACCGACAGGTCGGCATTGACGCCGGTGGACAGCTTGAGCTGGCCGGAGGCGTTGATCGACGAGGCGATCTGGCCGGTTGCCGTCGCGAGCGTACCGCCACCGCTGCCGTTGAGCGTGAAGGTCTGCACACCGGTCGCAAAGTCGACCGCCTTCAGCACGTCGGCAACCGAACCGGCCTGCAGATAGACCGTCGAATTGCCGTTGCCGTCGGTCAGGACGTTACCGCTGGCACCGAAGCCGCTCGGAACCGCCGGAGCGTTTGTCGAGCCGGGGATCGGCGCGTTCTTGAAGGTGATGACGTGACCGTTGACGTTCAGCGTCGAACCGTCCTGGATCAACGAACCCAGCGAGCCGCCCGCCGTCGTGCGCGTGACGTTCAGCGTCGCGTTGCCGCTACCCGTTGCGCTGGTGAGACCCAGGCCCTTGAGGAAGTCGGCCTTGCCGGTGATGCTGACGTCGGCACCGGTCGAGCTCTTGATCGTCGCGATACCGGCGGCGATGGACGAACCGGTTGCGCCGGTAGCCGCGCCGAAGGTTGCGACACCGCTGCTGTTGATCGAAGCGGTCTGCACTCCGCTGGCAAGGTCGACCGCGGTCAGCAGGTCGTTGACCGTGGCGAGCGGCGTACCGGTGGTGCCGAGGAAGACCGTTGAGTTGCCGCTGCCGTCGGTGAGGACGGTACCGCCCGAGTTGACGCCCGAACCGCTCGGGATCGACGTACCGGTCGGCGCAATGCCGGCGCGGAAGGTGATCGTGTGGCCATTGACGGTGAGCGTGTCGCCGTCAGCCGGGGACGTACCGGCAACGGTCGCAGCACCGGCCGCACCGATCAGGGTCGCGGTACCGACCAGGTTGGTCGTAGTGTCGGCCGCCTTCACTGCCGCGGCAGCCGTGAAGCTGCCCTGGGCAGCGCTGCCCAGCGTCGAAGACGAGGTCGCAGCGGTCGTGCCGCCGGCAGCGCCGCTATACAGCACGTTGCCGAGCGCGCTCGAGCTTGCATACGAGGTGGTGCCGCGCAGATCCGAAGCCGTCGCACCCGAGATCGTGGTGGAGACGTTGGACTTGGTGGAGTAACCGACGGTGGTCTGCAGCGCCTGGTTGGCGATCGACTTCGCAGAGTCGATCAGCTTCTGCAGCGAGGTGATGCCGGTGTTGGCAGCCTGCAGCACCTGCACGCCGTTGGCGATGCCGTCGAGCAGATTGTTGATGTCGCTGGCGCGGTTGTCGAGCGACTGTGCGGTGAAGAAGTTGGTGGGATTGTCCAGGGCCGAGTTGACGCTCTTGCCCGTCGACAGACGGCTCTGCGTGGTGGCGAGGAGGTCGGCGGTGGACTGGAGGGAGAGGAGGTTCTGACGAACCGAAGAGGAGAGAAC
>NZ_JADPIQ010000028.1:0-1619 GCF_023073015.1 Bradyrhizobium sp. 87
TCAGCTCCTCCAATAGATATGCGCGCTCGTCGGCCGCCAGCAGCTCAATCCGCCCGACCGCTTGCCGCGCATCGGCCACCATCGCCCGCAGCAGCGCCAACAGATAGCCACGCTGCCGTTCGATCGTCGTGTGATCGAACAGCGCCGCCGCATACCCCAGCGTGCCGGCGATGACCTCGCCATGCTCGCCCAAGCTCAGCTCCAGATCGAACTTGACCTGATCGTACCCATCCCCCACAGCCTCCACACTCAACCCGGGAAGATCGAAGGATTGAGCGGCGTTGTTCTGCCAGGCCAACATCACCTGGAACAACGGCGTGTGATCAAGACGCCGCGGCGGTTGCACGATCTCCACCACCTGCTCAAACGGCAGGTCCTGATGCTCCTGCGCTGCCAAGGCCGTGCGCCGCGTTCGCTCCAACAGCTCTGCCACGCTCGGCTCGCCCGACAGGTCGAGGCGAAGCGCCAAGCTATTCACGAAGAAGCCGATCAACTCTTCGATCTCGCGCCGGCCTCGATTGGCGCTCGGCACACCGATCACAATGTCGTCCTGCCCCGACAGACGCGACAGCACCGCAGCCCACCCAGCCAGCACCGTCATGAACAACGTCGTGCCATGCTGTTGGCTCAGCCGCCTTAAGCCCCGCGTCAGATCCGCATCGATGACGACAGGCACCGTGGCTCCGGCAAACGACTGCTCGGCCGGCCTCAGCCGATCCGTCGGCAGCGCCAGACGGGCCGGTGCGCCCGACAGGTTGCTGCGCCAATACTCCGCCTGGATCGAGAGCCGCTCGCCCGACAGCCAGTGCCGTTGCCAGGCGGCATAGTCCGGATACTGGATCGCAAGCGGCGGCAGCGGGTCCTCTTGTCCAGCCACAAACGCGCGGTACAGGTGACTGAGCTCACGCGCCAATACGCCGATCGACCAACCGTCGGAGACAATGTGATGCTGGGTCAGCAGGAAGACGTGCTCATCATCCGACATCCGGATCAGACACGCCCGGATCAGCGGGCCGCGCGCAAGATCGAAGGGCGTGCGTGCTTCTTCATAGCACAGATCCAACCGCGCCGCCTCGGCTTCCGGCCTGTCGCGAAGATCGCGCTCCACCACTGGCAGCCCCGCACCCGGCGGCAGAACTTCAACCCAGGGCTTGCCCTCCGGCGCGACAAAGACACTCCGCAGCGCCTCATGACGCGCCAACAACCGGTCGAGGCTGCGCTGCCATGCGGTGCGGTCGAGCTCACCCCGCAACCGCCATGCCAGCAGCATGTGATAGCTCCTGCCGCCCTCATCCAGCTGCGCCAAAAACCACAACCGCTCCTGCGCAAAGGACAGCGCAAGCGGCTCTTCGCGCGACACAGCGACAATGGCCGGCAGCTCTTGTGGACCGGAGCGGCTCAACTCATCCACGATGCTCTCGGCCAGATCGGACAGCACCGGTTTGGCAAACAGTGCCGTTAGCGGCAGGGCGAGGCCAACAGCTTGCGAGACCCGGCTCAACAACCGCACGGCCAAGAGCGAGTGCCCGCCCAGCTCGAAGAAGTTGTCGTGCCGGCCGACACGTTCCAGGCCCAGAAGCTCGGCCCAGATCTGCGCCAGCGCGATCTCGATCTCGCCC
>NZ_JADPIQ010000043.1:0-1619 GCF_023073015.1 Bradyrhizobium sp. 87
TCAGCTCCTCCAATAGATATGCGCGCTCGTCGGCCGCCAGCAGCTCAATCCGCCCGACCGCTTGCCGCGCATCGGCCACCATCGCCCGCAGCAGCGCCAGCAGATAGCCTCGCTGCCGCTCGATGCTCGCCTGATCGAACAGCGCCGTGGCATAGCCCAGCGTTCCGGCGATCGCCTCGCCATGCTCGGCAAGGTTCAGCTCCAGATCGAACTTGACCTGATCGAAGCCGTCTGCCGCCGCCTCCACACGCAGCCCAGGAAGATCGAACGCCGGGGCGGCGTTGTTCTGCCAGGCCAGCATCACCTGGAACAACGGCGTGTGATCAAGACGCCGGGGCGGCTGCACGATCTCCACCACCTGCTCAAACGGCAGGTCCTGATGCTCCTGCGCCGCCAAGGCCGTGCGCCGCGTCCGTTTGAGCAGCTCCGCCACGCTCGGCGCGCCCGACAGGTCGAGCCGCAGCGCCAGGGTGTTGACGAAGCAGCCGATCAGCTCCTCGACCTCGCGCCGACCGCGATTGGCGCTCGGCACCCCGATCACAAGGTCGTCCTGCCCCGACAGACGCGACAGCACCGCAGCCCACGCCGCCAGCACCGTCATGAACAAGGTCGTGCCATGCTGCTGGCTCAGCCGCCGCAAGCCCCGCGTCAGATCCGCATCGATCACGACCGCCACACCGGCCCCGGCAAACGACTGCTGTGCCGGCCGCGGCCGGTCGGTCCGCAAGGCCAGACGGGCCGGTGCGCCTGACAGGTTGCTGCGCCAATACTCCGCCTGGATCGAGAGCCGCTCGCCCGACAGCCACTGCCGTTGCCAGGCGGCATAGTCCGGATACTGGATCGCAAGCGGCGGCAGCGGGTCCTCTTGTCCAGCCACAAACGTGCGGTACAGGTGACTGAGCTCACGCGCCAATACGCCGATCGACCAACCGTCGGAGACAATGTGATGCTGGGTCAGCAGGAAGACGTGCTCATCATCCGACATCCGGATCAGACACGCCCGGATCAGCGGGCCGCGCGCAAGATCGAAGGGCGTGCGTGCCTCTTCATAGCACAGATCCAACCGCGCCGCCTCGGCTTCCGGCCTGTCGCGAAGATCGCGCTCCACCACTGGCAGCCCCGCACCCGGCGGCAGAACTTCAACCCAGGGCTTGCCCTCCGGCGCGACAAAGACACTCCGCAGCGCCTCATGACGCGCCAACAACCGGTCGAGGCTGCGCTGCCATGCGGTGCGGTCGAGCTCACCCCGCAACCGCCATGCCAGCAGCATGTGATAGCTCCTGCCGCCCTCATCCAGCTGCGCCAAAAACCACAGCCGCTCCTGCGCAAAGGACAGCGCAAGCGGCTCTTCGCGCGACACAGCCACAATGGCCGGCAGCTCTTGTGGACCGGAGCGGCTCAACTCATCCACGAGGCTCGCGGCCAGATCGGCCAGCACCGGTTTCGCAAACAGCGTGCTCAGCGGCAGGGCGAGGCCAACAGCTTGCGAGACCCGGCTCAACAACCGCACCGCCAGCAGTGAGTGCCCGCCCAGCTCGAAGAAGTTGTCGTGCCGGCCGACACGTTCCAGGCCCAGAAGCTCGGCCCAGATCTGCGCCAGCGCGATCTCGATCTCGCCC
>NZ_JADPIQ010000007.1:0-174838 GCF_023073015.1 Bradyrhizobium sp. 87
GGGCGAGATCGAGATCGCGCTGGCGCAGATCTGGGCCGAGCTTCTGGGCCTGGAACGTGTCGGCCGGCACGACAACTTCTTCGAGCTGGGCGGGCACTCACTGCTGGCACTGCAAGTGCTTGAGCAACTCCGGCGGCGGGGTCTTACCCTCGAACTTTCCGCGCATATCGCGAGTCCCCGCCTCGACCAGTGCGCCGAGAAAGTGCGCTCGCGATCAAAGGACGGTCGAAAATCTGCGGGCCAACTCATTTCTCTTCGAGTCGCCAAGAGTCGGCCGCTTATCCTCTGTCACGCGCGTGGCGGAGGCCTGAGCATCTATGATGACCTCGTGCGGGCGTTGCCACCTACGCAAAACATCTATGGTATTCATGCCCTAAACTTCGGTCACGAACTCGCGAGGGTGCGTTCGATTGACGAGATAGCTGAAGTCTATGCTCGGGCCATTCTTCCAGTGCTACCGGACATGGCTTGTACGCTCGCCGGATGGTCTTTTGGTGGTGTGCTCGCCCACGCCATCGCTGGGGTACTTATTTCCGCACACGTGAGGGTCGATTTTGTGGCTATGATCGATAGTGCCTATCCGTCGGTCCTAGAAGCGCCTCTCAGTCTCTCCATGGACCAGGAATGGTCTGAATTCCTTATATTCCTTGCGGAGGAGGGTGGATTGTCGCCTCAACACGGTGCAACGACCGAAATTCGGCCAGCTGACTTCGCAGCGCTTGCTCTCGCCCTCTCGGGTGCATGGAAAATTGGTGCACCCGCGCTTGAGGAAATCTTCCAAGTGTTCGTTCGCCATATTCGCGCGGGCAGACTCTACGTACCCAAGAAGGTTTCGGCGCTCGGCGTCTCTTACAATCAGAACTCCGCCAACACAGCAACTTCATGGCGCGCTGTCTTCGATAGCGTCATTGAAGCGCCGCCTCTTCCTGGCGACCATCGCTCGCTTCTGAAGCATCCAAACGTAGTTGTCCTCGCGGACGACCTCTCAAATCGCCTGTTCGCCGACGCTGTTCTCCATTCGTCCGCCATTGAATAAAAGCCGTGGCGGACTCAGTCACGAGCCGGATCGGGTCCTGGGCCCTGTGCCGGAGGAGATCCGGCTTTCGAGGTCGCGGGCAAGATCACTCTTCGCACGAATTTCGCCTGTAACCGACCTGAGCTGCTGATTCCGCTCGATGTTGCACGCGCCGCCGCCGACCGGGCATGCTCCCGGCGCCGTTTTCCACGTCTAACTCGATCTGCGCCCGTACTTTGACGGGGGGAGCGGCCGGGTAGGGCCGGCCGGGACAGGTCTGAGCGTCCGATGGAGGAAACCTGCGCAAGCTAGCGGCGGACGGCCAAAGATGACGCGCGACGGGATTTAAGTGGACTTAGGCGGCCGTCCGAATGATCTCGAATCGCACCGCCTTTTCCGGGGGGATCATCAAAACGGCCCCCTGACTGCGTGTTCCAGCCGATCGTGATCACCGATTCCAGGCCATCGTGATCACCCATTCCAGAGCATCGTGATCGTCGTTTCCAGCCGATCGTGATCGCTATTTCCAGCGATCATGATCGGGGGCAACGGGGAGGCGCGCACCGCTGACAGTCTGCAACCCGGCTACCTTGGTCTTTTGCCCAACCGCAGAGGATCGAGATGCCGACAGAGAGACCAGAGAGACTGTCCATGCGCCACATTCGTGAAGCTCTACGCCTGCACTACAGTGTCGGCATGTCGCAACGCGCCGTTGCCCGCAGCCTCGGCTTGGCCCAAGGCACGGTCAGCAAGTACCTCAACCGCGCCCGCCGCGCCGGCCTGACCTGGCCGTTGCGGCCAGAGCTGGATGACGATGTCCGGCTCGAGAACCGCCTGTATCCGCCACCCCCTCTGATCGGCCCAGCGAGGAACGTCCGCAGCCGGATTGGGCGCTCGTGCATCGCGAGCTGCGGCGCCCGAACGTCACGCTGATGCTGTTGTGGGAGGAGTATTGCGACGCAAGCTCCGACAGCTTCAGCTACTCATGGTTCTGCGAACGCTACAAGGAGTGGGCCGGCCGCCTCAAGCCGACCCTGCGCCAGGTCCATGTCGCCGGCGAGAAGCTGTTCGTCGACTATTCCGGCCACACGATGGAGGTGGTTGACGGGCTCACGGGTGAGGCCCGCATCACCCAAAAGACCGTCGAGATATTTCTCCGCGGCAAGGGTGAGCGCCTCGACATAGTTCGCAATCACGCCCTTGGCTTCTTTGTAATCGGGCGAGGGGGCCCAGACAGCCGGCAACATGACAAACGCGCCTTCGACGCCTTTGAGCGCCCGCTCGATGGCTGCCGAATCATTCCAATCACCGTCAACCAGTTCCACGCCCTGGTTCGCCCAGCTTGACCCCTTCTCGCGATTGCGGACTAGCGCGCGTACCTCCTTGCCGTGCGCCAAGAGATGTTCTGCCGTTGCGCCGCCCACTTTTCCCGTGATTCCCATTACTAAGAACATGCGTTTTCTCCTGATCTTGAGGGACAGAGCACTGCCCCTGTTGGTTCAACGGATGAGCGGCAGAATGGCCCGGATTCGGGGATCGCGCGCGTAGAGGCCGCCCCATGTCATCGCGCCCAGAAGCAGGAAAATGATTTCCGGCGGCGATCCCAACTCACCAATGCGGACATGGGCGCAGATGGCACCTCCCAAAAAGCCCGTCACTAGGATCGCGCCGAGGACGGCGGTGGCCGGGATGGCGTAAAGGATGGCGCAGGCGAGTATGATCGGACCCACGACACAGGTCAGGTCCATCGCGAACCCGGTTTCGTGCAACATGCTCGCGATCTGTGACGGCGCGAAAAGCTGAATAGTGCCGTCTGCCACCAGAGCGATAAAACGCGCTCACTATCCGGCCGGCCCATAGGCTGCGATGCAAGATCATAGCTTCAGGCACGTGATGCAGGTTCATAGTTTGGGACACTTGTCGTTCTCCGATGGGGGGATCCCATATTCGGAGCTCACTTACTGTGTCTCTTAGGTATGATAAACACCCAGGAAATGAACTCACTGTTCTCCCTGCGGTGAACAATACCGAGGCATGAAAATGCAGAATCTCGAACCGATCCTCATTTTCATAACGGTAGCGGAAATGGGGAGCTTCACCCGCGCAGCCGATAGCCTGGGCATTCAGAAGGGAAGGGCTTCAACGGCGGTCCGGAAGCTGGAAGAAGATGTTGGTGTGAGGCTCCTGCACCGGACGACGCGCAGCGTTCAGTTGACGGAAGACGGACGCGCATTTCATGCGCGTGCCCGCGATCTGCTTGCTGAAGTCGATGACCTGCACTCCATGTTCGCAGGCGATCGCGTGGCACTTCGCGGGCGTTTGCGGGTCGATCTTCCGACCGAGGTGGCGCGCACAACGATCGTGCCGGCGTTGCCGGATTTCATGGCGGCTCACCCCGAGTTGGAGCTGGAGGTGTCGAGTACGGATCGGCAAGTCGATCTTGTTCAAGAAGGGTTCGACTGTGTATTGCGGCTTGGACCAATAGGGGACGAGACGCTGATTGCCCGTCCACTGGGCCTGTTGCGCATGGTCAACGCTGCCAGTCCCCCCTATCTGGCGCGCTACGGCGTCCCTCGATCGCTGGATGATCTCCGGCATCAGGAACATCGGACTATTCATTTTTCGACGATGCTGGGCGCAAGACCCTATGGATGGGAATATCCGGACGGCGACAGCTACGCGACGCTTCAGTTGCCAGGTGCGCTACACGTCAACAGCGCGCAGACCTATCGAAGCCGCTGCCCTCGCCGGCCTTGGCCTGATTCAGGCGCCACTCTTGGGGATTGGCCGATACTTAGAGAGTGGAGCGCTTGTGGAGATCATACCCGATTTTCGTCGCCGGGCGCTCGCCGTGTCCCTCGTCGTAGCACATCGGAGCGATCTGTCGCGTCGAGTCCGCGCATTCATGAAATGGATCGAAGATGTGCTGACGCCGTATCTGGAATAGCGAGACGGACATCTTCGTCCGGCCCTCGAAATCAACATTCTGAAATTATGTCTGCCGGTCGGCGGCCCGGCGGTCCAACAGAAAGCGCAGCGCATCCCGAAGGCGCTGCGGCTTGCGATGGAAGGGCATAGATAAATAATCTGCTGCTCATTCACGCCTTAGCGTCCAGCGACCCATTGAAACCAACCCGCTGGGCTTCTGTTGCGACATCGTCAAACCAGTGTTTTCCGGCATCGTCTATCACGCCAACTATCTGCGCTTCATGGAGCGCGGGCGGACCAATCATCTGCGGCTGATGGGCGCCGAGCAGCAGGCATTGTTCGAGCAGGCCGGGGCGGAAGAGGCAAGCTTCGCCTTCGTGGTGCGCTCGATGCATCTCGATTTCCTCAAGCCTGCCCGGATGGACGACGTGCTCGATGTCGTGACCTGGCCGGTCGCCGTGAAGGGCGCCTCCATCATGCTGGCGCAGGAGGTGCGGCGCGGCGAAGTCGTGCTGGTCAAAGCCGAGGTGCAGGTCGCCTTCATCAGCGGCGGACGTGCCCAGCCGATCCCGAAATCGATCCGCGCCTTGATGAAGGCTGATCTGATTTCGTGATCGGGCGATAGCGGACGGCCTCTCGACTCCTCCGCGCGCGGCGATAGATTGCACTCCCGCCAACCGATGAGGCCCTCATGTCGCGCCCGCCGCTCCCGCCCTTTACCCGTGAGACCGCAGCGCAAAAGGCCCGCATGGCCGAGGATGCCTGGAATTCGCGCGACCCGGTGCGCGTCTCGCTCGCCTATACCGAGGACAGCCGCTGGCGCAATCGCTCCGAGGTTTTTCAGGGGCGCGAGGCCATCGTCACGTTCCTCACCCGCAAATGGGAGAAGGAGCACGACTACCGCCTGATCAAGGACCTCTGGGCGTTTGACGAACACCGCATCGCGGTTCGCTTCCAGTACGAATGGCACGATGCGAGCGGCCAGTGGTATCGCTCCTACGGCAACGAGCAGTGGGAGTTCGACGAGCACGGCCTGATGCGGCGCCGCGAGGCCTCGATCAACGACATCGCGATTGCGGAGAAGGACCGGCGGTTTCACTGGCCGGCACCGGGGCCGAGGCCTGCGGATGTGGTGGGGCTGGGGACGGATCCGTTCTGAGGCCTATCAAGACGAGCTTGTCGCTTTCTTCCCTCTCCCCTTGTGGGAGAGGGTGGCTCGCCGCGAAGCGGCGAGACGGGTGAGGGGTCTCCCTCAGCGAGCACCTCTCGCGATTGAATCCGCGGATAGAGACCCCTCATCCGGCGCTTCGCGCCACCTTCTCCCACAAGGGGAGAAGGGAAGAGTCTGCGTGGCGAGAGCTGCGGACTACGTTGCCGTACGCTTCGCCAGAAACCTTGCAATCGCGCCACCAAGCTTGGCGTGATCCATCGGCTGCGCCAGTGATTCCCTCGCGGTGGCAACGACATCCTCCGGCGCCTTGCCGATGCGCAGCTCGCAGCACACTTGCGCAAACTCCACGTCGAACTCCGGATGCGGCTGCAGGGTGAGCGTCGCGCCGTTGGCGTAGAGCAGGCCGGCATGCGGGGTGAAATCGGAGGAGAGGATCGTCAGCGCATCGTTGGGCGGCTCCATCACCTGGTCCTGATGCGAGCAGGCGATGGCGACCGCTTCGCCGTCAACGACGCCGTTGTCCGGCAGCACCTGATAGACGTGCCGGCCGATGCCCCAGCCCTTCTCCGACTTGCGCACGGTGCCGCCGAGCGCCTGCGCGATCAACTGATGGCCGAAGCAGACGCCGACCATGGGTGTCCTGTTGGCGTAGGCCGTGCGCACGAAATCTTCCAGCGGCGCGATCCAGTCGAGCCCGTCATAGACGCCGGCGGCCGCGCCGGTGATCAGCACCGCCTCCAAATTGCGCGGATCGGGCAGCGCATCGCCGTTCGGGATGCTGACGATTTCGACCGTAGCTGTCGGATCCTCGGCGCGGACCATGCGCTCGAACATGTCCGGGAATGAACCGTGGCGCTCGCAATATTTTTGTGGGACCTGTCCGGTCTCGATGATGGTGATGCGTGCCATGTGCCCTCCGGTAAAGGTCAAGCTCAGTCGCTTCCTGCCCCATGTTGTTGGTGTGGCGCTGTGCGCTCCAGCAGCGCACTCTCTTTCCGGACCTCGTTGAGAAACGCCTTGGCCAGGCGCGACAGCGGCTCGGCTTCCGACCATAGCATATAGGCCACGGCGTGCGTCGTCGGCGCGAACGGCCGTACGGCGAGGCCGGTCCCGCCGTTCTGCCGTGGCGAGAAGGGATCGACCACCGCGGCGCCGACGCCAGCGGCGGCGAGCACGCAGGCCGTGTTGCAGTAGCGCACCTCGACGGTCGGCTGGAACGGCGCGCCGGCGCGTGCGAAACTGTCGCGCACGGCCTCGCCAAGCCGCGTGCCGCGCTCGAGCCCGATGAAGGGCAGGCCGGACAGGTCGGCTGCCGAGATCACCGGCCGGTCGGCGAGCGGGTGCTGCGGCGGCAGCACGCAGACCATCTCGCCGGTGTGCACCACCTCATGGGCGATGCCCGGATGATGTGTCAGCCCGAGCGCGAAGCCGAGCTCGGCGACGCGGTTGAGCACGCCTTCGATGATGCCCTCATAGCGCCGCACGTCGAAGAACACCCGCGTCTCCGGGCGGCGGCGCAGGAAGCCTGACAGCGCCGCGGGGATGATGCTGTAGGCGAGCGGCGGCGTCGCGACCAGCGCGAGATGCCCGGAGCGGTTCTCGCGCAGATCGCGAACGCGGTTCTCGAGCTTTGCGTGCAGCGCGAAGATCGCCTCGCTCTCCTTGTAGAGCGCCATCGCTTCCGTGGTCGGAAACAGCCGGTTGTTGACGCGCTCGAACAGCGCAAAACCCGCCTGCGCCTCCATCGTCTTCAGCGCATTGCTGACGGCAGGCTGCGACAGCGCCAGTTCGTCGGCGGCCGCAACCGTGGTGCGGTGGCGGATGACGGCGCGGAGAATCTCGAGCTGGCGCAGGTTCATATCACTGCCGATTATACTCTGGGCCAAAACATCATAGCAGAACGAATTGATTTTGCAGCCCCGCTTCCGCGTAATGGCCGCGGATTTGCACGTCGCATCAAAGGGTTCATCCGCCCATTGAGGCGCCACTGCGCACAGATTGGAGGCAATCTTGGTTCGTGTCCTTCGCGCTGCCGCCGCACAGATGGGGCCGACGCAAAAAGCCGATCCGCGCGAGCATACGCTGTCGCGGATGCTTGCGCTGCTGGAAGAGGCGGCCGGCCGCGGCGCCAGCCTCGTGGTGTTTCCCGAGCTTGCCTTCACCACATTCTTTCCGCGCTGGTTGCTCGAAGGCGACGCGCTCGACCATTATTTCGAACGCGGAATGCCGAACCCGAACGTCGCCGCCTTGTTTGACCGTGCGCGTGCGCTGCGCGTCGGCTTCTATGTTGGCTATGCCGAGCTGACGCCGGATGGACGCCGCTACAATTGCGCCATCCTGGTTGACCGCGACGGCGAGCTGCTCGGCCGCTATCGCAAGGTGCACCTGCCGGGCTCGGTCGAGCCGCGACAAGGTGCGCGCTACCAGCAGCTTGAGAAACGCTATTTCGACTATGGCGACCTCGGCTTTCCGGCCTTCCGCGCCGGCTCGGCCTGGGCCCACGCCATTATGGGCATGATGATCTGCAACGATCGCCGCTGGCCGGAATCCTGGCGCGTGCTTGGCCTGCAGGGCGTCGAGCTTGTCTGCATCGGCTACAATTCGGCGGCCTATGATCCCAATGGCGGTAGCACGGAAGATGCCTCCTTGCGCACCTTCCACTCCACGCTGGTGACGCAGGCCAACGCCTATATGAACGCGACCTGGGCGATCTCGGTGGCGAAGGCGGGCGAGGAGGACGGCTCCGGGCTGATCGGCGGCTCCTGCATCGTCGATCCCAATGGCCGCATCGTCGCGCAGGCCGCAACGCTGACCGACGAGGTGATCGTCGCCGATATCGATCTGGACCTCTGCCGCCAGGGCAAGGACAAGATGTTCAACTTCGCCGCGCACCGGCGGCCGGAGCAATACAGGGTGATCACCGAACGCGCCGGCGTCATCGAACCCGCGGTTCTCGACGCGGACTGACAGGACGTTCCAGCAACGTTGGCAAAGGAGCCGATATGACGCGCCTCTCGTATTTCCTCGGCATCGCAGCGCTGACGGCCGCCACGTCCGCGCAGGCGGCGGAGCTTCCGGCCGAGATCAAGCAGGCGGGCGCGTTGAAGCTCACGGTCAACTCGACATACGCGCCGATGGAATATCGCGATCCCGCAACGAATGAGCTCGTCGGGCTCGACGTCGATCTGGCGAACGAGCTCGCCAAGCGCCTCGGCGTGAAGATCGTCTGGAGCGAGACGCCGTTCGCCGAATTGATCCCGTCGCTCCAGACCAGGCGCGCCGACTTCATCATCTCCGGCATCTCCGATCGCGCCTCGCGGCGCGAGACCGCAGATTTCGTCGATTATCTCGGGACCGGCCCGCAGTTCTTCGTGATGGCGGAGAACGAAGCCAAGGCTGCGACCGATCTCTGCGGCAAGAAGGTCGGGACCACCCGCAGCACCAGCTTCCCGGTCGAGATCGAGAAGTGGAGCAAGCAGAATTGCGAGCCGGCCGGCAAGCCGGCGATCCAGTACGTGCCGGGCGAGAACTCGATCGACGTTCGCAACCAGCTCAAGCAGGGCCGTATCGACGCCGCCGTACAGGGCAGCGAGACGCTGCCTTATGCGCAGACGCAGGAACCCGGCAAATACCGCGTGATCGGCGAGCCCTTTGCCAAAGGCTATCAGGGCATCATGTTCCGCAAGGACGATGCGGCGCTTCGTGAAGTGGTGACCGAGAAGCTCATCGCGATGATCGCCGACGGTTCCTACAAGGCCGTCCTCGACAAATGGAGCCTTGGCGGCAACGCGGTCGCCCAGCCCATGCTGAACGCGGCGCCGCAATGAAGCCGGCACCGGCACTCGCGGAGGGTTTTCCCGATCTGTCGGGAATGCGGGTCGCGCGCGAGCCGCACTGGTTTCGCTGGCTCAGCGCGGCGCTGATCGTCCTCGTGCTTGCATTGATCGGGCGCGCTTTTGCGGGCGGCCAGATCGAATGGTCTTATGTCGGCCGCTTCCTGACCGCAAAGGTGATCATAGAGGGCATCGTCAACACCATGGTGATGGCGGTGCTGGCGATGGCGCTCGGTATCTTCCTTGGCGTCGTCGTCGCGATCATGCGGCTGTCGCCCAACCCGGTACTGAAGACCGTTGCCGCCGGCTACACTTGGTTGTTCCGCGGCACGCCGCTGATCCTGCAACTGCTGCTGTGGTTCAATCTCGCGCTGGTGTTTCCGACCATCGGCATTCCCGGCCTGTGGAGTGCGCGCGCCGTCGACGTCATGACGCCGTTCCTTGCCGCGCTGCTCGGGCTCGGCATCAACCAGGGTGCCTATACCTCGGAAGTGATGCGCGCCGGCATGCTGTCAGTCGATATCGGGCAATATGAGGCCGCGCAGGCGATTGGCATGGGACGCCTGCGTGCGCTGCGCCGGATCGTGCTGCCGCAGGCGATGCGGGTGGTGATCCCGCCGCTCGGCAACGAGTTCATCGGCATGGTGAAGGCGACCTCGCTCGCCAGCGTCATCCAGTATCCGGAACTGCTGCACAACGCCGAAAACATCTACTACGCCAATTCGCGCGTGATCGAGCTCCTGATCGTGGCCGGGCTCTGGTACCTGCTCGTCGTCTCAATCCTGACGCCGCTCCAGATGCTGCTCGAACGCCGTTTTGCGCGCGGCACATTGCGGCTCGCGCGATGACAAGACCCCTCGTCGCGATTCGCTCCGTCGCCAAGAATTTCGGCGAGTTCCAGGCTCTCAAGAGCGTCACGCTCGACGTCTGGCCCGGCGAGGTGATGTGTCTGATCGGCGCCTCCGGCTCGGGCAAGACCACACTGCTCCGCTGCATCAACCAGCTCGCGGCGATCGACAGCGGCGGCATCTGGCTCGACGGCGAGCTCCTGGGCGTGCGCGAGCAGGGCGGACGACTGCATCGGCTCAGCGAGCGCGAAATCGGGCGGCAACGGCTGAAAACCGGCATGGTGTTCCAGCGCTTCAACCTGTTTCCGCACAAGACCGCGCTCGAAAACATCACAGAGGGTCCGCTCCAGGTTCAAGGCCGAAAATCCGACGAGGTGCGCGCTGAGGCGATCGAGCTGCTGCGGCGCGTCGGATTGTCGGCCAAAGCGGACGCGTATCCCGCCCAGCTCTCCGGCGGCCAGCAGCAGCGGGTCGCGATTGCCCGCGCGCTTGCCATGAAGCCGATGCTGATGCTGTTCGACGAGCCGACCAGCGCGCTCGATCCCGAGCTCGTCGGCGAGGTCTTGGCGGTCATGAAGGAGCTGGCGCGGAGCGGCATGAGCATGATGGTCGTGACGCACGAACTCGGCTTCGCGCGCGAGGCCGCCGACCGCGTCGTCTACATGGACCAGGGCGCGATCATCGAGCACGGGCGCGCATCCGATGTGTTGGGCGCGCCGCGCGAGGAGCGTACCAAGGCATTTCTTTCGGCAGTGATCTGAATGGGGGCGTATCGATGAAGAGACTTCTGGTTACGGCGGCACTCGTTGGCGCCATGAGCGCTCCGGTCATGGCAGTCGAGCTGCCGGCGGAGATCGCCAAGCGCGGCAGCATCAAGGTCGCGCTGGTGCCGAACTATCCACCGATGGAGTTCCGCGATCCCGCCACCAACGCGTTGTCCGGCTTCGACATCGATCTCGGCGAGGCCATCGGCCGCAAGCTCGGCGTCAAGATCGAGTGGCAGGAGACCAGCTTTGCCGAGTTCATGCCGTCGATCTCGACCGGGCGGGTGGACGCCATCCTGTCCGGCTTCACGGACTATGCCAGCCGGCACGAGATCGCGTCCTTCGTCGATTATTTGCGCAGCGGCCCGCAGTTCTTCGTGCAGCAGTCGCGCAAGGCGGAGTTCAAGGACGCAGCCGCGCTCTGTGGCAAGAAGGTCGGCGCCAGCCGCCGCACCATGTTCCCCGCGCAGATCGCGGCCTGGAGCGAGAAGAATTGCGGCACCAATCCGATCCAGTTCGTCGGCACCGACGGCTCGGCCGACGCCCGCACCCAGCTCAGGCAGGGCCGCATCGATGCCGCCGCCCAGGGCAACGAGACGCTGCCCTACATCATGGACCTCGAGCCCGGCACCTATGCGACCGTGGGCGAGCCCATCGCGCAGCAATTCACCGGCATCGCTCTGCCGGTCAAGGAAAAGGCGCTGCAGCAAGCCATGCTCGAGGCGGTCGATGCACTGATCGCGGATGGCACCTATCGCACGCTCCTCGCCAAGTGGAAACTGACCGACAACGCACTCGAAAAGGCGACCATCAATGCTGGACAGTAAGGCACTCCAGAGCATTCCGCTCGTTCCGGCCAACACCGCGGATCCTGCACCGGAATACCCCTGGCCGAAGCCGTACAATTCGGCGATGTTCCTGTCGTTCGACGTGGACGCGGAGAGCGCCTGGACCAGCAAGGACGCGGTGCACGCCCAGCGGCTCATCACCATGAGCTATGGCGGCTATGAGGCGCGCGTCGGCACGCCGAAGCTCCTGGAGCTGCTCGAACAGCTCGATCTCAAGGCGACCTTCTTCGTCACGGGATGGTCGGTCGACGCGCATCCGGCGATGGCCGAGGCCATTCTCAAGGCCGGTCACGAGATCGGCCACCACGGCTATCACCATCTGTTGCCCGATCCCGGCGATCCCTGGATCGAGGAGGAGCTCGAGCGCGGGTTCGAGGCGCTCAAGCGCCGGCTCGGCGTCAGGCCGACCGGCTACCGCGCGCCCTACGGCGAATTCACCGAGGAACTGCGGGTGGCGTTAGTGCGCCACGGCATCGTCTACACCTCCTCGTTCCGCGACGACGTGCGGCCCTATCGCCATCGTCTCGCCGACGGCAAGCCGGGCACGATCGAGCTGCCGGTGACCGCCAGCTATGACGACTGGATGCACGGCCTGTCCGCGCGCTTCAGTCCGCGCTCGATTTTCCCCAAGGAGCATGTGCTCTCGATCTGGAAGGACGAGCTCGACGAAACCAGAGACTGGGGCGCGATGGTGACGACCGTGCTGCATCCACAATGCAGCGGTCGACCGATGCGGCTGCGCCTGCTGCGCGAATTCCTGACCTACGCAAAGTCGTGCCCGGATGTCTGGATCACGACCGGTGAGAAGATCGCGGCCAACTTCCTGCGCCACGAGGCCGGAAAAAGTTGAGCCACGCCATGACCCGTATCCTCGTCATCAACCCCAACTCCTCCGCATCGGTGACGGCGGCGATCGACGACGCCGTCGCGCCGCTACGCATCGCCGGCGGACCCGCAATCGAGGTCGTCGGCCTTGCCGGGGGGCCGCCGGGCATCAGCTCGCAACGCGACGCCGACAGCATGGTGATGCCGCTGGTCAACCGTGTGTCGCGCGCCGATGCGGATGCCTTCGTGCTCGCCTGCTTCAGTGATCCCGGCCTGCATGCGGTGCGCGAGGCGGCCGGCGGGCGCCCGGTGATGGGCATCGCCGAGTGCGGCATCTTTCGCGCAATGATGCTGGGCGAGCGATTTGGCGTCATCGCGCTGTCGCCGTCGAGCATTCGCCGCCAGCAGCGGATGGTGCGGCTGATGGGCATCGACAGCCGCTATGCCGGAAGCTGGTCGGTCGGCGCGAGCGCGGCGGAGACGGCAGGCGCGGACATCCGGGGACGGTTGATTGAAGCCGGCCGCGCGCTGGTCTCGCAATGCCGTGCCGATGTCGTGGTGATGGGCTGCGCCGGCATGGCCTCGCACCGCGCGGCGATTGCGGATGCCATCGGTGTGCCCGTGGTCGAGCCGGCGCAGCAGGCGGTGGCCGCTGCGATCGGCGCGGTCTTGTTGAACACGTAAGATCCTTCAGGAGCCTCTTGCAATGCCCGTCTCCCGCCGTTCGCTCCTCAAGGCCGTAGCCGCGGTGCCGGCGCTGTCATTTCCGGGCATCCTGCGCGCCGAATCCCAGACCACGCTACGCTTCATTCCGGTGATCGACCTCGCCTTCGTCGATCCCATCTATTCGACGGCACAAGTGTCGCGAAACCACGGCTTCATGGTCTACGACACGCTCTACGGCATGAGCTCTTCGCTCCAGGTCTCGCCTCAGATGCTGTCGGGCCATGTCGTCTCCGGCGACCGGCTGCAATGGGACCTCAGCTTGCGCGACGGTCTGTTCTGGCACGATGGCGAGCGCGTGCTCGCCCGCGACTGCGTCGCGAGCATCCGCCGCTGGGCCGCGCGCGACGGCTTTGGCGGCGAGCTGATGGAGGCGACTGACGAGCTGTCGGCCACTGACGACCGCACCATCCGCTTCCGCCTCAAACGTCCATTCCCGCTGTTGCCGCAAGCGCTGGGCAAGGCCGCGATCAACGCGTGCTTCATGATGCCGGAGCGGCTGGCGGGCCAGGATCCGTTCAAGCCGCTCACCGAAGTGATCGGCAGCGGCCCGTTCCGCTATCTCGCCGACGAGCGCGTGCAGGGTGCGCGCAACGCGTATGCCAGGTTCGAGCGCTATCAGCCGCGCACGGACGGCAAACCGGATTGGACAGCGGGCCCGAAGATCGTGCACTACGATCGGGTGGTCTGGACCACCACGCCCGATGCCGGCACCGGCGTCGCCGCGCTGCAGACCGGGGAGCAGGACTGGCAAGAGACCACGCCACACGACCTGCTGCCGATCATCAAGGCGGCCGGCGACATCGAGACGCGGATCCTCGATCCCCGCGGTTACGCCTGCATGCTGCGCCTCAATCATCTTCAGCCACCGTTCGACAATCCTGCCGTTCGCCGCGCGCTCCTGGGGGCCATCGATCAATCCGCCTTCATGACCGCGGTGGCCGGTACCGATCCGAACTTCCAGGTCTCACCGATCGGCTATTTCGCGCCGAATACGCCGATGGCCAGCGATGTCGGCCTCGATGTCTTCCGCGGCCCGCGTGACTACGCCAAAGTGAAGGCCGATCTCAAGGCCGCGGGGTATAATGGCAAGAAGGTCGTGGTGCTCGTGCCCACCAACTCACTGGCGCAGAAGCCGCTTGGCGAGATCGCCGTCGACTCCTTGCGCAAGGCCGGCATGAACGTCGAATATGCCGGGCTCGATTTCGCCGTGGTGCTGCAACGCCAACTCAAGAAGGACCCGATCGGGCAGGGCGGCTGGAGCGCGGCGGTCGGCAACTGGCAGGGCATCGACTGGCTCAATCCGGCCGGCAACACCAATATCCGTGGTGAGGGCAAGGTCGCCGGCTGGTATGCGAGCGAGAAGATGGCCGGGCTCCGCAGCCAGTGGCTGGCGGCCTCCGAGCTCGCGGAGCAGCAGCGCATCTGCCGTGAGATCCAGGCGGTGGCTTTCCAGGAAATCCCCTATATTCCGATTGGCCTGTACAAGCAGCCGACCGCCTATCGCAAAGCCATCACCGGCATTCTCGACGGCACCGCCGTCTTCTGGAACGTACGCCCCGCATGAGCATGATCGCAATCTTCGGCAGCTATGTGCTGTCACGCAAGGACGGCGCGCAGGACGTGTTGCGCGACCATTGGGTTCTGGTCGAAGGCAAGAAGATTGCCGCGGTCACGCGCGACAAGCCGCGGGCGGACGAGGTGCATGACCGTCCCGGCCGCTTCGTTCTGCCGGGCCTGTTGAACCTGCACAATCACTGCTTCTCCGAAGCGCTGGCGCGCAGCCACACCGAGGACGGCAACGGCCGCCGCAACAATCAGAGCATCGTTTACACGGTGCTTTTGCCGCTGACCAAGCGCGGTGCAGATATCTTGTCGGCGGAAGAGCGCATGGCGGTCGCGCGGCTCGGCATCCTCCAACTCCTGAAGGGCGGCGCCACCACGGTGATGGAGCCGTTCCGCAACTCGATCCCGGAGATGTTCGATGCCGCCGAGGAGATGGGCATCCGCTTCTACGGCGCGCCCTATCTGTTCTCGACGTCGGACGCCAAGGCCGGCCCCGACGGCGTGGTGCACTATTCCGGCGATGACGGCACAGCCGACATGGCGACCTGGGATGCACTCTACCAGCGCTGGAATAATCGCGGCGACGGCCGCATCGGCCTTGCGATGAGTCCGCATGCCACCGACACCTGCGGGCCTGATCTGTTGAGGGCCTGTGCCGCGCGGGCACGCGAGCTCGGCGTGCCCGTCACGACGCATATGGCGCAGAGCCGCGCCGAGGTCGAAACCATCGGCAAGCGCTATGGCGGCCGCACGCCGGCGCAATATCTCGACTGGCTCGGCCTGCTGGCGCCCGACCTGATGGCGGCACACTGCATGTTCAGCACCGATGACGATCTCAAGCTGATGGCCGCGCGCGGTATGACGGTTCTCAACTGCCCGCGCGTGTTCGCGCGCGCCGGCGTCACCGCGGCCTTCAGCCAGTTCGCGGAGCACGGCGTGCGCACGGTGGTCGGCACCGACGGCTACAACATGGACCTGCTCGGCGAGCTCAATGCGGCGTCGCTGATCTCCAAGATCACCTCGGCGCGTGCCGATGTCGCGAACGCGCCCGAGTTGATCGAGGCGAACACGGCAATCGCGGCCGATGTCATCAAGCGGCCCGATCTCGGCCGTATCGAGCCGGGCGCGACCGCCGACCTCACGATCGTCGATCTCACCCATCCGCATCTTCAGCCGCTGTTCGACCCGCGCCGCGCGCTGATCGCGCTCGCCAATCGCGCCAATATCGATCAGGTCATGGTCGACGGCCGCATGCTGGTCGATGCCGGCCGCTATCTCGGCGCCGACGAGGCGGCGATCACGGCTGCCGGCACCGCTGCGATTGGCAAGATCTGGGACCTGCCGGAGGCACAGGCGGCGTTCAACGGCTGAGGGGTGGCTCGTCGAATTCGGCGAGCGCCTTGCGTATGGTCTCGACCAGATCGAGCGCTACCGGCGAGGGGCTGCGCTGTGCCGGAAAGACCGCCGAGAATTCGAAGTCGATGCGCGGCAGGAAGCGGCGCACGACGACGCCGCGGGTGGAAAATTCCTGGGCGGTGAAGGGATCGCAGATGGCGACGCCAAGTCCTGACGACACCATGCCGCACATGATCTCCGACAGCGTGGTCTCGACCCTGAGCACGCGGCGGACATCGTGGCGATGGAAGACCTGGTCGACGAGGTGGCGGCTCGACGAGCCCGCCGACAGCGAGATGAAAGTCTCGCCCTCGAAGTCGCGGGGCTCCAGCACTTCCTTTTCCGCGAGGCGGTGACCGGTGGGCAGTACAGCCACACGCGCGGGCGCCGGCAGCTTCTGGCTCGGCAAGCCCGAATGCGCGATGGGCACCTCGGCAAAGCCGACGTCGCACTGATTGTTCAGTACCCAGTCGACCACGATCGGCGAGATCACGCCGAAGAAAGCGAGGTTGAGGTTCGGCCGCTCCCTCAGGAAGTGCCCGGTGAGCCGCGGCAAATAGCCATTCGACAATGCTGGAAGTGCCGCGATCCGCAGTGAGCCGGTGCGGCGGCCGCGGATTTCCTCGGCTGCCGCGGTGATGCGTTCGAGGCCGACGAAGGAGCGCTCGACTTCGGTGTAGAGTGCCATGGCCGCAGCGGTCGGCACGAGGCCGGTGCCGCGCCGTTCGAACAGCTCCATCTTCAACAGCGCCTGGAGGTCGCGCAGCAACCGGGAGACCGCCGGCTGCGTCACGGTCATCAGCGCCGCCGCCTCCGTCACGCTGCCGGTCAGCATCGTCGCCCGGAAAGCCTCCACCTGCCGCGAATTGATCCGGGCCATCCCCATTTCCATTCATAATATTTAGGCATGCAGAGGCTGCCATTATTCATTGGACGATGGAAGCCGGAGTTTGCGATCTTTTTCATCAGTGCTGGAGACGGCCCGCTTTTTCGGCAGATTGGAGGGGTTTAAACCTCCGGATCGCGCCAAAATTCGCCGCGCAAGGGCTGGAGCCCTAGTCGGAGAGGGATCTGCGCGGAAGGAAATGCGGAAGGTTCAGCCAACGAGACTCGTCGGCACGTCACCTCATCCCGGTATGGAGATCGGACCACATGAAGACTTTTCGCCTTCTGACAGCGGTCAGCATCGCGGCCCTCATCGCCGCCCCCTCGGTTGCCACGGCTCAGCAAAAGACGCTCTATGTCGCCGGCTATGGCGGCTCGTTCGAGAAGACCATCCGCGACGAGGTGATCCCGACTTTTGAGAAGGAGAACGGCGTCAAGGTCGAGTACGTCGCCGGCAACTCCACCGACACGCTGGCCAAGCTCCAGGCGCAGAAGGGCAACCAGCAGATCGACGTCGCCATCGTTGACGACGGCCCGATGTACCAGGCGATCCAACTCGGCTTCTGCGGCAAGCTCGATGGCCTGCCGACCGATCTCTACGACACCGCGCGCTTCAAGGACGATCGTGCGGTCGCGATCGGCATCGTCGCGACCGGCCTGATGTACAACACCAAGGTGTTTGCGGAGAAGGGCTGGGCGCCGCCGACCTCCTGGAACGATCTCAAGGACACGAAATACGCCAAGCAGCTCGTGATCCCGCCGATCAACAACACCTATGGCCTCGAAGCGCTGGTGATGCTGTCGAAGATGAATGGCGGCGGCGAGTCCAATGTCGATTCCGGCTTCAAGATCTTCAAGGAGCAGATCAATCCGAACGTGCTCGCCTATGAGCCGTCGCCGGGCAAGATGACCGAGCTGTTCCAGTCCGGGCAGGCTGTGATCGCGGTGTGGGGCACCGGCCGCGTGCAGAGCTTTGCCAATACCGGCTTCCCCGTCGATTTCGTCTATCCGAAGGAGGGCGCCGCGACGTTGCTGACGACCGCCTGTCCGATCACCAAGCCGAACGCCTCGCCGCTTGCGTCTAGCTTCGTCAAGATGCTGCTCGAACCCAAGATCCAGCTCGTGATGCTGAAGGATTACGGCTACGGCCCGGTGCTGAAATCGCTGGTGATCCCGCCCGAGCTCGGCAAGATGGCGCCGATCGGCGAGCGCGCGGCAAAGCTCTATAATCCGGACTGGACCGTCATCAACGAGAAGCGCGAGGAATGGACCAAGCGCTGGAATCGCGAGGTCGAGCGCTGATCGGTCATCCCGGAGACAGTGCGATGGCCTATCTCGAGCTCGAAGGGGTCGCCAAGCAATTCGGAGCGCAGACTGTCGTCGACGACTTCAGTCTCGCGGTCGGGAAGGGGGAGTTCGTCTCCTTTCTCGGCCCCTCCGGCTGCGGCAAGACCACGACCCTGCAGATGATCGCGGGCTTCCTCGATCCCACCCGCGGCGCGATCCGGCTGCAAGGCAAGGATCTGACCGCGATCCATCCGGCCAAACGCGGGCTCGGGATCGTGTTCCAGAGCTACGCGCTGTTTCCGCACATGACCGCGGCCGAGAATGTCGCCTTCGGGCTCGAGATGCGCAATGTGCCGCGCGGCGAACGGACCGAGCGCGTTCGCGCAGCGCTCGCGATGGTCGGGCTTGCCGGCTACGAGGATCGCCATCCGCGTCGCATGTCCGGCGGCCAGCAGCAGCGCGTGGCGCTGGCGCGCGCGCTGGTGATCAAGCCGAGCGTGCTGTTGCTCGACGAGCCGCTATCGAATCTCGACGCCAAGCTGCGCGAGGAGATGCAGATCGAGCTGCGCCAGATCCAGCGTACCATCGGCACCACCACGATCCTCGTCACCCACGACCAGAACGAGGCGATGTCGTTGTCCGACCGCATCGTGGTGATGAGCCAGGGCCGGATCGAGCAGATCGGCACGCCGCAAGAGACTTATGAGAAGCCGGCCTCGGCCTTCGTCTCGCAGTTTTTGGGAAAGACCAACGACTTTGCCGCGACGATCGATCGGACCAGTGCGCCTGGGCGATTGATTGTCGGCTCGTGGAGCGCGCCTGCGCATGTCGGGCGCGGCGGTCCCGTCACCATTAGCATTCGCCCCGAGCGGATCGACTTTGGCGACGCGGGCCTCAGCGCAAAGATCGTCACACGCATCTTCCAGGGCAATCACTGGCTGTTCCAGTGCGAGAGCGAATGCGGCCCGGCGACCGTGATCCGCCAGAATGACGGCCGGTCGCAGCCGGTCGAAGGCGAGGCCGTTCACCTCACCTGGCGGCCCGAGGACATGAGCGTGAGGGGCGTCGCATGAGCGCTTCCGCCGAGGAACGAAACGCACGCACGCCCTGGGCGCTGACGGCGCCCGCTTTGATGCTGTTCGTCGGCGTGCTCCTGATTCCGCTGGCAATGACCGTGATGCTGTCCTTCCATGATTGGGGCCAGTACAAGGGCATCGAGCCGGTCTTCATCCTCAAGAACTGGCATGAGATCGTAACCGATCCCTATTACGCCGAGATGTTCGGGCGGACGTTTCGCATCGCGATCCTGACTACGCTGCTCACCGCCGTGCTCGGTGCACCCGAAGCCTACATCCTCAACCGCATGAGCGGACGCTGGAAGAGCGTTTTTCTCCTGGTCATCCTGGGGCCGTTGCTGATTTCCGTGGTGGCGCGGACGCTCGGCTGGGCGCTGCTGTTCGGCGGCAACAACGGCCTCGTCAATAAGCTGCTGATGTCGGCCGGGCTGATCCGCGCGCCTATCCCCTTCATGTTCACCGAAACCGGCATGGTGGTCGCACTCGCGCACGTGATGATGCCGTTCATGGTGCTGTCGGTGTGGGCGGCGCTGCAGCGGCTCGATCCGCAGATCGAGAATGCCGCGATGTCGCTCGGCGCCGGCCCTGCGACCATCATCCACCGCATCATCATGCCGCAGATCATGCCGGGCGTGCTGTCTGGGGCGATCATCGTGTTCTCGCTCTCGGCCAGCGCGTTTGCGACGCCCGCCATCATCGGCGGCCGTCGACTCAAGGTCGCGGCGACGCTGGCCTATGACGAGTTCCTCAACACGCTGAACTGGCCGCTGGGGGCGGCGGTCGCCACGCTGCTGCTGGCCGCGCTGGTCTTGATCGTCGTCGGCAGCAACGCACTGATCGAGCGCCGTTACGCGGAGGTGTTCCGATGAGCCGGAATGGCCCGCTCGCGCTGATCTTCCACACCATCTTTGTCATCGTCATGGTGGCGCCGATCCTCGTCGTCTGCCTCGTTGCGTTCACGCCTGAAGGCTTCCTGTCGTTGCCGACAAACGGTTTTTCGTTGCGCTGGTTCTTGGCGATCGCCAACTATCCCGAATTCGTCCATGCTTTCTGGGTCAGCCTTGGCCTGGGCGCACTATCGTCGTTCGTCGCGCTATTATTCGCGGTACCGGCGGCGCTCGCGATCGCGCGCTATCGCTTCCGCGGCCGTGATGCGCTCGCGGCCCTCTTTCTCTCGCCGCTGATGATCCCGCATGTCGTGCTCGGCATCGCGTTCCTGCGCTTCTTCACCTCGGCCGGGATGGGCGGCAGCTTCGCCGCGCTGATCATCGCGCATGTCATCATCGTGTTTCCGTTCGCGCTACGGCTGACCCTGGCGGCGGCGACCGGCATGGACCTTTCGGTCGAGATGGCGGCGGTCTCGCTCGGTGCCGGCGGCTGGACGCTATTCCGCCGCGTGACGCTGCCGTTGATCCTGCCCGGCGTCATCAGCGGCTGGGCGCTCGCCTTCATCCAGTCCTTCGACGATCTCACCATGACCGTCTTCCTCGCGGGACCCGGCACCGAAACACTGCCGGTGCGCATGTTCCTCTACATCCAGGACAACATCGATCCGCTGGTGACGTCCGTCTCGGCCTGCGTGATCGCGATCACCATGACCGCCCTCATTCTGCTCGATCGCTTCTACGGGCTCGACCGCGTGCTCGCCGGCAAGGGCGATACAGGGCGATAGGAGAATCCATGCGAACAGATTACGACGTCGCCGTCGTCGGCGGCGGATTGCTCGGCTCCGCCATCGCCTGGGGCCTGGGAAGACTCGGCAAGAAGGTGGCCGTGCTCGACGAAGGCGACATCACCAAGCGCGCCTCACGCGCGAACTTTGCGCTGGTTTGGGTCCAGAGCAAGGGGCTCGGCATGCCAGCCTATACCGTCTGGACGGTGCAGGCGTCACAGGCGTGGAGCAGGCTCGCCTCGGAGCTGAAGCAGCAGACCGGCCTCGATGTCTCGCTTCAGCAGAACGGCGGTTTTCATCTGACGCTTGGCGAGGACGAGTTCGGTCAGCGCGCCGAGCTGGTCAAGCGCATGCACAACCAGACGGGTGCCGCCGATTACAAGATGGAGATGCTGCCGGCATCCGAGGTGAAGAAGGCGCTGCCGCTGATCGGGCCCGAGGTCTCCGGCGGCAGTTATTGTCCACTCGACGGTCACGTCAATTCGCTGCGCACGTTTCGTGCGTTCCACACCGGCTTCAAGGCATTCGGCATCGACTATCTTCCGGAGCGCCCGGTCTCGGCGATCAGCAGGAGCAGCGGCGAATTCTGCCTGACGACGCCGCAGGGCGAGCTCCGTGCCGCCAAGATCGTGCTCGCCGCCGGCAATGCTAACCAGACCCTGGCGCCGATGGTCGGTCTCCACGCCCCGATGGGCCCGACCCGCGGCCAGATCGTGGTGACCGAGCGCACCATGCCCTTTCTGCCGCATCCGCTGACCACGATCCGCCAGACCGACGAGGGCACGGTGATGATCGGCGACAGCAAGGAAGACGAGCTCGACGATCGCGCGCTGAAGCACTCGATCAGCGCCGTGATGACGGATCGCGCCCAGCGCATGTTTCCGCATCTCGCGCGGCTCAACGTGGTCCGGAGCTGGGCCGGCATCCGCGTCATGCCGCAGGACGGCTTTCCGATCTACGACCAGTCGGAGACGCATCCCGGTGCCTTCGTCGCCTGCTGCCACTCCGGGGTGACACTCGCCTCCAACCACGCCTTCGAGATCGCGCGGATGGTTGCGCAAGGCGCGCTCGAGCCCGAGCTGGTCGGCGCGTTCTCGGCCAGCCGTTTTGGCGCCGCCGGTGCCGCGAACAACAGCGGCTACTAGGGACATTGAAGGAGCCAGGATGTTCAAACGATCCGAGCAGGACAAGCGGCCAGCGGTGCAAATCTTCGTCGATGGCGTTGCCGTCGCGGCGCGGCAGGGCGACACCGTCTCCGCCGCGCTGCTGGCCTCGAGCTGCGATGCACGCCGTTCGACCGCAGTCAGCGGGGCGCTGCGTTTGCCCTATTGCATGATGGGCGTGTGCTTCGATTGCCTCGTCACCATCGATGGCGTCGGCAACCGACAGGGCTGCCTGGTGCCGGTCACCGACGGCATGCAGATCGAGATTCAGAAGGGCAAGCGGGAGATCGGGAAATGACTGTGGCTCCCAAGCGCGAAGAATATGACGTCGTGGTGATCGGGGCCGGGCCTGCCGGCCTTGCCGCCGCCGCGACGGCCGCCGAAGCCGGCCTGTCCACGCTGCTGCTCGACGAGAATATCGGCCCCGGAGGCCAGGTGTTTCGTGCCATCGCCTCGACGCCGGTGACCGACCGCAGCCAGCTCGGTGAGGACTATTGGGTCGGTACCGATCTCGTGCAGGCGCTACGCGCAGGCAACGCGGAGGTCATTCAGCGCGCAACGGTCTGGAGCCTCGATCGCAATCTCGATATCGCCGTCTCGGTCGGCGGCGCGTCCGCCTTCGTCAAGGCCAGGCGCGTGATCCTCGCGACCGGCGCGCTGGAGCGGCCGTTTCCGATTCCCGGGTGGACGCTTCCGGGCGTGATGACCGCGGGCGCCGCGCAGACCATGTTGAAAACATCGGCCCTGGTGCCGGATGGCCGCACGGTGATCGCGGGGCAGGGGCCGCTGCTCTGGCTGCTCGCCGCGCAGATCTTGCGTCTCGGCGGTCGCATCGATCGCATTCTCGACACCACCGAGCGCGGAAACTATTTCGCCGCACTCCCCCACGCTTTCGCTTTCCTGACCTCGCCGTATTTCGCCAAGGGCTTGTCGATGATGCGCGAGGTGAAGGCGAAGGTGCAGGTCGTCTCAGGTGTCAGCGAGCTTGCTGCCTCTGGTGACGGCCAACTCGCGAACGTCAGCTATGTCGCCGGCGGCAAACGCGAGACCGTCCTTGCGGATCTCTTGCTGCTGCACCAGGGCGTCGTGCCCAACGTCAATCTGGCGATGGCGGCCGGAATCGAGCATCGCTGGGATGATTTGCAATTGTGCTGGTCTCCGGTGCTGGATGCCAGCGGCAATTCGTCGGTCGCCGGCATTGCGATTGCTGGCGACGGCGCCGGCATCGGCGGGGCGAACGCAGCCGTAGTGCGCGGCCGCATCGCGGCACGCGCGGCAGTGGAGGCGTTGGCGCCTGCGGCTGCAAAAAAATCTGCGCCGATGGCGAGCCTCCGCGCCGATCTCGCCAAGGCCGAACGTGGTCGCGTTTTTCTCGACACGCTGTTCCGGCCGGCGCCGCAGTTTCGCATTCCCGCAGGCGACACCATCGTCTGTCGCTGTGAGGAGGTCACCGCAAAGGATATTCTCGACGCCGTCGCGATCGGCGCGACCGGGCCGAACCAGCTCAAGGCCTACCGCCGCACCGGCATGGGGCCGTGCCAGGGCCGGCTCTGCGGCCTCACCGTCACCGAGCTGATGGCGCAGGCGCGGGGCAAGAGCCCGCAGGAGATTGGCTATTACCGGCTGCGCGCGCCGGTCAAGCCGATCACGCTCGCCGAGCTCGCCGCCGTTCCGAAGAGCGCAGACGACATCAAGGCGGTGGTGCGCGGATGACGAAAAACGTGGATGCGATCGTCGTCGGCGGCGGCATCCACGGGTGCTCGACCGCGCTATATCTGTGTCTCGCCGGCCTCAAGCCGGTGCTGATCGAGAAGGACTATGCCGGCCGGCACGCTTCCGGTGTCAACGCCGGCGGCGTGCGCCAGCTTGCGCGGCACATCCCCGAAATCCCGCTTTCGATCCGCTCGATGGGTATCTGGGAGAAGATCACCGATCTCCTCGACGACGATTGCAGCTTTGAGAGCTATGGCCAGGTCCTCGTCGCCGAGAACGAAGAGGAACTCGCGGTCTGCCGCGCACGTGTGGCCGAGCTCAACGCGCTCGGCTTCACCCACGAAGAGCTGATCGATGCCGCAGAGCTGCGGCGCCTCGTGCCGGCGGTGGCCGAGACCTGTCCCGGCGGCGTGGTCTCGCGCCGCGACGGTGCGGCCAATCCCGCGCAGGCGACGACGGCGTTCCGTCGCAAGGCGGAGCAACTAGGTGCGACCGTGCGCGAGGGCATTGCCGCCACGAATATCCGGCACACCGATGGTCTCTGGCATGTCGATGTCGGCGCCGAGAGCTTTGCCGCGCCGGTGCTCGTCAATGCCGCCGGCGCCTGGGCCGGGACCATCGCAGCCGCGCTCGGTGAGCCCGTTCCGGTCGAGACGGTGGCGCCGATGTTGATGATCACCTCGCGCGTGCCGCATTTCATCGATCCGGTCGTGATCCTGCGCGGCCGCAAGCTGTCCTTCAAGCAATTCAAGAACGGCACGGTGCTGATCGGCGGCGGCCATTTGGCTACGCCCCATCAGGATCGCAACGAGACGGTGTTGGACTGGAAAAGCCTCGCGACCAGCGCCCGCACCGTGTTCGAGCTGTTCCCGGTCATGCGCGACGCGACGATCATGCGGGCCTGGGCCGGCATCGAGGCCAAGACCAAGGACGATCTGCCCGTGTTTGGACCGAGCAGCCGGCACAAGGGCCTCTATCACCAATTCGGTTTTTCGCTGCACGGTTTCCAGCTCGGCCCCGGCGCGGGCGCCGTCATGGCGGAGCTGATCGTCAACGGCGGCACCCAGACCCGCATCGGCGATCTCGGCATCGACCGTTTCCACCCCTCCACGCTCTAGCAAAAGAGGACATCATGAGCATTACCCGCAGCATCCGCACGCCCATCATGCACCGCGCCGTCGAAGCCAACGGCTTCGTCTTCATTGGCGGCACCATCGCCGACGACACCTCTGTGTCGATGGGCGAGCAGACCCGCAACATCCTCGGCAAGATCGCCGGCTATCTGAAGGAAGCGGGCACCGACAAGTCGCGCGTCGTGAGCACCTCGATCTTCGTCACGGACCTTTCCAAGAAGAAGGAGATGGACGCGGTCTGGACCGAGTTCTTCGGCGACAATCTGCCGACCCGCGCCACCGTCGGCGTCGCCGATCTCGGCGGCAGCGCGCTGATCGAGGTCGTGGTCACCGCGCTCAAGGGTTGATCGCGCGGGCCTGCGGCGGACGTCGGCGCTCCGCGCGCCGTCGTTCCTCAGAGCCTCGCCTTGATCTCGCCCTTCGATGGGATTAGTTAGAGAGCCCTCAAACAGGATATTCGAGATCCATGGATTTGACCCCGACCGCAAAGCCGACCTGCCTTGCTCACGGGGAATTCCATGCCTGCTTCCATCATCCTGTCCAACCTGTCGCTGTCCTCGCCTGACGGCCGCTCTCTTTTTTCCAATATCGATCTGACGTTCGGCGCCGAGCGGACCGGCCTCGTCGGCCGCAACGGCGTCGGGAAGACGACGCTGCTTGCGTCGATTTCGCGAGAGCACATTCCTCAATCGGGGCGCGTTGCTATCAACGGAACCGTTGGTCTGTTGCGCCAGGACGTCCAGCCCCTTGCGGGCGCGAAGGTGATCGACCTGTTCGGTGCGCGAGCCGCGCTCGATGTGCTTCGCCGTGCCGAGCGCGGGGATGCCTTGGCCGAGGAGGTTTCCGAGGTCGATTGGACCCTCGAAACACGGCTTACGTCCGCCCTTGCGCGTGTCGGGTTCGACGTCGCTCCGGAGATCGAGCTCGACCGCCTGTCGGGCGGGCAGGTCACGCGGGTTCGTCTGGCCGCGCTGATCTTTGCGGAGCCAGACTTCCTGCTGCTCGACGAGCCCACCAACAATCTCGATCGGGAGGGGCGCAAGGCGGTGATCGATTTCCTTGCGTCTTGGCGCGGTGGGGCGATCGTCGTCAGCCACGATCGGAGCCTGCTCGAAACCATGGATGCGATCGTCGAGCTGAGGTCGCTCGGAGCTACGCGATACGGCGGCAATTGGAGCAGTTATTGCGAGCAGAAAGCCGTTGCGCTCGCGGCTGTCAGGCACGACCTCGCGCATGCCCAGAGGCGCCTGTCCGAGATCGACGGGAAAGCGCAGGAGGCCGCGGAGAGGAAAGCGCGCAAGGACGGCGGGGGCAAGAAGAAGCGCGCCAAGGGCGACATGCCGCGCATCCTGGCCGGCGCACGCAAGGACCGTAGCGAAGACACCGGCGGCAAGACCGCGCAGATCGCCGAGCGGCGGCGTGCGGATGCGCTTGAGGCCCTTGATACGGCGCGCCGGCGCATCGAGATTCTTCAGCCGCTGTCGGTGAAGCTGCCCTCGACCCGGCTGCCAGCGGGCAGGGAGGTGGTTTGGCTCGATTGCGTCAGCGCCGGCTATCGGCCGGACCGGGAAGTCTTGCGCGATCTATCGCTCGCGATCGTTGGTCCGGAGCGCCTGGCAATTGTCGGACCCAACGGTTCCGGCAAGACGACGCTGCTGAAACTCGTCGCCGGCGAACTACGTCCGCTCTCCGGCACCATGCGGGTCAGGCCGGATCTTGCGCTGTTCGATCAGAAGGCCAGCCTGCTCGATCCCGCGGTCTCCATCCTGGATAACTTCAGGCGCTTCCATCCGAAGGCGGGTGCAAATGAATGCCATGCGGCGCTGGCCCGGTTCATGTTTCGAGCCGATGCCGCCTTGCAGATTGCGGGACATTTGAGCGGCGGGCAGATGTTTCGTGCAGGCCTTGCCTGCGTGCTGGGCGGAGCGATGCCGCCGTCGCTGCTGATCCTCGACGAGCCGACCAATCATCTGGACATCGAATCCATCGAAGCCGTCGAAGCGGGCTTGAGGGCCTATGACGGCGCGCTGCTCGTCGTCAGTCATGATGAGGCGTTTTTGCAGGCGATCGGGATTACCCGACGGCTCGATCTTGCTGCCCCGAGGCAGCGCGCCGGTTGCAGGATCATTTGATCCCGCTTTGCGGTTCGGCACGACGACAATTTTCAAAAACCCGACGCCCTGCCCCCAGCGCGTCGGGTGGAAAAAGATGAGTATCAATCCGTGATCCCAACGCAGCAGTTGTGACTCGCGTCGCTCCAATTTACCACTCCGGGAAACTACCGCGTTGGAACCGGACGCCGCCCAACCTGCGCGCGGCCTAGGAGGCGGCGCTGCCGCCCGGTTCGAGCGCCTCACCCATCTCCAGCGGATGGGCCATGGTCTCGTGCAGCGCATCGCGGTCGAGCTCGCCTTCGGAGATGCTGATGACGACACAGGCGACGCCGTTGCCGATCAGATTGGTCAGCGCGCGGCACTCGCTCATGAACTTGTCGATGCCGACCAGGATCGCAATCGACTGGATCGGGATGTCGGGCACGATCGAGAGCGTCGCCGCCAGCGTGATGAAGCCCGCCCCCGTCACGCCAGAGGCGCCCTTCGAGGTGATCATGGCGATGCCGAGAATGCCGAGCTCCTGCCAGATGGTCAGATGGGTATTGGTCGCCTGCGCCAGGAACAGCGTTGCCAGCGTCATGTAGATGTTGGTGCCGTCGAGGTTGAAGCTGTAACCGGTCGGAATGACGAGGCCGACCACCGAACGCGAGGCGCCGAGATGCTCCATCTTCTGGATCATCTGCGGCAGCACCGTTTCTGATGACGAGGTGCCGAGCACGATCAGCAGCTCGTCCTTGATGTAGGCGATGAAACGCAAGATCGAGAAGCCGGCGAGCCGCGCGATTGCGCCGAGCACGACCACCACGAACAGGATGCTGGTGAGATAGAACGTGCCGATCAGGGCCGCGAGGTTGAGCAGCGAACCGAGGCCGTAGGCACCGACGGTGAACGCCATCGCGCCGAACGCTCCGATCGGGGCGACGCGCACGATGATGCGGATGATGCCGAAGAACATCTTTGCGGCCTTGTCGATCGCCTCCGCAATGGGCTCGCCGGCCTTGCCGAGGAACGCGATGGCGAAGCCCGACAGGATCGAGATCAGTAGCACCTGCAACAGATCGCCGCGTGCGATGGCGCCCAGATAGCTGTCGGGGATGATCGCCATCAGATGGGCGACGATGCCTTCTTCCTTGGCCTTGGTGACGTAGGTCGCCACCGATTTCGGGTCGATCGTGGCGGGATCGATGTTGAAGCCGTGCCCGGGCTGGAGCACCTCGCCGACCAGCAGGCCGACCGCGAGCGCCACGGTCGAGACCGTCTCGAAATAGATCAGCGACTTCAGCCCGACCCGACCGACGCGCTTGAGGTCGCCCATCGAGGAGATGCCGTGCACCACGGTGCAGAAGATCACCGGCGCGATCATCATCTTGATCAGCGCGATGAAACCGTCGCCGAGCGGCTTCAGGGCCTTGCCGAGATCGGGATAGAAATAGCCGACGAGCACCCCGAGTGCGATCGCGATCAGCACCTGAATGTAGAGGATCTTGTACCAGGGCTGGTGCCGGCGGTGGACGGCTGGCTGGATCGCAATGTGTGTCATAGAATAGGCCCCGGACGTATTGATCTTGTTTGATTTGCATCATGTGATGGCCGCTGCAGAAGCGACAATCACATTTTTATCTGTTCGCACGAAGATCTGTCGCTGCACCGCAACTGGGGGGAACATGCCGATTGCAACGGGCTCCGATGAGCGAGCGCAAGGCTATTTTCCGCGTTGGATTCTGAAGTCCTCCGGCGTGATCATGCCCGAGCAGCGGCTGCCGCTTGGCCAGACCGTCGTCTCCGGTCTCCAGCATTGCGTCGCAATGTCGGGCTCGACGATCATCGCGCCGCTGCTGATGGGGTTCGATCCCAATGTTGCGGTGCTGTTTTCCGGCATCGGCACGCTGATCTTCTTCGTCATCGTCGCGGGGCGCGTGCCGAGCTACCTCGGCTCGAGCTTCGCGTTCATCGCGGTCGTGATCGCCGCCACAGGCTATGCCGGGCACGGGCCGAACCCGAACCTGTCGGTTGCGCTTGGCGGCATCGTAGGAGCCGGCGTCCTCTACGGCCTGATCGCGCTGGTCGTGATGTGGTCGGGGGTTGGCTGGATCGAGAAGCTGTTGCCGCCGGTCGTCACCGGCGCTGTGGTCGCCGCGATCGGCCTCAACCTCGCGCCGGTGGCGGTCAAGGCAGTGAGCGCCAATGCGTTCGACACAGGAATCGGGCTCGCGACCGTTCTGATCATCGGCGTGGTTGCCGTTGGCGCGCCTGGCCTGTGGCGCCGCCTGCCGATCATTCTCGGCGCGATCGGCGGATATCTTTTGTACCTGCTGTTCGCGAACGGCCTCGGCTTCGGCAGGCCGATCGACTTCACGCAAGTTTCGGCTGCGTCGTGGATCGGCCTGCCGAGTCTTACCACGCCGACCTTCCAGGCCGATGCAATCGTCCTGATCGCGCCGGTCGCGATCATTCTCGTCGCCGAGAACCTCGGTCACATCAAGGCCGTCGGCGCCATGACGGGCCGGAGCCTCGATGACTATCTCGGCCGCGCCTTGCTTGCCGACAGCCTCGCGACCATGGTGGCCGCCTGCGGCGGCGGCACCGGCGTCACCACCTATGCCGAAAACATCGGCGTCATGGCGGCGACGAAGGTCTATTCGACCTTGCTGTTTGCCTTCGCGGCGATGGTGTCGATCGTGCTCGGCTTCTCGCCGAAATTCGGCGCGCTGGTCCTGTCGATCCCGGGTCCCGTCATCGGTGGGCTCTCGATCGTGCTGTTCGGGTTGATCGCCGCAATGGCCGGCCGGATCTGGGTCGAGAACAAGGTCGACTTCTCAAGTCCGGCAAACCTGATCACCGTCGCGGTCGCGCTCACCGCAGGCGCCGGCGACCTCACGCTCAAATTCGGCGCCTTCACGATCGGCGGGATCGGCACCGCAACCTTTGGCGCCATCATCCTGTACCAGATCCTGACTTCGCGACTGGCTCGCCGCTAGGAGTGAATCCCAGCGGTGCGCCGACGGATGGAACAAAACGCCGGTTCCCTCCATGTTGATGTGTCCCCCGGAGAAGAACGATGCCACATATCGACCGCTCGACCACCTTTTCTTCGCGCCTCGTCGGCCAATACGCGCTGGTGACGGGCGCCTCGCAAGGCATCGGCCGCGCCGTCGCCATTCGGCTTGCCCAGGAAGGCGCGACCGTCGCCATCAACTATGTCGATCATCCGGAAAAGGCAGAGGAGGTGCTCGCGTCCGCGCGTACGGCATCGAGCGATCGCGGCCACGGCAAGCTCGACCATATCGTCGTCAGGGCCGACGTCAGCAACGAGCAGGACGTAGCCGCGATGTTCGAGACGATCCTGGCGCGCTGGAAGCGTCTCGACTGCCTGGTCAACAATGCGGGCTTCCAGCGGGAATCGCCGAGCGAGGCGCTCGACATCGACACCTATCGCCGCATCATCGACGTCAATCTCAACGGCGCCGTGCTCTGCGCCCAGAAGGCGCTCGCGCATTTCGTTGCGCGCGGCGCAGGCGGCAGCATCATCAATTGCTCCAGCGTCCACCAGATCATCCCGAAACCCGGCTACCTCGCCTATTCCATCAGCAAGGGCGGCATGGCCAATCTGACACGCACGCTGGCACTCGAATTCGCCGGCCGCGGCATTCGCGTCAATGCGGTCGGTCCAGGCGCGATCGACACCCCAATCAACGCGGCCTGGACCGGCGATCCGGAAAAGCGCGGTGTGGTCACCAGCCACATTCCGCTCGGCCGTGTCGGCACGCCGGAGGAGATCGCCGGCGTGTTCGCCTTCCTCGCCTCGGATGAGGCCAGCTACATCACGGGGCAGACCATCTATGCGTGCGGAGGTCTGACGCTGTTTCCCGAATTCCGCGAGAACTGGGCAAGCTAGCGGGCTTCCTCGCCATCTGGCAAAACCGGCCTGCGCAGACTACATCTGCGTCATGGCAAATCATCCGCTCCGCGATTTCGTCGGACGGCACGAAAATCTGTTCGTGCTGACCGGCGCTGGCTGCAGCACCAATTCGGGCATCCCCGATTATCGCGACAGTCACGGCAACTGGAAGCGGACCCAGCCGGTGAACTTCCAGGCTTTCATGTCGGAAGAGCATACGCGTCGGCGCTATTGGGCGCGCAGCCTGATCGGCTGGCGGCGGTTCGGCCAGGCGAGGCCGAACGATGCGCATCACGCGCTCGCCCGGCTCGAGGCGAGCGGGCGTTGCGGAATGCTGCTGACCCAGAACGTCGACCGGCTGCATCAATCCGCCGGCCACCGCCAGGTGATCGACCTGCACGGCCGGCTCGATCTGGTCCGCTGCATGGGCTGCGGTCAAAAGACCCCGCGGAGCGAATTCCAGAAGACGCTCGGCCACGCCAATGCGGAATGGTTGACGCTCGACGCGGCCGATGCGCCCGACGGCGATGCGGACCTGGAGCATGCGGATTTTTCGTCGTTCAAGGTGCCGGCCTGCGAATCCTGCGGCGGCATCCTCAAGCCCGACGTCGTGTTCTTCGGCGAGACCGTCCCGCGCGACGTGGTCGTGACCGCGCAGGATCATCTGGCGCAGGCGGACGCCATGCTCATCGTCGGCTCGTCACTGATGGTCTATTCCGGTTTCCGCTTTGTGCAGGCGGCCGCGCAACGGCAAATCCCGATCGCTGCGGTCAATCTCGGACGCACCCGCGCCGATGATCTCCTCACGCTGAAGGTCGAGGAGCGCTGCGAAGCGGCGCTTGCATTCCTGCTCTGATCGCGCGGCCTGCGAACACGCCTTGCCTATTGCATGGGTGCCAAGCAGAATAGCTGGACGGCAGCATGTTCCTGTCATCCATGGCATGGAAATTGCTGCGCTTTTGTCCTCGGTCTTGACGATCAGCACGGAGAGTTTGGAATGCTTGAGGGAGCCGAGGTGCGGCTTGCCGTCGATATCGGTGGCACGTTCACCGACATCGTGCTGGACGTGGGCGAGGTGCGCAAGACGCGCAAATTGCTGACGACGCCGCAGCGGCCGGAAGAGGCGGTGCTGGACGGCATGCGGCTCATTCTCGCTGATGCGCGCGCCTATATCAGCGACATCGACGTCTTCATTCACGGCACGACGCTCGCGACCAACGCCATCATCGAGCGTCGCGGCGCCAAGACGGCGTTGATCGCGACCGAGGGCTTTCGCGACGTGCTCGATATCGGCACCGAGAGCCGCTACGACCAGTATGACCTCTCCATCGACAAGCCGAAGCCGCTGGCGCCGCGATCTTTGCGCTTCACCGTGCCCGAGCGCATCGACGCGCATGGCGCCGTCCGCCTCCCGTTGGACGAAGCGGCGGTGCGCGCGCTCGCGCCAAGATTGCGCGCGCTGAACGTCGAGAGCGTCGCAATCGCGTTCCTGCACTCCTACGCCAATCCCGAGCACGAGCGCCGCACGGCCGCGATCATCAGTGAGGAGATGCCCGGCATTTCCGTGACCGTATCGTCCGCGGTGTGCCCGGAGATCCGCGAATATGAGCGCACATCGACTGCAGTGGCCAACGCCTATGTGCAGCCGCTAATCGATGGTTATCTCGCTCGCATGTCCGACGCCTTGCAGGTCGAGCAGTACCGCGGCGCGATCTATCTCGTCACCTCCGGCGGCGGTGTCACCTCGATCGAGACGGCGCGGCGCTTTCCGGTGCGCCTCGTCGAATCCGGTCCTGCCGGCGGCGCCATTTTCGCGGCGCAGATCGCGGCGCGTCTCGGCGAGAGCAAGGTGCTGTCCTTCGATATGGGCGGTACCACGGCAAAGATCTGTCTGATCGAAAAATACCAGCCCGAGACCTCGCGCGTGTTCGAGGTCGATCGCGCAGCGCGCTTCCTGAAAGGTTCGGGTCTGCCGGTGCGGATTCCCGTGATCGAGATGGTCGAGATCGGCGCCGGCGGCGGCTCGATCGCCCATGTCGATGCGATGAAGCGCGTCACGGTCGGTCCTGAGAGTGCCTCGTCGGAGCCCGGGCCCGCCTGCTACGGCCGCGGCGGCCTGCGCCCGGCCGTGACGGATGCCGACGTCGCGCTCGGCATGATCGATCCGGACGACTTCGCGGGTGGCACGATCAAGCTCGACCCTGAACTCTCGAAGCAGGCGCTGCTGCGCAGCGTCGGCGAGCCGCTGGGTCTGTCGGCAGAGACTGCGGCCTATGCCGTGCACGAGGTCGTCTGCGAGAACATGGCGAGCGCGGCGCGCGTGCATGCGGTCGAGCGCGGTGAGATTGTCGGTCAGCACACGCTGATCGCCTTCGGCGGCGCGGCGCCTCTGCATGCGGCGCGCGTCGCCCAGAAGATCGGTGTCTCCCGCGTGATCGTTCCTTCCAATGCCGGCGTCGGCTCGGCCGTTGGCTTCCTCGCGGCTCCGATCGCCTACGAGCTGGTGCGCAGCCGTCATGTGCGGCTCGACGATTTCGACACCGAAGGGGTCTCCGATCTGCTCCAGGAGATGGTGACCGAAGCGCGTGCGCTGGTCGAGACGGGTGCGGCAGGCGCGCCGGTCCGCGAGCGCCGCGCGGCCTTCATGCGCTATGTCGGTCAAGGCCATGAGATCTCGATCGAACTGCCGAACCGGCGGCTGGCGACGGCCGATCTGGCCGGCCTGCGTCAGAAGTTCGAGGCGGATTATGCGGTGATGTTCGAGCGGCCGATCCCGGGTGCGGCGATCGAGGTCTTGAGCTGGTCGGTGCTTGCGACGACCGAGGCGCGCAATCCGCCTATTGTCGCGGCCGTTACGCGCAAGCCCGCCGGGAAGGCGACCGGCAGCCGCAAGTTCTTCGATGGCCGGGTCGGGGAGGTGATCGAGATCCCGCTCTATCGCCGCGAGGACATGGCGCCAGGCGCGACGATTGCAGGTCCCGCCGTGATCGCGGAGGACGAGACCTCGACGTTCGTCTCCAACAGTTTTGATGCCCATATCGACGGTGCCGGCAGCATCGTCATGGAACGGAAGGCGGCCTGATCATGAGCAAGGCAAGCGGCGCGAGCCTGATCGACCTTCAGATCATGTGGCACCGGCTGATCGCCGTGGTCGAGGAGCAGGCGCAGGTGCTGCTCCGCACGGCCTTCAGCCCGATCGTGCGCGAATGCGGCGACCTCTCGGCCGGCGTGTTCGACCTCAAGGGACGGATGCTGGCGCAGGCGGTGACCGGCACGCCCGGCCACGTCAACTCGATGGCGGAATCGGTCAAGCACTTCATCGCCCACTTTCCGATCGAGACGATGAAGGAGGGCGACGCCTACATCACCAACGATCCCTGGATGGGCACCGGCCATCTCAACGATTTCGTCGTCACCACGCCCTGCTTCAAGGACGGCAAGCCGGTCGCGCTGTTTTCCTGCACCAGCCATCTCATGGACATCGGCGGCATCGGCTTCGGACCCGACGCCACCGACGTGTTCATGGAGGGGCTCTACATCCCCATGCTGAAGCTGATCGACCAGGGCGTCGTCAACGAGACGCTGATGGCGATGATCCGCACCAACACGCGGCTGCCGATCGACACCGAGGGCGATACCTATTCGCTCGCCGGCTGCAACGACGTCGGCTGCGAGCGCCTGGTCGAGATGATGACCGAGTTCGGCATCGACTCGCTCGATGCGCTCGGCGACTACATCTGCGACCGCTCGCGCGAGGCCGTGCTGGCCGAGATCGCCAAACTGCCGAAAGGCAGCTGGCGCAACACCATGGTGGTCGACGGCTATGATGAGCCGGTCACGCTGGCCGCCGTGCTGACGATCTCGGACGAAGGCATCCACGTCGACTTCGACGGCACCTCGGCCGCGTCCAGGTTCGGCATCAACGTGCCTCTGTCCTACACCATCGCTTACACCGTGTTCGGTCTCGGCTGCGTCGTCGCCTCCCAGATTCCGAACAATGCCGGTTCGCTCTCGCCACTGACGGTGTCGGCTCCCAAAGGCGCGATCCTCAATGCGCCAAAGCCGGCGCCGGTCGCCTCGCGCCACATCATCGGCCAGATGCTGCCCGATGTCGTGTTCGGCTGCCTGCGCCAGATCATTCCCGAGCGCGTGCCCGCGGAAGGCACCTCGTGCCTGTGGAATCTCAACGTGCGCGGCCAGACCCGCTCGGGCGCCGGCGGCAATTACGGATTTTCGATGGCGGTGACCTCCAATGGCGGGACCGGCGCGCGCTTCGCGAAGGACGGGCTGTCGGCGACCGCCTATCCCAGCGGCGTGCGCGGCACGCCGGTTGAGATCGCCGAGACGCAGACGCCGCTGATCTTCTGGCGCAAGGAACTGCGTCCGGATTCCGGCGGGGCAGGGCGAACCCGCGGGGGCCTCGGCCAGATCATCGAGGTCGGCAGCGGTGTCGATGGGCCGTTCGACATCCTGGCGGCATTCGATCGCATCGATCATCCGCCACGCGGACGTGATGGCGGCAAGAACGGCGAGGCCGGCTATGTCGGCCTGAAGTCCGGCAAGAAGCTGCGTGGAAAAGGCTTTCAGCAGGTGCCGCCGGACGACCGGCTGGTGGTGCTGACACCAGGCGGCGCCGGCATCGGCGATCCCCGGGAGCGCGCGCCGACAGCCGTCAACGACGACATCGAAAGCGGCCTCGTGTCTGCCGACAATGCGGTTGAAATTTATGGGCACACGCGATGACGCTTCAGGCGTCGTGCGCGTAGCAAACGGAGGGGCTCAATGATCACGCGACGGACTTTTACCGCGGGCGCAGCGACGCTGCTCGCAGCCGGCCACATCTCGACCCGCGCGCGAGCGGCGACGGTAAGCTGGGACATGTCGACGGTATGGCCCGACGGCAATTTCCACACCCAGAACGCGTTTGCCTTCGCGGAAGAGGTGAAGAAGCAGACGGCTGGCTCGGTCGCGATCACCGTGAAGGCCGGTGGACAGCTCGGCTTCAAGGGCCCCGAGCATCTGCGCGCCGTCCGCGACGGTCTGGTGCCGCTCGCCGACGTCCTCAATATTCAGCAGGTCGGCGACGAACCCTTCATGGGCGTCGAAAGCATTCCCTTTCTCTGCGGCTCCATGGACGAATTGAAGGTGCTGCACAAATACGTGCGGCCCGAATACGAGAAGGTCGCCGCGCGCAACAACCAGAAGATCCTCTACATCGTGCCCTGGCCGACGCAATATCTGCATCTCAAGGTCAAGGTCGCCGATGTCGACGGCTTGAAGAACATCAAGATCCGCGTGCCCGACAAGAACGCCGTCGACATGCTGGCCGTGGTCGGCATGGCGCCGGTGATGATTCCGTGGGGCGAGACCATCCCGGCGCTGGCGTCGGGCGCGGTCTCCGGCGTATCCACCTCGTCGGTGTCGGGCGTCGACGGAAAATTCTGGGAATTCCTGAAATACATCTACCCGACCAACCACGTCTGGTCGTCGCAGATGCTCACCGTCAACCTCGATTCCTGGAAGGCGCTGAGTGCCGATCAGCAGCAGCTCGTCGCCGGCATTGCCGCGAAGATGGAGCCGGGCTTCTGGGCGAACTCGCTCAAGGCGGACGTCGACAGCCTCAACCGGCTCAAGGAAGGCGGCATGGAGGTGGTGCCGGTCTCGGATGCCATGATCACGGACATTCGCGCCAAGACCGCGCCGCAGCTCGACGCTTTCGTCAAGCGCGTGCCGGCGGCCGACAAGCCGGTGCGGGCCTATCTCGCGGAAATGAAGCGCTGAGGACTTGCAGTGGCGGATGTTTTGCCCGCGTCGTCCCATAGTCTCAACGCGACGGCGCCGGAGCCGCTGCGCATCCTGCTCGACGGCATCGACCGTCTTGGCCGGCTGGACGGCTGGATCGGTGGCGGCTGCCTCTTGATGCTGACGCTGCTGATGCTGTGCGAGGTCGCAACGCGCTTCCTCTCGAACTTCCTGCCGTTCTTTCCGCCCACAATCTCGATCGCGTGGGAGTATTCCTCCTATCTGATGGCGGCGTCCTTCACCTTCGGCGCCGCCATGACCCTGCGCGTCGGCGGCCATATCCGTGTCGTGCTGCTGCTGAAGAACGTCCCCGCTCCGTTTCAGCGCGCGATCGAAATCCTGTCGGCCGCCGCCGGCTTCGCCTTCATGGCCTTCCTGACATCGTCGATGGCGAAGTTCGCCTTCGGCGCCTATGTGCGCGGCCAGGTCTCGACCTCGAGCGACACCCCGCTGTGGTTTCCACAGGCCGTCGTCACCTTCGGCATGCTGCTGCTGACGCTGCAGTTCCTGGCGCGCGTGATCCAGGCCGTGCTCGGCCTGCCGCTGGAGGACCACCGCATGAAGGCCTCGCCCGTCGAATGATCGCCCACGCGCCAGCCAGCAGACACCGGATACCATGACCATCGAAGTCATTGCTCTCTTCGGGATCCTGTTTGCGCTTCTGGCATGCGGCGTATGGATCGGCCTGACGCTTGCGCTCACCGCAACGCTGCTGCTGGCGATGTTCCGCTCAATCCCGCTCGACAAGCTGCTGCCGCAATACGCCTGGAACATCTTGACGACGCAGGAACTGCTGGCGCTGCCGCTGTTCATCCTGATGGGCGAGTTGCTGTTTCGCACCCGTCTGTCACGTTCTCTGTTCCAGGGGCTCGCGCCCTGGGCGGGGCTTTTGCCGGGTCGTCTTCTGCATGTGAACGTGATCGGCTGCACCATCTTCGCCGCAATCTCCGGCTCGTCGGCGGCGACGACGCAGGTGATCGGCCGCATGTCCCTGAACGAACTGCTGCGCCGCGGCTATTCCCGCGACATCGCGATCGGCTCGCTCGCCGGCGCCGGCACGCTCGGCTTTTTGATCCCGCCATCCAACATCATGATCATCTACGGCGTGCTCGGCGACGTCTCGATCCTGAAACTGTTCACGGCCGGGGTGCTGCCCGGACTGCTGCTGGCCGCCACCTTCATGGGGTGGGTGATGCTGCACACGACCCTTAACCCCGGCATGGTGCCGGAGGCGGAAGCCAAGCTCTCGCAAGTGCCATGGCGCGAACGGTTTGCGGCGCTCAAGGACCTCGCGCCGGCGCTGTTCCTGATCGCCTGCGTGCTCGGCTCGATGTATGGCGGGCTGGCGACGCCGTCGGAGGCCGCCGCGGTCGGCGTGTTCGGCGCGGCGCTGGTCGCCTGGGCGCAGGGCTCGATGTCGCAGCAGGTGATGCGTGACGTGCTGATCGGCTCGGTCGTGACCTGTTCGATGATCGCGCTGATCGTGCTCGGCGCCTCGATCCTCGGCAACGCCGCGGCCTTCCTCGGCATCCCGCAGGCAGTCGCCGCCTTCGTGAAGCGCTTGGGGCTATCGCCGTTCATGCTGATCGTGGTGCTGATTATCTTTTATCTGATCCTCGGCTGTTTCCTCGATGGCTTCTCGATGATCGTGATGACGCTGCCGATCGTGCTGCCGATCGTGAAGGGCGCGGGCTTCGACGAGATCTGGTTCGGCATCTTCCTCGTGCTCGCGGTCGAGATGGCCCAGATCACGCCGCCGGTCGGCTTCAACCTGTTCGTGATCCAAGGCCTGACCGACGACGGCCTCGGCTACATCGCGCGCGTCACGATGCCCTATCTCCTCATCATGGTCGGATTCGTGCTGCTGCTGACGCTCTGGCCCGGCATAGTCACGATCCTGCCGAGGGTGTTGTACGGATAGATTGCGCCGTCCCGGCCGCTCAGCCGGGACGGCGCGCCTCAATCGTCAAAGCTTACGCCGCGGCCTTCTTCCGCGCCTGCTCGGCCTTGTACAGCTCGAACTCTTCCGCGATCGCCTTGGCGATCGAGGGCCGTTGACGCAGGCGTTCGTAATAGGCCTTCACGTTCGGCCATTTGGCGAGCTCGATCGGCGGCGTCGCCATGGTCCAGTTGATGACCGTGACGAGATAGGCGTCGGCGACGCTGAATTGGTCGAGCAGGAAGTCGCGCCCCTTCAGGTAATTGTCGAGATAGTCCAGCCGCGACAGGTTCTTCTCCAGCGCGTAGGCTTTCGTCTCCTGCGGCGCCTTGCGGTCGAGCACCGGGATGAACAGGCCCTTGTGCAGCTCGGTGCCGATGAAGCAGAGCCATTGATGCAGTCGCGTGCGCTCGATGCCCGCTGCGGCTCCGAGACCCGATTGCGGGAAGCGGTCGGCGATATATTGCAGGATCGCGGCGTTCTCGGTCAGCACCACGCCGTCGTCCGTCCGCAGTGTCGGCACCAGGCCGATCGGGTTCACGGTTCGAAAGTCGGTGCCGTCGCTCAGCACCGTCTTGGTCGGCGGATCGACTTCGAGATAATTGGCTTCGGCGCCGGCTTCATACAGCGCGACGCGGCTCGCCATCGAACAGGCGAGCGGCGAGAAATAAAGATCCATCTTGAGCCTCCTTGGGCAATTCTTCGATGTGACTTTTGGAGTGGCGCTCAACCTGGCCAGATTGATTTTTGTACTGTCTTGCATATTATGGAGTTGGTCAAGGATTAAATTGCGAAATGGTACAAAAATCGAAGCCGCCAGCTGCTGCCACTGAGCCCAAGCGCCGCGGCCGTCCGCGCGCCTACGAACCCGAGGTCGCGCTCGGCAAGGCGCTCGACCTGTTCCGCACGCAGGGTTTCGCCGCGACCTCGCTCGACGATCTCAGCGAAGCCACCGGCATGAATCGCCCGAGCCTCTATGGCGCCTTCGGCGACAAGCGCGAGCTCTACATCAAGAGCTATCAGCGCTACCGTGAGGACGCGCGCGCATCCATGGTGGAGATCTTTCGACAGGAGATGCCCGTGCGCCAGCGGCTGGAGCGTATCTTCGCCTCCGCGCTGAACATCTATCTGTCCGGCGCAACCGGCCCGCGCGGCTGCTTCACCGTGGTCACGGCGGCCTCCGAAGCGGTCGGCGATCCCGACATCCGCGCCATGGTGCTCGATGGCCTTAACGAACTCGACAAGGCGTTTGCGAGTTGCTTCCGCCGCGCCAAGGAGAAAGGCGAATTGCCCGAAAGCGCCGATCCCGCCGTGCTGGCGCAGCTCGCTTCAGCGACCGTGCACTCAATTGCCATTCGTTCGCGCGCGCGCGTGTCGCGGAAGGATCTCGAGGCGATCGTGAAGGGAGCGATCGACGTGATGGTGGGACGAAAGAGCTAGGCGGTTGCGTGGCGCGAGCTAACATCGTCCTGGCGAAAGCCAGGACCCCTAGCCACCGAATCTGGTTTGGCGAAGATTCGGAGTTGCCGCCGTCGCGCCGCAGCTCCTCCCTGTAGCCCGCCTACGCCGCGCGAATATGCGCGAGGAAGCGGTCCACCTCGTCCCGCAGCCGCTGCGATTGCTTTGACAGCTCGATCGCGGAGCCCAGCACCTCCTCCGCTGCTGTTCCCGTCGCGGCGATGCCGGCGGTGACGCCTGCGATGTTTTGCGAGACCTCGCCGGTGCGGGCGGCTGCCTGCTGCACGTTCTGGGCGATCTCCTGCGTTGCGGTGCCCTGCTGGCCGACGGCGGCGGCGATCGCGGCGGAGATCTCGTCGACCTCCTGGATCGTTGCGCAGATCGACTGGATGCCGTCCACTGCGCCGGTGGTCTCGCCTTGTACCGCCGTGACCTGGGCGCCGATCTCCTCGGTCGCTTTGGCGGTCTGGGTTGCCAGCGCCTTCACCTCGGAGGCGACCACCGCAAAGCCGCGGCCGGCTTCGCCCGCGCGCGCCGCCTCGATCGTCGCGTTGAGTGCCAGCAGATTGGTCTGCTCGGCGATGCCGCTGATGAAGGAGACGACGTCGCCGATTTTTTGCGCGGCGTCGGCCAGACTTTGCACGCGCTCGTTCGACCGTCGTCCGTCGCTCGCGGCTTTGCCGACCACCGCGGTCGCGTGCGCAAGGCGCCGGCTGATCTCGGTCATGGACGACGACAGCTCTTCCGCGGCGGCAGCGACCGTCTGCACATTTTCCGAGGCGAGCGCCGAGGCCGACGACACCGTGCCGGTCTGCTGCCGCGACCGCTCGACGATATCAGACATCGAGCGCGCCGTGTTCTCCATCTCGACCGCGGCCGAGGAGACCGTGGTGACGACCTCGCGGATGCTGGCTTCGAAATTGTCGGCGAGCGCGGCGAACGCGCGTCGCTTCTCCGCTTCGGATTGCGCCTTAGTGTCGGCCTGTTCGGCCTGGAGCCGGTTGAAGTTGACGGCGTTGTCGCGGAACACCGCGACAGCCTTGACCATCGCGCCGACCTCGTCATTCGCCTTGCTGACGGGGACGGTGACATCGAGGTGTCCGTCGGCCAGCTCGCGCATCACGCTGGTGATGGAAATGATCGGGCGCGAGATGCTGCGGGCGATGAGATAGCCGACGATGGCGGCGAGCACGAGCCCGAGCGCGGCGATGCCGAATGCCAGCAGCCAGGCACGGTCGGCGGAGGCCACATAGTCGGCATTGTCCATCACCAGTTCGACGGCGCCGAGCGGCTTGCCGGAAAAATCCCTGATCGGTCCGAGCAGCGCCGCTACCGGCGTCGTGTCGAGCTTGGCCTGCCGTACCGTGAAGTCGCCGCCGGCGGCGCGGCCGTAATCGGCCGCATCGAAGAAGCTCTTCCCCTTCAGCGTGCCGCCGAACAGCTTGAAGCCGCCGCCGTCCGCGAGATGGAAGGCGATGTCGACATGGCGGTTGGTCTTGAAATCGTCGAGGAAGGACTGGCCGAAGGTCAGGCCAAACTCCACTGAGCCGAGATGCTTGCCGCCTTGCGCGATCGGCACGACGCCGCGGATGCCGAGCCCAGCCAAGCCGCCCTCGAGGCCGACCACGACCTTGCGCTCCTGGTTGGCCATGATCACGGTTTTGCGGAAGCCCGAGAGGTCGTCGCCAAATTTAGCAGGCTAGTGCACGCGCAGGAACGAGGTCGCGGGCGCCACGTGGAACTGGAACTGTTCGACGCCGTACTCCGATTTGGTCGCAGCAAACACCGGCCCGAACAGGCTGATCAGGGCATTGCGATCCTGTTTGGCCATCGCGTCCTGCGTTGCCGGCATCGCGGCGACGACGGCGCTCATGGCGGCGGCGCGCTGGGATTCCTCGGCAATTCGCGACTGGAGCGCGTCGTAATGACTGCGAAGCTCGCGCTGGTCGGCCCGGTCGATGATGCCGGAAATGATCCACATCGCCCCGAGCACGGCGAACAGGGCGGTCGCCGCCGCCGTCACCGCCAGCGCAACCGTGATCCGCATCCTGAGGCCGAGCGTGAAGCGCATGTCCGACTCGTTCGTTGAGCGTTGATTAAGGAGACCTATCAACTTCTCGCTAAGAGAGGGTGAACGGGATGCCGGCCGAGCGGGTGCCTTCGGGGGTGACGGAGTGACCAAAGAAGTCTGGTGTCGTCCTGGCTTTCGCCAGGACGACACGGAGGGTAGGGAGCGGTCGTGCCTTTTTCAGGCGTGCGGCCTAATACCCCCGCGTCCGGTCCACCACGTTCTCCAGCACACCACACGCCTCGAACCGCGCGATCTGCTCGGCGACATAGGCCGAGATCGCGTCGGCGTCGGTGTCGGCGGCGTTGTGCGGGGTCAGCAAAACCTTGGGATGGGTCCAGAACCGGCTGTCCGCCGGCTGCGGCTCCTGTACGAAGACGTCGAGCGAGGCGGCGCCCAGCGTGCCGTCGTCGAGGCAGGCCAGGATGTCGGCTTCATTCTGGAGGCCGCCGCGGCCGGCGTTGATCAGCACGGGCGCACCGAGCGGGCTCTTGCGGTTGAGCTTGGTGAAGACGTCGCGGTTGAGGATGCCGTGTGTATCAGGCGTCAGCGGCAATAGGCTGACGAGAATATCGGTCGTGCGCAGGAACGCGTCGATTTGCCCGGCGCCATGGAAACATTCGACACCCGCGATGATACGCGGGCTGCGGCTCCAGCCGGCGACGCGGAAACCAAGCCGCCGCAGCACATCGGCCGCATCAGTACCGAGCGTGCCCAGGCCCATGATACCCACCGTGACGGCGCTCGCTGGCCATTGATAGGTCGGCTCCCAGCGCTTTTCGCGCTGCGACTGGCGCAGATAAAGCTCCTGGCGGTGGTGCATCAGCACGTGCTGCACGACGTATTCGGTCATGCGGCCGGTCAGATCAGGCACGGCCACGCGCACCAGCGGCACGTTCGGAAGGCTCTTGTCCGCCATCAGCGCGTCGACGCCGGCGCCCAGATTGAAGATCGCACGCAGATTGGGGAAAGAGCCGAGGTCGCCCGGCACCGGCTTCCACACCGCGGCATAATGCACCTCGGCCGGATCGAGCCCGGCATCGGGCAGCAGCACCACGCGGCGGCCGCCGCAGACGGCGTCGAACCGGGCCTTCCAGCGCTCAGGCAGCCAGTTCTGCTGCGTGCTGTTGATCAGGACGGCCAGGGTGCCAACGGTCATTCGAAGTGCCTCTTTAAGTTCCGCTTTTGAAGGCCCTCCTTGGCACGATCTGCCGGATTTTTCTTGCAATTTTTTTCCGCAGCCATGTCGGGGCAAGGCATACTGGATCGTCTTCAAAACAAGCGCTCAGAGAAGGTACTGCCCATGCTTTATGCGATCCTTTGCTATCACGACGAGGACTTCGTCGGCTCATGGAGCAAGGACCAGGACGAGACCGTGATGAAGAAGCTCGCCGTGGTGCAGGAAGGTCTCGCGAAGCAGGGCAGGCTCGGCCCGGTGGCGCGGCTGCTGCCGACCACTGCGGCAGCGACGCTGCGCAAGGAGGACCCGCCACTGGTGCTCGACGGCCCCTACGCTGAGACCAAGGAGCAGTTGCTCGGCTTCTATATCGTGGATTGCAAGAATCTCGATGACGCACTCGATGTCGCCCGCGACCTCGGTGCCGCCAATCCCGGCGGCGCCTACGAGGTGCGCCCCGTCGGCGTGTTCAGTCCCGGAGGGAATCTGAAATGAGCGAAGCCGATACCGCCTGGATCGAGACCGCGCTGACCTCGGCGCGCCCCCAGGCGGTCGGCGCGCTGCTGCGCTATTTCCGCGATCTCGACACCGCCGAGGAGGCCTTCCAGAACGCCTGCCTGCGCGCGCTGAAGACCTGGCCGCAGAACGGACCGCCGCGCGATCCCGCCGCCTGGCTGATCATGGTCGGCCGCAACGTTGCCATCGACGAGGTGCGCCGCACCCGCAAGCAGCAGCCGCTGCCGGAGGACGACCAGGCGATCTCCGATCTCGACGACGCCGAGGGCGCGCTCGCCGAGCGGCTCGACGGCTCGCACTACCGCGACGACATCTTGCGGCTGATGTTCATCTGCTGCCATCCAGGGCTGCCGGCAACGCAGCAGATCGCGCTGGCGCTCCGCATCGTCTGCGGCCTGACGGTGAAGCAGATCGCGCGCGCCTTCCTGGTGTCGGAAGCGGCGATGGAGCAGCGCATCACGCGTGCCAAGGCCAAGGTCGCGGAGGCCGGGACGCCGTTTGAAACGCCGGGCGCGGTCGAGCGCTCGGAGCGGCTCGCCGTTGTCGCGGCGATGATCTATTTGATCTTCAACGAGGGCTATTCGGCGAGCGGCGACACCGCCGAAATCAGAAAGCCGCTGTGCGAGGAAGCGATCCGGCTGGCGCGGCTGCTGCTGCGGCTGTTCCAGAGCGAGCCGGAGATCATGGGACTCACGGCGCTCATCTTGTTGCAGCATGCGCGCAGTGCCTCGCGCTTTGCCGCGGATGGCTCGCTGATCCTGCTGGACGACCAGGATCGTTCGCTGTGGAACGGCACGATGATCGCGGAAGGCCTCGCGCTGATCGACAAGGCGATACGCCATCGCCGCAGCGGGCCCTACCAGATCCAGGCCGCGATTGCTGCGCTGCATGCCCGCGCCTCCACGCCTGAGGAGACCGACTGGGCGCAGATCGACCTGCTCTATGGTGCGCTGGAGGTGGTGCAGCCCTCGCCGGTGGTGACGCTCAACCGCGCGGTCGCGGTTTCCAAGGTGCGCGGACCGCAAGCCGCGCTCGACCTGATCGAGCCGCTGGCGCCAAAGCTTGCCAACTACTTCCATTTCTATGGCGTGCGCGGCGCCTTCCTGATGCAGCTCGGCCGCAACGACGAAGCCCGCATCGCCTTCGACCGCGCCATCGCCCTCGCCAACACGTCCGCAGAAGCCGCTCACATCCGCATGCATCTCGATCGCCTGATCCGGGACAGCCAGCCCAAGGGCGCCAATGGCGGCGCCAGGCAAGACGCTAAGGTCGAAGGCGCAAAGGTGAAGTAGGGAGCGCCTGCCTGGGGCATAACAAATTTTTCCGCTTCGCCTTGTCGGGCCCGGTCCCCTCCCTTCGTCCTAGGAGCGTATCCAGGGAGCCATTCATGCTGAAAGCCATTGCCGTCATCGCCATCCTGCTCGCGGTCGGAATCGTGGGCGTGCTCGGCTTTGCCCTGACGAAGCCCGACACATTCCGCGTCGAGCGCAGCCTCGCCGTGAAAGCGCCGGCCAATGCAGTCTATCCCTTGGTTGCCGATTTCCATCGCTGGACGGCCTGGTCCCCCTACGAGAACCGCGATCCTGCGATGAAGCGGGCGTTTGGCGGCACCGCGCAAGGCAAGGGCGCGACCTATGCCTGGGACGGCAACAACAATGTCGGCGCCGGCCATATGGAGATCCTCGAGGCGAGTGCGTCGTCAAAACTACGCATCAAGCTCGATTTCGAGCGGCCTTTCGAAGGCCACAACACCGCCGAGTTCACCTTTGTGCCGCAAGGCGATGCCACACTGGTCACGTGGGCGATGTCCGGTCCGGCCCCGTTCCTGTCCAAAGTCATGCAGGTGTTCGTCAACATGGACAACATGATCGGCAAGGATTTCGAGGCGGGCTTGGCCAGCCTGAAGAAGCTCACCGAGAAGTAGCGCCGTCACCCCGAACCAAAGCAAAAAGGAGAGAAACGATGCTCAATCCCTATCTGTTCTATCAGGACACCTGCGAAGCGGCGTTCAATTATTACGCCAAGGTTCTCGGCGGCAAGATCGACGCCATGATGCGTTCTTCGGACGCACCGCCGGACATGGCTGCGGCGCCCGGCCGCGAGAAGACGATCATGCATGCGCGGATGTCGCTGCCCGACGGCAGCGTGCTGATGGCCTCCGACGCACCAAGCGAACATTTTCACAAGCCGCAGGGCTTTTCGATCTCGCTCACGGTCGCGGACCCGGCGGAGGGCGAGCGCAAGTTCAACGCGCTCGCCGATGGGGGCAACGTCACCATGCCCTTCAGCAAGACGTTCTGGGCCAAGGGTTTTGGCATGTGCGTCGACAAGTTCGGCATTCCCTGGATGGTGAACTGCCCGGCCGAGGAAATGTGACAGGCGCGATCGCCTGACGCGCTGAACGGCGATCCCCTCTCCTCTACGATGCGGGAGAGGGGCGCCCATGAGGACGTCGCGTCGACCGCGTGCCCCTCAGCGGATCGATCCGGTCACGTCATTGCTCGGTGGCTGGGAGGAGGGAACGCAGCGCGGACAGATCACGAGCTTTGTCCCGAGCTGCCTGTCATTCTCCGCTTCGATTTCGTCATGGATTGCCCACCACGCCGGGGAGTACGGGCGCAAGGTGCCGAGGACTCTCTCCCGCTCCTGATTCGGATCACTCGCCGCGGGAGCTTGGGTCGCCACGCGACGCTTGATGCCGGAGGGACGGTTCGGATCCTGACCGAGGCCGTCCCATGCGATCGGACGGCGATCCTGCGCAGGCGCGACCACGCATCCCATGAGCGTTGCGCAAAAAGTGAGCAAGACGAAGCCGTGTCGGATCATGCCGGACCCTTGGGTGTTGTATGCGACGCGCCAAGTCCGCTTACCGAAGCTTGCGTCGCACCGCTCAAATGGAACCTAAGGGAAACGCGTGGCCGACATGGCCGAATATGAATTCTGCTGTCGTACCACATTGCGAGAGCAGTGAGGCCGCTTCGTGAAATGATGCGGACCGCATCGCACAACAACTGGCGCAATATTAGGCTGTGAACTCCGGGACAGAATCGTTATTTATTCCGTCATAAATTCTAAAAACTGGGGCGGGCGGACTTGGAAGGGGAGCGACCGATGGCGGCGGCGCTGCAGATCAACTTTGCACTTTGGGGTATGCTCATCTGCGCGAGCATGGAATTGACCGAGTTGATCCAGAGTTTTTACTAGAGCTCTCGAAGCAGGTGACCGGCGCAATTTTGCCGGGCACTCGCGTCCGTCGATCATCACCGGCAGCGCGGATAGATCGCGGCGAGGTCGCGTCCCTTCAGCAGAAGCAACCGCGACGAGAGGCCGCCGCGGCGACTGATCCAGTCGCGCACCGGGCCGGGATAGGCCGCAAGCACCGCATCGGATGCTTCCGGCTCGGCGTAGAAGCGTCCGCGCCGATCGACCGAGCGCGCCGCATGGAAGCCGAGCACGGCGCGTTTTGTCACACAAATCCGCTCGCCCGGCACGATGCTCAGTACCAGTGTGCAGGCGGACAGGCAGGGACCGTCGATCACCACGCGCTCGCCGCTCTCGCGCACCTTCTCGAACAAATCGAGGAACGGCCCGACCTGTCCACCGGGCGACTGGATGATGCGGATTTCGGCCGAGGCAGGTGTGGCGGCGAGCAGCGCGGATGCGAGGATCAGGGCCCTGAGAAAGGTGACGCGCCGCATGAAGCCTCCGCGAATTCGAGTCCGTAGGATAGGCCGACGAGAAGAGGTGGTAACGCTTCGCTAGGCCAACCTACGCGGTGCCTACCCGTTCCTCCGCTCGCCGCGCAGCGTCGGCAGGCCGATGCCTGCCGCATCGAAGCCGCCATCGACGGCCAAAATTTGTCCGGTGATGTAGCTCGATCGTTCCGAGCACAGGAAGTAGATGGCTTCGGCGAGTTCCTCTTCCAGGCCGTAGCGGTTGAGCGGAATGGCGTCGTGATAATCGGCGCGGATCTCGCTGGTGTGCACCTGCTTCGCCATCGCGGTGTCGACCGGTCCCGGCGCGACCGCGTTGACGCGGATGTTGAGGGACGCGAGCTCAACCGCGAGCTGCTTGGTAAGGTGCGCGAGGCCGGCCTTGCTGGTGCCGTAGGCCGAGCGCAGCGTCGAGGCGCGCACTGCCGAGATCGAGGTGATGTTGACGATGGCGCCGCCATTGCCGTCGCGCATCAGCGGCACCGCCGCCTTGGTGCAGAGGAACGGGCCGGTGAGGTTGACCTCGAGCACGCGCCGCCAATCGGTCTCCGACGTCTCCATCAGCGGCGCGAACACGGCAACGCCGGCATTATTGACGAGCGCATCGAGCCGGCCAAACCGCTGTTCGACCGTCGTCATCGCGGCGGCAACCGCGGCTGCGTCCGAGACGTCGCAGGTCAACGCCAGCGTGGCCTCGTCCCGGCCGATCTCGGCGACCGCGCAGCCGAGCAACTCGCCCTCGATGTCGATCAACGCCACCCGCCAGCCCTCGCTCAAAAACTTCTTCGCGGTCGCAAGCCCGATGCCACGCGCGGCTCCGGTGACGAGGGCAACGCGGTGCGGGGTAGGGGGCATTGGCTGATCGGTCCTTATGAAAGATTGGGTCGCGCAAACGCGAGCCTCTTTTTACTTCGCTTTCGTCCCGACGAGGAAGGCCTTAACTCGAAGGCACGATGTCGGGACGGTCCTCGATGGATCGTCTTCCAGGGGATCATTGCCAGGGAGATCCGCAATGTCCAACCACGAGCGCCAGATTCGAGACCTTTTCGCCGCTTATCTCGGCAACGACCGGCAACGGGTCGCCGACGCGTTGGCGGACGATTTTCGCTTCACCAGCCCGTTCGACGACGATCTCGACAAGGCGGCTTATTTCGAGCGTTGCTGGAGGGACACCGGCTGGATTGCGCGGCACGACATCGAGCGGATTTTCGTCCAAGGCGACGAGGCCTTCGTCACCTATCTCTGCCTGGCGACAGATGGCAGGAGCTTTCGCAACACCGAGTTCTTCACCTTCGCCGGCGGCAAGATTCGCTGCATCGACGTCTATTTCGGCGCTGCCCGGCAGGACGGGCGTTTCCTGCCGCAGGCGCGCTAGGGCCAGCCAATAATCGCCAGAATAATTTTCGTCACCTGTCGGTTTCGTCAAGGTTCCTTCGTCTTGGAGGTGAGGGTGGGCGGCCCGGGCCGTCGCTCCGCCCATCCGGAGTGGCGCCTCGGCGCGCAACCCGAACGAAAAAGCACGCAAGGAGTGCTCATGCGATTCATGATGCTGATGATCCCGCTCGGCTACGAGACCGCGGCGCCCGACGTTCAACTCGATCCCGAGCGGGTCGCTGCGATGATGCGCTACAACGAGGCGCTGAAGGACGCCGGCGTGCTGATCACGCTCGACGGCCTGCACCCGCCCTCGATGGGCGCGCGCGTCTCGTTTGCGGCCGGCAAGCCCATCGTGACCGATGGTCCGTTCGCCGAGGCCAAGGAGGTCCTGGGCGGCTACTGGATGATCGAGGTTGCCTCGCGTGCCGAGGCGATCGCCTGGGCCAGGCGGTGTCCGGCCGCACCGAACGAAATCATCGAGATCCGTCAGGTGCAGGAGATGAGCGACTTCCCGCCTGACGTGCGGGAGGCCGCCGGTTTCGGCGACCTGAAGAAATAGCCGCAGCTTCGTCTATCCATCACCAAAGGAGAGAACCGATGAGCACCGACACCTATCTCGCCGTTTTCCTCGGCAGCAAGACCAGTTCCAAATGGACCGCATGGAATGCGATGCCCGAGGCCGAGCGCAAGGCGAAAGAGCAGGAGGGCATGGCGGCGTGGAAAGGCTGGGTCGAAAAGCACCAGGGCGCGATCGAGGCCATGGGCGGCCCGCTCGGCAAGACCAAGAAGGTCGACGGCAAGGGCATCGCCGACATCGCCAACGAGATGGGCGCCTTCACCGTGGTGCGCGCAGCGTCCCATGAAGCCGCGGCGAAGATGTTCGAGAACCACCCGCACTTCACGATCTTCCCCGGCGAACGCGTCGAGATCATGCCGGTGCTGCCGATCCCTAGCGGCTAGGATCTCGGGCCGCCTCGCCGGACCGGGAAGAATACGGGCTGATCAACCCGTCGCCGCTAGTGACCTTCACCGCCGGCTCATGTAAAGGTCGTTCACATGAGCTGGCGCAAGGAGACGCGCCGCGCCGAGCGCGGCTATCACCACGGCAATCTGAAGGAAGCCCTGTTGCAGGCCGCCCTCGGATTGATCGCCGAGAAGGGCGCGGCCGGCTTCACCTTTGCCGATGCCGCGCGCATGGCCGGCGTCAGTGCGGCGGCGCCGTACCGGCATTTTCGCGACCGTGAAGAACTGCTGTCCTCGATCGCGCAGCGCGGCTTCGAGCAGTTTGAATCGCGCCTGACCGCGGCTTGGGACGACGGACGGCCCGACACCGTCACGGCGTTCGAGCGTGTCGGCAGGGCCTATCTCGCCTTCGCCCGCGAGGAGCCCGCGTTCTACAACGCGATGTTCGAATCTGGCCTCCCGGTGGATGCCAATCCGGCGCTCCAGGCGGCCAGCGAGCGTGCTTTCAACATCATTCGTGCCGCGGCGGAGCGGCTTGCCGCGCTGGCGCCGCCGGGCACGCCGCGGCCGCCGGCGATGATGATGGCGCTGCACATCTGGTCCATGGCGCATGGCGTGGCCTCGCTGTTCTCCCGCGGTGACGCCGCGCGTCGAAAGCTGCCGATGTCGCCGGACGAGCTGCTCGAAGCTGAGGTGCTGATCTATCTGCGCGGTCTCGGCTTCCCGACCGATCGCCGTCCCCCGGCGAAAAGCGCCGAGCCGCCGCCGGTGCCGCCGGAGGCATCCTCCGGTTCAGGCGTGCCGCCCGGTGGTCCCTGGGGCAAGCCGAAATAAAGTTACCCAAATAATTGCCCCGCCCTGTCAGGCGGTCGGCTTGACAAAACCGCGGGATGATCTACCTATGTAAATGTTATTTACATTCACAACGGCGCTGATGCCGTCATGGAGAGGGAAATGGCCTACACCGCTGATGTCAATCGATGGCGCGGCCCTTCGGACCAACAATACGAGCGCCCCCACATGCTCAATACGCCCTGGCATCCCGGCTGGATCGCCGTGACCATCCTCGGCTTCATCATCTGGTGGCCGATCGGACTTGCCCTTCTCTTTTTCACACTCGGGAGCAGAAGAATGTCGTGCTGGAGCAACCAGGATCGCTGGCAGAACAAGATGGAGCGGATGCAGTACAAGATGGATCGTATGCGCGGCCGCATGGAGCGCCACGGTTTCGGCTTTGGCTTCGGTCCGCCCTCGAGCGGCAACCGCGCCTTTGACGAGTACCGCACCGAGACATTGCAGCGGCTCGAGGAGGAGCAGGTCGAGTTCAAGAACTTCCTCGACCGTCTGCGTCACGCCAAGGACAAGGAAGAGTTCGACCAGTTCATGGCGCAACACAAGACACGCCCGACCCCGCCGCCGACCGACCAGCAGCAAGGTTGATCTCAAGCTTGATCTCGGGACTGACGCCTCTCAAAGCCGTCAGGCGCATGCCCCCAAAGTCCTGATGGCCCCGAGCCGCCCGCCTGCGCAACCCGCAGGCGGGCGGTTTGATTTTGGGAATGCGCGTCAGGCTGCCGCGACCGTCCGGATTGCCTTGGTTTGGAAAAGTCTTGATCTGGAAAGTCCTGGTCCAGAGAGACTTGGTCAGCGCGCCGTGGCGAGCTGCGCGCGAACCGACTCCAGGAAGTGTTCGTAGGCATAGTCCACGATCTCGTTCAGTGATCGCGTTCGCGCAAACATCGCCTTGGCCTCGGCGAGAAACTCGTCGCGGGTCGGAATCTTCGGCAAATGCAGATGCGTCAGTGCATCGACACCTTCGTGCGCGCGACTCAGGATGTCGTGCAGCGTCGGCAGTTGCAACTGGGCCAAATCGGCTCGGCGGAGCGCCGACGAAATCGCATGCGCCAGGGTCTGCGCATCGAACCGTCCGGCAAGCTCGCGGGCCGCCCGGTTGATGACGCGTGCGCCAAGCGGCTGCTCGTTGCGCAGCACCTGCTCGGGTGGCGACTTCATGTTCCAGACGATGCCGAACCAGGACAGCACCTTCAGGATGTAATAGGTGACGTCGATTTCCCACCAGCGAAAACCCTGCCGCACGCTGCTCTGGTAGGCGTGGTGATTGTTGTGCCAGCCCTCACCGAGAGTGAACAAGGCCAGCAGCCAATTGTTGCGTGAATCATCGCCGGTCACGTACCGCTTGCGTCCATGCACGTGGGCGAGGGAATTGATGCAGAAGGTCGCGTGATAGACCAGCACGGTGCTCCACAGGAAGCCGACGACGAGACCGGACCATCCGCCAACCAGGAAGCAGAGCGCAGCCAGCGTGACGGCTGGCAGGAGTTCCAGGCGATGCAGCCACATCAACTCCGGATAGGCGGCGAAATCTCCGACTTTCACGAGGTCGGTGCCATCGTGCTCCCTGTAAAAAATCCAGCCGAGATGACTGTAGAGGAAGCCTCGATGACGCGGCGAATGCACGTCGTCTTCGGTATCGGAATGCAGATGATGATGTCGATGCTTGGCCGCCCACCACAAAACGCTTTTCTGCGCGGTGCTTTGCGCAAGCCAGGCCAGGATGAACTGAAACACTCGACCGGTCGCAAAAGCCCGATGGGAGAAATAGCGGTGGTAGCCTGCTCCGATCGCAAACATACGGACGACATAGAGTGAGGCGCAGATCGCGATGGCCTGCCAGGTAACGCCGGTCCAGATCGCAGCAATGCAGCCGAGATGGACCAGCAGGAACGGCAGGGCGGAGGGATACATGATGTCGTCGTGTTGGTCGTCAGCGGGGGCGTTGGGCGACATGTATTGGCGTGACCTTGGAGGACGGGGATTCGGGATTCGCTTCGGCAGCACTGAGGGCCGCTGTGTGCGACAATCCCGGGGATGGCGGACCACTGCGGGGCTTTGAACGAGATGCTTTGCCTGAGCAACCCGGGCCAGCGCGGCAGCACGAACCTGAGACCATAGCTACGGGCGGAACTCGGCTGCCTCCATATATATGATCCCGACTGCTTGGCATGCAAGCTCGTAGCCTCACGGGGTGCGTGGCGCGCGGGCTGCCGACGGCCTATAGCCGACAGTGAAAAGGAAGCGTCAAAATACCGCAGGCAGCAACGATGGCGGAAGCGGCGATGATGGCGAGCGAAACCCTCTGGCAGAAGATCCGCGACGAGGCGCAGCGCACCGCGGCAGCCGACGCCATATTCGGCAAGGCTCTTGTCGGACTCATCCTCGTCCATGACGATTTTACCGCCGCACTGTCCGACCTGATCGGACGCCGGCTTGGCGACAGCGAGGTCGAACGCGCGCGCTTCACGACATTTTCCCGCGACGCCTTCAATGGTCAGCCGGATCTGATCGAGGCGGCCGGCCGCGACTTGCAGGCCATCGTGCTTGGCGATCCCGCCATCAGCGGAGTGTTGGCGCCGCTGCTGCACTTGAAGGGCTACGTCGCCTTGCAGGCGTGGCGCGTCTCGAACTGGCTCTGGCATCACGACCATGGTGACGCGGCGCTGCTGTTTCAGAACGAGGCGTCGAACGTCCTGCAGGTCAGCATTCATCCGGCGGCGAGCTTGGGATCGTCGGTGTATCTCGACCACGCCACCGGCATCGTGATCGGTGCCGATGTGGTGATCGGCGACGAGGCCACCATCCTTCAGAACGTCAGCATCGGTCGTGGCACGGAACTGCCGGCGCGCTCGCCTCGCATTGGTCGCGGCGTGTTCATCGGCTCCGGCGCGACAATTCTCGGCAACGTCAGAATCGGCGATTTTGCAAAGATCGGCGCCGACACCGTCGTGACGAGCGACGTGCCCCGGGGCTGCACCGCAATCGGCAATCCGGCGCGGCTGACCAATTGCCCAGAGCCCGCTTCCGCGGCCTGACTCGCCGTCACGTCATCAGGCGACGTGCTCCTCGTTCACGCGGCGCGGCGGCGGCTCTCGCCGCCATGACGCGGGCTGACCGGCTCCGAACTGGTCTGGCCCGGCGCGTCCAGCACCGCGACGTGATGCCGGTAGACCAACTCCCAGCCCTTCCAGCCCGTGAAAAGCAGAATGCCGACCACGACCAGGGACAGCGCCACGCCCCACGGCTTGATTGCAGCTTCCGCGCCTTGCGCGTAGCGGAGGTAGAAATTGATCAGGGCCAGCACGACGGCTACGAGATTGCCGATCATGTGATACCAGGCGTCATTGAGGCTGCGGATGCGGGCGTCGCTGAAGAAGTCGGTGAAGCCGGCCACGGCCGCAACGAGCGCCATCACAATACCGGCGCCGATCAGCCAGATCGCGGCTCTGGCCCAAAAGCCGTCACCGGTGCCGATGAAGGCGAGATCGGCGATGGGCGCGCCGACCAGGAAGGCGACGGGGAACGGGATGATCATGGGGTGGAGCGGATGATCGCCGACCGCGGCGGTCGTCTTGGGGTTGATGCTCATGGCAAAACCTCGCGAGAAGTGATTTTCCAGACAATTTTTCGGACGTAGGCTGGTTCCTCTGACCGGGATAGCGGGCTCCGCTCCTGATGCGCACGGGAAAGCGGAACTCTGCTGTCCCGGGCGCAGCGCACCGTCCCGTCGGGAACACGGCCCGCCCGCCGCGCCTCCCATCCCCCTGTGCGACCTCCCTTTCCCGCACTCAAATTCGTCTGCGGTAACCCAGCATTAACCATCGCCGGGCTCTGGTAATTGCGGACAATCGCGCGCCCAAAGCCTGAAGTCTGAGCCTTGGGGTCGGGCCCATAGTTTTGACATCTTGGCAGGGAATGCAGGCGGCCGGCTTTGGACGAGCCCTGCACCCCAGAAAGACAAGGCTTTGAGCGGGCTTGCCGGCCGCGCCGGTTCTAGCGCGGCTATTGGGGAACCGGCGGCCATTTGCTGGCCGGGACATTAGGTCGGGACATCAGGTAACGATCGCCTTGAGAGGATACTGCTTATGAATCCGGCCGACGTGGCTCAGTCAGCCCTTCCGGTTGCCGCTTCCGCGGACGTGTCGCTGATCGCGCTGTTCTGGCAGGCTCACTGGATCGTGAAAGCGGTGATGCTGGGGCTTCTCGCCTGCTCGGTCTGGGTCTGGGCGATCGCCATCGACAAGATCTTCCTGTTTGCCCGCACCCGCCGCTCGATGGACCGTTTCGAGCAGGCTTTCTGGTCCGGCGAGTCGATCGAGGACCTCTATCGCACGCTCTCGGCCAAGCCGACACATTCCATGGCGGCCTGCTTCGTCGCCGCGATGCGCGAGTGGAAGCGTTCGTTCGAGAGCCAGGCCCGCTCGGTCGCAGGCCTTCAGATGCGCATCGACAAGGTCATGAATGTCTCGATCGCCCGCGAGGTCGAGCGGCTGGAACGCCGGCTGCTGGTGCTCGCCACCGTCGGCTCCGCAGGCCCCTTCGTCGGCCTGTTCGGCACCGTCTGGGGCATCATGTCGAGCTTCCAGTCGATCGCGGCGTCGAAAAACACCTCTTTGGCGGTGGTGGCCCCTGGCATCGCGGAGGCGCTGTTTGCGACCGCCGTCGGCCTTATCGCCGCCATTCCTGCCACTATTTTCTACAATAAGTTCACCTCCGAGGTGAACCGGCAGGCCCAGCGGCTCGAAGGCTTCGCCGATGAATTTTCAGCCATCCTGTCGCGCCAGATCGACGAGCGGGGCTGACGGACGGCATGTATAGTGTGAAGGGCAATTTGGGCACCAGACCATGGGCATGAACGTTGCGAGTTCGTCCGGAGGCGGTGGGCGCCGTGGCCGGCGCAAGCCGGTCGTGGCCGAAATCAACGTCACGCCGATGGTGGACGTGATGCTGGTGCTGCTCATCATCTTCATGGTCTCGGCGCCGATGTTGACGGTCGGCGTGCCGCTCGACCTGCCGCAGACCCAGGCCAAGAGCCTCGAAAACAACGACCAGAAGCCGATCCAGATGTCGGTGGACATCAAGGGCAAGGTGTTCATCAACGACGCCGAGATCGCGATCAACGAACTGATCCCCAAGCTGAAGGCGATCACGGACGCGCGCGGCGGGCTCGAGGAACGCATCTATTTGCGTGCCGACAAGAAGGCGGATTACGGGACGGTGGCCAAGGTCATGGGCCAGTTGTCCGGCGCAGGCTTCAAGAAGCTGGCGCTCGTCACGGAAGCGGATCAGGGGTAAACCGTGAAGGTGAAGGTCGACAAGACACTCGTTGCGTCGATTGCCCTCCACGTCCTCGTGCTGGGATGGGGGCTCGTCACCTTTAGCAGCAGGGCTTTTGTGCCGGCGGAAGAGTCGCTGCCGATCGACATCATCTCCACCGATCAACTCGCGCAGATGATGTCGGGGCAGAAGACCGGCGACAAGAAAGAGCCGAAGCCGAAGGTCGAGAAGATCGCGGAAGCCAAGCCCGAGGAAGACGCTGTCGGCAAGGTCACCGAGAAGAAAGAGCTGATCAAGACCAACTCGACGCCGGAGCCGCCGCCAAAACCCGTGGAGAAGCCGGTCGAGAAGAAGCCCGAGCCGCCCAAGCCCGTCGCTGAGGCGAAGCCCAAGGAAGAACCGAAGCCGCCGGAAAAAAAGCCTGACCCGGCCAAGGAAGATCCGATCGCCGAGCTGCAGAAAAAGCTCGAAACCAAGAAGCCGCCGCCCAAGCCGCCGGAGCAAAAGGTCGCGGCGGTGCAGCCGCAACAGCAGCTGCCGAAGCCCAAGGAGCGCAGCTTCGATCCCGCGCAGATCCAGCGCGATCTCGACAAGCGCGCCGCGACCCGGCACGAACTCGCCGGCTCGACGCTGAATGCGTCGGCCTCGCTGGGATCGACGACCGGAACGGCCGCCAACAACATTGCGACCTGGCGGGGCGCGTTCCAGGGGGCGGTGAAGCGCTGCTTCACGCCGACCTATAACGGCCAGGATGCGGATCAATACGAAGCCGACATCGACATTCCCATGAAGATCGACGGATCGCTCGCGTCCGAGCCGATCGTCGTCGCGGTGAGGGGACCGTCGCGATCGATCGCACAGGCGGTGGCGGAGAGTGCCAGACGCGCCATCGTGCAGTGTCAGGTCTATTCGTTCATGCCGAAGCAGCAATACGAGAGCTGGAAGCTCATTCCGATGACTTTCGGCCTGAAAGACATGTTGTGACATCCGAACAAAAGAATTTTGCGATGAATGACGTTCGATCGATGAACCGCCGCCGCTTCATGACCCTGACCGGATCGACGCTCGCGATGCTGGGGGGCGGACAAGCCTTGGCCCAGCAGCCGCAGGGACGGCTCCGCATCGATCCCACCGAGTTTCGGCCGATTCCGATTGCGATCACCAATTTTGTGCCGGGCTCGCCGGCCGACGGTGACGTCGGCAACGGCGTCACCCAGGTCATCACCAACAATCTGAAGCGCTCGGGCCTGTTTGCGCCGGTCGACCAGGCCGCCTTCATCGAGCGCATCAGCAACATCGACGTCGCGCCGCAGTTCGAGAACTGGAAGACCCTGAACGCGCAGGCCCTCGTCACCGGCCGCATGACGCGGCAGCCGGACGGCCGCCTCAAGGCTGAATTCCGCTTGTGGGACGTCGTCACGGGCCAGCAGCTCGCCGGCCAACAATATTTCACCTCGCCGGAATATTGGCGTCGCATCGCCCACATCATCTCCGACCAGATCTATGAGAAGCTGACCGGCGAGAAGGGCTATTTCGACAGCCGCGTGGTGTTCGTTGACGAGACCGGGCCGAAAGAGCGCCGCGTCAAGCGGCTCGCGATGATGGACCAGGACGGCGCCAATGTGCGCTATCTGACCCGCGGCTCCGACCTCGTGCTGACGCCGCGCTTCTCGCCGAACTCGCAAGAGATCACCTACATGGAATTTGGCCAGGGCGATCCGAAGGTCTACCTGTTCAACATCGAGACCGGCCAGCGCGAGATCGTCGGCAACTTCCCCGGCATGACCTTTGCGCCGAGGTTCTCGCCGGACGGCCAGCGCGTCATCATGAGTCTGCAGCAGGGCGGCAATTCCAACCTGTTCGTGATGGATCTGCGCTCGCGCTCGACCACGCGCCTCACCGACACGCCCGCGATCGACACCTCGCCTTCCTACTCCCCGGACGGCACCCGCATCTGCTTCGAGTCCGATCGCGGCGGCAGATCGCAGATCTATGTCATGGCCGCGGGCGGCGGAGCGGCGCAGCGCATCTCTTTCTCCAAGGACGACAACAACGCCACCTATTCGACGCCGGTGTGGTCGCCGCGGGGCGATTACATCGCCTTCACCAGGCAAGGTGGCGGGCAGTTTTCGATCGGCGTGATGAAGCCGGACGGCTCCGGCGAACGGCTTCTCACCTCCGGCTATCATAACGAAGGTCCGACCTTCTCGCCGAACGGCCGCGTGCTGATGTTCTTCCGCGATCCGGGCGGCAGCGGCGGGCCGTCGCTGTTCTCCGTCGACATCTCGGGGCGCAACGAGCTGAAAGTGCCGACGCCGGGCTTCGCCTCCGACCCGGCATGGTCGCCGCTCTTGTCCTCGACATCGGGCTAGCCGCCGCCCCCGGCGCGCGATGATTTGACCGCGCGCCTTTTCCGAAAACTTGGCGAGATGTTTCCCCGCGATAATTGTTCTTTAAGGTTGCACTAGGCAAACTTTTCCCATGGGTTTGTTTCTATTGATGTATTCCGACTATTGGTCATTCAAAACAACTCGACTTTAACGATGTTCCCTCAGAAAGACTTCATACCGGATCGGTAAAACTGCGCTCCAGACAGGACGCGCGTAAACACCAGATGCAGTTTGCAAGTCAGAGCGGAGAGCCGGAACAGCGGCCGCCGAAAACTTCGGCGGCGCAAATCGATTCGCTGTTCGAAGCGCCTGGCCCGTTGCTGGCGGGACTCATTTTCGTGTCGATTGGTGCGGCCCTCACCGCGCTGAGGACGGGCGAGCCGCTGATCTGGGCGTGCGTCGCACTTCTGATCCTGGCCGGGACCGCGCGGGCGATCGACCTGCGCCTCTATCAGGCACGTCACGCGGTCATGACCGTCGAGGCGGCCGCACGCTGGCAGAAGCGCTATCAGATCGGAGCAAAGATCCAGGCGGCTGCGATCGGCATCTGGTGCGCCACCACCCTGTTGGCCACGGACGACGCCGTGGCCCACATGATCGCCTTGTCCGTCACGACCGGAATCGCGGCAGGCGGCGCGGGCAGGGCATATGGCCGGCCTGCGATCTTCCACCTCCAGGCCGTGCTGATCTTCGGCCCGGCCGTGCTTGCCTTGGCGCTGCGTGGAACACCCTACTACATCGCGATGGCGCTGGTCAGCGCCGCGTTCCTGATGGCGATCATGCAGCTCTCGGTGAATCTGCATCGAATCTTCATGGGAGCGGTCGTGGCACGTGAGCGTGAAGCCGCGCTCGCCGGCCAGTTCGATACGGCTCTGAACAACATGCCGCACGGCCTCTGCATGTTCCGCGTCGACGGACAGCTGGCGGTCATGAACCACCGCTTCGGCGCAATGATGAATCTGCCGGAAGGTCTCGCGCAGCGCGGGGTCAACGCGCGTGACATCGTCGCGGCGTGCGTGAGCGCGGGATCCATCTCCGCTGGGAGCGGCGAGCGAATCGTCGCGGACATCGAGAGTTCGCAAGCCAAGGAGATCATCACCGCCGATCCCGATACGCAGCGAAACCGGTCGTTGTCCTGGACTGTCCAGCCGATGGCTGACGGTGGCGCGGTGGTGCTGCTCGAGGACATTACCGAGCGACGTAGCGCCGAGGCCAAGATCACGCATCTGGCGCGCTACGACGACCTCACCGCGCTGCCCAACCGCGTTCATTTCCGCGATGAGATCGAAAGGCTGCTGGCGATCTCGCACGGCGCCGAGCGCCTGTCCGCGCTGCTGTTCGTCGACCTCGACCAGTTCAAGCAGGTCAACGACACGCTCGGCCATCCCTGCGGCGACCAGCTCCTGTGCGCGGTCGCCAACCGTCTGCGCGAGATGCTGCGCCCCGAGGATTTCGTCGCCCGCTTCGGCGGTGACGAATTCGTCGTGTTCCAGGAGAACATCTCCTCGCCCGAGGACGCCGCTGCGCTGGCGCGCCGGATCGTCGAACGGCTGAGCGAGCGTTACCGCATCGACAATCATCTGGTCGAGATCGGCGCCAGCGTCGGCATCGCATTGACCTTGCCGGAGGGCATCAGCGCAGACACGCTGCTCAAGAATGCCGACATGGCGCTGTACCGGGCCAAGGCCGACGGCCGCGGCACCTTCTGCTTCTTCCGCGACGAGATGGCGGCGACCGTCGAGGCGCGCCGCATCCTCGAGCTCGATCTGCGCAAGGCGCTCGCCAACGAGGAGTTCGAGCTGTTCTATCAGCCGCTGGTCAATCTGAAATCCGGCAAGATCACGACGTGCGAGGCGCTGCTGCGCTGGAATCATCCGGTGCGCGGCACGGTCTCGCCGATCGACATCATCCCGGTCGCCGAGGACATGGGGCTGATCGTCGATCTCGGCCGCTGGATCCTGCGCCGCGCTTGCATGGAATGCATGAAATGGCCGGAGGGCGTCAGCGTCGCCGTCAACTTCTCGCCGCAGCAATTCCACCAGCGCGACGTCTTGAGCGAAATCCGCTACGCGCTCGAGGTTTCGGGGCTCCCGGCGCATCGGCTGGAGATCGAGATCACCGAATCCTCCCTGTTGCGCAACACCCAGCTCACGCACGACATCCTGTCGCAATTGCATGCGATCGGCGTGCGCATTTCGCTGGATGATTTCGGCACCGGCTATTCGAGCCTCAGCTACCTGCACAATTTCCCGATGCAGAAGGTGAAGATCGACCGCTCCTTCCTCGAGGGCATCGATGCCGACCGGCCGCTGACGCTGCTGCGCGGCGTAGCGCGGCTGTCGGCCGATCTCGGCATGGCGGTCGTGGTCGAGGGCATCGAGACCAATGATCAGCTCGAGTTGATCAGCGCCGACGGCACCGTGACCGAAGGGCAGGGCTATCTGTTCAGCCGGCCGGTGCCGGCAGTCCGGATTCGCCAATTGCTCAATGCCTCGCATGGCCGCCGCGGGGCTGAGGACCACATCGTCATGGTGTCCTCGCGATCGATCGCCTGATCTTTCTCCGCCTCGCTCCTTCAACGCATTTAGCTCTCGTTCGCCCGTGTTTTTGCGGGCTGCAAAGGTTAACCCTAACGTTTCTAAGCCTTTGCAATTCCGTTAATGAACCATTAATCTCCTCACACTCGCAGAAGTTGCTTTGGAGTGTAGGGGTACTGGATGACGTCTGGAGCTGAACCGCAAACGGTGCTCCTTCCGCGGGGAGCCGCTCTGTTTGACCGCATCGATTACCGCCTGATCGAAACTCCCGAGGACCGAGACAACCTCTATTTGATGCGGTACCGGGCCTATCTGCACGCCGGTCTGATCGAGCCGTCGGAGTCGCGGCGCGTAACCGATCGCTTCGACGATGCGCCCAACACCTGGAATTTCGGGGTCTATGTCGATGGAGAGCTCTGCAGCTCCGTTCGCATTCACGTCCTGACGTCGGACTGGCGGATGTCCTACACGACCGAAGTGTTTGGCGACGTGCTGCATCCCCGCCTCGACCGCGGCGAAGTTCTCATCGATCCATGCCGGTTTGTTGCCGATCCCGAAAAGCACCAGCGTTTTCCGGAGCTGCCCTATCTGACGGTGCGGCTGGCCTTTGTGGCCTGCGATCATTTCAACGCCGATACCGGGCTGGCCATGATCCGGACCGACCACCAGGCGTTTTATCGTCGCATCTTCCTGCACGAGACCATTTCACCGGAGCCACGCGGGTTTCCGGGCTGGCCCACCAAGAAGGCCGTGCTGATGGCGTCCGATTTCCGGAACCAGCGGGAAAAGGTCCTGACGCGCTTTCCGATCATGCGCTCCAGCGCGTTTGAGCGGCGCATGCTGTTTCAACGCAGCAGCCCCCGCCAGGCTGCCGCGCGCCCGGTGTCGCTGGCCACGCAGCGGCCCCCGGACGTAGCCGTCTCGGCAACGGGTTCTGCCCGCTAGGCCCCACGCGACGAGCCTAAAATTCCAGCAAAGGCCGCGGTTTTTGCCGGTCGTTGCGGCTTGCCTTCACCGTCGCGCCACATTTACAACCCATTAACCATGACGGTTGCTTTTCGCTGGTTGGGGGCATTTGACCGGCTGTGGCAAGGTTCCATCAAGGTTGACGGAACGTTCGCTTAACCAACCCCCTGTAGACCGGACAGCAGTGGACGAAACGTGAGCGTGGAGGCTCCGGAATGAAACATCCTATGCGCATCCTCCAGGGATTGAAGCTGGCCGCGGTGCTTGCCGTCGCGTTGTCGATGGGTGCCTGCGCCAACAAGAACTCTGCCACGGATGCGATGGCCAACGCGGCGACGCCGGGCAGCCAGCAAGACTTCGTCGTCAATGTCGGCGACCGCGTGTTCTTCGAAAGCGACCAGACCGATCTGACCCCGCAGGCGATCGTGACCCTGGAGAAGCAGGCGCAGTGGCTCCAGAGCTATCCGCGCTACAGCTTCACCGTCGAAGGTCATGCCGACGAACGCGGCACCCGCGAATACAACATCGCGCTCGGCGCTCGCCGCGCCCAATCGGTGCGTTCGTTCCTCGCCTCGCGCGGCATCGATCCGAACCGCATGCGCACGATCTCGTACGGCAAGGAGCGGCCGGTGGCCGTTTGCAACGACATCTCCTGCTGGTCGCAGAACCGCCGCGCCGTCACCGTGCTGAACGCGAGCTCCTGACGATCGGTCAGGCGCCGTTCATCTTCAGATAGCGATTATGCCGGCGCCCTCTCGGGCGCCGGTTTCGTTTCAGCGATCTGTGACAGAAACCCGTTTGTTACAGTCACAGTTTTGGCGTACTCCCCTTCAATGTGTGGCGCGTCGAATGTTCGGTCGCAGGCCATTTCGCTTTCGTCGTCAGGGCAAGATGTCATCCAGATTTAAGGTCTTCACCGGCACCGTGGCGATCGCCGCGCTGCTTTCGTTGTGCTCGCCCGCCCTCGCACAATCGGACGATGCAGATCCCGAGATGCGGATCGAGCGGCTGGAGAACCAGCTGCGCCAGCTCACCGGTCAGAACGAAGAGCTGCAATATCGCAACCGCCAGCTCGAAGAGCGGCTAAGAGCGCTCGAGGGCGGCGCGCAAGCTTCGCCCGGCCAGACGCCGGTCCAGCCCAATGTCGCGGCCATGCCGCCCGCACAAGCCGCGCCGGCCTATCGCCAGCAGCCGCCGCACCAGCAAGCGGCCCAGCCGAATTACGAGCAGCCGCAGATCGCCTCTCCGGCACCGATCGTTCAGGAGCAGCCTGCGCCCGGCGCGCCGGGCACGCGCCGCCGCGGCGATGCCTTCGACCCGAACCAGAGTCCGAATGCGCCGGGTGCGCCGCGCGCGCTCGGCGGCGGGCAGCAACCGATGCCTGCAGGTGCCCCGAGCGGCGCGCCCGGCGGCCGTGGCGCCGGCGAACCGCTTGATCTCGCCAACAGCGGCCCCCGCTATCCGCAGGCGGTCGGGCCTCAGGCTGCGCAGCCCGGCTATCCGCCGGTCTCATCCGGCTCTCCCGCGCCATCAGGCGGCACGGGCCTTGCGACCCTGCCGCCCTCGGCAACGCCGCGCGACGAATTCGACCTCGGAATCGGCTACATGCAGCGCAAGGACTACGCGCTGGCCGAGCAGACCATGAAGAATTTCTCGCAGAAATATCCGAGCGACCCGCTGCTCGGTGACGCGCAATACTGGCTCGGCGAGAGCTATTTCCAGCGCCAGCAATATCGCGACTCCGCGGAAGCCTTCCTCGCCGTCACCACGAAATACGACAAATCCGCCAAGGCACCGGATGCCCTGCTGCGGCTCGGCCAGTCGCTGGCGGCGCTGAAGGAGAAGGAGGCGGCGTGTGCCGCCTTCGGTGAAGTCGGGCGCAAATATCCGCGCGCTTCCGCCGGCGTCAAAGCTGCGGTCGACCGCGAGCAGAAGCGGGTGAAGTGCTGAGGCGCGGCGATTGATCCTGACAAGACGGATGGCGCTGCGCTAAACAGTGTCCATCCGCGGACGATTGCAGTGTCATGTCAGAGGACAATTCACCGATCTCGGCGCGTGAGGCCAAGCGCCTCTTCGCAGGCCTGAAAGGCGCGCAGGGACTGCTGCTCGCGGTCTCCGGCGGGCCCGACTCGGTGGCGCTGATGTGGCTTGCGGCGCGCTGGCATCGCAGCCTTTCGCGCGGCCCGCGTCTCACCGTAGTCACCATCGACCACGGCTTGCGGCCGGAGGCGGCGCGCGAGGCGCGCGCGGTCAAGCGTCTCGCAACCGGGCTTGGCCTGCCGCACCGGACCGTGCGCTGGCGCGGGGCAAAGCCGAAAACGGGACTGCCGGCCGCCGCGCGCGAAGCTCGCTACCGCCTGCTTGTGCAGGCCGCGCGCCTCGCCGGTGCGAGCCACGTGCTGACCGCCCACACCCGCGACGACCAGGCCGAGACCCTGTTGATGCGGCTTGTGCGCGGCAGCGGATTAGCCGGGCTGTCGGCGATGGCCCGTCTCACCGAGCGCGACGGCGTCGTTCTTGCGCGTCCACTACTCGATGTTCCGAAGTCGCAGCTGATCGCGACCTTGAAGCGGGCGAAGATCGGCTTTGCCGACGATCCCACCAACCACGACGCTGCCTTTACCCGGCCGCGGCTGCGTGCGCTGCTGCCGCAGCTCGCGGCGGAGGGCGGTGATGCCCGCAGCCTGGCTCGGCTCGCGGCAAGGCTGGCGCGCGCCAATTTGGCCGTCGAGGTGCTGACCGATGGAGCCGAGCGCTTCCTCCGTTTGCGGGATCGCGGCGATGCGCCGCAGGCCGGCGTTCGAAGCTTCGAGGCCTCCGGGTTTGCCGCCCTGCCGGAGGAGGTCCGGCTGCGGATCCTGCTGCGGGCCATCAACGCGTTCGGGCATGAGGGGCCGGCGGAACTCGGCAAGGTCGAATCCCTCCTGGCCGTGCTCGATCAGGCCATTGCCGCAAGTGCCCGCGCACCCGCAAATGGCCGGCCGGCCCTGAAGCAGACGCTTGCGGGAGCCTTGATCAGCCTTGCCGGGGGACGTATCCGCATCGCCCCGGCGCCGGCCCGGCGCAAGGGTGGATCAAGGGTGGATAAGGGCGGATCATGGCACCGGCCATTTCGAGACCGCGCCGTGAGGACACCTTAACCAGGCAGGAAAAACCCGGATCCGGGCGCCATTATTTCAGCGGGAATCGGACTAAGATGGGCTAAATAGTCCCATCTCGTTCCCTTGGCAGCGACCGGAGCGACACCTAGATTGTATGCGTCTAACCGAGAGGATTCCTTGGGGATTTCCTCGCGCTGCCCAAATAACTGCCCAAGGCTCAGGCCGCGATCCGCGCGACCACGAAGGAAGATCGATGAACGCCAATCTGCGCAATTTCGCCCTCTGGGTCATCATTGTCCTGCTGCTGTTGGCGTTGTTCACGCTCTTCCAGAATCCGGGTCAGCGCGCCTCCTCGCAGGACATCGCCTTCTCCCAGCTCCTGAGCGAGGTTGACCGCGGCAATGTGCGCGACGTCGTAATCCAGGGGCCGGACATTCACGGCACCTTCACCAACGGCTCGAGCTTCCAGACCTATGCGCCGAGCGATCCGACGCTCGTGAAGCGCCTCTATGACAGCAAGGTGCAGATCACCGCGAAGCCGCCCGGCGACAACGTGCCGTGGTTCGTCTCGCTGCTGGTCTCCTGGCTGCCCTTCATCGCGCTGATCGGCGTGTGGATATTCCTGTCGCGGCAGATGCAGGGCGGCGCCGGCAAGGCGATGGGCTTCGGCAAGTCGCGCGCAAAAATGCTGACTGAAGCGCATGGCCGCGTCACCTTCGAGGACGTCGCGGGCGTCGACGAGGCCAAGCAGGACCTGCAGGAGATCGTCGAATTCCTGCGCGACCCCGGCAAATTCCAGCGCCTCGGCGGCCGAATTCCGCGCGGCGTGCTGCTGGTCGGACCTCCCGGCACCGGCAAGACCCTGATCGCGCGTGCGGTCGCGGGCGAAGCCAACGTGCCGTTCTTCACCATTTCGGGTTCTGACTTCGTCGAGATGTTCGTCGGCGTCGGCGCCAGCCGCGTCCGCGACATGTTCGAGCAGGCTAAGAAGAACGCGCCCTGCATCATCTTCATCGACGAAATCGACGCCGTCGGTCGTCACCGTGGCGCCGGCCTCGGCGGCGGCAATGACGAGCGCGAGCAGACGCTGAACCAGTTGCTGGTCGAGATGGACGGCTTCGAGGCCAACGAGGGCGTGATCCTGATCGCCGCGACCAACCGTCCCGACGTGCTCGATCCCGCGCTGCTGCGTCCCGGCCGCTTCGACCGTCAGGTCGTGGTGCCCAACCCGGACGTCGTCGGCCGCGAGCAGATCCTCAAGGTCCACGTCCGCAAGGTGCCGCTGGCGCCGGATATCAACCTCAAGACCATCGCGCGCGGCACCCCGGGTTTCTCCGGCGCCGACCTGATGAACCTCGTCAACGAAGCCGCGCTCACCGCCGCCCGCCGCAACAAGCGGATGGTGACCCAGGCCGAGTTCGAGGAAGCCAAGGACAAGGTGATGATGGGCGCCGAGCGCAAGTCGCTCGTCATGACCGAGGAAGAGAAGCTGCTGACGGCCTATCACGAGGGCGGCCACGCCATCGTCGGCCTCAACGTCGTCGCGACCGATCCGATCCACAAGGCGACCATCATTCCGCGCGGGCGTGCGCTGGGTATGGTCATGCAGTTGCCCGAGCGTGACAAGCTGTCGATGTCGCTGGAGCAGATGACCTCGCGCCTTGCCATCATGATGGGTGGCCGCGTCGCCGAAGAGCTGATCTTCGGTCGCGAGAAGGTAACCTCGGGTGCGTCGTCCGACATCGAACAGGCGACGCGTCTGGCGCGCATGATGGTGACGCGCTGGGGCCTGTCCGAGGCGCTCGGTACCGTGTCCTACGGCGAGAATCAGGACGAGGTTTTCCTGGGCATGTCGGTGTCGCGCACCCAGAACGCATCGGAAGCGACGGTTCAGAAGATCGATACCGAGATCCGGCGCTTCGTCGAAGAAGGCTATAACGAGGCAACGCGTATTCTCACCGAGAAGCGCGCCGATCTCGAAGCTCTCGCCAAGGGCCTGCTCGAATTCGAGACGCTCTCCGGCGACGAGATCATCGACCTGCTCAAGGGCAAGAAGCCGAACCGCGAATCCGTGCTCGAGCCGACCACACCGCGCGCCTCGGCCGTGCCGCCGGCCGGCAAGTCGCGCCCGCGACCCGATCCGGATCCCGGCCTGGAGCCGCAGCCGCAGGCGTAATCGCGTACGGCAGATCGAATTGAAAAACGCGGCGGAAACGCCGCGTTTTTTGTTGGTGATGGTGATTTGCGGGTGGTGCCAACTCAGCGCCCGTCATTGCGAGCGCAGCGAAGAAATCCAGAATAGATCCGCGGTGACAGTCTGGATTTGCTTCACTGCGCTCGCATTGACGATTTTGATGCAGTTGCACTGGAAACTCAGAAGTACGGCAGGCAAAGGTGCCTAAGCGCCGGGCCCACCATCTCTCGCCAATCACGCTAGAAGTGGTGGCACACGCTCCGGAGTTTGCGTCATCACTTCGGCGCCCGCATCGCCAGCCGCAGATTGGATTCAGGAATGCGGCGACATTGCCGGCTCGCCAGACCCTGCCGGACTGCGCAACGCGCCGAACACGACGCCGATGAGAGCGACGATGAGGAGCGGCGATAGTCGTCCCGCCGGAATATACACCGCCGGGCTGAGCAACGGCACCATCCAGATGCCGAGCCCGATCAGCCAGTCGCGAAAGCGTGGAGCATCGATCGATGCGGCAAGCCACAGCACGACGGCGACCGTCAGCAGCGTCGCGTCATAAGGGCCCGAATGCGGGGCTGCCAGCACGGTTGCCGCAAGCAGTACGATCAGCTTGTTGTTGGTACGGAGCGAGGAGCGAAAGACCGCGAACGTTGCCGCCGCGCTCGAAAGGATCGCGGCCAGCTGCAGGATGGAGGCCAGCCGCTCCGGCAGGCCTAGCAGCATCGCGCAGGCCCACACGCTGTGACCCCAGATGCGGCCATAGGCCAGCCATTTCGCGTCGGGGCTGACCAGATTGTTGTACGCCTGCGGTATCCACCAGAGCCACAATTCGACGCCAAAAATCATGGCACTTGCAGCCGCCAATGCGAATGCCGAGCATGCAGCAGCGCACAGGCTGCCATAGCGGCGCGCCCCCATTAGCGCGAGCGGGACGAGCAGGAAGAATTGCGGCTTGAAACTCAGCAGCCCGAGGATTGCCCCGGCCAGGAGCGGTCGCGGTCCGAGCAGCCTGACGCCCGCGACCAGCAGTGCGGCAACGAGAAAGGCGCATTGTCCATCGGCCAGGTTGAGAGATGCCGATGGCGAGACCAGCACGGCCGCGATGATGTAGGGCGTCAGTTGCGGCTGATCGGACCGGTTGCGAAGCGCCCAGGCCAGGAAGCCTGCGGTCGCGGCCTGGAATGCGACATAGGAGCCGATGAAGCCAAGCGGCGCGAATGGCAGCAGCAGAACGAGGAAGCCGGGCGGATAGAACCATGGACGGAACTCCAGAGGCACCGTGAGCCATGATGCGAACGACTGGTTGAGATAGGCCGTGAACGCGTCACCATCGGTGACCAGCGCAAGATTGCCGGCGAGCGACGATTTGACGGCGCCGTAAAACACCATCCAGTCGGTGCCGGGAGCGACGTGGTTCAGCCCGATCCAACCGGGATGGGTGAAGGTGGAGATCAGGACGCCCCAGGCGAAGAGCGTTGCGATCGAAAACGCTGGCAGCATCACGAGAGGAATTCCGATCCAGCGGCGCGATGGACCGGATATCGGCTGCTGAGCTGACGCGCTCACTTGACGGCTTCCCTCGAGGACTCCGCTTCCGGCATCGCGCCGGCCTCTGTGCCGCCGGTTCGCACGTGGATCACGGCGATGTTGTCCGCGTAGAGCCGCTTCCAGCCCTTGATGTGGTCCAGCACCTGGGCGGCCGGTGCGTCCGCGACCATGAGCGTGGCGTCGATCTGGTACGCGTCGAGCAGCCGCGTCAGACTGTCGAGCTTCTTGAGCTCCACGGCCTTGAAGACGTCCATGGCGAAGGTTTCGCCGTAGAGCTCGGCGCGGCCGTCGATGAAGACCGGGATGTCACGCGAGATCAGATAGCCGCCGAACTGGTAGGCGTTGAAGATGCGTTGCGCCTTGCGTTTCTCGAGCAGATCGACGGCGGCGACCGGTGTCTGATCCATCGTGAAGGTGAAGCGGTGATGCGCCATGTAGAGTGAGGTCGAGGTCCAGCCTGCGGCCACGATCATCAGCGCGCCGGTCGCGGTGACGTAACGGGCAGCCCAACTCTCGCCGCCCTGCGTGCCAGGCTGCGGCAGCGCAGACCGTTCGCCGAGGGGCTTGGCCAGCACCAGCGGCACCAGGAAGGCGAAGGCCTCGATGCTCCTGACGTGGGTGAGCGCCATCCAGGTCAGAAGCAGGATCAGAAGAATACGCGGGGGCGAGAGCGTCAGGCCGCGATACAGCCCGATCGCAATCAGGCCGAACAGCGCGCCTTCGAATGCGTTGAAGGAGGCGAAGTTCGCGGGCGCCCACTCGGAGATGATCGTCAGCAGCTCGCCCAGATTGAGGATGTTGATCGCGCCGAGCAATGTGCGCCAGCCATAAGGCGTGACGCAGCTTGCGGCGAGTGCCGCAACACCGAACAGGAACCAGCGCGACAGCAGTCGGACCTGCTTGCCGGACTCCATGCCCCAGAGCGCCACAAATGACATCGGGCCGATCAGGGCCAGGCCCAGCACGAAGCCGCCATGCAGGTTCGACCACAGGGACATCAGCGGCAGCCAGTACCATGACGGGGCGCCCTTGCGGTCGGCTGCGGCCATCAATACGCCGACCCACGCGATCATCACGGGCAGCGCCAGCATGTGTGGCCGCGCCAGAACGTGGTGCAGCGACAGCAACAGCGCGAACATCGCGAACAGGACCGCTCGCGGAATTTCCAGATGGGCCTCGAGCAGGCCGACCAGCATCGCCGCCGACAATGCGACCGCAAGCGCGGTGAGGACCACCGGGCCGGCCCAATCCCATTGCGCATAGGAGAGGGCGAACAGGACCTGCGACAGCCATGAGGTCGAAACCCAGGGCGCCCCCGGACGGGTGAAGGAATAGAAGTCCGTGTAGGGAAGCGCCTGGTGATCGAGGATCCATTGTCCGATCTTGATCTGCCAGAGCGAGTCGGAGTCCTGAAGCAGCGTGTCGCCGACATACGCGAAGAAGAGATAGGCGCCCGCACCGACGCACAGCGGCACCAGGGCTCGCGCACGACCCTGCACCGTGATGCTGTTGGCAAAGGAAAGGGACATGCCGCCTCGTCGTCCTGGTGTTTTTGTCGTTGTGCCGAGCGATCGACATTGGACCACGGCGGTCATAATTCCGGGTAAACCGGTGAGGCGGGGCCGGCTTGATGTCTCGACAATTTAACGGATCGTTTTAGATTTCGGTTTACCATCGACGCATACACGCAAACCGCTCTGTGTTTCCGCAGTCGAATTAACTGCGGCGCAATTCTTTGCCTCTACGTTCGGTTCCATGGTCAAGCGGCGCTGGGAAGCCCAAAAGACCAGATCAGTTGTAGCCTCGTGTACTCATTTGGAGCTCTTTATGAAGAACCTCGTTGCGCGTTTTGCGAAAGATGAATCCGGCGCCACCGCTATTGAATACGGTCTGATCGCCGCCGGCATTGCGCTGGCGATCATCACTGTCGTCAATAACCTGGGCACCACGTTGAACGCCAAGTTCACCTCGATCTCGAGCAGCCTCAAGTAACGCTGTACGAATCGCGAATTCAAAGAGCCCCGTCCTTGACGGGGCTCTTTTCTTTTGGCGGACGATTTCCGGATCTGGGAAGTCGTGAAGCTGTAGCAAGCTTGTAGGGCGGCAAAGCGTCTGCCGCGGCTCCGAAAGCGCAGGCGTTCCCACCGTCGAGAACATTGAACATTGAAAGTTGCCGGCGGGCACGCCGCTACGCGCGGACCCTAGGGCAACTTGTCGGCTGTCATTCCGCGAGGCCGGGCTGCCAGACCGCCGACGGCGCAGGCGCGGCAGACGTCTGCTGCGCGCGGCGGTGCCATTCGAGATAGAATTTCGCCGCCCAGATCGACGCTGCGGCGACTGCGATTCCGCCGGCGACGTCGATGACGTAATGCGCGCCGATCACCGGTGTTGCCGCAATCATCAGCAGATTGAGCGCAGCCGCGATGCCGCCGAGGCCGCGCACCGGCCACAGCGCCCACATGTAGAGCACGGCGGATGCGGCGTGGAAGCTCGGAAACGAGACAACGCCGGCGAGGAAGAACAACTGGAGCTCGTGCAGGCTACCGTCGCGAAGCGCGAGGATGTCGCGCAACTGCCCGGCATAGACCGCGGTGTTGATTTCGGGAAAATGCGCGGCGGACAGCTGCAGCCCCCAATAGGTGCCGATCGCGGGCACGACGGCGGAGATCGCGATGGTGACCGCGAGCGCGAGGCTCATCGCGAGCATGAACAATTGCAGCCGCATATAGTGCGCCGTCAGTGCCAGCACGACGGGAATGCCGAGCAGCGGCAATTTGATCAGCCCATATCCGCGAGCCAGGCAGTCCGCGAGCCAGGGATGGTCGTTGACGTATCGCGCGATCGGTTCGGGATCGAGGCCGAGTGCACGGTCGATCGCAAGCAGCGCCTGGTCCTGCAGCGGCCAGTTCAGCTTAGCCGCGACATAGCTGAGCGGTCCGACGATGGCGCAGGTGAGAATGATCTGTCCGATCGTTCCGAGCGAAAACAGCAGCTTCGGGTCGGCAAGCTCGCCTTTGACGATGCGGTGGCCATAGGCCAGCGCGAGCAAGACTGCAGCAACTGCCAGCGTCACCCAATAGGCGACTGGTTCGAGGCTCAGGCCGGTGAAGGCGAGGCCCAGCGCCAGCAGGCTGCCCATGGCTGCGATGGGAAGCCAGTTCAGGTGGAAGAGCTGCCAGGCGGTCCGGGCGTCCGTGTCGACCATGCTGCACCGAGGTGGGATCGCGATACCGCAGCACAGTCGCGGAGCAGGTTTAAGATGGCGGTAACGATCGTGGTTACCCCTTCACCAAAGCAGTTCGCGACGTTTTTAGCTGTTTGAGCTCGCGTTTTTTTTGCGTGACGCTTCATGCATTTGCACCTTGTCATCCACTCTGAATAGTTGTTCAGTCCTTGCGGGGCGATTTGCGATATCAGTGACGAAGCGTTCGGCCGCAAGGCGTGCGACCGGCGTGTGGGACAGGAAGCGCGCCATGGTTTATCGGCGGACGCATCAAGTGGTGAAGCGCCTTGCGGCCCGGCGCAGTGCGATACTGGCGGCGGCGCGGGAGGCGGCGGCGGAAGGCGGGATGGCGGCGGTGCAGATTGCGCCAGTCGCGGTTCGCGCCGGCGTCGCTGCGGGTACGGTCTACCGCTACTTCCCCTCCAAGGCCGATTTGATCTCCGAGTTGATTGCCGAAGTCTCCCGCGACGAGCTCACGGCGATCCGGCGAGCCGCCGATGCCGCGCCGGGGCCGTCCTCGGCGCTGGCGGCGGCGGTCACCACCGTGGCTGTCCATACCCTGTCACAGCGCAGGCTCGCCTGGGGCATCCTGGCCGAGCCGGTCGATGTCGATGTCAGCGCTTCACGTCTCGCCAGCCGGCGCGAGATCGCGGGCGAGATGGCCTCGCGGATCGACGCCGCCGTGCGCGCCGGCCACCTGCCGGCGCAGGACACGGCCCTTGCTGCCACCGCGCTGCTCGGCGCGCTGCACGAGGCCCTGGTCGGACCGCTCGCGCCGGACAATCTCGACGATCCCGCCAGGATGCGCGATGCCGTGCAGACCGTGACGCTGCTGGCGCTCCGCGCGGTCGGCGTCATGGACGCCCGCGCCAGGGGGCTCGTCGTGCAGCAGACGCTGCTGCCGACGGCGAAAGCGCTGGTTGGGGCCTAAAACGTCATCCTGATCGACCGGCGGACCTGATCGCGCCCAGGCCGTTGCTCGAGCTCGCCTTTTCAAAAAACCTCAGCACATCCGCCGGACCCGCCGGCTACTGTGCATGGGGTTGTTTTCGACATTTTTTGTTTGCCGGGTGCCGGCGGAGCTAGATATTCGCTTCGCCCTCGGGGCCGACCGAGGCGATGCGCACCATGTTGGTGGTGCCGGGGATGCCGAGCGGCACGCCGGCGACGATGATCACGCGCTGGCCCGCCCGGACGAAGCCGTCGCGGAACGCGATCTGGCCGGCGCGGCTCACCATGTCGTCCTGGTCGCGCGCATCTTCTGCCACCACGCAATGTATGCCCCAGACGACCGACAGCCGGCGTCCCGCCGCGACGTTCGGCGTGATCGCCACGATCGGCGGCTTCGGCCGCTCGCGCGCCACGCGCACGGCGGTCGATCCCGAACTGGTCCAGCAGATCAGGGCCGGCAGGTCGAGCGTCTCGGCGATCTGCCGCGCAGCGTCCGCGATGGCATCGCCGGCGGTGGCTTCCGGGGCCGGGCGCTGTGCGGTGATGACGGAGCGATAAATCGGGTCGCGCTCGACCTCCTCGCCGATGCGATTCATGGTCGAGACGGCCTCGACCGGGAATTTGCCGGCCGCCGATTCCGCCGACAGCATGATGGCGTCGGCACCTTCGTAGACGGCGGTGGCGACGTCGGAGACCTCGGCGCGGGTCGGCACCGGCGACTGGATCATCGATTCCAGCATCTGGGTCGCGATCACCACCGGCTTGCCGGCGCGCCGCGCCATGCGCGTCATCTGCTTCTGCAGGCTCGGCACGCGTTCCAGCGGCAGCTCGACGCCGAGGTCGCCGCGCGCCACCATCAGGGCGTCGGAGGCGTCGATGATGTCGGCGAGGCGATCGATCGCCTGCGGCTTCTCGATCTTGGCCATCACCGCCGCACGGCCGCGGATCATCTTCTTGGCCTCGAGCACGTCGTCGGCGCGCTGCACGAAGGACAGCGCGATCCAGTCGACGCCGGTGACCAGCGCCGCTTCGAGATCGGCGCGGTCCTTCGGCGTCATCGCCGAGACCGGCAGGTCGGTGTCGGGCAGGCTGACGCCTTTGCGGTCGGACATCCGGCCGCCGACCACGACGCGCGTCACCGCGTGCTCCTTCGAGGTCTCCTCGGCGATCAGCCGCACCTTGCCGTCGTCGAGCAGCAGCGCGTGGCCCGGCCGCAGCGCGGCCAGGATCTCCGGATGCGGGAGCTGGACGCGGGTGGTGTCGCCCGGCGCCTTGTCGGAATCGAGCGTGAAGGTCTGGCCATTCTGGAGCTGGACCGCGCCTTCGGCGAAGGCACCGAGCCGGAGCTTTGGCCCCTGGAGATCGACCAGAATGCCGATCGGCCTTCCATAGCTGCTCTCGACGTTGCGGATCGTCGCCACCAGCTCGCGCATCTTGTCATGCGGGGTGTGGCTCATGTTGATGCGGAAGAGGTCGGCGCCGGCCTCGAACAGGCGGCGGATCATCGCGAGGTCCGAAGAAGCGGGTCCAAGGGTCGCGAGAATCTTGATACGGCGAAGACGCCTCATGGCTTATTTCCAGACGGGGGCGAGGGAGCTGGCGGGAGGCCAGGCGCGGCGGGGGGCGTACCACCGGGCGGGCCATTGGGCAAACCCGGGACCCCCGGGCCAACAGGGCCGGGGAGGCCTGGCACGCGCTGCTGCTTTGACGGCTGTTCGTTGGCATCGGTGAGCTGCACCGTCCAGGCCCGCTGCTCGCCGGTATCGACCTCGAAATAGCCGGTCCGGTCATAGCCGCGCGCAAGGCAATCCTCGGTGCCGCGGATGGTGAACTCCTTATCGCGCGAGCACATGAAAGCCTGGCCCGACCATTCGCCGCCGCGGTCATAGTCGATGGCGTAGATGTAATAGAAGCGGGCCACCAGAGTTCCGCGCAGCAGGGTCTCGCAGGAGCGCGACGAGATGTTCCACCAGCCTTCGGTGGTCCAGCCCTCGGCATCCTTGTAGCCGAGCGCGATGCCGACCCGGCTCGATGTGTTGTTGCAGAGCCGGAAATCGGCGGAAGCCGGGCTGGCCCAGAGGTACAGCAGGCCAACCACCAGCACCGGGACCAACCGGGCGAGCAGGCGAAGGCGGGAGCGGGGAGATTCGGCGATCATTGTCGCGGAAGCTATATCAGATCATTGACGATTTGGCGTAGGGCCCAGGAACTGCCTGAAGCCGGCTTCGCGCCCGTTTGCGCCGCGATATGGCAAAATCTGTGACAGGCCCCACCTGATCTCGTAAGGGTGACCCATCCAGGTCACAGCCAATTCGCAAAGCCGAGGGATCCAGCCATGGCAATTGACGACAAAACCAGAACGGAACTCGAGGCTGCCGCTTTCCGGCGCCTGGTCGATCATTTGAAGACGCGGACGGACGTCCAGAACATCGACCTGATGAACCTCGCAGGCTTCTGCCGCAACTGCCTGTCCAACTGGCTCAAGGACGCCGCCGACGCCCAAGGCGTCGCCTTGAGCAAGGATGAGAGCCGGGAAGCCGTCTATGGCATGCCCTATGAGGCCTGGAAGTCGAAATACCAGGGCGCGGCCACGCCTGAGCAGCTCGATGCCATGAAGAAGGTTCATCCGGGGCACTGAACGGCCTCGCCGGCAGCCTGATATGCGGTGCCTTTGAGTCGCATCACACAACCGCTTTCTTCGACACGCCGCAGGAAGGTGTGGGCGCGCTGTGGACGAGCGCGATGCTGCCTTGAACGCGAGAGGTCCGAACCCTAAGGGTCTAACCAGCACGCGCGGTGAGGATGCCGGCGTCACCTCGTTTTGCCAGTTCCATTGGGAGTACCAAGATGGCCACCTCCGCCGCCGTCCGCGACGACGAGCCCGCGACGAAATTTGCCAAGGACCAGCTCAAGTCCATCATCGAGCGCATCGAGCGGTTGGAGGAAGAGAAGAAGGCGATCTCCGACGACATCCGCGACGTATTCGCCGAGGCCAAGGGCAACGGCTACGACGTCAAGGCGCTGCGCACCATCGTGCGCATGCGCAAGCAGGACCCGAACGAGCGCGCCGAGGCCGAGACGATCCTTGAGACCTACATGCAAGCACTGGGGATGATCTGAGCTATCGGTGTCGTCCTGGCTTTCGCCAGGGCGACACCATGCCGATCGAAGGAGACCGCGGTGACTGCGCCGCCGCTGCCGCGCGAGGTAAGCCGTGCCTACGATGCTTTTCCGGCGTCGATCGGCAAGCGGCTGCTTTGGGTACGCGAGCTGATCTTCGCGGCCGCCGCGGCGCATGAAGGCATCGGCCGTCTTACCGAAACGTTGAAATGGGGCGAGCCTGCTTATCTGACCGAAGAGACCGGCAGTGGCAGCACGATCCGGCTCGGCCGCCTGAAGGACTCCGCGCACGCCGCGATTCTGTTCAACTGCAAGACGACGCTGGTCGATACCTTTCGTGAACGCTTTCCCGATCAGTTCGAATATCGGCAGACCAGGGCGTTGCTGTTGCCGGTGTCGGGCAAGCTGCCGAAGCAGGACCTATCGGTCTGCCTGTTGCTGGCGTGGACGTATCATCTGGATCGACGGAGGAAGCGTTAGCGGCGCGCGAAGACGTCAGCGCAGCGAAGCCGTCCGTACGACGAAGGACGTCGTCTCGAGTTTGGCGGTGGCGGTGCCCGAGAAACTGTCGCAGGACAGGCCCTGCATCGGATCGTCGGCAAAACCCATGGCGATCACGGACTGCGGCTTGACGAAGTAGGCGCGCATTGCGGCGGTGTCGAGCTCGCCCATCAGCGTGACCGACATCGCGCGGCTGGCGCTCGGCGACAGCATCACGATCTTGAGCCAGATGCTTTCGCCCTTGGCTGCGGAGAGCCGGGTCGCGGTTGCGACCATGCCGTCGATGCGCTTGCCGACCACCGTGTTGATCTCGGTCGCGGGCGCAACGTTGCGCGATGCGGCGGCGGGACGGGCGGAGCGCGGGATCGGCGCAGAGGCGGCGACGACATTGGCGCGGTCGACCGGGGAGGCGGACGCCGGCGCGTAGGCCAGCGCCTGATAGGCGGCGCTGGACACGCTCGCGGTCGGCTGCGGATCGGTGGCGGCGGCAAGCGCCTGCCGTGCCTTCAGCGCAGCAATTTGGGCCGGCGTCGCCTGCTGCGGCGCAGTCGGGGTATCCCAGAAGCCGCGGGCATTGATGATGTCGGCGGGGGTCTCGGGCTTGGCGTCAGCAGATTTGCCGGCGGCCGGCTTGTCAGCCACGGGGGCCGGCTTCGGCTTGGCAAGCGCGACGATCTGCGCATCGGCCGAGGCGAGCTGGATCGTCGCCGCGACTGACGGCTTGGCGCGCGGCGTCGGCACCGGATCGGCCGGCTTGGTCGCGGCGGCGACCACGGTCGGCGCGACAGTCTTCGCGGACGGGGCGGGCGCGCCCTCGTCATCCTCGTCGTTGCTCGCCGCGGCCGGAGCCGACTTGCCCTTGAACAGGGCGGCAAAGAAATTCGACTTGCTGCCGGAATCCTCGCCGCTGCCGCGCCGCTCGATCTCTGCCTTGGCGAGCTCATAACCCTTCAACGGCGTGCCGTCGGTCGGGAGGTGGACGGTGCGTCCGTCCGGGAAGACCCGGGCGAGCTGGTCATGCGTCATGCGCGGCCAGTGCCGGATGCTGCCGGTGTCGAGATGTACGAACGGCGAGCCGGAGGTCGGGTAGAAGCCGACGCCGCCGCGCTGGAGGCGCAGGCCGGCGAAGCGGATCTGCTCCAGCGGCACGTTCGGGATGTAGAAGTCCATCGCATGCCCCAGCATGTGCTGGCTGAAGCGCGCCACGCCGGAGGAGCGGCGGCGGAGCATGGAGTTGGTCGCGGGCGAGCGGTAGGCGGAGATGATCTGGATCGGCTGCTTGCCGTCGACGTCGCGGTAGACTTCCCAGAGGATGTCGAAGAGGTGACGGTCCATGACCGTCTCGTCCTGGCTGCGCCAGTCGCGCAGGAAGTGGTTGAGCTGCTTCAGCGCCGCTTCGTCGTAGCGTCCGTCGCGCTTGAAGGTGACGGTGAGGTCTTCGCCGGAATGGGTGTGGTGGAAGGAGAGCGTCTTGGTCTCGTTGAGCGCGGCGGCGTTGTGAACTGAACCCGCGGCAGCAAGCAGCAATACGGCAGCGAGGCCGATTCTGGATCCGGCCTTCACTCCCGCATGGGACAACGACAGCACAGCGAATTGGCGTGCGATTCCAGTCAGCACGTTAGAGCCCACCCAGTCGACGAGCGTTCAAAATGGACTCTCCCGCTAACCCCGTTAGCGCGCGAAAGAGGATGAACGCTTTGTTAAAGCGAGAAGGTTAATTCGAGGTTGACCTTCCCGCCCCCAAACCAAGTCAGATCGCGAACCTAACCGGGTGAGTGTGGCAAAAAAACGCCCGCTGCCTGAGGTCAGGTGGAGAATGGTTAACGTTAAGCGACCCCATCCAGAGGATGAGGTCGCTGATTTTACTGCAGAATTTCAGGAAATCAGGCGCCGGGCGGCCTGGCTCAGCGGGTGAATACCCGCTGCTGCTGCGGCCGGCGGCCGACCGGGGCCGGCGGCGGGGTGGGCGCTCCGAACAGCCGCTCGAAGAAATTCGGCCCGGACGAGCCGCCGTTGTTGGCCGCCAACACCCCGTTCGGCAGTGTCGTCGCCGGGCGTGAATAGCTCGGCTGGGAGTGCGCGACGACGTTCTCGAGATCCTTGCCGCGACCGTTCTTCAGGATGTTGATCATGGTCGCGTCGCGGCCATAGACGTCCTTGCGGAATTGCAGCTTGCCGCCATCGTCCACGAATGCGGTCTGATAGGTGATGTTGACCGGGATCGGGGTCGGGAATTTCAGGTCGATCTCGCTCTTGCCGTACATGCTGCGGATGCGTTCCGGCGTGTACTTCTCGTTCGGCATCGCGATGTTGAGCAGGACCGAGGCGTACTGATCCGGGTTCTGCACGCGCATGCAGCCGTGGCTGAAGGCGCGTTCGTCCCGGGCGAACAGGTTCTTGTCCGGCGTGTCGTGCTGATAGACCAGGAACTTGTTGGGGAAATTGAAGCGGATGCGGCCGAGCGCGTTGGCTTCACCGGGCGGCTGCGAGATGTGCACCGAACCATCGCGGTTCTGTTCGAGCTTGAGGCCCATGCGCTGGAGCACTGTCGGGTCCTGCTGAAGCGCCGGCAGATATTCGTTGTAGACGATCGACGGCGGCACGTTCCAGGTCGGATTGACCGTGATGTACTTCATCGTCTCGGTGAGCAGCGGGGTCGCATGCGTGCCGGGCTTGCCGGTGACGACGCGGGTGGTCCAGACCTGTTGGCCGCGCTGCATCACCTTCAACGTGTAGTCGGGAATGTTGAGGATGACATAGGCATCGCCCAGCGAGGGCGCGCCCAGGTCGCGCGGCAGCCAGCGCCAGCGCTCCATGTTCACCAGCACCACGTCGATCTGCTTGTCGCGCTTCGGGGCGTTGATCGCCCTCACCGTCTTGTCGTCGAGGATGCCGGTCGCCTTGAGCTCGGCGCTGTTCTGGAATTTGCGCACGGCTTCGGCGACCGCCGCGTCATAGCGGGTGTCGCTGGCGTTCTCGGTGATGCCGAGCTTGGCGCGCAGCTGCGGCACGCGCGGATCTTCAACGACGATTTCAGCCTGCTTCTTGCCGGCCGGGGTGTATTTCAGCGCCGGACCATCGGCGATCTCGATCACCGGGCCGTTGCCCTGGCCGCGGAGCTCCGCGAGCTTCGCCTTCAGCTCCTTGTAAAGTTTTTGCGGCGGATTGTAGCTGTCGAGCGCCGCGGAGGCGTCCGCCGCGGTCGTGACCTTGGCGAGCACCTCGTTCGGATCGACCGGATGCTCGGGATAGAGGATGTCGCCGCTGACCTGCGACCAGTGCATGCGGCCGCTCTGGGCCTGGCGCGCATAGTCGAACATGCTGGCGGTGAGCTTGAGCTCGGCATCGGCGAGCGTATCGGGTGTCGTGGCGGCCGCGAAGTCCGGCACCGGGTAATCGGCGGGATTGAGACCGTCGGACGCCGCGTCCTTCAGCCGTGCGATCACGCCCTTGGCCGCAGCGGTCAGGCTGCCGCCCTGGCTCCAGACCGGCGCGAAGTCGCGTGCACCGTAGAACTTCTCGATCGCAGCGCGTTCGTTCTTACGGTCGAGATAGCGCGAGGCCTTTGCGCCAATGATGTCCTTGAGCTTGTCGGCGACCGGCTGGTCGGCCGCGGGAACGTTGCTCGCGGCCCTCACCGGCTCCGAGGCCGGAGCCGCAGCGGTGGCGGGCGCGGCCGGCGTTGGGATCGCCGTGTCGGCCTTGGCAGGTTCGGTCTTGGCAGGTTCAGTCTTCGCCGTCTCGCTCTTCGTCGCCTCGGCGGCGGGCGTGGTGGCGACGTCGGAAGGCTTGGTCTCGACCTTGTCCGGCGCGGGGGCGGATTCGGCCTTCAGGGGTTCCTTGGCGGGCTCCTTAGCAGGGTCCACCACCGTGGCGGTGGTGTCGAGCTTGATGTCTGATGCGGTCGGGGGCGGGACGTTTGCGGGTTCGGGGCGCGGGATGGCGGCTTCGATCGCGAGCTCGGCAGCGCTGCTGTGCGCCTGATCCTGCGCCAGGGCTGAGCTGGCCGATACCGTGAGGAAGGTCGCCGCGACCGTGATCAAGACACGGTCAAAGCCTGCACGGTGGTTCAAACAGTCACGCATTGTGTCGCACCCCTCGGGTGAACTGTCCCCCGTGGAACAGCTTCGTTATCGCCTATTGAGCTTCGGCTAAACCGCGCCGGCCTCTCGAAAGTTGCACGCCTGCACGCAACGATTCCTACGCAGACGAATCTTACGCGGACGATATACAGGCCCCGATTTCGCAGCCAGCGCTACCCGGGACAACTCACGACAAACTGACTTCAAGCACGCCTCTTGGCAACGGATTGTGCGCTTCTGCCACGCGCTTTTCCCTGTGTCTGTCACTTCCAAGTCACGGTTCAAATCGCAGTCGAATTCCGTCGTCATACGAACGGCTTACAGTCGTATCGCTCCGCCCGGACGAACCGCCGTTCGCGTCCGGCTCAGTGCGTCTCCTCACCGCTTTTGCCGCCATGGCCGGGAACTCCGGCTTCATCGAGTTTGCGGTAGAGGGTGGACCGGCCGATTTTGAGGCGGCGGGCGACCTCCGACATCTGCCCGCGGTAATGCGAGATCGCGAAACGGATGATCTCGTTCTCAATGTCTTCCAGCGGCCGGACGTCGCCGGTCGCGGTCAGCATTGAGAGGGCACCCGCCATGGGCAGCGGCGCGATCGGTATTTCATTACCTGACACCACGGAGGGGGCCGCGATCGGCTCCAGCATCAGCGGCGCGGTCGGAATGTCTGTTCCCGGATGCGGCTGCGAGGCGATCAGAGGGAAGTCGTCGAGGCCAAGCTGGTCGCCCTCGCTCATCACCACGGCGCGATAGACCGCGTTTTCGAGCTGGCGAATGTTGCCGGGCCAATCGAGCTGGGCAAGGTGCGCAACGGCCTCGCCGCTGATGCCGGTGATGGGGCGGTTCTCCTCGGCGGCAAAGCGCGCCAGGAAATGCCTGAGCAGATGCGGAATGTCCTCGCGCCGGGCGCGCAGCGATGGGATCGTCAGCGGCAGCACGTGCAGGCGATAGAACAAGTCTTCCCGGAAGTGGCCCTGCTTGACCCGCTCGAGCAGCCTGCGGTTGGTCGCCGAGATGATGCGGACGTCGACCTTCACGGGTTTGCGGCCGCCGACCGCCTCGACCGCGCCTTCCTGGAGCGCGCGAAGCAGCTTGACCTGCGCGCTCAGCGGCAGCTCGCTGACCTCGTCCAGGAACAGCGTGCCGCCATGAGCTTCGACGAACTTGCCGGTGTGGCGTTCGGTGGCGCCGGTGAAGGCACCCTTCTCGTGACCGAACAGAATGGATTCGACGAGGTTGTCGGGGATCGCGCCGCAATTGACCGCGACGAACGGCTTGGCCTTGCGCTCGCCGCTGCCATGAATGGCACGCGCGAACATCTCCTTGCCGACGCCGGACTCGCCCTCGATCAGCACCGGGATCGAGGAGTTTGTTGCTTTCTGCGCCGCGCGCATCACGCCCGCCATCGCCTCGGCGCGTGTGATGATGTCGGAGAAGGTCAGCCGGCCTTCGCGGCTGTGACGGATGCGCTGCAGTTCGCCCTTGAGCGCGGACGAATTGAGCGCGTTGCGAAGCGAGACCTGGAGCCGCTCCAGGCCGACCGGCTTGACCACGAAGTCGGCCGCACCCGCGCGCATCGCCGAGATCACATTGTCGATGCCGCCATGGGCCGTCTGCACGATGACGGGGATGCTGAGACCCGCTTCGCGGATTTTCGCCAGCACGCCCATGCCGTCGAGGCCGGGCATCACGAGATCGAGGATGACGCCGTCGATGGCCGCGTCGGGGGCGGTGAGGGCGGCGATCGCCGCATCGCCGGAGTCCACCACGATCGTCTCATAGCCGCATTTCTGCACCATGTTTTCGACCAGCCGGCGGGCTACAGCGTCGTCGTCGGCGATCAAAATACTGGCAGCCATGGTGTTCCCCGCACGCTACTACTATCTGTCTCGAATCGGGGCACTCTGGCCGAAGCCGATTAACGCACTGTTAAATCCTGATGCCCCCGCCCGCCGTCGCGATTGTTGAACACAGGTTTCCCACACAATGAATTCGAGCTCCAAGCTTGCACTCAAAAAGTCTGCTCTCAAAAAGTCTGCTCTCCGCAAACCAGGCACCAAGCAATCGGTCATCAAGGCAAAGTCCTCCAGACCTTCACCCGCAAAGCCTGCGAGCAAGACCGGCAAGCTTCCGGAGTGGAACCTCGCCGACCTCTATTCCGGGATCGATGCGCCGGAAGTGGCGCGCGATCTCGCAAAGATGGATGCCGATTGCGTCGCGTTCGAGACGGACTACAAGGGCAAGCTCGCAACAGGAACAGCAAAGGAAGATGGCGGAAAATGGCTCGCAGAAGCCGTGCGACGCTATGAGGCGATCGACGACCTCGCCGGCCGGCTCGGCTCGTACGCTGGCCTCGTTCATGCCGGCGACAGCGTGGACCCCAAGATTTCAAAGTTTTACGGCGACGTTTCCGAGCGCCTGACGGCGGCATCGACGCATCTGCTGTTCTTCGCGCTCGAGCTCAACCGGATCGATGACGATATTTTGAACCGCGCGATGCAGGCCACCGAGCTCGCGCACTACCGTCCCTGGATCGAGGATCTACGCAAGGAGAAACCGTACCAGCTCGAGGACAAGCTCGAGCAGCTCTTCCTGGAGAAGGCGCAGACCGGCTATTCCGCCTTCAATCGGCTGTTCGACCAGACCATTTCGAGCCTGCGCTTCAAGGTCGGGCCCAAGGAGCTCGCGATCGAGCCGACGCTCAATCTGTTGCAGGACCGCGACGGCGCCAAGCGCAAGGCCGCGGCAGAGGCGCTCGCAAAGACCTTCAAGGCCAATGAGCGCACCTTTGCGCTGATCACCAACACTTTGGCCAAAGACAAGGACATCTCCGATAGCTGGCGCGGCTTCAAGGACGTCGCAGATTCCCGGCACCTGAACAACCGCGTCGAGCGCGAGGTGGTGGATGCGCTGGTCGCCTCGGTGCGCGCAGCCTATCCAAAATTGTCGCATCGCTACTACGCGCTGAAGGCACGCTGGTTCGGCAGGAAGCGCCTGGCCTATTGGGACCGCAACGCGCCGCTGCCTTTTGCTGCGACCGACGTGATCGGCTGGGGCGATGCGCGAAACATGGTGCTCTCCGCCTATCGCGGCTTCTCGCCCAAGATGGCTGATATCGCCGAGCGCTTCTTTGCCGACCGCTGGATCGACGCGCCGGTACGTCCGGGCAAGGCGCCGGGGGCCTTCTCGCATCCGACCACGCCGTCCGCGCACCCCTACGTGCTGATGAACTACCAGGGCAAGCCGCGCGACGTGATGACGCTCGCCCATGAGCTCGGCCATGGCGTGCATCAGGTGCTGGCGGCCAGGAACGGCGCGTTGATGGCGCCGACGCCGCTGACGCTGGCGGAGACCGCGAGCGTGTTCGGCGAGATGCTGACCTTCCGGCGGCTGCTGGCGCAGACCAGGAGCGCAAGGCAGCGCCAGGCGCTGCTCGCCGGCAAGGTCGAGGACATGATCAACACCGTGGTGCGGCAGATCGCGTTCTATTCCTTCGAGCGCGCGGTCCACACCGAACGCAAGAACGGCGAGCTCACCGCGACGCGGCTCGGCGAGATCTGGCTCTCGGTGCAGGGCGAGAGCCTTGGTCCGGCAATCGAGATCAAAGCGGGCTACGAGAACTACTGGATGTACATCCCGCACTTCATCCATTCGCCGTTCTACGTCTACGCCTATGCATTCGGCGATTGTCTCGTGAACTCGCTCTACGCCGTCTACGAGAACGCGGCCGAAGGCTTTGCCGAGCGCTATCTCGACATGCTCGCCGCCGGCGGCACCAAGCATTATTCCGAACTGCTGCGGCCGTTCGGGCTCGATGCCAAGGATCCAAAGTTCTGGGACGGCGGCCTGAGCGTCATCGCCGGCATGATCGACGAACTGGAAGCGATGGGCTGAGCCGAACCGCCTTCAGCGCTGCAGCGAGCAGGTCGGGTCGGCCGTCCGAGTGTCCCGTTGTTCCGACAACGGGGGAGGCGGGTTGTAAAGATCCCGCCATGCACATTGAACGTTTGTGCCCGGGACCGGACTAATTCTTGCAGGCGGGTTCGACCTGCAATGCAATCTGTGATCGTTGATCGTCGCGTGTGCTCGGCCAGGGAGGCGAACATGGCCAGGATCAGTGCCCCAGACCCCAAGGTGGAGCCGCCACGGGCTGTGGGGGAACAGCAGCTGTGGGGGACGCAGCACCGGAAGATCGTCAAGCGCGAGCTCGCAGCCATCAACAACCGCCGCCTAGCCCAGGGTATGGATCCCGTTGCATACCCTGGCGACGAAAAGGCGATCGACACGGTCGGCCTTGCGCTGTCAGGCGGCGGGATCCGATCCTCCGCAATCTGCCTCGGCGTCTTGCAGGCTTTCAATCACCACGGGCTCATCAAGCACATCGACTATCTGTCGACCGTATCGGGCGGCGGTTACACCGGCTGTTCGTTTACGGCGACCATGACGCGGGCGCAGAATTTCGTCTTCGGAAGCACGCCGACACCTGGAGCCGAGAGCGCAAATGAGATCAGTGACACGCCTGCGGTGGGCCATATCCGGAATTACTCGAACTATCTCGTTCCGGCCGGCGCGCGCGACCTGATCACCGGCGTCGCAATCGTCGTGCGTGGACTCGTTGCCAATCTGAGCCTGACGCTGCCGGTTGTACTGCTCGTTGCAGTGATCACGATCCTGTCCAACGCCGCACGCTCGTCACTCTATACGACCAATTTCTTCGGCCTGAGCGTCGACGACACCCACAATCTTGGTCCCCTCTCCAGCCTGGGATTGATGCCTGCCTTCTTTCTTGTCGGCCTTGTTGTCGCTTTGCTGCTTTTGTTGGTCGGGCGCCTTTTCAAAGTCGGGCGGCGCGAGCTGTTTCGGTACCTGGCCGGTCTTGCGTTTGCGATGGGTCTCATCTGTGCGATCGCCAGCTGCCTGAATGTCGATCACTTTGGCCTTTCGCTTGCAGCGGTCCTGCTCGGCCTTGCGCTTTTCTTTGGCTGGGCAGTGCTGCGATCGATTTCGTCGACCAAGGGAGGTGAATTCCGCGGCTATCCGTCGACGGTCGGCGCGACCTATCTCGTTCTGCTTGCCGCCATCTGCTTCTTCGAATTTCAGCCCTTCATGATCGCCCAGATGTTCGATGTCGCCGACGCTAACACGACTCAGTCCGGCGGCATCATTGGCGGCGTTGCAATCAAGTGGGTCCAATCGCTTGCGGCCATCACTGCGCCGGTTGCGGCGGCTGTCACGCTGTTCCGGCAGCAATTCGCCGACCTGCTGAAGGGCGCCGGCGCCTCGGACCTGGGATCACGCCTGCTCGCCCATGCGGCGAAAGCAGCCGTGCTTGTCGCGGGACTGGCGCTGCCCTTGCTGATCTGGGTCGGATATCTCTATCTTTGCTATTGGGGCATCGCGAACGACAAGACCCTCGACGCCGCCTACCGTCAATACCCCATGATCGAGGAGTGGGGAGCGGCTGGCGTGCAACCCGTGCCGCCCGCGGCCGGTGTCGATGTCAAGGGAAATGTCCAGTTTGACTCGGCGACCCGCAAGCTCTCGGCCGAAATCACCAATCGCGAAGCGAAGGTCGTCGTCTCCAAGCCGGTGGGGCCGATCTCGCACATTCCCGCATGGCTGTTTTCCGTTGCGTCATTGCAGTCCCCGGACAAATTCACTTGGTCGAAGTACCAGTTCGGCAACAGTGTCAGCTGGCGGATGATGCTGCTCTACTTCTTGTCGGGCTCGGCCATGTTCGGCCTGTCGTGGGTTCTCGGGCCGAATGCCAATTCGTTGCACCGGCTCTATCGTGATCGCCTCAGCAAGGCCTTCTTGTTCAATCCGCTCTATTACGCCGACGGGGAGCCGTCGCGGAACATGCCGAGCCTGGACCAGGGGAGGGATTTCCTTCCGCTCGACGAGGAGAAGCTGAGCGGTCTGTTACATCAGATGGTCTACGGGGTCGATCCAGCGGGAGCGATGACGGTCGCGACATCGAAAAAATGCAGCCTGGCCTCGCCATATCCCATCATCAACGCCGCGCTGAACATCCAAGGATCCGACTTCGCCAATCGGCGGGGACGGAACGCGGATTTCTTCATATTCTCGCCGCTGCACGTCGGCAGCGAGGCCACTGGCTATGCGAATACACCGGCATTCGAGAAGGTCGCGCCGGGCCTCGATCTTGCGACCGCGATGGCAATCTCCGGGGCCGCTGCTTCGTCGAACATGGGCTCGGGGTCGATCCGCTCGCTGACCCCGACCCTGGCGCTCCTCAACGTGCGCCTGGGGTACTGGTTGAAGAACCCGCGCTGGGTCTCGACAAAGGACAAGCCGCAGCACCACTCGACCCCTTTGTTTCTATGGTCTGAGATCTCGGGCCGGCTTTACGAGAATGCCGATGCGGTCTACCTGACGGACGGCGGACACATCGAGAATCTCGGTGTCTACGAGTTGTTGCGACGACGCTGCAAGGTGATCATCGCGGTTGACGCCGAAGCCGATGCACCCATGAATTTCTCATCCCTGGTGACGCTGCAGCGCTATGCGCGCATCGATCTCGGGATCATCATCGATCTGCCGTGGACGCCGATCCGCAACACCACGCTCGAGTGGATGAAGTGCAACGCAACCAAATCCCCGGCCCGGCGCACGGCGGGCGGACCGCACGTGGCGGTCGGCACCATCGACTACGGCTCGGGGGAAAAGGGGTACCTCGTGTACATCAAGTCGTCCCTGACCGGAGACGAGAACGACTACATCCGCGACTATGCACGCCGCAACGACACCTTCCCGCATGAAACCACCGGTGACCAGTTCTTCTCGGAGGAGCAGTTCGAGGTCTACCGCGCGCTGGGTTTCCACATGAGCCACGGTTTTCTCACCGAGGATGCCGGCGCGGATGCAATCGTCGTCAACGTTCCGGGAGAACGCTGCGCAAAGCGAAACTTCTGCGACAGCAAGGTGGAGCCGATCGGCGCAGTCCGCCGTGCGCTCGGCCTGCGCTGAGAGGCCTCGGCTCGTGGCATCGGAGACCGCCTCTGACGGGCGGATCACCGGTCTGAGCCGAATTCCCGCCCATTGGAATTCCAAATGACCTGATTTGCCGGGAAACCGCGCCTCCGTGCCGTTGCCCTGCCCGGAAGTTTGCGGTATCCCAGCCACGAAATTCGACTTTCGACTGGGGACAATTCATGGCTGACCATAGCGAAGTGGCGTACAGCACCGCCGACGGCAACGACTACGTTGCCCACGAGCAGACCTACGAGGGCTTCATCAAGCTGGTGAAGTACGGCACGGTCTCGGTCGCGCTTATCGTGATCCTGATGGCGATCTTCCTGACCTGATTCATCCCCTGCAGCACCGCCAGTGTCGTCGGTGCCTATAAAATTTGCAATCAAGCCGGATTGAAAACCGGTATCCAACGTTGCGGGAGTAACGCTAAGTTCGCGTGCGCGCTTCTTCCCGCGTCGCCGGAGGGCCTATGAAGATCGCCGTTGCCAAGGAAATCGATCCGTCGGAGCCGCGGGTCGCCGCTTCGCCGGATACGGTGAAGAAGTTCAAGGCGTTGGGCGCCGAGATCGCCGTCGAGCCGGGCGCCGGCCTCAAGTCGGGCCTGCCGGACTCCGAATTCACCGCCGTGGGCGCCACCGTCAGCGCCGACGCGCTGAAGGACGCCGACATCATCATCAAGGTGAAGCGCCCTGAAGCCTCCGAGTTGGCGCAGTACAAGCGCGGCGCGCTCGTCATCGCCATCATGGACCCCTACGGCAACGAGGCCGCGCTGAAGACGATCGCCGATGCCGGTGTCTCCGCCTTCGCGATGGAATTGATGCCGCGCATCACGCGCGCGCAGGTGATGGACGTGCTGTCCTCGCAGGCCAACCTCGCCGGCTACCGCGCCGTGATCGAGGGCGCCGAGGCCTTCGGACGCGCCTTCCCGATGATGATGACCGCGGCCGGCACGGTGCCCGCCGCCAAAGTGTTCGTGATGGGCGTCGGCGTCGCCGGCCTCCAGGCGATCGCGACCGCACGCCGTCTCGGCGCCGTCGTCACCGCGACCGACGTCCGGCCCGCCACCAAGGAGCAGGTCGAATCGCTCGGTGCAAAATTCCTCGCCGTCGAGGACGAGGAATTCAAGAACGCGCAGACCGCCGGCGGCTACGCCAAGGAAATGTCCAAGGAATACCAGGCCAAGCAGGCCGCGCTCACCGCCGAGCACATCAAGAAGCAGGACATCGTGATCACCACCGCGCTGATTCCGGGCCGGCCGGCGCCGAGGCTCGTCACGGCTGACATGGTCAAGTCGATGAAGCCGGGATCAGTGCTGGTCGATCTCGCCGTCGAGCGCGGCGGCAATGTCGAAGGCGTCAAGGCGGGCGAGGTCGCTGATGTCGGTGGCATCAAGATCGTCGGCTACACCAACGTCGCCGGCCGCGTCGCGGCGTCGGCCTCCAGCCTCTACGCGCGCAATTTGTTCAACTTCATCGAAACGATGGTCGACAAGACCAGCAAGGCGCTGGCCGTGAACTGGGACGACGAGCTCGTCAAAGCGACCGCGCTGACCAGGGACGGCGCCGTCATCCACCCGAACTTCCAGCCGAAAGCGTAAGGAGAGCCGCCATGGAGCATGTTGCACAGGTCGTCGACCCCTTCGTCTTCCGGCTGTCGATCTTCGTTCTCGCCGTCTTCGTCGGCTATTTCGTGGTGTGGTCGGTGACCCCGGCGCTGCATACGCCGCTGATGAGCGTGACCAATGCGATCTCCTCGGTGATCGTGGTCGGTGCGCTGCTCGCGGTCGGGGTCGGCATGATCTCGAGCGGCTCGGGCTGGGCGCGCGGCTTCGGCTTCATCGCGCTCATTTTCGCCTGCGTGAATATCTTCGGCGGCTTCCTTGTCACCCAGCGCATGCTGGCGATGTACAAGAAGAAGGTGAAGTGAGCGGCGTTCACCTCGGGGTGACAAAGACAAAGGGGACCTGAGATGAACGCCAATCTGGCTGCAGTTCTGTATCTCGTGGCAGGTGTGCTGTTCATCCTGTCGCTGCGCGGGCTGTCCAGCCCCGCCACATCGCGGCAGGGTAATTTCTTCGGCATGATCGGCATGGCGATCGCGGTCGCCACCACGCTGGCCAGCCATCCGCCGGCGGACGGCCTCGCCTGGATCCTCGTGATCCTTGGCATCGCGATCGGCGGCAGCGTCGGCGCAGTGATTGCCCGCCGGGTGCCGATGACCTCAATGCCGGAACTGGTCGCCGCGTTCCATTCGCTGGTCGGCATGGCCGCGGTGCTGGTCGCGGCCGGTGCGTTCTACGCGCCGGAGGCCTTCGACATCGGCAGCCCCGGCAACATCCATCCGCAGAGCCTGGTCGAGATGTCGCTCGGCGTCGCCATCGGCGCGCTGACCTTCACCGGCTCGGTGATCGCGTTCCTGAAGCTGTCCGCGCGCATGAGCGGTGCGCCGATCATCCTGCCGTTCCGCCACATCATCAACATTGCGCTCGCGATCGCGCTCGTCGTCTTCATCGTCGGGCTGGTCATGACGGGCAGCGCGCTCGACTTCTGGCTGATCGTCATCATCGCGCTGGCGCTCGGCGTCCTCATGATCATCCCGATCGGCGGCGCCGACATGCCGGTCGTGATTTCGATGCTTAACTCGTACTCGGGCTGGGCCGCGGCCGGCATCGGCTTCACCCTCGGCAATTCCGCGCTGATCATCACCGGCGCGCTGGTGGGATCAAGCGGCGCGATCCTGTCCTACATCATGTGCCACGCGATGAACCGCTCCTTCATCTCGGTCATTCTCGGCGGCTTCGGCGGCGAGACCGCGGCGGCCGGCGGTGGCGGCGGCGAGCAGAAGCCGGCCAAGCTCGGCTCGGCCGACGACGCAGCCTTCATCATGAAGAACGCGCAGAAGGTCATCATCGTGCCCGGCTATGGCATGGCGGTGGCACAGGCTCAGCATGCGCTGCGTGAAATGGGCGACATCCTGAAGAAAGAAGGCGTCGAGGTGAAATACGCCATTCACCCGGTCGCCGGCCGCATGCCCGGCCACATGAACGTGCTGCTGGCCGAGGCCAACGTGCCCTATGACGAGGTGTTCGAGCTCGAGGACATCAACTCCGAATTCGCGCAGGCCGATATCGCCTTCGTGATCGGCGCCAACGACGTCACCAATCCGGCGGCCGAAGAGGACAAGACCTCGCCGATCTACGGCATGCCGGTGCTCCAGGTCTGGAAGGCCGGCACCGTGATGTTCATCAAGCGCTCGCTCGCTTCCGGCTATGCCGGCATCGACAATCCGCTGTTCTATCGCGACAACACCATGATGCTGCTCGGCGACGCCAAGAAGGTCACCGAGAACATCGTCAAGGCGATGTAGCGCGGAGGCAAGCGGGCCATTGCCAATGCGACGCGCGAGCAGCGCGTCGCGTGGCACACCGCTCACCAGGCGGCGTGCGGCTGCCGTGACGTTCCGGCCCGCCTCGGGCGATGTCATGAAATTGCTGCCGAGCCGGTGCAAACCCTGAACAGGGGCCGGGTCGCGTCATCATGACCATCGTCAAATGGATCGCCATCCTGCTCGTGACCGTCTATTGCGCCGGTCTCCTCGTGCTGTATGTCAGGCAGCGCGAGATGCTGTTTCCGATCCCGCCCGTCGGTCGCACCACGCCGGACGCCGCAGGCTTCCCCGAGGCCGAAGAGCACGTCCTGACTACCTCCGATGGCGAGAATGTCATCGTCTGGCACGTGCCGGCGAAGCCAGGCCGCCCCGTGATCCTGTATTTTCCGGGCAATGGCGATTATCTCGCTGGTCGCGTCAGCCGCCTCAAGGCCATGACGGCGGACGGCACCGGCCTGGTCGCGCTGTCCTATCGCGGCTATGCCGGCTCGAGCGGGGCGCCGAGCGAGGCGGGCCTGCTGCGCGATGCCGCGGCCGCCTACGCCTTCACCACCGCGCGCTACGCGGCGGAGCGAATCGTCGCGTGGGGCTTTTCGCTCGGGACCGGCGTGGCGGTCGCGATCGCCTCGGAGCATCGTGTTGGAAAACTCATCCTGGAAGCGCCCTATACATCGACGGCCGATATTGCAGCTTCATCGTTCTGGTACGTTCCGGTCCGCCTGCTGATGCGAGATCCATTTCATTCCGACGAGCGCATCCCGCGCGTCACTGTGCCGCTATTGGTGATGCATGGCACCGATGACCTTGCCATTTCCATCGTGTTCGGAGAGCGTCTGTTCGCGCTTGCGCACGAACCGAAGGAGTTCGTTCGCTTTGCGGGCGGTGGACACGACAATCTCGATGCGTTCGGTGCGATTGAAACGGCGAGGCACTTCATTGCTTTCTAGACGGCTTGTCGTTCGGCGCGCGAGCGGGTTCATCGCCGCGATCCTCGTCGTGTTGTTGCCACAGCACGCATGGGCGGCGACCGGGCTCGACGGCGCGGCGATGCGCTGGCCGTATGCGCTGCCCTTTGCCGGCCTCCTGCTGTCGATCGCTCTCGGGCCGCTGCTGTTTGCAAAAGTCTGGCACCATCATTACGGCAAGATCGCCGCGGCCTGGTCGCTGCTGGCACTCGCCTCGCTCGTCATCCTGGCCGGGAGCATGGCGACGTTGGCGGCGCTCGTTCACGCCATGCTCGCCGAATATCTCGGCTTCATCGTGCTGCTGTTCTCGCTCTATGTCGTGGCTGGCGGCATTCTCGTGACGGGCGACATCAAGGCGACGTCGGCATCAAATGCCGGCATCCTCGCGCTCGGTACGGTGATGGCGAGTGTCGTCGGCACCACGGGGGCGGCCATGATCCTGATCCGCCCTCTGATCCGCGCCAACCGACCGCGGCGCTACAACGCCCATGTCGTCATCTTCTTCATCATCCTGGTCGCCAATGTCGGTGGCGCGCTGAGCCCGCTCGGCGATCCCCCGCTGTTCGTCGGCTTCCTGCATGGTGTCGACTTCTTCTGGACCACGCGGACCATCTGGCTGCAGACGGCGATCGTTGCCGGACTGCTGCTCGCGATCTTCGTCGTCATCGACGTCTGGCGCTTCCGCAGCGAACCCTTGCTCGGCGCCGCCGGCGCCGCGAAGCCGGTCCGCATCCGCGGCCTCGTCAACCTGGTGCTGATTGCAGCCATCGTCGCGAGCCTGCTGGCCTCGGCGATGTGGAAGCCCGGCATCGCTTTCGACATTCTCGGAACCAGGCTGGAGCTGGAAGATATCGCCCGCAACGCGGCGCTGCTGGCCATAGCGGGCCTGTCGGTGTGGTTGACGCCGGACGAGCACCGGCAGGCCAACGGCTTCACCTGGGAGCCGATCCGCGAAGTCGCAAAGCTGTTCGCCGGCATTTTCATCGCGATCATCCCGGTCATCGCCATGCTCGATGCCGGCCATCACGGCGCGTTCGCCTGGCTGTTGTCGGCCGTGACCGCTCCGGACGGCACGCCGCGCGAGGTTGCCTATTTCTGGTTCACCGGTCTGATGTCGGCGTTCCTCGACAATGCGCCGACCTATCTGTTGTTCTTCGAGCTCGCCGGCGGCGACCCGCAGATGCTGATGCACGAACTCTCGGGCACGCTCGCCTCCATCTCCATGGGCGCAGTCTACATGGGCGCGCTTACCTATATCGGCAATGCGCCGAATTTCATGGTGAGCAGCATCGCCAGCGAGAACGGCATCGAGATGCCGAGCTTCTTCGGTTATTTCCTGCGCGCCAGCGCGGTGCTGATCCCGCTGTTCGTGCTGCTGACGCTGCTGCCGTTCGCTCCGATCCTGCGCTGGCATTGAATCTGCCGCGCGATTGCTACTGCTCGGCTGAGACAATTGGAGCCGATGGATGAGCGCGCACAATCCGACGCCTCGATCGGCCTGGATCTTTCCGGCGCTGGCCGTGCGAGGCGCATCTGTCGGGCCGGGCCTTGGTGCTCAGCGTCGTGCTGCTGCTGATTGCGCTGCTGGCGGTCGTGTTGCTGTCCAAGAAATTCTCGCTGGTGGTCGATGCCGTCGCGGCCAGGATCGGCGCGCCGCCTGCCTTTGCTCCTGACCTTCTTCCTGAGCATGCTGACCTTCGGTACGGGCAGGACCAATGTCCTGTTCGGGCTGGTCCATAAGGTGGTATTTGCCGTCTACGTGTTCGTGGTTTTCGTGCCCTGAACCGGTTTTCCGGATATGCCCCAGGAGAGTTCCGATGCTTGCCGCCGAGTCCGAGGTTCAGGTCGACAATGAGCAGGTTCGGGTGACCGAGTGGCGGCTCGCGCCAAACAGCGCCACCGGGCATCACACCCATGGCATGGACTACGTCATTGTTCCCGTGGTCGGAGGGGAAATGACCATCGTGGCGCCCGATGGCGAGCGGTCCAAAGCACAGCTTGCGGCCGGGAAATCCTATTTTCGCAAGGCCGGCGTCCAGCACGACGTGCTTAACGAAACCGCAACCGAGATCGTGTTCCTTGAGGTTGAGCTGAAGTCGTAAGTCCGGCGTACCCCTTTGCCATTGATCCGTCGCAGTTGATCCCTCACTATGCCTCAAAGTTCCCGCATCAGATCGCGCGGGGAGTGGCCGGAATGCTGAAATACATCGCTAAAATCTCGATGGACATCTTCCCCTCGGTGCTCGCAACGATCATCGGGGCGTATATCGTTAATCATTACATCAACGCCAAGCCGGCGGCGGATGCGCCCGCGGCCGTGACGGCGCCCGCCGAGGCCGGCAAGAACGGCAAGCCCGCCGATGTGGCCAACCTCCCCGCGCCCGGCGTCAAGGCCAAGGGCATCTCCGAGAAGAACGTGACGGACAAGCCGGCGGCCGAGAAGGCTGCCGATCATCCGGGCGCGGAGTCGAAGACCTCGACGGCGGACGTGGCACCGGCCGAGGCCGCCCCGCGCGGCAAGCCGTCCGGTCGCGAGAAGGCAGTCGCCAAGTCCACGCCGGCCGTCAGTGCAGCCGCTCCCGCCGCCCCGGTGGTGGAGGCCAATTCGGCGCCCGCTGCTGCCGCGCCGGCCGCAACCCCCGACGCCAACGATCTCGTGCGCGCCGCGATCGAGCGCCTGCGCAAGTCGCCTGAGAGCAAAGCGGCTGAGGCCAAAGCTTCCGACACAAAGGCTGCCGACACAAAGGCTTCCGACAATAAGTCTTCCGAGACCAAGGCGCCCGAGAAGACTCAGGAGCCTGCGGTGCGTGAAGCCGCCCGCACTCCGGAGGCCCCGCGTATCATTCCCGTGGATACGTCATCGGTGCGTCCGTTGCCGCCGCCGATCACGGTCTCGACACCCGCAGCCGAGGCCTATGGCAATGGCGGCTCGTCGCAGCCGAGCCCGCCCTACACGGCGTCGGTCGGCAACGAGAACCCGAATCGGCTGACGCCGCCGGCTGATATTCCGGTCCCGATGATTGCGCCCCCGCTCGATCTGCGCGCCGATGCCGGCGCGTCGATGCCGCGGCCGAAGACCAATGTCGCCGACGACATGCTGTCGGGCGTTAAGTCCATGTTCCACTCCGTTCTGCCGAAGAGCGTCACCCCGGATTAAGACGGCGCCCGCGCTGCGCCAGACTCGTCAGCCGCCGACGCGGGCGAGGCCGCTGCGGGCGGCGTCGTCGCGTGGGCGAAGCGAGACCGCCTTGGTGTAGGACGCCGCCGCCTTGGTCCTGTCGCCCAGCCGTTCATAGGCTTGCCCGCGTATGGTCCAGACTTGGGCATTGTGGGGATCGGCCTCGGAAGCCTCATCCAGATCGGCCGCGGCCTCCTTGACCTTGCCGACGGCGAGATAACTGGTGGCGCGGCCGAGCAGCGGCTCGACCTTCTGCGGGTTAAGGCCGCTCGCGGCACTGAAATCGGCGATGGCGAAGTCGTGCTGGTTCTTGCCCTGGTAGATCAGGGCGCGGCCATAGAGCGCCTGCGCGTTGTACGGATCGAGTCCGACCGCGTGATTGAATTCATCGAGCGCGGCCGCCGTCTCGCCGGACTTTGCCAGAGCCTGGGCCTTTGCCGTATGGGCTTGGGCTTCGCTGACATTGCCGGCGCTGACCACGTTCTCAGCGGTCGTGGCCGCCTTGGGTGCCTCCTGCGGCTTCTCCTTCTCCGGCGTCAGCGACCCCAGGTCGAAGGAGCAGCCGCATAGCGAAATCCCCATCAAGGCCAGCGCAAACGGCTGCTGCAAGATCTGCCGTAGCCGCGCCAAGCCGCGCTTGGGGAGAGGGGAGGCCATCTACGGTTCGCTCGCGCTAGTGCCGCATCGGTAGTGCCCCATCCCAGCAAGGCACCGCTCACAAAACAATAACGCGGGCCAGGGGCCCGCGTCATCGAAAACTGAAATCTCTCAAGTCGGGTAAATCAGCGCGGTCCGCGCGGACCAGCACTTGCACCTGCGCCTGCACCCGGGCCGCCGCGACCGCCACGATCACCGCCGGGGCCAGCACCGAACACCGGCTTCGGCTTCATCGGCAGCAGGCCTTCGCGCTGCAGCTTCTTGCGGGCCAGCTTGCGTGCGCGACGCACGGCTTCGGCCTTTTCACGGGCCTTCTTCTCGGAGGGCTTTTCGTAGTGACCGCGGAGCTTCATCTCGCGGAAAATACCCTCGCGCTGCATCTTCTTCTTCAGCGCCTTGAGGGCTTGATCGACATTGTTATCGCGAACGAGAACCTGCACGCGGCATCCTCTTCAGTGGATCGGATTTGAATTCTGGTAAGTCAAAGGGGATGGCGAAACGCACAAGCCCTTAACCTTGAGGGCGCGGATGTATCAGACAAAACTTGGGATGTCCACCGGCCAAGCGGGTTTTCGGGCCAAGTTCAGCCATTAAATGAGGCAAAATACCTCTGTGCGGCCCTGATTTGGGAGATTTGACGCCAAGGGTGGGGCCGTTTCCGGAGCTTTGTTCCGGAATCTTTGAAAGCAGGGGACGACACATGGATATGAAGAAATACGCGGCCGAAGCTATCGGTACCTTTTGGCTCACATTCGCAGGTTGCGGAAGTGCGGTGATCGCAGCCGGCTTTCCGCAGGTTGGCATCGGTCTGGTCGGTGTCTCCCTCGCGTTCGGACTGAGCGTGGTCACCATGGCCTATGCGATCGGCCACATCTCAGGCTGTCATCTCAATCCGGCCGTCACTGTCGGTCTTGCCGCCGGCGGACGTTTTCCGGCCGGACAGATCCTGCCTTATGTGATTGCGCAGGTCGCCGGCGCGATCGTGGCCGCGTGGCTGCTCTACGTCATCGCAAGCGGAGCTCCCGGCTTCGACGTCAGCAAGGGGTTCGCGTCCAACGGGTACGATGCCCATTCTCCCGGCCAGTACAGCATGATCGTGTGCTTCCTCACCGAGGTGGTCATGACCATGATGTTCCTGTTCATCATCATGGGCGCGACTCACGGCCGCGCGCCCGCCGGCTTTGCGCCGCTGGCGATCGGGCTCGCGCTGGTGATGATCCATCTCGTCAGCATCCCCGTCACCAACACCTCCGTGAACCCGGCGCGTAGCACGGGGCCCGCGCTGTTCGTCGGCGGCTGGGCGCTGTCGCAGCTCTGGTTGTTCTGGGTTGCGCCACTGATCGGCGGCGCGCTGGGCGGGGTGATCTATCGTTGGCTCAGCGAAGAGCCCACTGGCGTCGTCGCGGGCGCGAAGACGGCATAACTGCAAAGCGGGATCGCGGCATGCGCCGCGGTCCCGTTATTTGCCGGTCGTGGGTCGCACTTCGGTGACATGTCCCATCTTGCGGCCCGGACGCGGCGCGCCCTTGCCGTAGATGTGCACCGTTGCGCCCGCGACGCTCAGCCACTTGTCATATTCGTTGATCTCGTCGCCGATCAGATTGGTCATGGTGACGACTTCGCCGTGGCGCACGGGCTTGCCGAGGGGCCAGCCGGCAATGGCGCGGATGTGCTGCTCGAACTGCGAGACGGACGCACCGTCGAGCGTCCAATGTCCGGAATTGTGCACGCGCGGAGCGATCTCGTTGACCAGCACCTTGGGTCCGGTGCCGTTGGCGAGCACGAACATCTCGACGGCAAGCACGCCGACATAATCGAGCGCGCCCGCGATCTTGCCGGCGATACTGCGCGCTTCCTCGGCGAGCACGTCCGGGATCCGGGCGGGCGCACGGGAGATCTTCAGGATGTGGTCGCGGTGCTCGTTTTCGGTGACGTCGAAACACTCGACCTGGCCCGTGGCCGAGCGGGCGGCGATCACGGAAATCTCACGCTCGTACGGCACGAAGGCTTCCAGGATGGCCGATTTGGTGGCGAGACTGGTCCACACTTTCGCGACGTCGTCGCCCTCGCGGATGATGGCCTGGCCCTTGCCGTCATAGCCGAAGCGACGGGTCTTCAGCACCGCCGGAAGGCCGATCCTGGCGATCGCCTCGCGCAATGACGGGACCGAGGTGACGTCGGCGTAGGCTGCGGTGCCGATGCCCAGCCGCGTCACGAAATCCTTCTCGGCGAGCCGGTCCTGGGTGGTCTCGAGGATCTTGCGGTTGGGCAGCACCGGGCGGCGCGCATCCAGCACCATCGCGGCCGCGGACGGCACGTTCTCAAATTCGTAGGTGATGACGTCGACGTCGTTGGCGAACAGCTCGAGTGCTTCGACATCGGCATATTCGGCGCAGGTCGCATTCAGGACGACGTCGAAGGCCGGTGAGTCCGGATCGGGCGAGAACACCTGGCAGCGCAGGCCAAGCCGGGCCGCCGCCATGGCCAGCATCCGCCCCAATTGTCCGCCGCCGAGGATGCCAATGGTGTCGCCGGGCTTCAGCTTCACCTGCTTTGCGTCAGTCACGCCTTGTCCTCCGGGCGCTCGGCCACGGCCTCGGTCTGCGCCTTGCGCCAGGCGGCGAGGCGATCGGACAAGGCCGGGTCGGACAAGGCCAGCACGGCCGCCGCCAGCAACGCCGCATTGATGGCGCCCGCCTTGCCGATGGCGAGGGTGCCGACCGGGATGCCTGCGGGCATCTGGACGATCGAATAGAGCGAATCGATGCCCTTGAGCGTCCTGGATTCGATGGGGACGCCGAACACGGGCAATTCCGTCAGAGCCGCCGCCATGCCGGGCAGGTGGGCTGCGCCACCCGCGCCGGCGATGATGACCTTGTAACCAGCCGTCTTGGCGCCTTTGGCGAACGTAAACAGCCGGTCGGGGGTGCGGTGGGCCGAAACGATGCGGGTGTCGGCGGCAACGCCGAGCCCTGCGAGCGTGTCGGCGGCATGCCGCATCGTGTCCCAGTCCGACTGGCTTCCCATGATGATGGCGATCGGCGCGGTCATGACGTGAATTGTTCTCGAAAAACAGAAAGATAGGCCAGACTAAAGGTTCCGGCCGGTGGCTCGCAAGGCGGTGGCAAGGAGAAGGGAATGAACTATCCTGTCTTGGTGAATCCCCGCAAGCCTTCATTGAGCAGGATGCCCATGAAGAAACCAAAAAGGGCAAGCGCTGCGAAGGCCAAAAAGGGCCCGAAGCCCAGTGCCGGCCGCTCCAAAGTTGCTCTCAAGCGTCCGGCCAAGCGTCGGATCAAGGGTCCGGCGCGGCGTCCGACCAGGCCGTCGCAGCGGGCAGCGTCTGCCGATGACGGGGCCAAAGCGGCCATCGAGCCGGCCATCAACGCGACCATCCGCGAGCTCCGGAGCAAGCTCAGGGGGGCGCTGCGGCGGGTCGCGGAGCTCGAGGCGGCTGCCGACACCGATTTCCTGCTCGAAATTCCGAACCGGCGCGGCTTCGAACGCGAGCTCGCCCGCGCCGTCGCCTACATGAAGCGCTACCGCGCCAGCGGGGCGCTGATCGTGCTCGACGTCGATCGGTTGAAGCCGATCAACGATTCCTTCGGCCATGCGGCCGGCGACGAGGTCCTGAAGGCGATTGCCACCACGCTGACGCGGCAGATCCGCGCTTCGGACGTGGTCGGCCGGCTCGGCGGCGACGAGTTCGCGCTGCTGCTCTGGAATCTCAGCGAGACCGACGCCAAGGCGAAGGCCGCGGCTTTCGAGCAGGCCATCGACGAATTGTCCTTTGTCTTTCGCGGCCAGCACGTGAGCGCGGGCGCTTCCGCCGGCGTCGCCCTGCTCGGAGTGCAATCCGACGCCACGCGCGCCCTGGAGGAGGCCGATGCCGCGATGTATGTGCGCAAGGCGCACCGGCGGCACGAGCCGCACATCAGGCTCGTCAGCAGCTAGTTAAAGCGTGCCGAGGTCTTTCGGTACGTCGCCGAAGCTGCGGAGCAGTTTTGCGTCCCCGAATTCGCCGGTCATGGGATCGCCGCTGCGGCTGAACGCGACCGCGCCGGTGTGGCCGGCGCCGTGCGACATAATCTCGGCGCGCCGTAGCGCGGCCGCCGCGCTCTGGCATTCCTCGGCCGCACCCGCGACCGGCGATCCGTCCTCGTCGGTCAGGAAAGGTAATGCAACGTAATAGGTGACATCGGACATGGTCGGCTCCGATAGCTGACAGTCAGGCGGCGCTGCTCTTGCTCCGCATCTTGCTGCGCGAGGTCTCCGGAATGCAGCCTGCGGAAACCGCCGCCTGCAATTCTTCCAGCTCGGCCTCCAGATATTCATTGGCCATGATCAGCGCCTTGATGGTGCTGCGCAGATTGCCGTCGCACATCGCGATCGCCTGATCGCAGGCTTGTTCATAATGGCTGTTGTCGAGAAGGGCGGTTGCCGACATCTGCATTTTCCTTAGACGGTTTCCCCGGGGGTGTTGGGTGCTCAAATGTTCTTATTTTGTTCCTTTCGAGTCAAGCGGATTTACGTGCGGCGGGGCCGCCGTAAAGTTCTACCCGTGGATCAGGCGATGATGTCGGGCGTGATCTGGTCTTCGATGAACGCGATACGGTCACGCAACAACAGCTTGCGTTTCTTCAACCGCTGTAACCGCAACAGGTCGGGGGCGGGCGATTGATGCAGTGCATCGATCGCCACATCGAGATCTCGGTGTTCCTGGTGCAACCGGGCGAGCTCGGATTCGAGTTCGCGCGCATCTTCATTGGTCATGTCTGCGGTGGCCGAAAAACCGATAGGCGTGAGATTAAGGCTGTGGATGCCCTGTGGAAACTATCGTCCTTGCGCGCCGTGATCGCAAGCGATCTCGGGCTGTCGCGCGCCGATCTCCCGCGAGATATTTCTGCGGTCGCTCCGGCGTTGCGCAAGCGCATTGATATCACGGATTTTTCCCGCGTGGTTCCCTTACTCACGCTTCGTTACATATGAATTTCTAAAAATGACAGCGCGACGACTGATATCCATCGACAGAACAAATCGGTGATGTACACTTCCTCGTCCGGTCGAATCCAAGGTTCACCCCTACCGAGGAGGTTTCGAATGACAATTCAGGCACATCTGGTTGAATTGGAACGGAAGCACAAAACTCTCGAAAACGAATTGCACGAAGCTCTCGTGCACCTTTCAACAGACGACCTGCAAATTGTTGAGTTGAAGCGCCGGAAGTTGATGGTCAAGGACCAGATCGAGCGTCTCAGGCACGGCGACACGCTCCACTAGTAACCCCGTAACAGCGTAGAGTTGATCGCACCCTTTCAGGCAGGGATGGGAGCCTTTGCGCTCATCCCTGCTGCAAGGCGCGCAGCGTGCAAGGATTTGCGCGGCTCCAGCGTCTTGTCTGGACGCAGTTCTTTACGCGCAACCGGAATCCAATTCGCTTTAAACCACTAGATGTTTGCGAGCTCGGCGACGTGATCCGCGATCGCGAGCGATGACGTCAATCCGGGCGACTCGATGCCGAACAGATTGATCAGGCCTTCGACGCCGTGATCGCGCGGGCCCTGCATCAAGAAATCCTGCGTGGCCACCGCCGGCGGCACAATCTTCGGGCGGATGCCCGAATAGCTCGGCATGAGAGCACCGTCAGGCAACGTCGGCCAGTATTTGCGGATCGCCGGGTAGAAGCGCTCGGCGCGTGACGGGTCGACCTCATAGTCGATCGTCTCGATCCACTCGACGTCAGGGCCGAAACGGGCCTGCCCGGCCATGTCCAGCGTCAGATGCACCCCTAGGCCACCGGGCTCGGGCACCGGATAGATCAGGCGCGAGAACGGCGCCCTAGCATTGCAGCTGAAGTAGTTTCCCTTGGCGAGGTAGGCCGTCGGGATCCGTTCCAGCGGCATGCCCTCGATGTTGCGCGCCACGGTGGTCGCCGAGAGCCCGGCGGCGTTGACGAGGAGGCTGCATTGCAGCGTCATCGGCGCTTCGCCGCCCGCCTCGATCTCGATGACGCCGGCGGTCGCCTTGGCACGGATCAGCGGGGTGTGAAACGCGAAGGCCGCGCCCGCGTCCTCGGCTTCGCCGCGCAGCGAGAGCATGTAGGCGTGGCTGTCGATGATGCCGGTCGACGGCGACAGCAGCGCGGCGTCACAGGCGAGCGCCGGCTCCAGCGCACGTGCCGCATCACCCGTGAGCAACTGCATGTCGAGCACGCCGTTGGCCTCGGCATGCGCCTTGATCGATTGCAGCTTCTCGGTCTCTTTCGGATTGGTCGCGACGATCAGCTTGCCGCAATTCCTGTGCGGGATGCCGCGCTCGGAACAGTAACGATAGAGCGCGTGCTTGCCGTCGACGCACATGCGCGCCATCCAGCTTCCGGCGCGGTAGTAGATGCCGGCATGGATCACCTCGCTGTTGCGCGAGGAGGTGATGGTGCCGATGGCCTCGGCTTGCTCGAGCACGATCACCTCGCGCCCGGCTTGCGCCAGCTTTCGAGCCACCGCGAGCCCGATCACGCCGGCTCCGATGACGACGCAGTCCACCCTATCCATGGTCGTGCAGGACGTCCGCTCGAAGCGACGATGGCCCCACGCCTGGGGAGGGCGACGCGGGGGCTTTTTCCGTTAAGGAAGCATTTATCATGTCAGGGCAATTGCCGTATTTGATGCCACATTGTTCCGTTGCGCGTACAGGCGTTTACCCGATCCAAACTCGCGAGGCCAGACAATCCGACGTTGAAATCGCGGGTGGCTGATGGCTGAGAAGAACTGGCACGCGGGCAGCGCGCTTCCGATTGCGGTGCAGGCCGTCGTGTGCCTGGCCGCAGCGGTCGCGCCTGCGCGCGCCTTTGCCCTCTCAGACAGCTTCACCCCTCCGAGCTATCTCGGCGAGCTTGATCCCAACGTGATCTGGGAAGCCCTGATCGCGGGAATTGTGATCTGTTCGTTCTTCGCCGCGATCGCGCTGTGGATCCATTCCTCGCTGCGCCGGACCAGGCGTCTGCAGCTGCGGCGCAATGCCTTCGTCTCCTCCGCCATGAACAATCTCAACCAGGGCGTGGTGATGACGGATGCGCAGCGGCGCGTCATCTTCTGCAACGACCGCTATATCGAGATTTACGGCCTGGCGCGGTCGGATCTCTGGGCCAACATGAACGGCTACGAACTCCTTGAGCTGCGACGCAAGCGCGGGGTGCTCGGCGCCGCCTCCAACGACGAGTTCTACGAGAAGGCGGCAAGCACCAACGGCTTGATCACCGAACTGCCGGACGGGCGGGCCATCCTGGTGAAATATTTCGTGCTGCCCAACGGCGGCTCGGTGACGACGCATCTGGACGTCAGCGAGCAGCGCAGGCTGTCGCGGCAGCTCGCCTCCACCAAGCAGTTCCTGGAAACGGTGCTGGACAACGTGCCGGCCTGCGTGGCCGCAAAGAACATCGAGGATGGTCGCTACATCTTCGCCAACAGCGCCTATGAGCGGTTCTGGGGCTTCTCGCGCGACCATGTCGTCGGCAAGAACGCGCGCGAGCTGTTTGCGCCGATCTCGGCGGACAGCATCGAGGCGACCGACCGCACGGCACTCGATTCGCCGGACGGCCAGTTTCGCAACGAATTCGAGGTCGACCGCGCCGGTGAGCGACGCATGGTTGCCTCGATCCGGATCGTTGTCCGCAACGAGAGCAACAAGCCCGAATTCCTGATGCTCGTGTTCGAGGACATCACCGATCGCCGCTCGCTGTCGAAGGAGCTGGAGAGCACGAAGAAGTTCCTCGAGCTCGTGGTCGACAACATCCCGGTGGCCCTGATCGTCGAGCAGGTCAAGGACGGCCGCTACCTGCTCGCCAACCGCAGCGCCGAGACGATCCTCAACCGCAGGCGCGAGGAAGCCACAGGCCTGACCGCGTCCGACATCTTCAATCCCAAGGAAGCCAAGCTGATCATCGCGCGCGACGAAGCCGCGATCAAGAAGCGTGGGATGATCACCGAAGAGCACCCGATCTCCACAAAGGACGGGCTGCGGCTGTTCCTCACCCGCCGCGCCACCGTGCTGAGCGACACCGGCGAGCCGCAATATCTGATCAAGACCCACGAGGACGTCACCGATCGCCGGCAGACCGAGTCGCGCATGGCGCACATGGCCTATCACGACGGCCTCACCGATTTGCCGAACCGTGCCGCTTTCCTGCAGGCGTTGACCCAGATGATCGAGGCCTGCGAGGGCACCGGCGAGGAGTTCGCGGTTCTGTGCGTCGATCTCGACGGTCTCAAGGAGGTCAACGACGTCTTCGGTCATGCGCACGGCGACAAGCTCCTGGTCGAGGTGGCCCAGCGGCTCCAGGACTCCGCGCGCGGCGGCGTGGTGGCGCGCCTGTCCGGCGACGAGTTCGGCCTGATCATCGACGGTAAGCAGCCGGATGCAGGTCTCGCGCTGGCGCAGCAGATCGGTGATGCCGTCGCTAAGGAATTCCAGATCGACGGCCGCCCGGTCCGCGCCGGCGTCACCACCGGCATGTCGATCTTCCCGCACAACGGCGCCGACGCCGCCTCGTTGCTCGCCAATGCCGGCGCGGCGCTGTTCCGCGCCAAGCAGAAGTCGCGCGGCACGATCAGCCTGTTCCAGCCGGAGATGGACCAGCAGATCCGCGATCGCCGCGTGCTGCACCAGGATCTCTCGATGGCGATCAAGAACGGCGAGCTCTCGCTCGCCTTCCAGCCGCAGGGAGCAGCGGGCCACAGCGTCGCCGAGAGCGAGATCATCGGCTTCGAGGCGCTGGCGCGCTGGCAGCATCCGGTGCGCGGCCAGGTCTCCCCGGCCGAATTCATCCCGATCGCGGAGGAAAGCGGCCTGATCGTCGAGATGGGCGAGTGGATCCTGCGCGAAGCCTGCCGCGAGGCCGCGTCCTGGCCGAAGCCGCTTCAGATCGCGGTCAACCTGTCGCCGGCGCAGTTCATGCACGGCGACGTGGTCGGGCTCGTGCATTCCATCCTGCTCGAGACGGGTCTCGCACCCGGTCGGCTCGAGCTCGAGATCACCGAGGGCGTGCTGATCGAGGACTTCGATCGCGGTCTGGCGCTGCTGCGCCGGCTCAAGGCGCTCGGCGTGCGCATCTCCATGGACGATTTCGGCAGCGGTTATTCCTCGCTGAGCTATCTCCAGGCGTTCCCGTTCGACAAGATCAAGATCGACCGCGCCTTCATCATCAATCTCGGCCGCAACCCGCAATCGGCGGCGATCGTGCGCGCGGTGATCGATCTCGGCCATGGCCTGGAAATGTCGATCGTCGCCGAAGGCGTCGAGACGCTGGAACAACTCGCCTTCCTCGCCGCGGAAGGCTGTGACGGCGTGCAGGGCTATCTGCTCGGCAAGCCACTGCCGATCGGGAAATATGCCGGCCTCGTCGGTCGTGCCGAAGTCATGGAGCTTGCGCTCAAGACCGGCTAGAGCGTTTTTCGAGCGCAGCGGATGCGGGTTCGCGTCAAGAGAACGCGCCAAACCAGAATCTAGAGCCCCGTTCCGATTTCATCGGAAGGGAAATGGCTCTAGAGATGGCGAGCGTTTCGCTCCCATTCGACGGCTTCATGGCGGATTACGATTTTGCGATCATCGGCGGCGGCCTGAACGGTGTCAGCCTCGCGCGCGATGCCGCCGGCCGCGGCCTGCGGGTCATCCTGTTGGAGCAGGGCGATCTGGGCGGCGCGGCGTCGTCGGCAACGCCGCGGCTGATCCACGGCGACCTGTCGGTTCTGGAACGGCGCGGCTTCCGCCGGGTGCGCCGGGCGCTCGCTGAGCGCCGGATCTGGCTCCGGATCGCGCCGCATCTGGTTCGGCCGATGCGCTTCGTGATCCCGGCGCATTCCGACGAGCGCCCACCATGGCTGCTGCGCGTCGGCCTGCTCCTCTACGACAGCCCCACCAGCCGGAGCGGCCTGCCTGCAACGGCGACCCTCGACATCACGCATCATCCGGTCGGCAACGCGCTGAAACGACCATTCGGCACGGCCTTCGAATATTCGGATTGCGTCGTCGACGATTCCCGACTGGTGGTGCTCACGGCACTGGATGCGGCCGAGCGCGGCGCCGTGATTCGGACTGGAGCGCGCTGTGTGCGCGCCGATCGAACCGACACATGGCGGCTCGCGGTGGTCGACCGCGGCCATCGTCGCACGATCACGGCCCGGGCACTGGCCAACGCCACCGGCGGCTGGACGTCGATGGTCGCCGAGACCGTGCTGCGGCAGCCGCAACCCGCCGTGGCGGCGATGCAGATGAGCCAGATCATCGTCCCGCGATTGTTCGATTCCGATAACGTCTACGTCTTCCAGAACAGCGATGGCCGGCTGATCTTCGCGAGTCCTATCGCGCGCGATTTCACACTGATTGGAACAGTCACGCACGATTTCACCGGCGATCCTGCGATCGTCGCGATGCGGGGGGCCGACGTCAGCTATCTCTGCGAAGCGGCCAGTCGCTATTTCCGCGAGCGCGTTGCCCCGACCGACGTGGTGCGCGCGGTCTCCGGCGTCAACCTGACGCTGGCGTCCGCGCGCGGGCGTGATGGCACGACGCTGTTCGACGCGCGACGGCGCAAGGCGCCGCTGATCACGATGTTTGGCGGTGACGTCACCACCTCGCGCCTGCGGGCGGAGCGCGCGGTGACGAAGTTGACGCCGTTCTATCCGATGTCGCCGCCCTGGACCGCAGGCGCGGCGCTGCCGGGCGGAGATTTTGCCTGGGATCGTTTCGACACCGAGGTCGATCTTGCGCGTGACCGCTGGCGCTTTCTCTCGGAGGCGCAGGCCCAACGCCTCGTCGCGGCCTATGGCTCGCGGCTATCGGCTGTGCTTGCCGAGGCGAAGACCCGGGACGATCTCGGCCCCGCCTTCGGTCCCGAACTGACCGGGGCCGAGGTGCGCTATCTCATGACCCACGAATGGGCGCGTTTTCCCGAGGACATCCTGTGGCGCCGCTCCAAGCTCGGCCTGACGATGTCAGCGGGGGAATGCAATGCGCTGGCTGCGTTCATGGCGAATGCGTGAACGAACGGCCTCTAACCGGTTGAGTGAGGGACGATCGGCCGCTAGCGTGCGGCTTGATTGGGGTTGGCAGGAACCATGACTGACGAGTTGCCCAGAACAGACGCGGCTGCGGCTGCGGTCGGAGAGACGCAGCTCGCGGCCGGCGAGCCGTTGCTGCGCATCGAGGGCGTCGCCAAGACGTTCGGGACGTTCCGGGCCGTCGATGGCGTCTCGCTCGACATCAAGGCCGGCGAGTTCTTTGCGCTGCTCGGGCCCAGCGGCTGCGGCAAGACCACGCTTCTGCGCATGCTCGCCGGTTTCGAAGCGCCGGATCAAGGGCGCATTCTGCTCGGCGGCAAGGACATCGCGCAGGCGCTGCCGCATGAGCGGCCGATCAACATGATGTTCCAGAACTACGCGCTGTTTCCGCACCTGTCGGTGCGCGACAACATCGCCTTCGGCCTGAAGCGCGCCGGTATGGCGCGCGCAGACATCGCCACGCGTGTGGCGGAGATGGTTGCGCTGGTGAAGCTCGACGGACTCGAGAAGCGCAAGCCCGACCAGCTCTCCGGGGGACAGCGCCAGCGCGTGGCGTTGGCGCGTGCACTGGCGCGACGCCCGCAGCTCCTTCTGCTCGATGAGCCGCTCGCAGCGCTGGACAAGAAGCTGCGCGAAAGCACCCAAGGCGAACTGATGGAGCTTCAGCGCCGGCTCGGCATGACCTTCATCATCGTCACCCACGACCAGGAAGAGGCGATGACGATGGCGAGCCGGATCGGCGTGATGAGGGACGGCAGGCTGGCGCAGGTCGCGAGTCCCCGCGAACTCTACGAGGCGCCACGCTCGCGCTGGATCGCGGAGTTTGTCGGCGACATCAACCTGTTCGACGCCAAGTCCAAATTGCGCGACGGTCATCGTCTGGTCATAGGCACGCGCGATGCGGGACCGCTGGTGGTGGCGGAGCCGCGCGAGCCGTTCGGTGAGGTCAGATTATCGGTTGCGATCCGCCCCGAGAAGGTCAAGCTGTCGCGCCGTGGGCCGGCGAGGGAGGCCGGTCATGAGACGGCGATCAACCAGCTGGACGGCGTGATCGCCGACATCTGCTATCTCGGCGGCACCACCACTTACAAGGTGAAGCTCGAGGCCGGCGGGACGGTGCAGGCGTCGGTCGCCAACAGCGCGCGCCTTGACGTCGACGCCTACAGCGTGGGCCAGCCTGTCGTCGCCTGGTTCACGCCCGACGACTGCGTGGTGCTGCCGTCATGAGCGGGCGCCGCATTTTTGCGCGACCGGCTCACTTTGCCGCGATCGCGCCCTATGTCTGGATGGTGCTGTTCTTCCTGGTGCCGTTCGGCTTCGTGCTGAAGATCAGCCTGTCGCAGACGGCGATCGCGCAGCCGCCTTACGAGCCGGTGTTCGACCTGATGGCGGGATGGGGGGCGCTGAAGGCCGCCTTTGCCGCGCTGTCGATCGACAATTTCAGGCTGCTCGTCTCCGACGATATCTACGTGTTCGCCTATGTGCGTAGCCTCACCGTCGCCGTCACCGCGACCGCGCTGTTGCTCCTGATCGGCTATCCCATCGCCTACGGCATGGCGCGGCTGCCGGCGCGCTGGCAGGCCGTGGCGATGGTGCTGGTGATCGTGCCGTTCTGGACCTCGTTCCTGATCCGGATCTATGCCTGGATCAACATCCTCCAGCACGACGGCCTGCTCAACCAGATACTGCTGGCGCTGCATCTGGTTAGTCAGCCCGTGGTGTGGCTCTCCACCGACAGCGCGATGTATATCGGCATCGTCTATTCCTACCTGCCGTTCATGATCCTGCCGCTCTACGCCACGCTGGCCAAAATGGAGCCGGTGCTGGAGGAGGCCGCCTCCGATCTCGGCGCGCCGCGCTGGCAGGTGTTCTGGCTCGTCACCTTCCCGCTGTCGCTGCCCGGCGTCGGCGCCGGCGTGCTGCTGTGCTTCATCCCCATCGTCGGCGAGTTCGTCATTCCGGATCTCCTGGCCGGCTCCAATGCGCTGATGATCGGCCAGACCTTGTGGCTCGAATTCTTCACTAACAAGGACTGGCCGGTCGCCTCCGCCGCGGCCATCGTGTTGTTGGTGGTGCTGCTGGTCCCGCTGCTGCTGTACGAACGGCTGCAGAAGCGGCAGCTGGAACAGGGGCGGTGAGGCGATGCGCAAGGTCTCCCGTCTGTCCCGCTTCAACGTCGCCTCGCTTTCGCTGGGTCTGGCCTTCCTCTATCTGCCGATCCTGATCCTCGTGATCTATTCCTTCAATGCCTCGCGGCTGGTGACGGTGTGGGGTGGCTGGTCGCTGCGCTGGTATCACGAGTTCTTCAATGACCGCGCCATGATCGAGGCGGCCTGGATGAGCCTGCGCGTCGCGGTTTCGTCGGCAACCATTGCGACCCTGATCGGCACGCTCGCCGCCGTGGCGCTGTCGCGCGGCGAGCGGTTTCGCGGCCGCACCCTGTTCTCCGGCATGCTCTATGCGCCGCTGGTGATGCCGGAGGTGATCACCGGACTGTCGCTGCTGCTGCTGTTCGTGGCGCTAAACGCGGAGCGCGGCTTCTGGACGGTGACGATCGCCCATACCACGCTGACGATGTGCTTCGTCGCCGTCGTCGTGCAGTCCCGCCTCGGCTCGCTCGACCGCTCCTTGGAAGAGGCCGCGATGGATCTCGGCTACGACCCCCTGCGCGCGTTCGTGGCCGTAACGCTGCCGCTGATCGCGCCTGCGATCGTCGCGGGCTGGATGCTCGCCTTCACGCTGTCGCTGGACGATCTCGTGATCGCGAGCTTCACCACCGGCCCCGGCTCGGCGACGCTGCCGATCCGGATCTATTCGGAAGTGCGGCTCGGAGTGAAGCCCGAGATCAACGCGATCTGCACGCTGGTGATCGCCTTGATTGCTGTTGTCATCGTCATCGCCTCGCTCGCCTCGAAACTGTCGAGCTCGCAGGGCGAGAGCGCGGCGCCGCTATAACGGGAGGCGATGATGACGTTTGCCTATCAGGTCCTGGTGCATACGCCGCTCTGGGTCTGGACCTTGCTCGCCTATCTGGTCTGGCAGGGCATCAAGGCGATGCAGCCGCGCAAGACGCCGATCTGGCGTGCGCTGATCGTTCCGATCGTATTCATCGTCTGGGGCATTTCGCGGATTGGCTTCGGACATCAGGATAGCGCGTGGCCGCTGGTTGCCTGGGGCGGGGCCGCATTGGTGTTGTTGCCGATCGGCGTATTAACGTCGCGTCCGTTCGACGTCGATCACAAGACAGGCGAGATCATCCGCGCGGGTGGCGCCTTTGCGCTGATCCGCAACCTCGTCATATTCTCTCTGCAGTATGCGGTCGGCGTGATCTCGGCGGTCGATGCGAGCGACCGTGCACTCGCACTCGTCGTCGGCCGCGCGATTTCGGGCGCGACCGCGGGCTATTTCATCGGCTCGATGATCGCGCTGCTGGTTGCCTACCAAAGAAAGCGCGCCGTGGATCTCAGGACTTCACCGCACCGGCCGTGAGCCCGCCCACCATGTAGCGCTTGAAGGCGTAATAGACCGCGGCCGGCGGCAGCGCGTAGATGAAGCCGGTGGTCATCAACAGCTCCCACGGCGAGTCGTCGGCGGCGAGGAAGTTGCCGAGCGCGACCGGCAGCGTGATATCGGTGTCCTTGGACAAGAGCAGGAACGCGTAGAGATATTCGTTCCAGGCCAGCAGCACGGCATAGGTGCCGATCGCGACCAGCGAGGGCATCATCAGCGGCACATAGACCAGGCGGAACAGCTGCAGCGTGGTCGCGCCGTCCATCACGGCGGCCTCGTCGAGCTCGACCGGCAGCTTGTCGGACGCCTGCTTCAGCACCCAGATCGCGTAAGGCGAAGCGATTGTCACCATCGCCAGGATCAGCGACCAGTGATTGTTGAGCAGGCCGTAGTTGCCCATGGTGCGGTACATCGGCACGGCGAGGAACGCCGCCGGGATGAAGTAGGTGAACAGCGCGAGATTCATCACCCAGCGGCCGCCCGGCGCCTTAAGCCGCGAGATCGAGAATGCGGCGGCGGTCGCGACGAACAAGGTCAGCGCGCCTGCGGCCAGCGCGATCACCGTCGAGTTCCAGAACTGGATCCAGAAGTCTCGCAGGAAATAGTGCTCCTGGTAGAACACGATGTGAAAGTTGTGCAGCGTCGGATGATCCGGCCACAGCTTGCCCGAGAACGCGTCCTCCTTGGGCGAGATCGCGAACAGGAACATGTGGTAGATCGGAATCATGGTCCAGATGAAGACCGGGATGCCGATCAGCAGGAGCTTGGCTTCGGTGCCAACTTCGCGGAGGGTGGGAAGCTTCATCGCGACAACCGTTTCATCATGAAGTATATCAGCGGCAGCACGAGCGGTATCGCGCAGACGATAGAGGCCATCGCAAGCGAGAGCTGGTCGAGCCGGAGATAGCGGATGCCGAGTGTCGACAGCACGTGCGTGAGGTCGGCCGGCCCGCCGCCAGTGAGCAGATAGACGCTGTTGAAGTCGCCGAGCGTCCAGATCATCGAGAGCAGCGTGCAGGTGACGTAGAGCATCTGCATCGACGGCCAGGTGATGAAGCGGAATTTCTGCCACGGACTGGCGCCGTCGACCTCGGACGCCTCGTACAGATCCTGCGGGATCGCGAGCCGCCCGGTCAGCAGGATCAGCGTCCAGAACGGCAGCGACTTCCAGATATGCACGGCGATCGCCATGGTCAGCGCGACCGTCGGATCGTTCAGCCAGTTCGGCCCGTCATCGCCGGTGAGAGAGAAGATGAAATGGTTGACCATGCCCCATTCGGGATTGAGCATGAAGCGGACCGACAGGATGGTCGGGATCGACGGCACCGCCCAGGGCAGGATGAAGATCACCGACAGCCATTTGATCCAGGGGCGCTGCTGGGCGAAGAAGCCGGACAGGAACAGCGCGATCAGCATCTTCACGTTGATGCCGATGACCAGGAAGATCAGCGTGTTGACCGCGGCGCGCGCGAAGATCGGGTCGTTGTACAGCGCGACATAGTTCGCCGGACTGCGCGCCAGCCACAGGCCGTAGCCGACGGGATAGACGACGAAGGCCAGGAAGACGAGTAGATAGGGCACAAGCAGCAAGATGCCCCAGACCTGCTGCGTGGTCAGGCGCGCCGACAGGGGAGGGGCCGGAATTGTGTCTGAGCCGGAAAGTGTGATCGCCATATCGCATACCCACCGAAAGCAACCGGTCGCGGAGAGCCGCGACCGGTATTAGCATATACCTTATTGCAGTCCGAGATCAGCCCGCGACCGCCTTGATGCGGGCGATCAGCTCGTCGACCGCCTTGTCCACCGGCACCTTCTCGCTGACCACGCGGTTCATCGCCTTGGCCCAGACGTTCTCGTTGTTCAGGATGGTGAACTTCCAGTTCTTGGTGAAGTCGAACGCGGCGGTGCCGCCCTTGAACTGCGAGTAGACCGCCTTGCGATGCCGGTCAGCCTGCCAGAACGGGCTCTCTTGGCTTTCCTTCGTCACCGGGAACCAGCGGCCGAGCGCACCCTCGATATAGGGGCGGACGTTCTCTTCCTGGAGCAGGAAGGCGATGAACTGCTTGGCCTCGGCCTTGTTCTTGGCCACGGAGAAGACCAGCCCGGTCTTGACGTCCGAGCGGTAGCGGATCGTCGAACCGTCCGGAGCCTTCGGGAAGGACGCGGTGATGATGTCCTCGCCATAGGCCTTCTTGCCGGCTTCGCGCTGCTCGGGCGTGAGCGTCTGGTTCTGGGAATCCTCGAACCACTTCGCCGCGATCGAGATCGTGAAGTTGTGGGTCATCACGATGGTCTTGTTGTGGAACGCGACGTTGTTGTCGGGATCCTTCCAGGTCGTCGAGGACGGCGGGGTGCAGCCCTTGATGTAGGTGTCGGTGTAGTCCTTCATCGCCTTGATCAGGTTCTCCCGGACCTTGGGATCGTCGACCGTAAGCTTGCCGTCGTCGTCGACCAGCTTGACGTGATAGGCATCCATGAAGGTGTAGAACGACTGGAAAGCGTCGGTGGATTCCACGCCCATCGGCTGGCCGACGCCGTAGACGCGCTGGCCGGTCGCCTTGCGGATCCCCGGTTGCACCTTGTCGCACCAGAACGTCCAGTAGCCTTCCCAGTCGGTCGGGATGTCGGCGAGCTTGAAGCCGGCCTTCTCAAGCATGTCGTTCCAGATCTCGACATGCATGCTCTGCTGCTTCAGCGGGAAGCCGTAATAGGCCTTCTTCTTGGTGACGTCGTTATAGAGGATCGACGCATCCAGCGTGTTCTGCACGAACCGATCCTTGATCGGCTCCATGATGTCTGAGAGGTCCTCGAGCCTGCCTTCGTAGGCCCACTTGCCCTGGACCTGCACGTCGTAGGTGTCGGAATAGGCAACATCGGGCACGGTGCCTGAATCGAGTGCGGCGACCGTCTTCGGAATCATGTCCTGGATCGCGTACTGCGACAATTCGACCTTGATGCCGGTCTTGGCTTCGAACTTCTTGATTGTCTCGAGCAGCGCGTCGTCTTCGGAGCGGTAGAAGCCCTTGCCCCACCAGACCGTAATCGTCTTCTGCTGCGCAAATGCGGGTGCAGCGGCTGCAAACAGCCCGGCCGCAGCGACCGCCAGTGATACTGCGCCAATAACCTTGGATTTCACGTTTTTCTCCCTCAAACGGCCGGTGTTTTTAACCGGTCGTATAAAACACTAGCGCATGGCCGCTATCCGATCTAGCGGCTTCTTGTCAGACATAGGTCGTGGGGTGTCGGGCGAGAGGAGATGCTTAATGTGCGCATCGATCCAATCGCCGCATCAATTCGCCCTGATCAATTCGCGCCGATCTGCTGGCGCCGCTTGATCGCCGTCCTTAATTGGACTTCGCGCCTTCCTTGGCGTTCTCCGCCGTCGGCGCTTCGGCCGGTGCGGGACGTTTTCCGGTGCCGGTGATGCGCTCAATCGCGGAGCGCACCGCGTCGCCCGGCTTGCGGTCTTTCAGCATGTCGAGCAGGGGCGCAGAGGCCGGCGAACGGCGGATCAGGCTTTCCGGATCGGGGAAGACGAGGGGGTCGTCCCAGGGGCCCTGCACCACGAAGGGCAATTCGAACCCCGACGCGCTGTTGAGGCTGGCCACGCCCTTCATGTCGTATTCGCGCGTCGGCACCGAGGCGGTACCGGTCATGGTGATCTTCGCCGCCGGTCCTTCGACGCGGATGTCCTCGGCGGTGGCGACGCCGTCGGAGAACTTCACCGCGATGGTGAGATTGTCGTAAGGGGTAGAGCCGTTGCGGAAATTGCCGCCGCCGGACAGCGGCCGCCGCTCGAGCCGCTTCAGGAGCTGCTCGGCATTGAAGCCCGCGATCGCGCCGTCATGCCCGGTCACTGTGGCGCTGCCGTCGAGCGACTGCACGAGGCCGAACGGGCTCGAGCCGGACGCGAGGAGCGAGACGTTGATGTTGCCGCGCCCGGACAGCTTGTTGATGCCGAACAGCTCGGAGGCGCAGGCCTGAAGGTCGACGTCGGTGAACTGGAATTGCGCCTTGATGTCGGCGACGGTGTCGGAGCGCGCGATGCCGAACGAGCCCTTGGCGATGCCGCCATAGACCTGGGCCTCGCCGACCGAGAGCGCCAGCGTGCCGTTGCGGAGATTCGCGCCGATCGCGGTGCGGCCGAGTTTCGACGTCCCGACCGTCAGCTTGGCGGCCGACAGGCGCATGTCGAGGTCGGTGGTCGACAAGGCGTTGAGATCGAACAGCTGCCTGTTCCAGTCGCGCGCGCCGCTCGCGAGCAGACGGAAAGTCGAGATATAGGGGGTGAAGTCGAGCGCGTCGGCTGCGAGCGTCGCCTGCAGCGTCTGCCGGCCGTTATTGGCGTAGGTCATCACGCCCTCGGCGGTGTTGCCGTCGAGCTCGACATTGACGTTGGTGAGCGCGATCGACGCGCCGACGACATTGGCCCGCGCCTTCAGCGCGAAACGGCCGAAGCCGCCGCTGGCGGGCTGCGGCTGGCCGGTCCAGCGCAGCGCGTTGCGCAAGGACGGGCTGTCGATGGTGAGCGTACCCTCCATCATCGGGCTGGTGCGATTGGCGACGCTGCCGTCGAAGGCGAGCTTGAGCGGTGCGCTCGCGATCCGCGCCTTCAACCCCGAGCGCTCGCCGGAGAGGGCGGCGACGAAATCGGAAAAGCTGATCGAGCCGTCGACCCGTTCGCCCCGCCAGTCGAATTGTCCGGTCGCAGCGAAGGAGCGCGAGATCGAGGGCCAGGCCAGCGACAGGTCGATGTCCTCGAGCTTCTCGGTGCCGTGCGTGGCGGCGTCCTCGTAATTGAGCACGCCGTCCTGGATCCGGATCTCGGAGAACGACACTTGATTCTCGGCGCCAGGCTTCATGGTGCGCGCGATGGTCTGGATGAACGGTGTCCAGTTGCTTTCACCGTCCGGCTTCAGGCTGACATGGATGCGCGGCCGCAGCAGCGTCAGGTCGGCGATCTCGAACCGTTGCAGCAGCAGCGGCAGCAGCCGCAGGTTCGCGGTGAGAACGTCGACATGGAGCGCGGGATCGCTGGTGCCGCCGCCCTTCAGCCCGACGTCATGGAAGGAGATGTAGCTTGCCGGCAGCACCGAAATGTCGATCGCGCCTGCGACGTTGACCTCGAGTCCGGTGACGTCGCGGATCTGCGTTTCCACGGCCTTGCGCAGTGCGTCGCGGTTGATGAGCCATGAGGTCGCGATCAGGGCGATCAGCGCCACGCCGAGCAGCGCCGCGATCGGCGTCCCGAGGCGCTTCATTCCTTGGACCATGGTCAATGGCATGTCCTGATCGAGTTGGTCGCTGGAGCCAGAAGGCGGGCTGGGAAACCTGCGCGCCCCACGCCCAAGACCTATTGTGTTAAGTGCCGCAACTTGATGGGTTTTCTTGTCGCTTTCAAGGCCGCGGGAACGGTTGCGCCCACGGCTTGGGCAGCTTCTATCACCCGGGGGCGGAGCGGAGAACCCCGTATCATTGACGGCTTCGGACGATTTCGCCTAATAATCGCCGCCACTAAGGCGCGACGCCTGCAAGCCGAAGGTTCACTCGAAGGTAATTTGCATGAACAAGGTCTATCCCGACGCCAAGTCGGCTCTCGAGGGCGTTCTGAAAGACGGCATGATGATTATGTCGGGCGGCTTCGGCCTCTGCGGCATCGCCGAGACGCTGTCGGACGCGATCCGCGACTCCGGCGTCAAGGACCTGACGGTGGTCTCAAACAATGCCGGCGTCGACGGCATTGGCCTCAGCCGCCTGCTCGAAACCCGCCAGATCAAGAAGATGATCTCGTCCTATGTCGGGGAGAACAAGCTGTTCGCCCAGCAATTCCTCGCCGGCGAGCTGGAACTCGAATTCAATCCGCAGGGCACGCTGGCCGAGCGCATCCGCGCGGGCGGCGCCGGCATTCCGGCCTTCTACACCAAGACCGGCGTCGGCACGCTGATCGCCGAAGGCAAGGAAGTGAAAGAATTCGACGGACAGAAATACCTGATGGAGCGCGGCCTGTTCGCCGACCTCGCCATCGTCCACGCCTGGAAGGGCGACACCGCAGGTAACCTCATCTATCGCAAGACCGCGCGCAACTTTAACCCGATGATGGCGACCGCCGCCAGGGTCACGGTGGCCGAGGTCGAGCATCTGGTTCCGGCCGGTGAACTCAATCCCGACCACATCCACACGCCCGGTCTTTTCGTCAAGCGCATCGTCGAGGTCGGAACGGCCAAGAAGCGCATCGAATTCCGCAACACCCGCCCGCGCACGGCAGCTTGAGATCAGGAGACTAAGATGGCCTGGACCCGTGAACAGATGGCTGCGCGCGCCGCGAAGGAACTGCGTGACGGCTATTACGTCAATCTCGGCATCGGCATTCCGACGCTGGTCTCGAACTACATCCCGGACGGCATGGACGTCAGCCTTCAGAGCGAGAACGGCATGCTCGGCATGGGCCCGTTCCCGTACGAGGGCGAAGAGGACGCCGATCTCATCAACGCCGGCAAGCAGACCGTGAGCGAACTGCCGTCGACTTCGTATTTCTCGAGCGCGGATTCCTTCGGCATGATCCGTGGCGGCCACATGGATCTGTCGATCCTCGGCGCCATGCAGGTGGCCCAGAACGGCGATCTCGCCAACTGGATGATCCCCGGCAAGATGGTCAAGGGCATGGGCGGCGCGATGGATCTCGTCGCCGGCGTCAAGCGCGTGGTCGTGGTGATGGAGCATTCGGCCAAGGACGGTCCAAAGCTCCTGAAGCAGTGCAATTTGCCGCTGACCGGCGAGCGCGTGGTCGACATGGTCGTGACTGACCTGGCCGTCTTCACCATCGACAAGCACGGCAGCGGCGGCATGGCGCTGATCGAGCTCGCCGACGGCGTCTCGCTCGACGAGGTCAAGGCCAAGACCGAGGCCGAATTTCGCGTCGCACTGAAGAACACGTAAGGTTTTCGCGAAGGGGGCGCGCATGACGATACGGTCTGCGCGTCCCGAAGACGCCGATTTCATCGCACAAACCATCCTTTCATCGCAGCGCGGCTACCGGCCGCGCGGCTGGTTCGACGTTGCGCTCGGTTGGCCTGAAACACAGTGCCGCGATTTCATCGCGCACGTCGCAGCCGCTCGCGCGGTGTCGATGTGGCACGTCTCGCAATTTCTGGTCGCCGAGATCGATGGCAAGCCTGCTGCCGCCTTGTGTGCGCTACCGGCGGCCGGCACGGGACCAGCGGCTTGGCGTGCGATCGAGGAAGTCGCAGCCGCGTCCGGAATCGCCGCGGCAGAGCTGGAGGCCATCCGTCAACGCGGCGGCTACACCCGCGCCTGCTGGGTTCAGGGCGGCGAAGGCGATTGGATGATCGAGCATGTCGCGACCGATCCCGCCTATCGCGGCCGCGGCCTGGTGCAGTCACTGATCGCGCATGCGCTGGAGAAGGGGCGAGCGGCTGGATGTGCACGGGCGACAATATCGTTCCTGATCGGCAACGAGCCCGCCGAGCGCGCTTATACCAAGGCCGGCTTTGTCCTTGCCGAGGAGAAGCGCGATCCTGCCTTCGAGGCGATCATCGGTGCGCCGGGCTTTCGCATGTTTGCGCGGGTGATGTGATCGGTCTTGAAAATCAAGCCGCCGTTGCCGCCAATGGCCGGGCGCCTTTGCGCCATGCGGTGATGGTGCAGCCGAAATGGCCGCGAAACCAGCGGGCCATGGCGCTCTGTGCGGAGAAGCCGAGCTGCACGGCGATGTCGGCCAGCGGCCGGCCGGGGTCGTCGATGAGCTGGACCACGAGATCGGCGCGCTGCGCGTCGAGAATGGCCGAGAAGCTGGTGCCGGCTTCGGCGAGGTGGCGGTGGATGGTACGCCGGGTGCAGGCGAGGTGTTCGGCGACGCGCTCGACCGTGCAGTCGCCGCCGGCGAGCAGGAGACGCACGACCTCGTCGACCTTCTCCTCCCAGCTTGCCGGCCGCGTCTCGATCGCCTCGATCCGCTTGCGCAGATAGCTCGCGATCAGCGGATGCGCGCTCGGGATCCGGCGCTCCATGTCGTGTGCCGACAACAGGATCGAATCGGCCTCCGCATTGAAGGTCACACGGCAGCCGTAGAACTCGCGGTAGCGTTTGCGGTCGAGCGGCGGTGGGTAATGCAGGTGAACTTCCTGCGGCCGCCAATCGCTGCCGAACAGCGACTGGATGATGCGGTGGACGCTGCCGAGCGCCATGTCGATCGACTGGCGCGGCGCGGTCGGCTGCCGGCCGCGCAGGTGCTGCGTGACGGTCACGGTCTGCTTGTTGCGGGTGACGTCCAGCTTCATGCCGTCGTGATGGATCGGGATGAAGCGCGAGAAGGCTTCGATGGCTTCACCAACGGTCGCCTGTTCGCGCACGATCAGGCCGACCGCGCCGAAATTGGTCAGCCCGCCGCGTTCAGCAAGCCGCAAGCCGAAATCTTCGGCGCCGGACGCCTCGGCCGACAATTCGAGCAGACGGCGGAGACCGGTGACGGCAATGGGCGTGTCGGGCTTGTCGAGGCAGGCCAGCGGCAGCCTGACCTTGCGCATCATGTGTTTGGGGTCGAGCCCGACCGACCGGGCGACCTCCGGGTAATAGCTCAAGCCCGCGCTGCGAATGAGGTCGGTCATGCGACCCGTTCCTGCCGGACATCCCGCAGATGTCCCGAAATGTAAAGTTTCTGTCCCGATCCGTCAAATCCGGGAACCGGGTGGAACATACATAAGTAAAACCGAAGCACGGGCGTGAATGCCGTGCATATGACGGCGCGGCGCGACGAGGCCCCGCTGCCGTCTCGGACCATTTGACCCAAGACATTGCTGGATCGGAATTATGCCGGGGAACATGCTTTCCAAGGGTGAGGTATTCGTCATCGACACCGATGCCGCCTCCCGCGAACAATTGTCCACCGCGCTTCAACAAAGCGCATACAACGTGATCTGCTTCGCCGACGGCGCGTCTCTGCTCTCGGAGGCCAAGGCGCGGATGCCGGCCTGCGTGCTGCTGGAGATGCCGCCCGATCGCTCCGGTCTCGACGTGCTCAAGCGCCTGCGCGAGGAAAACTGCATGGCGCCGGTGCTGGTGACCGCGACAAACGGCAGCATCGCCATGGCGGTGGATGCCATCAGGAGCGGCGCGGCCGACTTCATCGAGAAGCCGTTCCGCACCCGCGACATCGTCGACCGGATCGATGCCGCCATCGACGAGTTCGCGCAGCCGGGCTCCAACCGGCAGCGGTGGTTGCCCGGCTGCGAACCCCTGTCCGCGCGCGAAGGCGACGTGCTCGAGCATCTCGCCGCGGGCCTGACCAACAAGGAGATCGCCCGGCGCATGCATCTGAGCGCGCGCACGGTCGAGGGCTATCGCGCCGGCATTCTGAGGAAGGCCGGTGCGAAGAACGTGACGGACCTGCTTCGCCGCATCTTCGCGCAGGGTTCTACCCCTCAGGATTAAGCGCTCCGTCGCGGGCCTTGCTGCCGCCGCGGCGGCGCCCCACGGAAACCCCAATCGAACCAGTTCCTCCCCTGCCGCGTCCAACCGTGTTGGCGAGGCATTGGATCGCGCGTCCGGCTGGCGGCGGCGATGACTTGGAGGAGGGACTTGATGCGCATCACCGCAAAATGTTTGGCAACGACGAGCCTGGTTCTGGTGACCACGGCATTCGCGTCGTGGTCATGGGCCGCCGAATTGGACGCCACATCGGCGATCCATACCGTTACGGTTTACCCCGATGGCGCGACCGTCACCCGCGTCATCGCGGTGGACCTGCCGTCTGGTGACTCGACGCTCATTGCCAAGGACTTCCCGCTTGGTCTCGACACCTCCTCGATCCGGGTGGAGGGTGAGGGGGGAGCGAAGCTCACCATCGGTACGATCGATGCGCGAACGCCGCGTGCGGCGCCGGTCAATCTGCCGGAGCTGGACAAGCGCATCGAGGCGCTGAACGACCAGCGCGCCGACCTGCAAGGCGCGATCGACTCGGCCATTGCGCGGCGCAAATTCGCGGAGCACTTTGCGGAAGCCTCTCCCGCGGGCATCGGCGACAAGGGCGAGGCGCGGCCGATTGCCGAATGGCGCACGGCCTTTGCCGCCGTTGGCGACGAAATTGCGAGCGCCGATACCGCCGTTCGCGACGCCACGCGCAAGATGCGCGAGATCGATCGGCAGATCGCCCAGCTCGAAGTCGAGCGCAAGGCCAAGCCGCCGAGCAAGCTCGAAGTCCGCATGGACATCGCGGCGCCGGCAGCAACCAAGGCGACGTTGCGGGTCACCTACAATGTGCGTAATGCGCGCTGGCTGCCGCTCTACGACGCCCGGCTCGATACCGGCGCGAAGGACCGCAAACCGCAGCTCGAGCTTGTCCGCCGCGCCGAGGTCACGCAGGCGACCGGCGAGGACTGGTCGAACGTCGCGCTCGGCGTCTCCACGGTCCGCATCGGCCGCGGCGGCAGCGCGCCGGAGCTGAATTCGCTGGTCGCGCAGTATCCGCAAGTGCCGAAGCCGCGGGCGCTGGGCTCAGTTTCGGATTCGGCAATGCCTGCGGCGGCGCCCATGCAGCAGCGCAAGATGGAAACTTCCGCGGCCAAGGCGGCGGACGATATCCGCGAACGCGCCGAAGAGCAGCAGGCGGTCGCCGAGATCGGTGACTTCCAGGCCACCTACAAAATTCCCGGCCGCGTCAGCCTCGGGGCCGCCGAGGGCGCCAAGAGCCTGCGCATCGCCTCGATGACCGTGCCCGCCGATCTCATGGTGCGCGCGGCACCGGTGATGGACCCCACCGCCTTCCTCGAAGCGAGCTTCAAGCAGACCGACGACACGAGCCTGTTGCCGGGCAAGGTCGCAATCTATCGCGACGGGACTTTCGTCGGCCGCGGCAAACTCTCGGCTTCGGCCAAGGACGATATCGTGCGGCTCGGCTTCGGCGCCGACGACAAGGTCAGGATCGAGCGCGCGGTGCTCAAGCGCAACGAAGGTTCGGCCGGTCTCCTGGTCACGACGTCGAAGACCGACGAGCGATCGTTCAAGACGACGATCCGCAATGGTCACGACTTCCCGATCAAGGTCGCGATTGAGGATCAATTGCCGGTCAGCGAGAACGAGGACATCCTCGTCGAGATGCTGCCTGCGACCACGCCGCCGACCGCAAGCAACATTCGCGACCGGCGCGGCGTGCTGGAATGGTCGTTCGACGCCAAGCCCGGCGAGGTCAAGGACATCAACTTCGTCTGGCGCATTCGCTGGCCGAAGGACAAGAGCATGGTGATCGTGCCGGCGGGTTGATGTGCGGCGCCGAGGTGCGAGTTGTCTTTACCTCGTGCTCGCTCACTGTCCGTCATGTCCCGCCTAGTGCGCAGTTACGCACGAGGGCGGGGCATCTAGTACGCCGCGGCCTCACGATTTGATCGCTGGCGCCGCGGCGTACTGGATCGCCCGGTCGAGCCGGGCGATGACCCGCGTTGAGAGAGCGCTGGCTTACTTCGCCTTCAGGAAGTCCGCGACATCGAGCAGCATGAACTCGTCGTCGTCGGCCTTGTTGGGATCGCGGCTGGACGAGAACGGCAGATTGTTGTCATTGCCGACGATGATGTGGGTTTCGTCGACACGATCGACGTTCTCGATGGTGAAGAACGGGAACGTGTAGACGCCGTCATTGAGCGGCTTCTTCGCCTTCTTGTCGGGATCCCTGATCTTCAGGAGGTCGATGTAGCCGATCTTGCGCACGGGCTTGCCGACATTGGCGTCGGTGAGCTCGATCTTGTAGACGCGCTTGAACTTGGCCACGTCGGGGAAGCAGTTCTCGCCGCGGGTGCCTTGCGGGCAGGCCTTTTCGGGCGTGCCTTCGCCGTTGTCGCGCTCGATGATCAGGCCGGCGCTCGGGTCGATCATGTTGAAGTCGCCGATGGCATTGCCGTTCTGCTCGAACACATACTGCCAGTAGCGGCCGGTGAATTTTTCCGCGGCGACGTCGAATTCGAGGATGCGCGAGGCTTCCTTGCCGTCGACCTTCTCCCAGTCCTTTTTCTCGGCATCCCAGAGCGGCCCCTCGAGCAGGCCGTAGAGAAACTTGCCGCCTTTCGAGGCGGCGAAGCCCTCGTAACCCTTGGAGCGTCGGAGGTTGACGTTGGTGTAGGTCGCACCCGGCGCGCCCGGGGTCGCCACCGCCCAATGATCCGGCGATCGCACGGGCTTACCGTCGGCGACCGTCTCGAATACGGCCAGAATCTTGCCGGTCTTGTCGGCCTTCAGGATGTAGGGGCCGAACTCGTCGCCGATCCAGAAGGTGTCGCCGATAATCTGGAAACCTTCGGTGTCGAAGTCGGAGCCGGTGAGGTAACGCCTCTCGGTGTCTTCATGCACGATGCGGAACGGCACGCGTCTGTCGGGATCGTGCAGGAACACGGTCTCCAGCCGCTCGATCTTGCCGCCGGCCCAATCCATCCTGTAGCGGTTGAGGTACAGCATCGAATCTGGCGAATTGGCGCGCGCGCCCATGCCGTTGTCGGTGATGACCCAGAAAGTGCCGTCCCCCATCGACTTGATACCGGAATGGCCCTGCAGCGGCTGGCCCTTGAACGGCAGCGACACGCCGGTGGCCCGCTCATAGGACTTGCCCATCACCGTGCCGAGCGCGTCGACCCGCTTCCCGGTGGTGTATTTACCGGATGTCTTGAGATCGGCGGGAGCATCAGCCGGCGCGTCGATGAACGTGGCGGCCGGCATCACGACGTGGCCGGCGAGCTTGGCGGGGAATTCGCCTTCGCTCTGCGCCAGCGCGGAGCTCGCGGTCAGAATGATCGTTGCGACGGTACTAAGCAAAGTCGCGCGCATGTGCGTCTCCTGTTAACGGAGGCCGTCTTATGCGGACCGCGCATTGCAGTTTTGTGAAACCGGGCCAAACGCCGCAGCCGACAGCTACTCCTTGACCGCGCCCGTCAGCGACGACACGTAGTAATCGACGAACAGCGAGTAGAAGATCGCAACCGGCAGCGAGCCGAGCAGCGAGCCCGCCATCAGCGCGCCCCACTGATAGACGTCGCCGGTGACGAGCTCGGTCAGGATCGCGACCGGCACCGTCTTGTTGGCGCCGCTCTGGATAAAGGCGAGCGCGTAGATGAACTCGTTCCAGGACAGCGTGAAGGAGAAGATGCCGGCCGAGATCAGGCCGGGCACCGCCAGCGGCAGCGTGATCCGCCGCAGGATCTGGAGCCTGGTGGCACCGTCCACCAGCGCGCATTCCTCGAGCTCGTAGGGGATCGACTTGAAATAGCCGATCAGGAGCCAGGTGCAGAACGGCACCAGGAAGGTCGGGTAGACCAGGATCAACGCAAGCGGGCTGTCGAACAGGCCGAACTGCACGACCACGGTCGCGAGCGGAATGAACAGGATCGACGGCGGCACGAGATAGGCCATGTAAATGCCGAGGCCGACATAGGGACTGCCGCGGAAGCGCAGGCGCTCGATCGCATAGGCGGCCAGCGTGCTCGCGATCAGCGACAGCGTAGTCGCCCCGACCGCGACCAGCATCGTCGTCCACAGCCAGCGCGGATAGGCGGTGTCGAACAACAGGTGCTTGATGTGGGCCAGCGTCGGCGAGGAGATCCAGAAAGGGTTGTGCTCCTTGTAGTTCATCAGCTCTGCGTTCGGCTTGAAAGACGTGATCGTCATCCAGTAGAACGGAAATAGGAGGATCAGCACGAAGCAGCCGAGCGGCAGATAGATCATCATCAGCCGCCGCAGCCCGGAATCCCAGGCCATGGTGTCCGGCGGCGTGGTGGCGACGGCGGCCGGCTCGGCGGCGGTATCAGTCATTGCTCTCTCCCTGCTGCCATTTGCGGCGCGCCAGGCCGAAATAAGAGAACAGCGTTGCGAACACGAGGAACGGGATCATCGACACCGCAATCGCCGCGCCCTCGCCGAGCTCGCCGCCCGCAATGCCGCGCTGGAAGGCCAGCGTTGCCAGCAAATGGGTTGAGTTGCCGGGGCCGCCCCGGGTGATGGCGTAGACCAGCTGGAAATCGGTGAAGGTGAAGATGATCGAGAAGGTCATGACGATCGCGAGGATCGGCATCATCATCGGGAAGGTGATGTAGCGGAACCGCTGCCAGGCGCTGGCGCCATCGAGCATCGCGGCTTCGTAGAGCGAGGGCGAAATGGTCTGCAGGCCCGCCAGCAGCGAGATCGCGACGAAGGGAATGCCGCGCCAGATATTGGCGGCGATCAGCGAGAAGCGCGCCGGCCAGGGCGAGCCGAGGAAGTCGATATTGGTGGTGCGCCAGTGCAGCACGTCGACCAGAAGGTAGGAGATGATCGAGAACTGCGGATCGTAGATCCACCAGAACGCCAGCGCCGAGAGCACCGTCGGCACGATCCAGGGCATCAGGATGATCGCACGCAACAGGCTCTTGAACGGAAAATGGTTGTTGAGCAGCAGTGCGAGCCAGAAGCCGAGCGCGAACTTTCCAAAGGTCGCGATCCCCGTGTAGACCACGCTGTAGAACACCGCGTTCCACCACAGGGAATCGGTGAGCAGATACTGGAAATTCTCGAAGCCGACGAAGACGCCTTTTCTGCCGATCGTCGTGTCGGTGAAGGCGAGCCAGATGCCGAGGCCGAGCGGATAGGTCAGGAACACCGTGAGCAGCCCGATCGCAGGTGCGAGGCACATCACGATCAGGAACGGCTTGTAGTCGAACAGGCGCACCAGCCAGGAGGGTTGCCGGTGCACGAGGGCAGGAGAAGAGAGTGTGGTCACGGACATCGGTTTGTTGTCCCGTCTCTGAAAGTCACCAGGCCCGTCACTGCGAGGAGCCCGTAACAAAATTGCGAAGCAATTTTGCACTGGGGCGACGAAGCAATCCAGGCTGTAACTGGGAAGACAGGCTGGATTGCTTCGCTTCGCTCGCGATGACGCGCTTTTGGCCAGCGCTACTTCTGCCGCCGGAAGTACCGCTTGCAGCGCTGCTCGGCTTCCGCGGCTGCGGCTTCCGGCGTGGCAGCGTCGGTCGCGACGGATGCGAACATCTGAATCAGCACGTAGTCGGCGCTGACGGCACCGGTCGCGGTCGAGATCGGGCCAGCATAGCCGTCATAGTAGATGGTGTTCATGGTGTCCTTGAAGATCTTGATCTTGGGATCTTCGCTCCAGACCTTGGCCTCCGCGTAAGCCGCGAGCGGCTGGGCCCAGTAGCCGGAATTGGCGTTGAGCCACGGCTCGTACTGGTCCTTTTCCAGCATGTATTGCAGGAAGGCCTTTGCGGCGTTGGGGTACTGGCTGTGCTTGAACAGCATGGCGTTTAGCGTCAGGCCCGCCATCGGCGAGACCTTGGCGACACCCTTCGGCAGCAGTTGATGTTCGCTGTCGTCGGCGATCGCCTTGGTCGCCGGATCGTTCTTCAGTGAAAAATACAGCGAGACGCCGTTGGCGGTCAGCGAGATCTCCTGCGCGGCGTAGGCGCGGTTGTTGCTGACGTCGTTCCATGACGTCGTGCCGGCGATGAAGGTCGGATAGAGCTGTTTGACCCAGTTCAGTGCGGCGATCGTCTCCTTGCTGTTGATGACGACGTTCCCCTCTTCGTCGAGCAGCGCCGCGTTGTGCGACCACAGCGCCCAGTTCGCAAAACCGTTGCCGTCGCCCTTGGCGTTGCCGAGCGCCAAGCCGGCCGGCTTGCCGGCCTTCTGAAGCTTCTGGCAGAGATCGAGGATTCCGGCATGGTCTTCCGGCACCTTGTCGAAGCCGACCGATCGCAGGATCGACTTGCGGTAGATCAGCGGACCCGCGGTCGCGCCGAACGGCAGTCCGATCCAGGCGTCGCTCTTGTTCTTCTTGCCGTAGCGCTGCGCCAGCGGCAGCCAGCCGCCGTACCGCTTGCCGACATAGTCGGCGACGTCGGTCAGCTCGATCAGCTTGTCGATATAGATGTGCGGCGCATCGGAGAAGCCGATGATAATATCGGGGCCGGCACCGGAATTCGCGGTCACCGCGGTCTGCTGGTTGATGTCCTCCCAGCCGACGAAGTCGACCTTGACCTCGACCCCGGTCTCCTTGGTGAATTTGGCCGCATTGGCGCGGAACACGTCCTCGTCGGCCTGGACGAAACGTACCGGTCGCAGCATGCGCAGGGATGCGCCTTTCTCGATCGGCAGTTTCGGTGTGGGGACGTCCGCGGCCTTGATCGCGGATTGCGCATTTGCCGGAGCACCGGTTGCCGCGATTGCCGCAGCGGACAGGCCCAGCGCCAAGGCATCACGACGCGTGATGTCGTTCCTCATCGGTTCCTCCCTATATGTTTCCCTTCCCGGCGTTGATCGCCGGTGAAGGGTCTTTCCGGTTGCCGGCGCGCCTTCGCGGCCGTCCCGTCTAGCTGTTCGGGCCGCGGTCCATGCTGACAGGCTGCCAGCGGCGGAGCGCGGTGTCTTGCAGCACCGACGGATTGACGCAGCTTACCGGCCACATGCCCTGAAGCACCAGTGACAATTCGTAGCCCACCCGGCGCTTGCGCGCCTCGTCAAACCGTGCCGAGGCGGAGGCGACGTGGGCGGTCAGGGTGACATTGTCCATGCCGAGCAGCGGATTGTTGTGCGAGGGCGGCTCCTTCTCCAGCACGTCGAGGGCGGCATGGGCGATCCAGCCCTCCTGAAGCGCCTTGATCAGGCTTTCCTCGTCCACGGTGGCGCCGCGACCCGTGTTGATGAAGACGGACCCCTTCTTCATCTGCCGGAAGTGCTTCTCGGTGAGCATGTGATGCACCTCGGGCCGGGCGGGGGCGTGCATCGAGACGAAGTCGGATTGCGACAACACCTCGTTCAGCGTCGCCGGAATCACGCCGTGGTCGGACATCAGCGTTTCCTGGATGAAGGGATCGTAGGCCATCATCCGCAGGCCGAAGGGAGCTGCGCGTTTCGCAACCGCACGCGCCACGCGGCCGAACGAGATGAAGCCGAGCGTCTGGCCCATCAGCCGCGGTATCTTCGACAACGCCGGCCGGCCCTCGGCCCAGCGGCCGCTACGCACCATCCGGTCCTGCTCGACCAGCCGGCGGAAGCCAGCGAGCAGCAGCATCATGGCATGGTCGGCGACCTCCTCGATGAAGGTGTCGGGGATGTTGGTGACGGGAATGCCGCGCGCGGTCGCGGCCTTGATGTCGACGCTGTCGACGCCGACCGAGCCCAGCGTGATGACCTTGCAGCTCTCCAGCGCGTCGATGATGGTCTTGGTGATCGGGATGCCCTTGGCGTAGATGGCGTCCGCTGTCTTCGCGGCGGCGATGAACCCGGCCTCGTCGGCCGGCGCCTCGACGATCTCGGCGTCGATCGGATCGAGCGCCTCGCGCTCGTAGGAATAATCGCTGCTCGCGACCGTGAAGCTCGCGCCCTTCGGCGTCACCACCCTGTATCTCGGCATGTCCTGCTCCCGATTTGGTTTCTTGTTGTGACCCATGCTTTGCGCGGGCCTTTGCGTCTTTTACGCGAAATCGAGGAGGTCGCGTACAATTCCCGGTTGTCATTGAGGCGATTTATACGACTGGTTTGACGTCTTCTCCGGGCTTCTACGGGGCGCCCCGTAACAGCTTGCTAAGGGGTCACCCCCTAAAGGTTAATTTGATTTCGATCGATTCACTCGCGCGTCCTTATCCCTGTGTTGCCGGAGCATCCCGTGAAATTAAGCAATATGAAGATCGCCCCCAAGCTCGGCATCCTCGTCGGCGTCACCTTGTTCGGACTGTGCATTTCCGGGATCCTCGCCGGATACCTGATGAAGCAGGAGATGGTGAACGCGCGCATCGATCAGGCCAAGGCGATCGTGGAGATGGGGCGCAACTACGCCGCTGCCCTCAAGAAGCGGGTCGACGCCGGCGAGCTGACGAAGGATGCGGCGATGGCCGAGATTCGTCGCTACGGCAATGCAATGACGTATGACAACGGTGCGGGCTATTTGTTCGGCACGTCCTATGACGGCATCACCCAGCTCGCGCCCGATCCGAAGCAGATCGGCAGCAACCGCATGGATGTCGTGACCAACGGCCGCAAGCTGTCTGCCGAGTTGATGGACGGGGTCAAGGCCAATGGTTCGATCCTGCTGTATTATGAATATGTGAAGCCCGGCCAGGAGAAGCCGATCCGCAAGCTCGGCTACGCGGTCGCGGTCCCCGGCTTCGACATGTATCTCGGCACCGGCGCCTATCTCGATGATATCGACGCCAAGATGGGTCCGGTCTACTGGCTGCTCGGCTTGGCCATGCTCGGTATCGTCATCGTCGCCGGCAGCGTTGCCTGGCTGATCGGTCGCAGCATCAGCCGCCCGCTCGCCCTGCTCGGAGCCCGCATGAAGGATCTCGCCGAGGGCAAGCTCGACGGCGACATTCCGGGCGTCGGCCGTGGTGACGAGGTCGGCGCAATGGCGTCGACCGTCCAGATCTTCAAGGACAACGCTGTCCGCATCCGCGACATCGAGAAGAGCGAAGCCGATGCCAAGGATCGCGCAGCGGCGGAACGTCGCAGCGTGATGGAGGGCATCGCCAGCGACTTCGAACGCAGCGTCAATGGTATCGTCCGCTCGGTCTCCTCGGCTGCGACGGGCATGCAAGCCACTGCGCAATCGATGACCGCGACCGCCGGCGACGCCTCGTCGCGTGCGGCGACGGTCGGCGCGGCCTCGCAGAGAGCGTCGGGCAATGTCGGCACGGTTGCCGCGGCTGCCGAAGAGCTGTCGAGCTCGGTTGCGGAGATCTCGCGCCAGGTCACCCGCTCGACCGAAGTGGCGAGCCGCGCTGTCAACGACGCCGAGCGCACCAATGCCACGGTGCAGGAACTCTCCACCGGCGCCGAGAAGATCGGCGAGGTGGTCAAGCTGATCCACTCGATCGCGGCACAGACCAATCTGCTCGCCCTCAACGCCACCATCGAAGCGGCGCGTGCCGGTGAATCCGGCCGCGGCTTCGCCGTCGTCGCTTCCGAAGTCAAGGCGCTGGCCAACCAGACCGCCAAGGCCACCGAGGAAATCTCCGCCCAGGTCGCGGCGATGCAGACATCGACCAGCGATGCGGTCGCCGCCATCGGCGGCATCACTCAGACCATCGCCGAGATGAGCGAGATCACCGCGGGCATTTCCGCGTCGATCGAGCAGCAAGGCGAGGCGACCCGCGAGATCGCCCGCAACATTCAGTCGGTCGCGGCCGGATCGAACGAGATCAACGCCAATATCGGCAGCGTCACCTCGGCCGCGGAAGCGACCGGCACGGCGGCAAGCGACGTGCTCACCAACGCTCGCGAGCTCGACAGCCAGTCCGGCGCGCTGCGCAGCGCAGTCGACGGCTTCCTCGCCAAGGTGCGCGCGGCGTAGGTCGCCACACCAAAGCGACGCCATCTCCTCTATCGTCATGCCCGGGCTTGTCCCGGGCATCCACGTTCTTGGACACCGGACGCTTTGATCGACGTGGATGGCCGGGACAAGCCCGGCCATGACGGAGAATGCCGAGCGCGCGGCTTTCGCGAGCCCCTACTGCTTCTCGATCCCTGCCTCGCGGATCAGCTTCTCCCACAACACCAGCTGTTCGTTCACGAACGTGCCGAGCTGCTCGGGCGTGCCCGAAAACGCGTCCATGCCGAGGGTGGCGAGCTGGGCCTTGATCTCCGGCTTCTCGACGATCTTCCGGATCTCGGCGTTGAGTCGCGTCACGATCTCCTTGGGCATGCCGGCGGGGCCAAAATAGCCCTGCCACGACGAGATGTCGAAGTCCGGCACGCCGGCCTCCTGCATCGAGGGCAGGTTCGGCACCAGCGACGAGCGGTCCTTCGTCGTGACGGCGAGCGCGCGTAGCGCGTTGCCCTGGACATGCGGCAGGCCGGTCAGGATGTCCACGAACATCATCGAGACGCGGCCGCCCATGACGTCGTTGAGCGCCGGCGGCGAGCTCTTGTAGGGCACGTGCAGGAGGTCGAGCCCGGCATTGTGTGCAAAGGTCGCCCCCGACACGATCGCCGAGGACGAGCCCGAGGCGTAGCTCAGCTTGCCCGGATTGGCCTTGCCGTAGGCGATGAGCTCGCCGACGGTCTTGGCCGGCACCTCCGGGTGGATCACCAGCATGAAGGGCAGGTCGCCGGTGCGCGCGATCGGGGTGAAGTCCTTGACCGGATCGTAGGTCAGGCTTTTGAGCAGATAGGGATTGGCCGAATGCGTGGTGTTGGTGGTCACCAGCAGCGTGTAGCCGTCGGGCGCGGCGCGCGCGACATAGGTGGCGGCGATCATGCCGTTGGCGCCCGCCTTGTTCTCGATGACGATGCCGACGCCGAGGGCCTGCGACAAATGCTGCGAGATCAGCCGCGTCGTGGTGTCGGTGCCGCTGCCGGCGGCGAACGGCAGCACCAGCGTGATGTTGCGGCTCGGATAATTGTCGGCCTGCGCAGCGGACGCGGCGGCGAGACAAAGGGCGCCCGTGCCGATGGCACGCAGGTTTCGGATCAACGCTGAAAGCATGTCTGGTCGTTCCCTCTTTTTTGGTTGGCGGGGAACCTAGCGTCTCCTCGTCGAAAGCGGAAGGCGCGAGTTTGTCGCCTCGTCTCGCGTCGCGGAATTACTTCACCGCAGAACCCTGGCGCGAGGCGATCACGACGCCGGCGAGCACCAGCAGGTAGCCGATCAGGTGGAAGGGCTGAATCTTTTCGCCGAGCAGCAGGATCGCCATCGCCGAGCCGAACACCGGCACCAGATGGAAGAACGGCGCGGCGCGGTTCGGGCCGATCAGCGCCACGCCCCGGTTGAAGAAGAGATAGGCCAGCGTCGAGGGAAAGATCAGGATGTAGCCCAGCGTCGCTAGCGTCACCCCGTCGAGTTGCAGGACGCGACCACTCCAGGCCTCCCAGATCGCGGTCGGCAGCAGCATCGTCGCGCCGCAGCAGGTGGTGAAGGAGAGAAAGGAGAGCTGGTGGATCTTGGGCCGCCGCGGGATGAAGGCAGAGTAGATCCCGAACGCCACCAGCGAGGAGGCGAACATGATGTCGCCCCTGTTGAAGCTGATGCTCGCGAGCGCGGCGAGATCGCCGCGCAGGATGATGATCAGCACGCCGAGAAGCGAGATCCCGATGCCGGCGAGCTGCGCACCGGTCAGCCGCACGCCGAACAGCACCAGCGACCACAGCGCCACGAACAACGGTCCGGCCGACTGGATCAGCAGCGCGTTCAGCGCTTCCGTGTACTGCATCGCCCAGTACGAGATCGCGTTGTTGAAGGCAAAGCCCACCAGCGACAGGAACAGCATCAGCGGCAGGCTCTTGCGCAGATTCGGCCAGTCGCGCTTCAGATGCGGCCAGGCGAAGGGCAGGAGGATCAGGAACACGCCGAACCAGCGGATCGTGGTCACCGTCAGCGGCGGCACATGCGCGCCGACGTGGCGCGCGAGCACGATGTTGCCGGCCCAGAACAGCGAGCTCAGGCTGAGCAGCAGATAAGGCTGGTTGTTGAGCCAACTGGCCGGATTGGAGGCCGGTGGCGCGGGCGAAGCGATCGTCATTGGCGTTGCATACGAGCTTGCGCCGGATTTGCGTCGTGACACAAGTCATGCGACCGCAATGCTACAATGCAGGCATGACCAGAGGAGGCGGCATTGGCGGTTAATATGTTGAACATCGATGGCCTTGATCGGCTCGATCGGCATGCACCGGTGGTGATGTTGAACCTGATGCGCTTCCACGCGCACTCCGGCGACGGCGACGGTTCCGGCTGGGACGCCTATCTGCGCTACAGTGCGGTCACAGTGCCGATGATCAAGGCACGCGGCGGCACGCTGCTCTGGACCGGCGAGGCCAGGGCCGTCGCGCTCGGCCCGCAGCAGGGCAACGACTGGGATTTCGCGGCGCTGGTCTATTATCCCACCGTCACGGCTTTCATCGACATGATGACCTCGAAGGCCTACGAGACGGAGGCTGATCCGCACCGCGTCAACGCCTGCGCCGAGCACGTCATCATTGCGACCAGCGAAGCGTACAGCAAGTTCAAGATGAAGTAGCGCCGCCTGCTGCCGGCTTACTTCAGCCCGTCCACAGCCGCGTGGCACGCCGTCTGCAGCAAGCGACAGACCTCCTCCGTCGACCGCTGCCGGCTCAGCGCTGCAAACGTCGGATAACTCGTCAGCACGAAGATCAAATCAACCGTGTCCCGCATGGCGCGCTTTGCCGCGTGCTTGCCCACGATCCGCGACAGCAGCGCGGTCAGCAATTCGCGCCGTCGCTCGTTACGCTCGATCAGCGCCTCGCCGAATTCCGGATCGGTCGCGATGGCCTGGTTGAGCCCGCCGATGGCGGGATCGCGCCCCCAGAACGTACAGAAGATTTCGATGACGCGGTCGAGCGCGGCGCGCGGATCCGCCATCGTCATCACCTCGGCCAGTTCGAACAGTCCGCCCTGGTGCGCGATGTCGTCGAACACGGCCTCCAGCAATCCCCGCCGCGATCCGAACTGGTTGTAGACGGTCAATCGCGTGACGCCGGCCGCCTTGGCGACCACGTCGAGGGAGAAGTTCGCAATGCTCGCGTCCTCGCGTAGGAGTCGCGCGCCGGCCGCGATGATGCGCTCGCGCGTCGCCGCCGCCGCGGAAGCCCGCGCGGAGCTCACATAATTGCGCTTCGGCATCGCCTTGCCATTCTGTTGACGTATTGACTATACATGTAGTATATCTAATTTAGAAGCCGGTTCGGAGCTTGCCATGCAAACTGCCCTCGTGATCGCCTTGTCACTTCATGTGTTGTCGTCCGTGTTCTGGGCGGGATCAAGCTTTGCGCTGGCCCGCATCGGCGGAGTTGCCGGTGAGCAGCTGGTCTTTCCACAACTCGGCGCGGCGACGATTGCCATCCTAACCGGCGGCTATCTCGGCCATCTCGTTCATTCCCACAGCTTCGGCACGACCGAGCAGGTGCTCGCCGTCGGTGCTGTCTGTGCACTGATCGCGGCCGCTATTCAGGCTGTCATCGGTCCTCGTGCGCTCGCGGCCTTGCGTCGCGGCACCGGCAAGCCGGAGGACCTCCGTGCACGTATCGCCGCCGCCCAACGTGCGGCGGCCGGCCTGCTGGGCATGGCCGCGCTCTGCATGGGCGCCGCGCGCTACATTTGAATGCAGTCCAGGGAGGAGTGTTGAGAGCTCTCTGTTCCCAATGTCAGACCATAGCGCGGCTTCCAGCCGCTTTCGAAGGAAAAGCAATGTCCAAGATGATTCTGGTCAACCTGCCGGTACGCGATCTCGCCGCATCGACAGCGTTCTACGTAGCCCTGGGTGGCGCGGTGAATCCTCAATTCTCCGGAGCAAATTCGACGTCGCTCATGTTCACGGACGCGATCGGCGTGATGCTGCTGACCCACGACCGGTATCGTGAATTCACCAGCCGCGAGATCGGCGACGCGCGGCGCCACAGCCAGGCTATGTTCGCTCTCACGGTCGACGACCGCGATGCCGTCGATGCAACGCTGGCGCGCGCGGTGGCTGCGGGCGGTCGCGCCGATCCCAATCCGGCGCAGGATCTCGGCTTCATGTACAACCGACACATTGAAGACCCCGATGGCTATGTTTGGGAGATGGTGTGGATGAACCCGTCGACAAACGCTTGATCGCAGCCGATCGAACCGGGCCCCAAGCCTAGCTCGCCTGCTTCCGTGACGCCACGAACACGCCGGCCAGCACCAGCGCGAAGCCGATGAAGTGGAACGCCTGCGGGTGCTCGCCCAGAAACGCCATTGCCATGATCGAGCCGAACACCGGCACGACATGGAAGAACGGCGCGGCGCGGTTGGCGCCGATCAGGCGGACACCGCGATTGAAGCAGAGATAGGCGAGCGTCGAGGGGAATACCGCGACATAGAAGAGGGTCAGGAGGTTCGGCCCGTCGAGCTTCATCCCGGGACGCGCGGACAACTCCCAGATCTCCAGCGGAATGAGACAGGCAGCACCGCAGCCGAACGTGAAGGCGAGGAACGACAGGCCGTGCATCGGCGGCCGCTTCAAGGTCAGCACCGAATAGAGCGCGAAGATGATCAGCGCGACGACAAAGATGAGGTCGCCCTTGTTGAAGTCGATGTTCGACAGCGTGGTGAAGTCGCCATGCAGCAGGATGATCAGCACGCCGCACATCGACAGCAGCACGCCGAAGGCCTGCGCTACGGTGAGGCGGACGCCGAGGATGGCGAGCGACCACAGCGCCACGACCAGCGGCGCGGCGGATTGCAAGAGGAGAGTGTTGAGCGCCTGCGTATGCTCCAGCGCCCAATATTGCAGCGTGTTGAAGGCGCCGATGCCGGTGATCGAGAGCGTGACCATCAGGCCGAGCTTGCCGCGGATCGCGGGCCAGTCCTGCGCAAGGTGTTTCCAGGCGAACGGCAGCACCAGCAGGAAGGCGAAGAACCAGCGCAGGAACGACAGCGTCACCGGCGGGATGTGACCGGCGGCGAGCCGGCCGACGATGGCATTGCCCGCCCAGCACAGCGCGGTGATGCTGAGCAGCAGATAGGGCTGGTTGGCGATCCAGTTGTGGCCGGACGTGGCGGCGCCGGTGGTCTCGTCGGTGGCGGACATTGGATTGTTGTGGCCCCGCGTCATGCGCCAAGCCTCCAGCCCGGTGGCACCCGGGCCGGTTCAAACCCGGCCCCGTTCAAAGACACGGAAATCGAGGTTGCATCAACGGGGGCCGGATGCATCGCGACCATGCAGCGGCGGAAGCAGCCTCTCACGCTTTGGTCGAAGCATTGCACCCGCCGCGAAGGTTTCTGGATTTTCAGGGGATATCAAAGGCTTGGAGTGCGCTCGCGGCCTCGAAAAAGTCCCGTTCTTGCTTGCCTAGAGAGGCTGCATCCTTTATCCGGTTGGCTGCCTCGCGTTCGAGCGGCCCCGGCCGTGATTGGGCTGGGCGCATCTGACAGATTGCATAGGGATTACCCGCGAATGGCCAATGTTGTCGTCGTCGGCGCCCAGTGGGGCGACGAAGGAAAGGGCAAGATCGTCGACTGGTTGTCGGAGCAGGCGGACATCGTCGTCCGTTTCCAGGGCGGCCATAACGCCGGCCACACGCTGGTGATCAACGGCAAGACCTACAAGCTGGCGCTGCTGCCCTCGGGCGTGCTGCGCGAGCAGAAGCTGTCGGTGATCGGCAACGGCGTCGTGTTCGATCCCGCCGCCTTCCTCGACGAGGTCACCAAGCTGCGGTCGCAGGGCGTCGCGGTCGGCCCGGACAATCTGCGGGTCGCCGAGAACGTCACCCTGATCCTGCCGCTGCACCGCGAACTCGACGCGCATCGCGAATCCGCCAATGCGGCGACCGCGATCGGCACCACCCGCCGTGGCATTGGCCCGGCCTACGAGGATAAGGTCGGCCGCCGCGCCATCCGCCTGATGGACCTCGCCGATCTCGACACCCTGCCGCACAAGATCGACCGGCTGCTGGCGCATCACAACGCATTGCGCCGCGGCCTCGGCCTGCCGGAGTTCGACGGCAAGGAGATCATGAAGGAATTGACCGCGCTCGCGCCGCAGCTCCTGCCCTATGCCGAGACGGTGTGGCGGCTGCTCGACATCAAGCGGCGCGAGGGCAAGCGCATGTTGTTCGAAGGCGCGCAAGGCGCCCTGCTCGACGTCGATCACGGCACCTACCCTTACGTCACCTCGTCCAACACGGTGGCGGCGCAGGCGGCGACCGGCTCGGGCCTCGGCCCCGCCGCGGTCGGCTATGTGCTCGGCCTCTGCAAGGCCTATACGACCCGCGTCGGCCAGGGCCCATTCCCGACCGAGCAGGACAACGAGACCGGCCGCAAGATCGGCGAGCGCGGCCGCGAGTTCGGCACCAATACCGGGCGGCCCCGCCGTTGCGGCTGGTTCGATGCGGTTCTGGTTCGCCAGGCGGTCCGGACCTGCGGCATCAACGGTCTGGCGCTGACCAAGCTCGACATCCTCGACGGCTTCGATTCGATCGAGGTCTGCACCGGCTACAGGCTGGACGGCAAGGAGATCGATCATTTCCCGGCGGGCGAAGGCGCCCAGGCCCGGGTCGAGCCGATCTACGAGACCATCGAGGGCTGGAAGGAGCCGACCGCCAATGCGCGGTCCTGGGCCCAGCTGCCGGCCCAGGCGATCAAATATGTCCGCCGGATCGAGGAATTGGTGGGGTGCCCGGTGGCGCTGCTTTCCACCAGCCCCGAACGCGAGGATACTATCCTGGTACAAAATCCGTTTGAGGCTTAACGATCTCTTACCGGGACGCGCGTATAATTGAGTAGAAATGGCTGATTACTACCCGCTGATCGCCCGCGCTATTGCCGCCCTGGACCCCAACGCTCCCGGCGAGAGCCGTCGCGCGCTCTATGAGCGGGCGCGCACGGCGCTGATCGCGCAGCTCCGCAGCGTGCAGCCGCCGCTCTCGGAATCCGAGATCACCCGCGAGCGCCTCTCGCTGGAAGAGGCCGTCCGCAAGGTCGAATCAGAGGCGGCCCAGCGTGCCCGCGAGGCCTCGCGCCCCGCTGGCGGCGCCCGCAGCAGCGGCAGCGGCGACGCCTTCCGCCGCGCCAGCACCCGCGCCACCGAGGGCAACTCGCCCGCGCCGCAAACGGCTGCCCCGCCGCGCACCCGTCCGGCTCCGCCGCCGCCGCGGGCTGACCGGCCCTCCTTCAATGTCGATGACCAGGGCGACGCCCCGCGTGCGCCGCGGGCCCCGCGTTTCGACGCGCCGCGGCAGCCGGGTCCGCCGGCCCCGTCGTCGATGCCGGAGCCTCCGCCGGTCGGACGTGATCGCGCTGGTGGGCGCCGTCCGCCGGACATGGGACCGCCACCGCCGCTGCCGCCCGCACCGGGCGTGCGCGGCTTCCGCGACATCACGGCGGACGCCAACGAGCTCGGCGGCGCCGCCGCGCAGGCCAACCGCGCGGCGCGCCGCACCTACGCCAACGTGCCCTCGCCCTCGCCGGAATTCGACCGGCTCGAGCCGAGCCTGGAGAATCGCGGCGCCGGAGCCGACGCGCCGTATTCCTACGACGAATCGATCGAGGAAGCTGAGCGCTACGCGCCGCCGTCGCAGCCGCCGTCGCAACGTCCGCACATCCCCGTTCTCGACCGCGAACCCAAGAAGAAGCGCGCCCGCACCGGCCGCGCCTTTCCGTTCAAGAGCGCGATCGCCGTCGGCATCGTGCTGATCCTGGTCGGTGCCGGCATCCTGTGGGGCAAGCAGCTGGTCCAGACCGCGACCAACCTGTTGAAGTCTTCGCCGACGCAGGTGGTGGAGGCGCCCAAGGATTCGTCTCAGCCGCAGAGCAAGCCCAAGATTCCGGATCGCGTCGGCCAGCCCTCGGCCAGCGACCAGCCGGTCGCGCCGGTGGCGCAGAAAGTCGTGCTCTACGACGAGGATCCATCCGATCCGAAGGGCAAGCAATATGTCGGCTCGGTGGTGTGGCGGCTCGAGCCGATCAAGGCGTCGGGCAACCAGAAGGCCGACGTCGCCGTGCGCGCCGACATCGAGATTCCCGACCGCAAGTTCAAGATGACGATGTCGTTCCGCCGCAACACCGACTCCTCGCTGCCGGCGAGCCACACCGCGGAGCTGACCTTCGTCCTGCCGCCGGACTTTCCGGGCGGCGGCGTTTCCAACGTGCCGGGCATCCTGATGAAGTCGAACGAGCAGGCACGCGGCACGCCGCTCGCAGGCCTCGCGGTCAAGGTCACCGACGGCTTCTTCCTGGTCGGCCTCTCCAACGTCGATGCCGACCGCAGCCGCAACGTCCAGCTGCTGAAGGAGCGCTCCTGGTTCGACGTGCCCTTGGTCTACGCCAACCAGCGCCGCGCCATCATCGCCATCGAGAAGGGCGCTCCCGGCGAGCGCGCCTTCAACGACGCCTTCGCGCAGTGGGGCGACTAGATCTCTACTCCGTGAGACCTCGGCCTGCATGGTTCGAGACGCCAGCCTTGGCGGGCTCCTCACCATGAGGGTTTGATATCTCGCCGCGAAACGAGACCTCATCCTGAGGGCCCGCCCCTTGGGCGGGCCCTCAGGATGGCCGCAGATACGCTCTCTCTATTGCGCGGCTGCTTCCCGCTTGCGCGATCCTGTCGCGGCGGCGTGCTCGCGGTCCATCACGGCGCGACAGCCCGGGCTGACCTGAGCCTTCTTCTGCACCATGCAGGCCCTGATCCTGGGGATGTCGGGGATCTCACTGGAGCACAGCCGCATCGCATCGCCCGAGCACATCTGCTGCGCTTCGGACGAGAACGCGAAGCTTGGCGATGTCGGGATTGCGATGGCGGTGGTGGCGAGGGCGAAGAGAGTTGCGATCGTCTGATTGCGTGTCATGTAGAATGCGTCCCCGAGTTCCGTGGGCTTGAGCCACTTGGTTTTGGGGCGCCGCACGCGGCTTGACCTGCCGCATGTCTCAGCCATCACGCCGGGACCTCAATCCCGCATGTGGTTGCTCGATCTCTGGTGATGTTCGAATCGAAAAGTGCTGCGCCGCCCGAGCCAAGTATGCGCCATTGTTGCGCGACCGCAATGGCAGGCAAAAAGGAATTCGCAATTGTTGCGCGCACGTCACGCACAACGCGACTCGTGTGCGATCAGATCAACCGATCGGAGGATACGCTCGCTTGTTCCACATCGCTTGCGCCAAGCGCTGCATGCTCTTCGACCGCCGTAACGCCCTTTGCCGTGAGCTCGAACAGATCTCCGTCCTTCATCACATAACCGTCGGCGATCAGCTCGCCTATCTTGCCGTGCCGGTCGTCGGCAAAGGCGATGGATTGGCTGATGTCCCTGAGGATCGAGAGCTGTTCGTCGCGCAACATGGCTTCACTCTCCGTTCGCCGGGGATGGTTCCGGTCCTCACATGCCGTGGCTCTGAAAGACCTTGCTGCAAGACCGCGACAGTTTGGTCCGGTTGGCTTGCAGGCAGGCCTGCACCGCACCGTCATTGCCGAGGTCCTTGCGGCAGAAGCGCGAGGCGTCCCGCGAACAGGCCTGCTGCTCCTGCGGCGAACCCATATGGCCTTGTGCGAGAGCGGGCGCGTTCGACAGGCCGCTCACGGCCGTCAGTGCGATCGTCGCCAGGAAGAACAGTTTGCGGGACATCGGCGGCTCCAAATCTGAGAGGTGAATTTCAAGTCCGTCGCTATGCCGCTTGTTCCCAGCGCAGAGCCCGCACCCCCGCTATTCAAGGTTCCCGCGGCGCTGCTATAGTAAGGTGAAGGATGAGGGTGCCTGATGAAACGCTATCTCGTGTTTGCGCTGGTCGGCCCGTTCGTGGGCGGGTTCCTGCTGCTGCTGACGACGACCTATCAGTCCGGCTATTGGACCCAGACCAGTCTCGCTGAGGTCGGCAAGCTGTTCGCGGTGTTCTTCAAATCCTTGCAATACAGTTATCTGTTCGGCTTCCTGCCCTCGCTGATGATCGGTGCGGTCGACGATATCCTGGTCCACGTCCGCCGGATCGGCCCGGTGCTGCGGATGCTGCTGGTCGGCGTGTTCGCCTTCATCCTGGCCTCGCTGACCTACAGCTCGCGCGGGCCGGACTCGGGCGCGGTGCAGTTCATCCTGTACGGCCTCGTCGGGTTCGTGCCGGCGGTGATTTCATCCTGGCTCGTGCATAAATATGTCGCGGAGCCGCAGCCGGCGGCGGCACAGACTTGAGGGCGCGACCTTCGATCACGCCGCAGCAACCTCCGCCGCGCTGGCGCGTTCCCTACAGGCCATGACCATGTCCGATGACGATATTCTTGCTCCGCGTCGATCCCGTTCGGGAAGCCGCTCGGGTGCGGCCTCTTCGGGCACCGACGGGCGTGGGCCGATCATCGATCAGGACGGTCACGAGATCCGGCCCGAAACGCTGGGGCAGGGCTTTCGCGAATTTCGCTTCGAGTTCGGGAAGGACAGTCCCTTCGCCGGCAACCCGTTTGGCAATCTAACGCGCGAGCAGCGGATCGCGCGGATCGAGGCGATCGCAAAGCTGCTCGACGTCGCCTTCGTGCTGCCCGGAACCAACATCGGCTATGGCATCGATGGGTTGATCGGGTTGATCCCCGTCGTCGGCGACATCATCACCACCGCGATCTCGCTCTGGCTGGTGCAAGAGGCGAGGGCGCTCGGGGCGCCCTGGTACATCACCGCGCGCATGCTCGGAAATGTCGCCCTCGACGGCGTCGTCGGTATCGTCCCGTTCGCGGGCGACGCATTCGACGTCATGTTCCGTGCCAACATGCGCAACGTGCGCCTGCTCCGCCGCTGGCTCGACAAGCAGCCTCGCATCTGACACGCCCCAAAACGCAAAAAGCGCGACGGCCTTTCGGGCCATCGCGCTTTCAGCGCACATCGGAGCGCGTGACGAAAACTTACGCCGCGTCGGCAGCGTCGGTGCTGGCTTCCACCGGCTTGCGGTGGCGGGGCAGCGGGAAGGCTTCGCTCTCATAGAGCGACCGGATGCCGTTCTGGTCGAAGCGCGCTTCTTCGACTTGGAGATAGGCGCCGTTCAGCGAATCCGTCGGCAACTGCTCCATCGCGAACTGGACGGCTTCGGCCGCGGTGCCGAACCGGCGATAGGTGAAGCCTGCACGCTTCTTCTTGCGGATCGCAGCGGGGAAGAGTTCGGCGGAAGTGTTGAAGTTGAACGGACGCAGTGGACGCATGGTCAAAGACCTCGTGATCTCTCTGGGGCTTTAAGCGCGTGGGGTTGGGACGGGCAGAGGCCACGATTGAGTGGGCGCCGCACATGTCATTTTCGTCCTCTAATATAGCCCGTTTTGACAAAATTGCGACCCCCGCGATGCGAGATGATGAATCTGCGCATGGCAGCTCCGCAGCCCGGGAAATTGCAGGAATATCAGCGACTTGAATGGTCTACAGCTTGCCAAGGAGCAGCAGCACGAGCAGCACCACCAGGACGAGGCCGCCGATCCCCATGCCGGAATGACCCATTCCGTAGCCGTAGCCGCCGAAGCGGCCCGACAGGCCGCCGACGAGATAAATGATCACCAGGATGATCAGGATGGTCCCAAGCGTCATGGCATCCTCCCTGGCGGCCGCCGCCACGCCATGGCCAGCCGCACCACCAGGGAAGAAAAGCACATCGCGGCGCCGGGTTCCATGACGGAACTCGGCGCCGCGCAAGGTTTATTTGGGTTCGAGCTTCAGCGCGGCGGAATTGATGCAGTAACGCAAGCCCGTCGGTCCCGGGCCGTCGGGGAAGACATGGCCGAGATGACCGCTGCACTTGGCGCACAGCACCTCGGTACGGATCATGCCGTGGCTGACGTCCCGCTCCTCTTCGATATGGCCCTCGACGGCGGGTTGGGTGAAGCTCGGCCAGCCGCAGCCGGAATCGAACTTCGCGTCGGACTCGAACAGCACGTTGCCGCACCCGGCGCAGGTGTAGGTGCCGGCGCGGTGGTCGTGCTCATATTCGCCGGAGAAGGGACGCTCGGTCGCCTTCTCGCGCAGCACCGCGAATTGCATCGGCGACAACTCGCTGCGCCATTGCTCTTCGCTCTTGATGACCTTGTCGTCCGTGGTTTTCGTCTTGGTGTCGGGCATGGGTCTCCCGTTTTTTCAGTTGGTGGCCTTGCTGGCGCTCACCAGCGTCGGCTTCTCGATATAGTTATCCGCGAACAGCTTTTTCAGGTTCTCGACCTTCGGAAGGTCGTTGTAGGCGATATAGGGCTGGTTCGGGTGCAGGGTCAGATAATCCTGGTGATAGGCCTCCGCCGGATAGAATGCCTCCAGCGCGCCGACCTTGGTCGCGATCGGCTTGCTGAAGACCTTGGCGCCGTTGAGCTGGGCGATATAGGCCTCGGCCACCTTCTTCTGTTCGTCGGACGTGGTGAAGATCGCCGAGCGATATTGCGGACCGGTGTCGGGGCCCTGCCGGTTGAGCTGGGTCGGGTCGTGCGCCACCGAGAAGTAGATCTGCAGGATCTTGCCGTAGGAGATCTTCTTGGGGTCGTATTTGATCTCGACGGATTCCGCGTGGCCGGTCCGGCCGCTCGAGACGGTCTGGTAGTCGGCCGTCGCCTTGGTGCCGCCGGCGTAGCCGGAGACCGCGTTGACGACGCCCGCGGTGTGCTGGAACACGCCCTGCACGCCCCAGAAGCAGCCGCCGGCGATCACGGCGGTCTGGATCCCGCTTGCGGGGGCCACATCAACGGCAGGAGCGGGGATCACGACCGCATCCTCTGCGGCCCGGGTCGGCGCGGCAAAGGCCAGCGTCAGTGCGGTGGTTGCGGCGAGCAGGGACAGGACGGCAGGTCGGCGCATGGCGATCCTCTTTCGGAAGGTCTGACAGTCTAGGGCGGTTGGGGCCGGGCGAACAGCCTGCCCGGCATTTTCGGACATTCGAGATACGGGCGGACCGGGCGATTGTTACGGCCGGAGGGACACGAGTCCGTGAAACGCGCCGCCTCCAGCGGCCCGGCTTGGCGACGACCGGAACTCCGCGCTAGATGAACCGGCGCGATCGGTGATCGACTTAAGAGAATCGTGGCTGGAGCTGACCTGACAACATGCTGCGCGTGGCATCCCTGACCCTCGTCGTCGTGCTCGCCATCCTGGCCGGCTGGAGCTCGCTCGCGGCGGCCGAACCGCAACCCGGCGACGACCTCGCCATTTGCCGCGACCGCCAGGCGGATGCACAGGCGAGGGCGCAGGCCTGCGACAAGCTGCTCAACGCCGACCGGCTCACCGGCAAGGACAAGGCCATCGCGCTCTCCGTGCGCGGTAACACACTGCTCAACAAGCGCGACTACGGCCACGCCATCGAGACCTTGTCCATGGCCGTCGACCTCGATCCCGACAACGTCGTCACGCTCAATTTGCGCGGCCTCGCCTATGAGCGGACGGGCCAGGACGATCATGCGATGGCGGACTACGACCTCGCGCTCCAGAAGCGCCCGACCTACGGTGTCCCCTACAACAACCGCGGCGTCATCCAGTTGCGCCGGGGTGCGCTGCAAAGCGCGCTCGACGATTTCAACCTGTCGATCAAATACGCGCCCAGGTTCCTGCTCGGCTACACCAACCGCGCCCGCGTGCGCACGCTGATGCAGGATTTTGACGGCGCGATTGCCGATTTCGCGGAGGCCGAGAAGATCGAACCGGCCGCGCAGCAGATCACCGGCAACCGCTGCATCACCTACGGCATGATGGGCAAGTTCGACCAGGCCTTCGCCGACTGCAACGGCCTAATCGAGAAGCAGCCGAAGAACACGTACGCGATCAACAATCGCGCCGACGTCAACATGTTGAAGGGCGATTTCGACGCCGCGCTGAAGGACTACAACACGGCCATCCAGATCAACCCGAACAACGTCCGGGCACATTCAGGTCGCGGCCAGATCTACGAGCGCAAGAAGGATCTCGCCCAGGCCCGTGCCGACTATCGTGCGGCGGCCTATTCGCTGACGAAGTTCGACGAGCTCGACGTCGCGCGCGCCCGCGCGATCGCGCAGGAGCGATTGGCCGCGCTGACCCCGCAGGCACCGGCCGGATCCACGGGGCGCCGTGTGGCGCTGGTGATCGGGAACGGCGCCTACAAGAACGTCCACGCCTTGCCCAATCCGCCACGCGACTCGAAAATGATCGCAGCCGCGCTGCGCGATGTCGGCTTCCAGACCGTGATATCCGTCAGCGACCTCACCCGCGACAAGTTCTTCGAAGCGTTGCAGACGTTTGCCGCCGAGGCGGAGAAGGCGGATTGGGCGGTGGTCTATTATGCCGGCCACGGGTTCGAGATCGGCGGCGTGAATTATCTCGTTCCCGTCGACGCCAAGCTCGCCGCCGACAGGGACGCCGAGACCCAGGCGGTCGCGCTGGAGCAGGTGATCGCGGCGGTGGGCGCTGCGCGAAAAGTGCGTCTGGTGATGCTGGATGCCTGTCGCGACAATCCGTTCGCGCCGACCATGCAGCGCACGCTGTCGCTCAAGCTCGTGGACAAGGGCTTTTCCAACATCGAGCCGGGCGCCGGCTTCATGGTGGTCTACGCCGCCAAGCACGGCGAGACCGCGATGGATGGCGACGGCGGCGCCGACAGCCCGTTCGCCACCGCGCTCGCTCGCGAGATCAAGATGCCGCGCGTCGAGATCCGAAAACTGTTCGACATCGTTCGCGACGATGTCTGGCTTGTGACCAAGCACGAGCAGCAGCCGTTTTCCTACGGCTCGCCGCCGGGGCGCGAGGATTTTTATTTCGTCGCGGGGAAGTGACTTCGTAGCCCGGGTGGAGCGCAGCGAAATCCGGGAATCACGATCGCGGAGCTAACCCCGGATTACGCTGCGCTCCATCCGGACTACCGCAGTTTCAAACCACGATGCTCAGCCGCTTCGCCGCCCGCGTGATGCCCGTGTACAGCCACCTCGCCCGGCTCTCCTGAAACGCAAAGCTCTCGTCGAACAGCACGACGTCGTCCCATTGCGAGCCCTGCGACTTGTGCACGGTCAGCACGTAGCCGTAGTCGAACTCGTCATAGGGCTTGCGCTGCTCCCAGGCGATCGCCTCGACGCCGCCCTCGAAGCAATCGGCGCGCACCGAGACCTTGGTCACCTTGTGGCCGAGATCCTCGTCCGGCGACAGTCTCATGCTGAGAATGCGGGATTTCGAGCGCGAGGTGTTGCGCGACTTCACGCGCCACAGCCCGCCGTTGAACAGGCCCTTCTTGCGGTTGTTGCGCAGGCAGACCAGCTTGTCGCCGGCGACGGGGAAGATGTCCTCGATGTTCTGGCGCTGGCGCACCCGCATGTTGTACGCGCGTCGCGTGTTGTTGCGGCCGACCAGCACCTGGTCGGCGGCCATGACGCGATCAGGGTCGAGCTCCTTGCGCGACACCACCTCGCTCTCGCCGTAGCGGCCGATGTCGAGCTCGCGGCCCTCGCGGACGTCCATCGACATCCGCACGATCGGATCGTCCTGGGCCTGGCGGTGCACCTCGGTCAGCATCGCGTCGGGCTCGGTATTGGTGAAGAAGCCGCCGCCCTGGATCGGCGGCAGCTGCGCGGGATCGCCCAGCACCAGCAGCGGGCAGTCGAACGACATCAGGTCGCGGCCCAGTTCGGCATCGACCATCGAGCATTCGTCGATCACGATCAGCTTGGCCTTGGAGGCCGGGGCGTCGTCCCACAGCTCGAAGCTGGGCTGCTCCTCACCGGATTCGCGGGTGCGGTAGATCAGCGAATGGATGGTGGAGGCTTCGTCGCACCCCTTGTTGCGCATGACCAGCGCCGCCTTGCCGGTGAAGGCGGCGAACTTCACCTCGCCGTCGACGCCGTCGGCGATGTGCCGCGCCAGCGTGGTCTTGCCGGTGCCGGCATAGCCGAACAGGCGGAACACCGGCGGCGTGCCGTTGCGGCCGGGTTTGGCCTTGAGCCAGTCGCCAACGGCCTTGAGCGCGGCATCCTGATGCGGGGTGAATGTGGCCATGTCTGTCTTGAGGAGGGGGCGAAAACGGAGCGATTCGCCAGCCCCAAAACTAACCATTCGCACCGCTGGTTCAAGCCGGGCGGGGCGCCCTATTGCCAGCCGGGAACGCCGCGCATGTCGGGCAGATGGTGGGCGATGCCCTTGTGGCAGTCGATGCAGGTCTTTTCCTTGGTGAACAGGAAGCGCTGGTGCGCGACCGAGGCGCGCGGCGACTGCTTGGTGATGTCCATGGAATCGGCGCTGTGGCAGTTCCGGCATTCCAGCGAATCGTTGGACTTGAAGCGCGCCCATTCATGCGCCGCCAGTTCGAGCCGGTGATCCTGGAATTTCTCGCGGGTGTCGATCGTGCCGAAGATCTTGCCCCAGACCTCCTTGGAGGCCTGCATCTTGCGGGCGATCTTGTCGGTCCAGTTGTGCGGCACGTGGCAATCCGGACAGGTCGCGCGCACGCCGGAGCGGTTGGCGAAATGGATGGTCGACTTCAGCTCGGCGAAGACGTTGTCCTTCATCTCGTGGCAGCCGGTGCAAAATTTTTCGGTGTTGGTCAATTCCAGCGCGGTGTTGAAGCCGCCCCAGAAGATCACGCCGGCCATGAAGCCCGCCAGCACCAGCACGCCGAGCCCGAACACCGAGCTCGGACGGATCAGCACCTGCCAGAGCTCGCGCGCGAAGTCCCAGCTTCGCGCGACGAAGCCGCGTCTGGCCTTCAGTCCCTCGCCGGGTTCATCAGCGGTCGTCGTCATCGGCGGCCACCGGGGCTTGCGCGCGACAGCAGCGTGTCGATGTCGGTGAAGTCGTTGCTGACGGGCGGATTGGCGGTGTTCTGCGGCACGTGGCATTCCGTGCAGAAGAAGCGGCGCGGCGAGATCGAAGCCAGAAACTGGCCGTCGCGGTCCATGAAGTGGGTGATCGAGACCATCGGCGCCTGCGATTCCGCGATGCGCGCCCGCGCATGGCAGGACAGGCACTTGTTGCCGTTGAGGTCGATCTGATAGCCGTCGATCGTGTGCGGGATCACCGGCGGCTGCTCCGGATAGTTGCGCACGGGTTGGCCGATCCTGTTCACGCCCATGTACTTCATCGCGATCTGGGCGTCTCATTTCCCGAACGGCGGCTGGTCCCGCAGCTGGCCACCGGTGCTGCCGAATTTCCCCCTGACCCATCTCTGGTTCATCTATGTGCTGCTGGAGCTTTATGTCGTCGTGCTGCTGCTGCGCGGCGCATTTGTCTGGCTAGATGCGTCAGGCAGGTGGCGAGCGGTGATTGACCGCGTCTTCGCCGGGATCATGAAAAGTCCGCTGGCCCCCCTTGTTCTGGCAATCCCGATCGGCGCCGCCTTCTGCCTCGACCAACGCTGGATCAACGTGACGGGCGTGAGGACGCCGGATCAATCGCTCGTCACCAACGCGCAGGCCTGGATTGGCTTCGGCACCGCCTTCGCGATCGGCTGGCTGCTGCATCGGCAGATCGATCTGCTGCGACTGATTGAGCGGCGCTGGCTCCCGCATCTTCTGCTCGCAATCACTCTGATCCTGATCAGTTTCGTGCTGGTTGGGGCGATGACGTCCGCGCCGGGGGCACTGAAACTGCCTTTCGGCTTCGCCACGCTCCGGCTTGTCTCCGTGATCCTGTATGCGCCGGCGATATGGATTTCGACCTTTGCGGTCATCGGCCTCGCGCTCCGCTTCATGTCCGGCTTCAGCCCGACCTGGCGCTATCTCGCCGATGCATCCTACTGGGTCTATCTGATCCACCTGCCGATCGTGATGGCGCTGCAGGTCGCGCTGTCGCAGCTCGACTGGCCCGGTCTGATCAAGTTCGGTGTTCTTCTCGTCGTCGCGCTTCCTCCGATGCTGGCGAGCTATCATCTGCTGGTGCGCTTCACCTTCATCGGCGTGGTCCTGAATGGCCGCCGCGCCGAAAAGCACCTTCTCCCGCAAGGCGGAATTGCGACTGCGTAGACAGCGCCGCCCCGCCCATTAAGATGCCCGCAACAAAAACATAAGCGGCAAGAAAATTTGCAAGAAAACTTGCAACAAAACCTGGGAGAGACGGCGTCATGAAGTTCGGCATCTTCTATGAGCTGCAACTGCCACGGCCGTGGGTGGCCGGCGACGAGCTCAGCCTCTATCAGAACGCGCTGTCGCAGATGGAACTCGCAGACAGCCTCGGCTACGACCACGCCTGGGTTGTCGAGCATCACTTCCTCGAAGAATACTCGCATTCGCCCTCGCCGGAATCGTTTCTCGCAGCCGCGAGCCAGCGCACCAAGAACATCCGGCTCGGCCACGGCATCCTCCAGCTCACGACCAACCACCCCGCACGTGTCGCCGAGCGCGTCGCGGTGCTCGATCTGCTCTCCAACGGCCGCTGCGAATTCGGCATGGGCGAGAGCGCCTCCATCACCGAGCTCACGCCGTTCGGCCGCGACATGGAGACCAAGAAAGAGGTGTTCGAGGAGGCCGTCGCCGCGATCTTCCCGATGTTCAAGGACGCAGGAAGCGAGCACCACGGCAAATATTTCGACATCCCGTTGCGCAACGTCGTGCCAAAACCGGTGCAGAAGCCGCATCCGCCATTGTGGATGGCCTGCTCGCAGCTGCCGACCATCGAGCGCGCCGGCCGCCAGGGCTTTGGTGCGCTCGGCTTCCAGTTCGTCAGCGCAGACGCCGCGCACGCCTGGGTGCACGCCTATTACAACGCCATGACCAAGCGTCTCGCCAAGCTCGCCGACTACGAGATCAACCCGAACATGGCGCTGGTGTCGTTCTTCATGTGCGCAAAGACGGACGAGGAGGCGCGTGCGCGCGCCGACGGCGCCACCTTCTTCCAGTTCGCGCTACGCTTCTACGGCGCGTCGCAGAATCGCCAGCGTCCGGCGCCCTATACCGTCAACATGTGGGACGAGTACAACAAGTGGAAACGCGACAATCCCGAGGCGCAGGAGGCTGCGCTGCGCGGCGGACTGATCGGCTCGCCCGAGACGATCCGCAGGAAGCTAAAGCGCTTCCAGGGCTCGCATATCGACCAGGTCATCCTGCTGAACCAGGCGGGCAAGAACAGCCACGAGCACATCTGCGAATCGCTGGAGCTGTTCGGCCGCGAGGTGATGCCGGAATTCCAGAACGATCCCGCGCAGGCGGCCTGGAAGCAGGGCGTCATGAGCGGCGAGATCAAGCTCGAGGAGATCGACACGCAGGCGTTCACCGACCGCTATGGCAAGCTCGCGATCAACGTTCCGCCGGCGAAGGCGGCGGCGGGGTAGGGTCTTTCGCCGCTGCGGCCGGCTGAGTTTATTTGGATTGGGTTTTCGTCTGGATGTTCTGAACGGCTCCGCCCGCCGGAGTCCACTGCACGCGGCCATCCAAAGCGGAGAAGTTTAGACCACCGCCGGTCCCGAAGAGAACCATGTGACCCGAGCTGACGGAGTCCACAGCGAGCGTCGCACGGGGAAGTTTTGCAGCATTGTACATCGTCAAGGACGCATCCTGATGATCGTTCAGGGACAGCACTGCCCGCTGACCCTGCTCCGTATCGAGGAGCGACACCGAAGGTACGCCATCCTGGCGAAGCCCGATGCTGAGACGCACCTTCTCGCGGCTATCCAAGAGCGAGATGTGCGGCGTTCCGTCGGAAGTGGATGAGATCAAGGCGACGATTTTGCCGGTGCCATTTCGTAAGGCAATTGTTTCCACAGACAGGGTCTTGGCCTTGACTGTATCGGCATTAGCGGTCGCATGCCATTGCGATGAAATGATCGCCGCAGCCGCCAGGATCGTAGCCCCAAAACGCTCCAACTCATAGCCTTCAGTGACCGGTCCTGCCGCTGGATATGCGATGCGAGATTTTCAAGCGTGGGTTCGACCTTGAACATAGCTGCGCCTTTGCCTTGGAGTAAGCTTCACATCCGAGCATACCCTGCTGGGTGCGAATTCTGCTAACCTAGCAGGGGGTGCCGGCAAAACACTGTCGAGACAGTCACCTCAGCGGCCGCCCGGAACGTGGTTGCGCTGGCACGATGCAGAGTGCCGCAACTGCCTTGAACGCTCAGTGACCGATATCACTGGCGCTTTGATGGAGCGCATTTGCCGCCGTATATTGCTTCGCGGGGCTTCTCAGTCAGAACCTCTACAGGCAACTCCATCGATGATATCGTATAAGGCCTTCGGCCGCAGCGAGATCCATGGAGTGGTTATGGCGAAACACAGGATCTATACCACCAGCTTCGCAAGCGTTTACCCGCTTTACGTTGCGAAGGCGGAGAAGAAAGGACGTACCAAAGCAGAGGTCGATCAGGTCATCTCCTGGCTGACGGGCTATGGTCAGACGGAATTGGAAGCTCAACTGGAGCAGGGGACGGACTTCGAAACCTTCTTTGCGAAGGCCCCAAAGATCAATCCTTCGCGAACCCTGATCACAGGCGTGGTTTGCGGCGTCCGGGTCGAGGACGTCAAAGAACCCACGATGCGAGAGATCCGCTACCTGGACAAGCTGATCGATGAGCTGGCCAAGGGAAAAGCAATGGACAGGATTCTGCCAAAAGTGCTTCCTGAGCCCCTTCGTCCGCCGGCTCGGCGACGTGGCAGGAGATATCGGGCGACACCCGCCTTCCGCTGCGCGGCCATTGCTGATAAATTTCGTCAAAAGGCGATGGGGAGAAAACGATGCGCCCTCGCGGGACGCCCGCAAATCCGGCAGCTGGGGATGTCACGCCCGCCGTGCTTGCCATCGGTCGCCCGGATTTCCCTGATGTCCTGATCGAGACGTTGCGTCGGCAGGCCGGGGTCGGGCATTGCATGGTGTTCGCGCTGAGCCGCGCGGGCGCCGCACACTGCCTGCTCGATGCCGGCAACATCCCGATCGGCGGCGATCTCGGCGCTGCCTATGCCGGCCAGTTCCACCAATCCGATCCCAACCGCGATGCGCTGTTCGAAGGCGAGGGCCGCGCCACGCTCGTGCTGCCCGCCTTCGCGCCGCGCATGTACGGCGCCCGCTACCGAAAAATGTTCTTTGTGGATTCCGGCATCGTCGACAAATGCGCGACCGCGATCTGGGTCGACGACACCTGCTTCTACGTCAATTTCTATCGCATCGCTGTCCAGGGCCGCTTCAGCGCCCCCCAGCGTGCGCGGCTTCAGGCCATCGCACCGGCCATCAGTGCGAGCGTGGCACGCCATTTCCAGCACGGCTCGGCTGCGACGACCGAGCAGTCTCTCGCCGCGCTCTTCGCGACGCGCGCGCCGCTCGCCAGCCTCACCCCGCGCGAGCAGGACGTTTGCCGGCGCATCCTCTCCGGCTTCAGCTCCGAGGCGATCTCGCAGACGCTCGGCATCAGCCTGCATTCGACGCTAACCTATCGCAAGCGCGCCTATGAGCGGCTCGGCATCTCGTCACAAAGCGAGCTGTTTGCGATCGTGCTGCGCCTGCTCGCCGGCCCGCGCGGCCTGAACTGAAGCTGTCCCAATCGCTGGGGACAGACGGCGCCTCCTGAAGCCGCTAACCTCGGTGGCGAACAGCAATGGAGCGAAGCTTGAGCACCGCGCCGCGCATCGACATCGACCCGGCCGCATTCTGGGCCGATCCATATCCGATGCTGGCAACGATGCGCAAGGAGGCGCCGATCGCCTTCGTGCCGCAGCTCGGCTCGACACTGCTGACGAGCCGCGACGATATCTCGATCTCCGAGAAGCAGATCGACGTGTTCTCCTCGCACCAGCCCGCGGGCCTGATGAACCGGCTGATGGGCCACAACATGATGCGCAAGGACGGCGAGGCGCATCAGGTCGAGCGCCGCGCGATGTTTCCAACGGTGTCGCCGAAGACGGTGAAGGCGCACTGGGCCGCGCTGTTCCAGGCCCATGCCGACCGCATCATCGAAGCGATCGAGCCCGGGCGGATCGATTTCATGCGCGACTTCGCGTTGCCGTTCTCCGGCGAATGCCTGAAGTCGATCACCGGCCTCACCAATATCGGCTTTGCGGACATGGACGCCTGGTCACAGGGCATGATCGAGGGCATCGCCAATTACAGCGGCGACGCGGCCGTCGAGGCGCGTTGCCATGCAGCGACGTCGGGCATCGATGCCGCGATCGACGACATCCTGCCGGTGATGCGCAAGCATCCCGACCAGAGTATCCTCGGCGTGCTCCTCGCGTCCGGCATGGCGATGGAGAGCGTGCGCGCCAACGTCAAGCTCGCGATCTCCGGCGGCCAGAACGAGCCGCGCAAGGCGATCGCCGGCACGGTGTGGGCGCTGCTGACCCATCCCGACCAGCTCGATCTCGTGCGCAAGGGCGAGGTGACGTGGCTCCAGGCCTTCGAGGAATATGCCCGCTGGATCTCGCCGATCGGCATGTCGCCGCGGCGCATCGCAAAGCCGTGGACGATCCGCGACGTCGCGTTCGAAACCGATGAACGCGTATTCCTCATGTTCGGCTCCGCCAACCGCGACGAGAAGCATTTTGAGCGCGCCGACCAGTTCGACGTGCGGCGTGATACGGCCAAGAGCGTCGCGTTCGGCGCCGGTCCGCATTTCTGCGCCGGCGCCTGGGCCTCGCGCGCCATGATTGCCGACGTCGCACTGCCGACCTTGTTCGCCCGTGCCGGCCGGCTCGAGATCGCCGACGACGAGCCGGTACGGATCGGCGGATGGGCCTTTCGCGGGCTGCAGAATCTACCGGTGAGATGGCTGCATTAGGCCGGCAGGGACCGGTCCATCCGCAACGCCGCCACGATGCCATCCTGCTCCTGTTTTGCCCGACGAGTCAAGGTCAATTTCGGATAAGCGTAAGTCATTGTTTTCGCGCGCCCCGGCTACTGTGCATGGGGTTGTTTTCGCGATTTTTAATTTCTCGGCTCGGTTGCGTGCGTTTTTCACATTCGCGTGCGGAAAAATATCCCCTGCGTTCGCTCCGTGGATCGAAAGATTAATCATGCGCTCCGCCACGTGCGCAGTGCATGCATCGCTATTTTTCCGCGCGTCTCGACACCTCCGATAAGCCGCCCCATCATTCCCGAGCACGAATGAAGGACGGCCGCACGCGGCCGGGAGTGTCGGATGCAACGTCGGGATTTTCTCAAACTATCCGTTGGAACTGCGGCAGCCGCCGCATTCGTTTCGCACGCCAACGCGCAAGCAACGTCACAAGGCGCGGTGAAGGACATTCGTGTCGGCTACCAGAAGACCGGCGTGCTGGTTATCACGCGTCAGCAGGCCGCCCTGGAAAAGCATTTCGCGCCCCTGGGCATCGACGTGAAATGGGTCGAGTTCTCGTCGGGGCCTCCGATGATGGAGGCAATGAATGTCGGTAGCATCGATTTCGGCGCGGTCGGCGACTCCCCGCCGGTGTTCGCCCAGGCCGCGGGCGCGGCGATCGTCTATGCCGCCGGCCAGCCCATCACCAGCGGGCAGGGCATCCTGGTGCCGAAGGATTCGCCGATCCGCGGCATCGCCGACTTGAAAGGCAAGCGCGTCGGCTTCACCAAGGGCTCCAGCGCCCACAACATCGTGGTGCAGACGCTCGAGAAAGCCGGCCTGACCTATGCCGATATCACGCCGGTCTATCTGACGCCGCCGGATGCCGGGCCTGCCTTTGCCAATGGCAGCATCGAGGCCTGGGCGATCTGGGATCCGTATTTCGCGATCGGCGAGACCAAGCAGGGCGGCCGCATCCTGATCAATGCGCGCGAAGTCACCAAGACCAATTCCTTCTTCATCGCCAACCGCGAATTCGCCAGGAATCACGGCGCCATCCTGCAGCAGATCATCGATGTGACGACCGCGGCTGGTCAATGGGCCGAACAGCACCGCGACGAGGTCGCCAAATCGCTCGCCGCGGTCACCGGCGTTCCACTGGACATCCAGACCGTCGCCGCCAATCGCGCGAATTTCGTGGTCGGCCCGGTCACCGACGACATCGTCACGACCCAGCAGGGCGTCGCCGACCGCTTCCACAAGCTCGGCCTGATCCCGAAGCCGATCGTGATCCGCGACATCGTCTGGCGCAACCCGGCAGCCTGATCGTGCCAACCAGCCTTCCCATTCAAAAGGGTTTGAACATGAGGCGTATCATCCAGCGTCTGATCGCAGCCATCGTGCTGTCGATCGGCATCGTCGCCGCCGCGGTCGGCACCTCCTACGGACAGGACAAGGTCGTCCGCATCGGCTACCAGAAATACGGCAAGCTGGTGCTGCTCAAGAGCAAGGGCACGCTGGAGCCGAAGTTAGCTGCCGACGGCTACAAGGTGGTGTGGACCGAATTCCCCTCCGGCCCGCCGCTTCTCGAGGCGCTCAATATCGGCGCGATCGATTTCGGCAACACCGGCGAAGCCCCGCCGATCTTCGCGCAAGCCGCCGGCGCGCCGATCCAGTATGTCGCCTACGAGCCGCCGGCGCCGAAGGGCGAGGCGATCCTGGTGCCAAAAGACAGCCCGCTGAAATCGGTCGCCGACCTCAAAGGCAAGAAGGTCGCGCTCAACAAGGGCTCCAATGTCCACTACCTCCTGGTCAAGGCGCTGGAGAAAGCCGGCGTCAAATATTCCGAGATCGAGCCGGTGTTTCTCGCACCAGCCGATGCGCGCGCCGCTTTCGAGCGCGGCGCGGTCGATGCGTGGGTGATCTGGGATCCGTTCCAGGCCGCCGCGGAAGCCGCGACCGGCGCCCGCACGCTCGCCGACGGCACCGGCATCGTCGCCAACTACCAGTTCTATTTCTCCTCGAAGAAATTCCTCGAAACCAATCCGAGGATCGTCGACGCCGTGCTGGCCGAGCTGAGCGCGGTCGATGACTGGGCCAAGGGCGACATCCACGCAGTTGCCGAGCAGCTGGCGCCGTCCATCGGCCTGTCAGTCCCGGTGGTCGAGGTCGCGCTGAAGCGGCAATCCTACGGCATCAAGCCGCTGACCGATGCCGTCATCGCCAATCAGCAGCAGGTTGCGGACGCGTTCTTCGCGCTCAACCTGATTCCCAAATCCATCAAGATTTCCGACGTGGCCCGGAAGCCAGGATCATGAGCAAACAAATGAGCAAGCAAGCGAACGCCAACATCCTCTGGTTCCTGCCGACCCATGGCGACGGCCGCTATCTCGGCACCGGCATCGGCGGCCGCGAGGTCAATTTCAACTATCTGCGCCAGATCGCGCAGGCCGCCGACCAGCTCGGCTATTTCGGCGTGCTGCTGCCGACCGGGCGGTCTTGCGAGGATTCCTGGATCGTCGCCTCCTCGGTCGCGCCGTTCACCGAGCGGCTGCGCTATCTCGTGGCGGTCAAGCCCGGCCTGCAATCGCCGAGCGTGGCCGCGCGCATGACCGCGACGCTGGACCGCATCACCAACGGCCGGCTCCTGGTCAACGTCGTCACCGGCGGCGATCCCGTCGAGAACAAGGGCGACGGCATCTTCCTCGCCCATGACGAGCGCTACGAGGTCACCCGCGAGTTCCTCAACGTCTATGGCGAGCTGCTCGCCGGCAAGACCGTCAATGTCGAGGGCAAGCACATCCATGTCGAAGGCGGCAAGCTGCTGTTTCCGCCGGTTCAGTCGCCGCGTCCGCCGCTCTATTTCGGCGGTTCGTCGGATGCCGGTATCGACGTCGCCGTCGACACCGTCGACAAATATCTCACCTGGGGCGAGCCGCCGGCCTTAGTCGCCGAGAAGATCGCGAGGGTGAGGGAGGTCGCAGCAACTCGCGGTCGAAAACTATCCTTCGGCATCCGGCTCCACGTGATTGTCCGCGAGACCAATGACGCGGCCTGGCGTGCGGCGAATGAGCTGATCAAGCACGTCAGCGACGAAACCATTGCGACCGCGCAGAAGAACTTTGCGCGGATGGATTCGGTTGGCCAGCAGCGCATGGCGCAGCTTCACGGCGGCAAGCGCGACAAGCTCGAGATCGCGCCGAACCTGTGGGCCGGTGTCGGCCTCGTGCGCGGCGGCGCTGGCACGGCGCTGGTCGGCGACGCCCAGACGGTCGCGGCCCGCATTCGGGAGTATCAGGACATCGGCATCGATACCTTCATCATGTCGGGCTACCCGCATCTGGAAGAAGCCTATCGTTTCGCCGAGCTGGTGTTTCCGCTGCTCTCGCTGGAGCAGCCCAGCAACGTGACCAGGCTGCACTTCAACGGTGGTCCTTTTGGTGAAACGGTCGGCAGCGACTTCCGTCCGCAACAGAAGGTGTCGCAGTCATGAGTCTGATCGACAGCGTTTCACTTCCCCGCAGTTTGCGCCTGCCGCGCGTCGACGGCCTGATCCAGTGGATCGTGCCGCTCGCCATCATTGCGATCTGGCAGGTCGCCAGCGTCACCGGCTTCGTGCCGACGCGGGTGCTGCCGGCGCCGAGCGACGTGTTGCTTGCGGGCTGGAAGCTGCTGCTCTCCGGCGAGCTCGTTCGCAACATCTGGGTCTCGTTCTGGCGCGCCTCGATCGGCTTCCTGATCGGCGGCAGCATCGGCTTTGCCTTCGGCCTCGCCAATGGCCTGTCGCAGCTGTCGTCAAAGCTCACCGACACCACGCTGCAGATGGTGCGCAACGTGCCGCATCTGGCGCTGATCCCGCTGGTCATCCTGTGGTTCGGCATCGACGAGAGCGCGAAGCTGTTTTTGGTCGCGCTCGGCGTGTTCTTCCCGATCTACCTCAACACGCTGCACGGCATCCGCACCGTCGACCCGCAGCTGATCGAGATGGGGCGGATCTACGGCATGAGCGACGGCGAGCTGTTCCGCCGCGTGATCTTCCCGGGCGCGCTGCCCTCGATCTTCGTCGGCATCCGCTTCGCCCTCGGCATCATGTGGTTGACCCTGATCGTCGCGGAGACCATCGCGGCGTCCTCGGGGCTCGGCTACATGGCGATGCAGGCGCGCGAGTTCATGCTGATCGACGTCGTGGTGCTCTCGATCCTGATCTACGCGCTGCTCGGCAAGCTCGCCGACAGCGCCTCCCGCGTGCTGGAGCGCCTGACGCTCTCCTGGCACCCCGCTTATTGGAAACGCTGAGCAGACATACTGGGAATCACATGCAGACAGCCCTTCGTACCTCCCTTCCGGACACCGAACTCGCCAGCCGGGCCAATTTCGCGCCTCACGCCCGCGTCGTGCGCGAGGAGCGCCCGGTGCAGACCTCTGGCCTGCCGCTCAGCATCTGCGGCCTGCGCAAATCCTACGGCGACAACGAGGTGCTGCGTGGCATCGACCTGCAGATCCCCGCCGGCCAGTTCGTCGCCATCGTGGGCAAGAGCGGCTGCGGCAAGAGCACGCTGCTGCGCCTCATCGCCGGCCTGGAGAAGTTCGAAGCCGGCAGCATCTCGCTGGGCGACGCGGTGAAGCCCGAGGATATCCGCGTGATGTTCCAGGAGCCTCGGCTGTTGCCCTGGGCCCGCGTTCTCTCCAATGTCGAGGTCGGCCTTGGCCGCGATCGTCCATCCAGTGATGCGCATACACGCGCCGATAAGGCGTTGACCGAAGTCGGACTGACCGACAAGCGCGACCAGTGGCCCTCGGTGCTGTCGGGCGGCCAGAAGCAGCGCGTGGCGCTTGCCCGCGCGCTGGTCTCGCGCCCCCGCGTGCTCGCCTTCGACGAGCCGCTTGGCGCGCTGGACGCGTTGACCCGCATCTCGATGCAACGGTTGCTGGAGCGCGTCTGGCGCGACCAGGGCTTTACCGCGATCCTGGTGACCCACGATGTCGCCGAGGCGGTCGCGCTGGCCGACCGGGTGCTGGTGATCGAGGAAGGGCGGATCGCCCATGACGTCGTGGTTAACACGGCCCGGCCCCGCCAACGCGGTTCGGCCGAGCTCGCGGGTCTCGAAGGCTCGATCCTGAGCCACCTTTTGTCGGCGGACGATCGTACCTAGATAGACAGGGACCCCGCTTGGGGACGAAGCCATGAATGTAGTGCCCCGCGATCTCATGACCGAAAATGCCGTCTCCTCCGCCGATTTCCGCGGCGCCATGCGCCACCTTACCGGCGGCGTCAGCGTCATCACCGCCGGACGGGGCAAGGACATCACCGGCATGACCGTCACCTCGGTCAGCTCGTTCTCGGTCGATCCGCCGACGCTGATCGTCAGCATCAACCGCGACGCCTCCTCCTTCCCGCTGATCCGGCGCCACGGCGCCTTCGGCGTGAACATCCTCGCGGCCGATCAGCTCGACATCGCCGAGCGCTTTGCCGGCAAGGGCGGGCTCAAGGGTGCCGATCGTTTCGCGGGCGCCAGATGGGTGACGGCGGTCTCGGGTGTTCCGCTGCTGGTTGGCGCATTGTCCGCCGTCGATTGCGAGGTCGAAGAGATCTTCGAGCGCCATTCGCACGGGATCATCATCGGGCGTGTCAGAGACGTCAGGAATTCGACCCGCAACGCTGCGCTGGCCTATTGGCACGGCCAGTACGTGGCGGTGGATCAGGACGAAGACGCACTCCGGCTTGCGGACGTCAGCGTTCCCACCCAGGTACGGCGCGGCATTTGATCGCCGCCGGCGACAGGCCGTGCAGGCTGGCGTTTTCCTCCTCATCGCTCTAGAAGCGCTGCCTGAGCCTCCCGCCGGGACAGCAATGGAGCGCAATGATGAAACGCGTCGCGACCTGGGCCTTCTATGCGGTCGGCGCGCTCGCGATCGCCTATCTCGCGCTCTATGCCTATGCGATGTTCAGCGGCCATCCGATCGTGCCGGGCGACCCCATCCAGATCTTCCGCAGGCCGGATGCGCCGAGCTATTCGTGAGGTTTTCGCGGGCGGGCGCGGCACCTGTTTTTACCCCCGCAAGATCGCCAGCGCCAGCGCCTGTGCGCGCGGCACGATGCTGTCGAGCTCGAGATATTCCTCCGGCGAGTGCGCGAGCCCGCCGACCGGGCCGAGCCCGCAGATGGTCGGTGTCCCGACCGCGGCGGTGAAGCCGGAATCGGCGCAGCCGCCGGAGAACTCGCCCTGGAGCGTGGTGAGGCCGGCCTGCCTTGCGGCGGCCTGATAGTTCTCGAACAGCGCCCTTGAATCGGCGCTCTGTACCACCGGCACGAACTCGCCTTTGACCGTCAGCGTCGCGCTGGTGCCAGGAACGTAGGACGTCGCGATGATGGTCTCGATCGCGGCCATCACCCTCGCGCGGTCCGCCGGATCGACGTAGCGCAGGTCGATCTGTCCTTCGGCGTAAGGCGCCGTCGTGTTGACGGACTGCCCGCCCGAGAGGAGGCCGACATTGAGCGTGATGCCCTTGTCGAGATCAGTCAGCGCGTGGATATGGACGATCTTGTGCGCGAGCTCGCCGATCGCGCTGACGCCGGCGGCGAAATTGGCGCCGGAATGCGCGGCTTTGCCGGTGATCGCGACATGCATGAAGATGCCGCCCTTGCGCCCCGTGACGATATTGCCGGTCGGGCGGCCCGGCTCGGAATTGAACACGGCGCGCGCGGCGCGCCCTTCGCGCTCGATCACCGGCCGCGAGGAGGGCGAGCCGATCTCCTCGTCCGAGGTGATCAGCAGCTTGATCGGGTGCGGGTTGCCGCCGAATTTGTGGAACGCGGTTGCGACGAATATGTTCATGACGACGCCGGACTTCATGTCGGCAACACCAGGACCATAGGCGCGCTTGTCTTGAATCGTGAACGGACGCCGCGCGGCCTCGCCCTTGCCGAACACGGTGTCGCGATGTCCCATCAACAGCACCGGCTTCTCGTTGCTGCCGGGCTTTGCGACTTCGGCATGGATGGCATCGCCGAATGTGGCATGGCTTTCGCGCCGGAACGGAATGCCATGCTCGGCGAAATGCCGCTCGAACCGCGCCCCGACCGCATCGACGCCTTCCTTGTCATACGACCCGGAATCGATGTTCACGACATCGCGCAGCAGGTCGATCATCGCCTGCCGCTGCGTCGCCAGCCAGTCCGTGATTTGAGCTTGAGACATGTTGACCCTCGCGTGGTTCTCACGCGGGTTATAGGGCCTAGCGCCGGTGTGACCTAGTCGGAGAACGCGGTGCGGCCATGTCGCCGGTCCACGGAATTGGACGCACCGTGCCTTCCACGTCGTCCCGGCTTTCGCCAGAACGAAGTTGAGCGTGTGGCAACCGGCTAACGCCTCGGCTCCGCCATCGCTTCCACGCCGCGAAGCTGCGTGGCGACGGTCAGCGCGCCGATCTTCCGGCCCATCTCCTTGCCGATCTCGGTCGAGAACCGATAGTGAAAGCCGGCCCAGATACGGGCGTTGGAGACTTCGTCGCTATAGTCCTGGAGCCGCGTCCATTTGCGGGTGACGCCTGGTGCCGTGGGGCTGGTCACCGAGAACTCGCCGAAATCTCCAACGATGGTCTGGAGCACGGTCGAAATCGCTGCCGACGTAATGCAGTGAGCACAGGGATATTCCGGATGCATCGGCGTGTCCCCCAGCGGCAGCCAGGATGCGTCGCGAGGCGTCGCTGCGTTCGATGTCAGGTCGGCGTTGCGTATGGCCGTGATCGGCCGCCAGAAATTGTAGTGGTACTTCGCGTCGAAAACGGCGACGAAGGCGTCGTTGCCGGCAATTGAGGTCAGCGCGTACAGCCGGGCGCAGTCGACGAGATCCATGCCCTTGGCCGTTGCCGCCTGCCTCACGATCGGATTGTAGGTGCGGGCACCGACAAAGAACCAAAATCGACCGACCGTGGTTTGCTCGGGCGTCCGGATCACACTTGTTCGGCTGCCGACCTCGCGGATTTCGTTGACGTCCCGGGTCCACAGCTCTGAACCGAGCGCCGGCGGCGGGCCGCGGCGATACTGAGATCCGGACGTCATGACCCAGGGCGTCGTCGCGCCCGCGATCGAGAACAGCGGGACGGTCGTCGGAACGTAGGCACCCGCCGTTGTCAGGGGCCGGTAAGTTTCAAGGGCGGCGCTGCCATCGTTCTCACGAAGCGCGATGATCTGCATCGCGGCCTCCTTGCCGAGGCCGATGCCCGCGATCTTGGACTCGCCGTCGGCGATCGGCACCAGAGAACTCGTCAGCGCCGCATCCAGCTCCGGCTTGAGGTCCGGATAGAGCGACAGCAGCACGTCGTGAGCCGCAACTGCGGCCGCAGCTTCCCGCGACGTCGAACGATCCGCGGATAGGGCAAGCTTGTAAGGCGCGTACCGGCGATCGATCGCGTTGACCGCCTCGAACATCGCGACGTGCATCATAGACAAGGCACGGCTGTGGGGCGCTGGAAGGATTTGCTTTTCAGTGGCGATCGCGTCGGCCTTTGCATTCCAATCCATGATCACGTCGGCGCGCGCAAGCGGCGCCGACGCTGCGAGCAGCGTTACAATCAATGAGAGGCGGAAGATGGTCCACGACGAGTTCTTCATGGGATGCCCTTCGATGTAAAGGACGTTTCGCGAGACCAATGCGGCTCTGCCCGACATCACGTCGCGCGGCTCGAGGACTTTAACCATCTTGTTGTGGTTTGATTGTGAACTGCTTCACGCGGCGGAAGAGTAGCTCCGAATGGGTCGGCGTGGCTTACCGTTCGCACTGAGTAATGGATCCTGACTTTCGCCGGAAGCCACGGATTGTGGTGACTGCTTTGCGTTCTTCTCAAAGAAAAATGCCCGGGACCAGCCCGGGCATTCGTTTCTCTCAGTCAGCGTAGAGCGCCTACGCCCCCACCATCGGCATGCGTGGATATTCACCCGGCGTTCCCGCTGGCGTGATCGGAATGCCGCCGTCGGAATATTCGTTGAGCTTGTTGCGCAGCGTACGGATCGAGATGCCCAGGATATTGGCGGCATGGGTCCGGTTGCCGAGGCAGTGCTTCAGCGTCTCCAGGATCAGGTCACGCTCGACGTCGGCGACGGTGCGGCCAACCAGGGCCCGCGTCACCTGCTCGGCGGCCATGGTGGCATGGGCCACGGCCGGCACGGTTTTGGCGAGGTCGAGGCGGTCGCCGTCGGGCGTGAGGATCGCATCGGCGCCGATCTCGTCGCCCTGCGCCATCAGGACTGACCGGTGCATGGTGTTTTCGAGTTCGCGGACGTTGCCCTGCCAGCGGTTGGTGGACAGCACCCGGCGCGCTTCCGCCGAGATCGGGCGCATCGGCACGCCATTGGCTTCGGCGTATTTCTTCACGAAGTGCTGGGCGAGCTCGAGAATGTCGGCGGGACGCTCGCGCAGCGGCGGGATCTTCAGGTTCACGACGTTGAGCCGGAACAAGAGGTCCTCGCGGAACGTGCCCTCGCGCACCGCGTCCACCAGGTTGCGGTTCGAGGTCGCGATGATGCGGATGTCCACCGGGACGGGCTTGGTGCCGCCGACACGGTCGATCACGCGCTCCTGGATGGCGCGGAGCAGTTTCGATTGCAGGCGGACGTCCATCTCCGAGATTTCGTCGAGCAGCAGCGTGCCGCCGGTTGCCTCCTCGAACTTGCCGATGCGGCGGGCGATCGCGCCGGTGAAGGCACCCTTCTCGTGGCCGAACAGCTCGGACTCCAGCAGATGCTCGGGGATCGCGGCGCAGTTGATCGAGATGAACGGGCGCTTGGCGCGGGCCGAGCGGGTGTGGACGTAGCGAGCCAGCACTTCCTTGCCTGTCCCGGATTCGCCGGTGATCATCACCGAAGCGTCCGAGCCTGCGATCTGCTGGGCGAGCTTGATCACCTTGGCCATCGCCTCGTCGCGATAGACCAGCTCGCGGGAATCGTTGGCGACGGCAGCCAGCACCGCCGCGATCAGTTCCGGGTCCGGCGGCAGCGGGATGTATTCCTTGGCGCCGGCGTGGATCGCGGCGACCGCGGCGCGGGCGTCGTTGGTGATGCCGCAGGCGACGATCGGCGCGTGGATGTGCTCGGCCTCGAGCCGCATCACGAGATCGCGGATGTCGAGGGCGACGTCGACCAGCAGCAGGTCGGCACCCTTGCCGCCGCGCAGCACGCGCATTGCCTGTTCGTTATCCTCGGCGTGGGTCACGGTGGCGCCGTTCGCCATCGCGATCTTGGTGGCGGTGGTGAGCTGGCCCTTCAATGTGCCAACGATGAGAAGCCGCATATCAGTCTCCTGTCCGTCTGGACGCGCTGCCGCGCGTCGTCGCTTTAGGCGCGTTCAGTCTTGATGATTTCGGTCATGGTCACGCCGAGCTTGTCCTCGACCAGGACCACTTCGCCGCGGGCGACCAGCTTGTTGTTGACATAGATGTCGATGGCCTCGCCGACGCGCCGGTCGAGCTCGAGCACGGTCCCGGGTCCGAGCTTCAACAGCTCGCTGACGTCCATCTTGGAGCGGCCGAGCACGGCCGAGACCTGCACCGGAACGTCGAACACGGCCTCGAGGTCGGAGGCGGCGCGCGTCGCGTATTCGTCCTCGTTGTAGCCGACGTCGGTGCCGGTAGGCGGCATCGGGCCGTTGAGATCGGGCAGCGGGACCTGTCCGTCAGTGTCGCTCATGGCTTAACTCCCCCTGCGGGACGCAACATAGCGTCCCACCATTTCGTCGATCTTGGCCGTGATGGCGGCGCGCTCCAGCACGACGCCGCCATCGGCCCATTCGATCCGGCAGTCGCCGGTGGCAATCTCGGGTTCGGCCAGAATCACCAGCCGGCCTTCGAAGCCGTTCTGCCTAGCCAGGCGCTCGATGTTCTCGCGCGCGGAATCGTAGAGCGCGTCGTTGATGCGGACGACGAGATGCGGCGTCGCGACCAGATGCGAGAAGCAGTCCTTGACCAGCGCGACGATCTCGCCGAGCGGCTCGGCGGCGACCAGATCGGCGCACAGCTTGCGCGCCACCGCGACCGCGACGTCGACCGCCTCGGTTTCCATCTTGGATTCGATGTTGCCGATGCCCGAAGCGATGCCGCGGATGGCGATGTTGATCTCTTCCATGGCGAGCGCGACACGGCGGTCGCTCTCGGCCTTGGCCTCGCGCTGGCCGGCGGCGAAGCCGTCCTGATAGGCGCGCGCCTCGGCTTCCGCGACCTTCTGGGCGATCTCGGCCGCGGTGGCGGCCTTCTCGCGCGTCCGGTCGGGCGCTGCAAAGTCGTTGTCGAACAGGAATTTTGCCGGAGCGGCCATCAATACACCAGCTCGTCGTCGGCGCGGTTCTTGGTCAGCATGATCTCGCCCTTGGCGGCGAGATCCTTGGCGAGGTTGACCAGCAGCGCCTGAGCCTCGTCGACGTCGCGCAGGCGGACCGGGCCCATCGCCGCCATGTCGTCCTGGAGCATTTTTGCCGCACGCGAGGACATGTTGCCGAAGAAGAAGTTGCGGACGTCCTCGTTGGCGCTCTTGAGCGCGACGCCGAGCTTGTCCTTGTCGACGTTGCGCATCAGGGTCTGGGCGGAGCCGGAATCCAGCTTCACGAGGTCGTCGAAGGTAAACATCAGCGCCTTGATCCGCTCGGCCGATTCGCGGTTGTCCTCTTCCAGCGAGGTGATGAAGCGCGTTTCGGTCTGGCGGTCGAAATTGTTGAAGATTTCCGCCATCACCTCGTGGGCGTCGCGTCGGCGGGTCTGTGACAAATTGGACATGAATTCGGTGCGCAGCGTCTTCTCCACGCTCTCGATCACCTCCTTCTGCACCGCCTCCATCTTCAGCATGCGGTTGACGACGTCGAGCGCCAGGTCCTCCGGGAAGATGCCGAGCACGCGCGCGGCGTGTTCCGGCTTCAGCTTCGACAGCACCACCGCGATGGTCTGCGGATATTCGTTCTTGAGATAGTTGGCGAGCACCTCTTCCTGCACGTTGGAGAGCTTCTCCCACATGTTGCGGCCGGCGGGGCCGCGGATTTCGTCCATGATGCCGTTGACGCGCTCGGGGGCCAGGTATTGCTGGAGCAGCCGTTCGGTGGCGTCGAAATTGCCCATCAGCGCGCCGGAGGCCGACATCCGCGAGACGAATTCGAGCAGCATGTCCTCCACGGTGTCGACCTCGACAGTGCCGAGCGTCGACATTTCCAGGGAGAGCTGGCGCACCTCGTCGTCGTCGAGCAGCGACCAGATCTTGCCGCCATATTGCTCGCCGAGCGCCAGCATCAGGATCGCGGCGCGCTTCGGCCCCGCCACCGCTTCGGTCTTCGCGCCTCCGCGGCTGCCCGCACGCTGACCGAGCGTGGAGATCACGCTGGTGATGTCGTTGGAATTGGCGTTTTGCAGGGCGGCGGCCATATCAGATCACTTCTCGATTATTTCGTGGGTTCGGTCAGCCATTGGCGGATGATGGCGACGGTCTCGTTGGGATTGCGCTCGGCGAGTTCGCCGACGCGATGGACGGATTGGGCATGGACCTGGCCCTGGACCGTGGCGACGTCGATCGCGCTCGCGGCGCCGCTCGGCAAGAGCGCCTGGCTGGCAGGAGCGGCCTCGTCGCTCGCCGGACCGGTGAGGGCGCCGGAGATGGCGGCTGCGACTTCGTCGGATGCCAGGATGCGCTTGACCAGCGGCCGGACCACCAGGAACAGCACGACCAGGCCGAGCAGCATCATCACGCCGAGCTCGACGAAGTACATGACGTCGTCCTTGGTGAACTGGAGCATGCCGAGTAAGCCGCTCGGCTCGGCGATCGGGGGGGTGGAGGGGGCATCGGCAAAGCGCAGATTGACCACCTCGACCTGATCGCCGCGCTTCTGGTCGAAGCCGATCGCCGAGCGCACCAGCGTGGCGATGCGGTCGAGCTGCTCCTTGGTGCGGTCCTGGTAGGCCAGATCGCCCTTCTCGTTCTTGGAGTAGATGCCGTCGACCAGCACCGCGACCGAGATGCGGTTGACCCGGCCGGCCTCGGTCACCTCGGTCTTGGTGGTGCGGGAGATCTCGTAATTGTTGGTCTCTTCGCTCTTCTTGCTCTGGTCCTTGGCCGCAACGCCGCCGTTCTGCTGGTTGCCCGGCAATTCGTTGTTGACGGTGACCTGGCCGTTGTTGTCGGCGGTCATGCTCTGCTCTTCGCGGGTCTGGCTCGAGCGCAGCACGCGGCCTTCGGGATCGTACTTGTCCGAGGTCTGGGTGACCTTGTTGAAGTCGAAATCGGCGGAGAGCTGGACCCGGGCGCGTCCCGTCCCCACCACGGAGGAGACGATGTCCTCGACCTGCTTGCGCATCCGCTTCTCGAAGGCGGTGCGGCGCTCGTCGCCGATCTGCTGGTCCGGATCGGTCTGGGCGCCGTCGGCGAGCAGCTGCCCGGTCTCGTCGACGATCGAGACCCGCTGCGGCTTCAGCCCGTTCACGGCCGAGGCGACGAGGTGGCGGATGGCGCGGATCTGCTGGGCTTCCAGCGCGCCGCGGACCCGCACCACGATCGAGGCCGACGGCTCCGGCGCCTCGCGCGAGAACAGCGGGCGCTCGGGCAGCACCAGATGGACGCGGGCGGCCTGGATGCGGTCGATGGCGCGGATGGTGCGGGCGAGCTCGCCTTCCAGCGCGCGGAGATGGTTGATGTTCTGGACGAAAGAGGTGGTGCCGAGCGCATCCGACTTGTCGAACACCTCGTAGCCGACGCCGCCGCCCTTGGGCAGGCCGCCCTCGGCGAGCTTCATCCGCAGCCGGGTGACCTTGTCCTTGGGCACCATGATGATGGTGCCCTCGTTGCGCAGCTCGAACTGGATGCCCTGACGCTCCAGGTCCTTGATGATGCCCGAGGAGTCCTCGACGCTGAGGTCGGTGAACAGCGTCGTCATCTGCGGCGTGGTGACGCGCATGATGACGAACGCGAAAAAGCCGACGAGCGCGGCGGTGACCGCGATCATCGCCCCGAACCGGGCGGCTCCGATACCCTTCAGAAAGTCCGCAAGACCTTGCAAGCAACCGCCCCGACAGATTCGGCTGCTTTCACAGGAAAGGCCGACTGGGCAATTATTGCCTAGGTGATGGTTTCGATATGGTTAACGAAGGTTAAGAGCTGCGACAAAAGTCGCGCCAAAACGAAGCATGAAAAAAATCGGCCTCGCAAGACGAGGCCGATTTTCGTCAAAAGCCGCAGATTTCCGGATTGCCTACTGGCGATATTGTTGGATACGGGTGGTGCGAAGTCCCGCCAGACCATGCTGGTCGATCGAAAACTGCCAGGAGAGGAATTCGTCAACCGTCAGCGTGTAACGGCTGCAGGCCTCCTCGAGGGAGAGAAGACCGCCACGAACTGCGGCGACGACCTCGGCCTTGCGGCGGATGACCCAGCGTTTGGTGCCGGGTGCAGGCAGATCCGCAATCGTCAACGGACTACCGTCCGGCCCGATGACGTATTTTACCCTCGGGCGATGGGGTTCTGTCATGGCGTACTCACAAACTCTCAACCACTGAACTCACTCAGGAACCCTACGCGCGCCGGCTTAAAAATCCGCTAAGCCTAAGGCTTCAATACAATTCTCGTTGAAAATGGCTGGAACGCAGCCGACTCGGCCGGCGGGACGGTGCGTCCAGGCGGGCCGAAGGGGGTGTTCGTAAATACTTTACTAACGAACGAGGCCTGCGCGCGGCGCTGCAAGACCCCAATTGTCGTCCTGGCGAAAGCCAGGACCCATTACCCCAGGGAGGAGTCGCTACGACGACTCGGGGTTACGAACCAAAGCGACTTTCGGTGGCAATGGGTCTGGCTTCGCCAGGACGACACCGTTATCCAGGGGCATTCCGCCTTTAATTGCTGGCCGTCGCGATGATGCTCTTGACCTGGCTCAGCGTGTAGCTGGCGCCGTCGATGGTCAGCAGCGGCGGCGACTGGGTCAGGTCGACGGATGACACCGTGCCCTGCACCTGCGCAGCGATGCCGACATTGTTGTTGGCGACATCCTTGCCCGTGGCCGAGATCGTGTACTTGCCGTCGGGCCATTGCGTGCCGTCATTGCCCTGGCCGTTCCAGGTGAACGGAACGTCGGTGCCGGCGCCGGCGGTGTATTTGCCGGTGAACACGGTCTGGCCGCTGGCATTGGCGATGGTGATGTCGACCGTGGCGTCGCTCGGCACGTTGAGATGCCAGGTCGCCGACGAATTCGTCATGGTCCCGGTGGTGCCGTCGACCAGGGCGGTCTTGCCGACGAAGCCCAGCGCCTGGGTCGCCTGCGTGGTCTGCTGCAGGGTGACGAGCTGGGACAGCGAGTCGTTGGTCTTGAGCTGCTGCTCGACCCCGGCGAACTGCACCAGCTGCTGGGTGAACTGGTTGGTGTCGAGCGGATCGAGCGGGTTCTGGTTCTGCAGCTGCGTCGTCAGCAGCGTCAGGAAGGTCTGGAAGTTGCCGGCGAGCGTCGCGCCGGTGGTCGAGCCCAGGCTTGGGTTCGACGAGGATTTCGGCAGGTCGGTCGTGCCCGAGACGACGGACGGGGCGGTGGCGGCATTCGTGGTGGTCATGATCGAATACTCCTCACACTCTGATGTCGACGCCGCTGCTCGATCCGAGCATGCGGCCGTAGCTGCGCCCGACCGGGGCCGCGGGAACTGCGTCCTCGTCGCTGACGATCAGCCGGCGGGCATTGCCGCCATTGTCGTTGTTCTGGCCGGAGTTCTGGCCCGATGAATTCTGGTCGCGCAGACTGAAGGACAGCCCGTTGCTGCCGGTCTTCAGGCCGGCATCGTCGAGCGCGCGCTGCAATTGCGGCGCGTCCTGCCGCAGCATCTGCAGCGTCTCCGGCTTCTCGACGGTGAGATGCGAGGTGACCTGTCCGTTGCGGTCGACATTGATGCGGACGTCGATGCGGCCGAGGTCGAGCGGATCGAGGCTGATGTCGAACCGGGTCTTGCCCGCGCGTGCGGCGGCGGCAATTTCGATCGGCACGCCTGTGATCGGAATGGCCGTATTGGTGGCTGCGGTCGCCGTGAGCGTCGCGGTCGATGCGGTCGCGGCCGAAGTCGTATTGGTCAGCGACGCCTGCACGGCCGAGGCCGCCTGCGCGCCGGTGTCGGTGGTGGAGACAGCGGCCTGCGTGCCCGCATGGGCATGCGGTGCTGCCGTCGCCGGTGCCGCATCGGCGGTGCGGTCGGAAGTCCCAGCCTTGGCGTCGGTCGCGTTCGCGTCGATCGGCGGCTTGTCGGCGTGCGGATGCGCCGCGTTGGCGGACGCTGCCGTCGCCGAGGTCTGCGCGGCGTTGGCCTTGCCGGTGTCCTGGCCGATATTGGAGACGTCGCTGGCGCCTTGCGCAGTGACTGCGGCCTTGAACGAGGTTTTTGGCGTGCCCTGGTCGACGGCGGCGATCAGGCCGCCATTGGTCTTGGCATCGGCCGCGGTCGAATCGGTGGTCCCGGTCGCGGCATCGGCCAGCACCGCCGAGGTGTCGGCATCGACCTTGGCGCTTGCGGTCTTGGCGCTCTTGTCGCCCGGCGTCGCGGTATCGGTCTTGGTGCCGGCGATCTGCGCTGCGATGGATGCGCTGGCGGCGATGCCGGCGGCGGCAATCGTCAGCGGCGAGGCGGCGGCGCCGGCGACTTGGTTTGCAGCCGCGTTGGAATCGACCGGCACGGCGACCACGAGTGCATTCGGATCGGGTACGGCGGCCTGCGTCGCGTCGACTTGCGCGGCGGCGGCGGTATCGACGGCGGCGAGGCCATCGATGCCGCCGGCCTTGTCCGCATTGGTCTCGTCGGACTTGTCCGCAGATTTGTCGGCCGATTTGGCGTCGGACGCCTCCGGCTTGTCCTTGGACTTGCTATCAGCCTTGGCCGCATCAGCCGTCGAGTCGTTCTTGGCGTCGCTCTTGGCGTCGTTCTTGATGTCGTTTTTGGCGGGCGCGGAATTGTCGGCGTCGTCGCTGGCCTTGCTCTGCGAGGACTGGTCGGTCGCCGAGCGATCGCGCGGGCTCTTGTCCGAGGCGGAGGACGATGAATCGGGTCGGCGCGGGGAGTCCTGCACGGAGGACGCCGCGCTATCGCTGATCGCCTGGGTGTTGCTGTCCACCAGCGAGCCAAAGGAGTCGTTGGACGTGTCTTTCGGCGCTTGCGACCGGGCAAGCTTTTGCTGCGCGCTTGGGACTTGCACGCTTGCCACGACATCTGACGTACGACCGACCACAGGCAACCCCTTGGAAACATCTTCGCCATGAGAGGTAGCAAGGAGCGGGCCACCTCTGCGAAAAGCATTTTACGCAGTTAAATCAATGGCTTGATAAATTGACCTCGCCGCTGCGGGGCCTCCGAAGCCCCGCCATTTCTGCCTCCCCGGCAAGAATTGCCGTAAACCTTGGGGGGTCCGTGATTGCTTCACCGGAAGGCCGCCTATATTAAAGAGACAGCTCTCAACCGCTTTCGACCGGGCAGGCCGCGCCCTTCGGGAACTCTCGGTTCCCGGGGATTGCCTTTGTCCCGCCGGAAGCACCCAGCGGATCGCCCAACACTGCCGTCCACAACGCTTTAAGGCCCATGCTCAACAGTCTGGATCTCGAAGGCCGTCCTGAGGATACCAGGGTCGTCGTTGCCATGTCAGGCGGCGTCGATTCATCAACGACGGCTGCGCTTTTGAAGGCGGAAGGCTACGACGTTGTCGGCATCACGCTGCAGCTCTACGACCATGGCGCGGCGACCCATCGCAAGGGCGCCTGCTGCGCCGGCCAGGACATTCATGACGCCCGCGACGTCGCGGCCAAGCTCGGCATTCCCCATTACGTGCTCGACTACGAGGACCGCTTTCGCGAATCCGTCATCGACAATTTCGCCGACAGCTACGCGCTCGGCGAGACGCCGGTGCCGTGCATCGAGTGCAACCGCTCGGTCAAGTTCCGCGACCTCTTGAAGACCGCGCGCGAACTCGGCGCCACCGCGCTCGCCACCGGTCATTACGTCGCCTCGCGCCGCCGCGCCGACGGCTCGCGCGCGCTGGTGTGTGCCGCCGACGCCGATCGCGACCAGAGCTACTTCCTGTTCGCGACCACGCAGGAGCAGCTCGATTATCTGCGCTTTCCGCTCGGCGACATGACCAAGCCCGAGACGCGCGAGCTGGCGCGGCGCTTCGGTCTTGCCGTCGCCGACAAGAACGACAGCCAGGACATCTGCTTCGTGCCGACCGGGCGCTACACCGACATCATCACCCGCCTGCGGCCGAACGCGATGGACCCCGGCGACATCGTCGATCTCGACGGCCGCGTGCTCGGCCGGCACAACGGCATCGCCAATTTCACCATCGGCCAGCGCCGCGGCCTCGGCATCGCAGCCGCCGCGCCGCTGTTCGTGGTGCGGCTGGAGGCCGCCAACCGCCGCGTCGTCGTCGGCCCGCGCGAGGCGCTGAAGATGCACCGCATCGTGTTGCGCGACGTCAACTGGATCGGCGATGGCGACATCGACCGCGCCATCGGCAATGGCCTCGAAATGTTCGTGCGCGTGCGCTCGACCCGCGCGCCCCAGCCGGCGTGGCTGCGCGGCGCGAACGGCCATTACGAGGTCGAGCTCGTCGCCGGCGAAGAGGGCGTTTCGCCGGGACAGGCCTGCGTGTTCTACGACGCACCTGGCGGCCAGGCCCGCGTGCTCGGCGGCGGCTTCATTCAAAGCGCCGCCGCGAAGGCCGCAAGCAGCACGACGAGGCCGCTCGCAGAAGCGGTCCGCGGCTAAGCGCATGATCCGGAAAAGTGTGCAGCGGTTTTCCGAACAGATCATGCGCAAAATAAGAATCTAGGCAGGGCAGGGGGCATGGCAGCAGACATCTCGCGGGCCGGGGTCGAGAAGGCCTATGGCCGCTGGGCGCCGGTCTATGATCTCGTGTTCGGCAAGGTGTTCGACGCCGGCCGGCAGTCGACCATCGCCGAGGCCGATCGCATCGGCGGCCGCATCCTCGACGTCGGCGTCGGCACCGGGCTGTCGCTCTCCGACTATGCGCGCACCACGAAGATTTGCGGGGTCGACATCTCCGAGCCGATGCTGCGCAAGGCGCAATCGCGCGTGCGCGCGATGCGCTTGAGCAATGTCGAAGTACTCTCGGTGATGGACGCGAAGAACCTCGCCTTCCCCGAAAACTTCTTCGACGCGGTGGTCGCACAATACGTCATCACCGCGGTGCCCGATCCCGAAGGCACGCTCGACGAGTTCATGCGCGTCTTGAAGCCCGGCGGCGAGCTGATCCTGGTCAACCACATCGGGGCCGAAAAAGGTTTGCGCAAACTCTCCGAGCTCGCGTTTGCGCCGCTCGCCCGCCGCCTCGGCTGGCGCCCGGAATTTCCATGGCAGCGCCTGGTCGACTGGGCCGCAAAACACGGCGGCGTTACGCTGGCCGAGCGCCGCCCGATGCCGCCGATGGGCCACTTTTCGCTGATCCGCTACCTCAAATCGTGATCGGGGGTGCGGAACACGCGGGCTGACCCGCGCGTTTCCCTCCCATGCGCACGACATCAAACATCATTCTGGCCAGCCTCCTGATCGCCGCCTCCGGCAGCGCGATCGCGCAGGCTCCGCCCGCCCCGGCAACGCCGCCGCAAGCGACCGCGCCGCCATCCCCGCAGCATGCGACCAATTGCACGCCGCAGGACCGCCCGAACCGCTCGGCCGACGGCACCACCACCGGCCAGTCCCGGGAACCGCTCGGCGACAAATTGGCAAAATCGGACGGCGTGCTCTGCCCGCCCTCCGGCGTCGATCCCGAGATGCACGCCCCGGCGCCCAGCACGAACGGCGCCATGCCCGTCATCCCGCCCCCCGGCAGCCCCGGCGGCGACCCGACGGTGCGGCCGAAATAGCTCGTCGCGCCGAAGCCTTGGCGTAGGCGGAGCCTGTTCCGCATCCCAATCTCGTCGTCATGCCCGGGCTCGTCCCGGGCATCCACGTTCTTGTGGCCGGCCGGGATGGCCGGGACCAGCCCGGCCATGACGGATTCAGCGCCAAAAGGCCCAAATCCCCCGCCGACATGTCCCGCCGAAGCTTTAGCGAAGGCGGAAGCCTTGGCGAAGCTGGAAGCTTTGCCAAACTCGGATTGACAGCCCGCCGCCCCCTTCCTTATATGCCGCGCGTTCGCGAGGTCGGCTTGTTTCGGCCCTCGCGACCCTGTGGCGGGGTAGCTCAGCTGGTTAGAGCACGGGAATCATAATCCTGGGGTCGGGGGTTCGAGTCCCTCTCCCGCTACCAACGTTCCCCCCGACATAGCCATGTTTGGAAAGAGGGCCGGATTGCCGCACAACGCGGCGAGGCGGCCCTTGATGTCGATCCGCACACTCCGGTCATCCTCAGCGTTGGCTTTGGTCCCGATGCCGCCCGGCCGGCTCGGGCTGGCATGCACGATAATCGCCGTCACCAGCTCGCGGATGGTTGCAAACTCGGTCGGCGTGCCGCGCTTGAACTCGTCGGCTAGTTCCACAACAGCGCGCTTGTAGCGGTCGAGCGCCTTGGGGTGCAGGGCGATCACATTGTCGCTTTCCTTGGCGCTTTCGAGCCCGGCCATGACCTTGGCCTTCTCGGCCTCAAGCTCCTGCATCCGGGCGACGAACTGTTCTGGCGGCATGCCCGTGATCACGATGGAGTCAACGATACGCTTCATCTCGCGCTCGATCTCGCCGAGCCGCCGTTCCAGTCGGTAGCGTTCTGTGCTCGCCTCTTTCTTGAGCCGCTTGCGCTCGGCGTTATAGGCGTCGACAAATTCGGTGATCACCTCGGGATGCATGAGGTGCTGGCGGAGCCCCTTTATGGCGAGCGCCTCGATGTCGTCGAGATAAACGCGCCGACCATTTCCGCACGATCCGCTCTCCCTATGGGTTGAGCACTGCAAGCGGAGACCTTTCGCGTCGCTGCCGATTGACGCCATGCCGCCGCCGCACGAACTGCACCTGATCAAACCAGAAAAGACCCGCTTCGGCGCGCGCGCCTTTTGCGCGGTCGCCGGTGTGGCGTCACGGCGGCGCTCAGACTTGACAGTTTGCGCGCGCCTGAATGTCGCGTCATCAATGATGCGCAGATGCGGCGCCTCGACGATTTTGTATTGATCCTTTGGGTTAGGACGCGAGAGACGCTTGCGCGTCAGGGGGTCCTTGATCATGCGGACCTTGTTCCAGATGATCCGGCCGGCATACAGATCGTTCAGGATCAGCCCGCCGCCGCGCGACACGTTGCCGTTAATCGTTGATGCGTTCCATTGGCGCCCACGCGGCGGCCGCACACCGCGCTTGTTGAGATCGTTCGCGATCATGCGCGGCCTCTTGCCCGAGATGTAATCGGCGAAAATCTGGCGCACGATCTCGGCTTCCTGCTCGACGATCTCCAACTCGCCCGGCTTGCCCCGCACCGCGCGATAGCCATAGGCTCGGCCGCCTGCGTGCCGGCCATCGCGGATCACCCCCTCAAGTCCGCGCCGCGTGTGGATCACGAGATTTTCGATGAACATCTCGCTCATCAGCGCACGCAACGCGCCATCGAGCTTGCCGACCTTGCCGGACACGGTGTGCAGTGACACGCCAAGGTGATCGAGATGCTTACGGGCAACGTGATAGTCGGCCTGATCGCGAAAAACGCGATCTAAATCCTCGGCGACAATGACGTCGAATAGCCGTGCCTCGGCGGCGTGCATCAGGGCTTGGAAGCCGGGGCGGTTGATCGCGCCGGTGCCTGAGATGGCCCGATCCTCAAACGTCGAGATCACCGCCATGCCCTCGCGACTGCAAAGGTCGCGGCACGATGCAACTTGATCGTCGATCGACTTGTCGCTTTGCAGGTCGGAGGAGAAGCGGGCGTAAATGGCGGCGCGGATCATCGTCTTCGCTCGTCACAGGTTGGATGCTTGGCGGGCCTTGATCTCGGCCTGATGATCCTCTCGTGCCAGCCGTTTGGCAAGCTCCCGCACATAGCGGAGAATAGCCTCGTCGGGCCGATCCAGCGGTATTATAGCAGTCATGCTGCCGTCAGACGCAGTCGCGGCCGGCGCCCGCAACGGGCGATCCAGCGTCAACGACTCATCATCCTGATGATTGCGCTCCACCAGGAAGCATCAAGCAAAGTGCACTGCTTCGCACAACTGACTTATCCAACAGCACGTCGCCTTATGACGACGTGCTGTTGGATAACTCACTTCTCAAATCGCGAATTAGGTCTAGCTAAGATGCGTCCTGAGGTAACAGGGCGCACGTCCATATGAATTGGCGTGCTTACTCTAGAAACAGGAGCACGACCATGTCAGTTCGCAAGCTGTTGTTATTTCCTGAACTGCACGACCACGGCGTTCCCTTCGGTCGCCGGTACATCGATCGTCTCGAAGCTGAGGGAAAATTCCCGAGACG
>NZ_JADPIQ010000067.1:0-1478 GCF_023073015.1 Bradyrhizobium sp. 87
AAGGTTGCGAACCCCTCATCTCAAGACAGGACGCCTCGTTGCGCTATCCTCTCAGCCGCGCTGCCGGCCGTCGTGCCTACCGCGCGAGCGGTTTAGTCCTGTGGCCCGTAGCTGCCTCTCTGCGTCGAAGCCTGCTTGTCCGCCTGCTGGGCGCCAGCGGACCAAGGAGGGGCATTGCGGCGACGCCCGCATGTGACCCACTCAGACCTGAGGCTGCATGCGCGGGACCTGCACCGCGTCGGGACAGTTCTGTCACCAATGGTGGAGCAATCGAGAGACAAGTTTTAAGCGGTGCCATCCGCAGCTGGGGTCTGTCGCGCCGCTTTCTCTTGCGCGAGAGTTGCTTCCAGCCGCGAGATATTTTCCTGGAGGCGCGGGCTATTTTCCAGCAGACGCTGACTGGTGAGGAGGAGGATATAGTAGCCGAATTGCTGATTACTTTGAAAGTAGATTTCAAGCAGTCTTTCATAAGTTATAGTCAGGACTTGTCCGTCTTCTATGCACTCGACCGTACCGGTTCGTCGCTTATCGGGCGCAAGGAAGCCAAGTTCTCCCATGAGACGCCCTGGCGGAAGCTCGACGCCGATTTCTTTGACGAGAAACTTCCCGGTGACGGTGAGAAACATTTCGGCCGCCGCATCACCCTTCCCAAATAACCGGTCGCCATGGCGATATCTGCGTTCGGTCATGAAAGGTTTGAGCCATTCCATCGGCATGTCGCCTTGCATCGCGTCACGTGCCTTCTTAACGAGCCTGAGCAGTTGGCGGAGACGAACGGCATTGACCGGCAGCAACAGCAGATAAAGCAGAAAGGTGGCGACGCTTCCGGAAAGCGCGCCAGAGGCTACGAAGAATGCACAGCCGACCATATTCGCGACCCGCAGCGGCACCATTCTCTGCATCAGCAAGGTAGCGACAAAGAAGATTGCGCCGAACAAGGCAAACATGTTGGCGAGCGTGATGTTGGCCAACACAATTTCCAGCAGCCGATCAAACAGTGCGTCGTAGGTGATGTTGTTGGGATCAAGCCCCATTTGGACGAGAATCTTTGCAATCCTGAGATTATCTGCCGCCGTATCAAGGATGCGGTTTAGTATCGTGGAAAGATCTGCACCGATGGGCTCCATTGGATCATCTCTCACAAAGCGGTCAGTATCCCCCAATATACCCCGGATATTGATGATCGAGGGGCGATATTGAAGGCGCTTTTTGTTGCGGCGCATGAGTCCGAAAGTGGCCGATTTTGTTGCAAAAGTCGGCTGCAATGGATTTGGCCGCTGGGCCTTTCGTTGAGCCGCGCTCTGAAGCGCTGGCCCTGACGCATTTTACGCAACTTCGACGCTACGCTACGCTACGCGATGCGCAGAGCCTGAGCCGGTGGCGGTCGTGCGACCAGCGATGCAAACCGCCTCAGATTCTGGGCGATGGCGGCTAGAACAAACTCATCCTGGACACCTTGCGGGCCGCGCAGTCGGAGC
>NZ_JADPIQ010000060.1:0-1435 GCF_023073015.1 Bradyrhizobium sp. 87
CATTACAGTTGCTTTTGTTGCGGGCTTCTGAATCCATGGGCAACCATGATTCGAATGTCGTGGGCGCGGGCCGCGTCGGTTGAGGCGACGCTTGCGTTGTGGGCGGCGTCGCTTCGAGAGATCAAGCAACGGATACGTCCGTTGTTCACGCAAGAGCGTGTTGCGACGAATGCAGGTCTGTTCCTGGAAGGTCTGCTCGGAGATGAGCAGCGCAAGACCGGTTGGATGCGCGCGGAGGCGGCTGGCGATCCCGGCCCATGGCGGCAGCAGGCGATTCTGGGTCGTGGAGACTGGGACGCTGATGCCCTGCGCGATATCGTGCACGACTATGTCATCGAGCATTTGGCGGATGACGATGCGGTGCTCGTGATCGACGAGACCGGTTTTCTCAAACAGGGCAAAGCGTCATGCGGAGTGGCGCGGCAATACACTGGTTCGGCAGGAAAGATCACGAACTGCCAGATCGGCGTCTTCGCTGCCTACGTTTCGCGTCATGGCCATGCGTTCATCGATCGCGCGTTGTATCTTCCGAAGGAATGGACCGACGATCCAGATCGTCTGGAAGCCACATATGTGCCTGCCGATGTCGGCTTTGCGACCAAACCAAAGCTTGCGACGAGAATGATCGCACGCGCGATAGCCGGGTCTGTACCATTCAAGTGGGTTGCCGGTGATACCGTCTACGGTGTTGGCAACATCGAACAGCAACTACGTCGGGCAGGCAAAGGCTACGTGCTTGGGGTCAGCAGCGCTCATGTGTTTCGATCCTGGGGCAAGCGACCGCCGGTCGCCGGTACGGCTGCAGACCTCGCCCGGACGCGGCGCTCATCCGACTGGAAGCGCCTGTCGGCGGGAGCCGGAACCAAAGGACCGCGGCTGCACGATTGGTGTTATCTCGAATTGGCGGATCTCGAGGCCGAGCAGTCCAACAGTGCAAATGACGGTTTGTGGACACGCGGTCTACTGATCCGTCGTCGCATTGCCGATGATGACCTCGCCTTCTTCACCACCTGGTGCCCAGCGGGAACAGCCATTGAAACGCTGGTCGCGGTCGAAGGCCATCGATGGGCGATCGAGGACAGCTTTGAAACGGCGAAAAACGAGTTCGGGCTCGATCACAACGAGAGCAGATCCTGGCATGGCTGGCACCGTCATGTGTCCTTGGTGATGCTCGCCTTCGCCATGATGGCCGCGATCCGACATCGCGCTAATCCGCCACCGCCCAAAAAAACGAAACGGCGCCCCCCGGCAAAAGCCAAAACATAACCACCCCACCACTGATCCGTTGGTCAATCCAGGAAATCCGCCGCATTGCTATCAGACTTGCGCGGAAGCGGATTCAACCCGCACACATCATCGCATGGTCCTTCTGGCGCAGAGCTCACCAGGCTGCCGCTCAACGCGCCCACTTCAAATCAAAAAAGCAACTGTAATG
>NZ_JADPIQ010000076.1:0-1417 GCF_023073015.1 Bradyrhizobium sp. 87
GAGCTATCGCCAAATTTTGGTGACGGCGGTGCCGGTCAGGCGGCAGCGGTTATGGGCTGACGGTCGGTCGACTTGGCGATGACCTCGATCCCATCGTTGAATGTCACACCAAGAACGAGTTTTGGCAACTGGTTGTGGCCATCGAGACGGCGCCAGCTTTTCTGTGCGCCCTCGACCAGTTTGAAGACCATGGCGAGCGCGGTCCCGTTCGACAGACAACCCTTCGATCGGATGGTGCGGTGGCGCACGGTGGCGAAGGTGCTTTCGATGGGGTTGGTCGTCCGCAAGTGTTTCCAGTGCTCGGCCGGGAAGTCGTAGAAGGCGAGCAGCGTGTCTCGATCCTTGCTCAGGCAGTCGGCCGCCTTCTCGTATTTCAGCGCGTAGCTCTCGATGAAGGCATCGAACGCCAGCCCGGCGGCGACCTTCGTTTCAGCCATCCAGATCTCCTGCAACGCGCGCTTGGCTTTCGGCTGCTGGCTCTTCGGCAGCTTGGCGAGCACGTTTGCAGTCTTGTGCACCCAGCAGCGCTGCTCGCGCGTTTTCGGCCAGACCTCGCCGGCGGCTTTCCAGAAGCCGAGTGCGCCATCGGCGATGACGAGCTGCGGAGGCGCGTCGAGCCCACGGCGCTTCAGATCAAGCAGCAGACCGCGCCAGTCATGCGCGCTCTCGCGGGCGCCATCGGTGAAGCCGACCAGTTCCTTGCGGCCTTCCGGCGTCGCTCCGATCAGCACCAGGATGCACTGCTTTTCGTCCTCGAGCCGCGCCTCCAGATGGATGCCATCGGCCCAGATATAGACGTAGCGCTTGGCCGACAGATCGCGCTTCTGCCACGCGATGTGCTCGTCGAGCCAGCCATCCTTCAGGCGACCGATCGCGGAGGCCGACAACCCGGCGGCATCCTTGCCGAGCAGCGCAGCCAGCGCTTCCGAGAAGTCGCCGGTCGAGATCCCCTTCAGATAAAGGATCGGCAGCAGCGTCTCGATCGACTTCGAACGCCGCATGTAGGGCGGCAGGATCGCCGGAGAGAACCGGATGCGGTCGGGATCGGAGGCGTCCGCCTCGCGATCGCGCACACGCGGCTGGCGGACGGCAACCGGACCGATACCGGTCATCACCTCCCGCTCCGGCAGGTGACCATGGCGGACGATGCGCTGGTGGCCGTCCGCGGTCTTCAAATCGGCATGCTTGCCGAGAAAGTCCTCGACCTCGGCCTCGACCGCCTGGGCGAGAAGGGCGCGTGCCCCGCTGCGCAAGACTTCTGTGAGTTGATCGGTGACGGTTCCTGGCTGAATCAGCTTGATGATGTTATCTTTGGACACGGCATATCGCTCCTTCGGTGGAGAAGTGGAGGCGTCAAGCACCCCCACGATATGCCGCCTTTCCGATTCTCGCCGTCACCAACTTTCGGCGATAGCTC